>PKCK01000067.1 GCA_002862085.1 Planctomycetota bacterium | reverse complement strand
GATGCGGTGGGCGCGGTCGATGGCCTGGGCTTCGACGGCGGGGTTCCACCACGGGTCGAGGAGGAAGACGTAGTCGGCGGCGGTGAGGTTGAGGCCCGCGCCGCCCGCCTTGATGGAGATGAGGAAGACCTGGGCCTTTTCGGAGGTCTGGAAGCGCTCCACGAGCGCGCCTCGATCCTTCGTCGCGCCGTCGAGGAGGAGGTAGGGCACGCGGAGCGTCTCGAGCCGCGTGCGGACGAGGCCGAGGAGACCCGTGAAGGACGAGAAGACCAGGGCCTTCGAGCCGGCGCGGACGAGGCTCTCCAGCATGGGCAGGACGAGGTCGAGCTTGCCGGAGCGCTCGGGGATGAGCGTCTTGTCGATCAGGCCGGGATGACACGCGGCCTGGCGCAGGCGCGTGAGGGCGGCGAGGACGTTGAGCTCCGGGCGCTCCTCGCCCTCGTCCTCGGCGCGGCGCTTCTCGCGCTTGGAGAGGCTGAGCTCCTTGCGGTAGTGATCCGCGAGGCCGTCGTAGGCGGCGCGCTGGGCGCCGGTGAGAGGAGCGCGGAGGACCTGCTCGGTCTTCGGCGGCAGGTCGTGGAGGACGGACTCCTTCGTCCGGCGCAGGAGGATCGGCCGGAGCGCGCGCGAGAGCAGGTCGCGGCCCTCGTCGAGGAGGTCCTCGGCGGAGCGAGTGCCTCCGAGTCGCTCGAGGGCCGAGGACGCGCCGAGCATGCCCGGGTTGAGGAACTCCAGCTGGCTCCACAGATCGCCCAGGTGGTTCTCGATGGGCGTGCCGGTGAGGGATACGCGGCGGCGCGCGCCGATCGACTTGGCGGCGCGCGCGGTCTGGCTGTCGCTGGACTTGATGGCCTGCGCCTCGTCGAGCACGACGACGTCGAAGGTGGTGTCGGCGAAGCGCCGGGCGTCGCGGCGGAGCGAGCCGTAGGTCGTCACCAGCAGCGCGTCCTCCGGCGCGCTCTCCAGACGGCGCCAGCGGTTGGTTCCAGAGAAGTCGATCGCGGTGAGCCCCGGCACGAAGCGCCGCGCCTCGGCGAGCCAGTTGAAGACGAGGCTGCGCGGCGCGACGACGAGGCTGCGCCCGCCCGGACCGTTCTCCCGGCGGTGCGCGAGGTACGCGAGGAGCTGCACGGTCTTGCCGAGGCCCATGTCGTCGGCGAGACATCCCGAGAGGCCGACCTCGTCGAGCATCATGAGCCAGCCGAGGCCCTCGCGCTGGTAGGGGCGGAGCGTGCCCTGGAAGCTCTCCGGGGCGTCCCGCGGGCCGGGGCTGGTCAGGTGCTCGAGGTTGGCGCGGAGGGCGCGGAAGTCCGCGTCGGCCTCGAGCTTCGCGGTGGGGTCCTCGTCCGCGCCGTCGAAGACGCCGGCCAGGGCCCAGGCGCGCTCCTGGTCGAAGCGGACCGTGCCGTTCCCGGTCTCGTCGCCGAGCGCGGCGACGCGCCAGCGCTCGAGCCAGCGGTCGGGGAGCATCCCGCGCGAGCCGTCGCCGAGGGTGACGTAGCCGCGGCGGGCCTGGGCGGCGCGCAGGATCTCGGGGAAGGGGATCTCCTCGTCGCCGAAGGTCATGCCGCCGGCGAGCTCGAACCAGTCGACGCCCGAGGCGACGGAGATGCTGACGCTGGTGGCAGCCTTGAGGAGCTGGTCCTCGGCGACGACCTGCCAGCCCTCGTCGAGCAGGACCCCGACCATGCCCTCGAAGCGCGCGCCGCTGACCGACGCGTCGTGCTCGGCGCGCACGTCCGAGGCCGTGCGCTCGCCGCCGAGATCGAAGAAGCGCGCGATCGCGGCCGCCTCCATCGCGCGATCGCGCGCCACGACGCGTCCGTCGAGGCTGGGGACGACCTCGTCGACGCTGTCGAACGAAACGCGCGTCCCGCCGTAGTCGAACTCGAGCGTGCAGCGCATCGTGACGCCCCGGGCGGCGGCCCGGCCTCCGGCGTGCAGGGGCGCATCGACGCGCAGGCACGGGAAAGGGCGAATGGGGTGGGCGGCCTCGCGCAGGCGGTCGTCGGCGAGGGTCGCGACGCCGGCGATGGTGGCGAGGACCGACTCGTCGTCGTGAGGCACGACGAGGGGCCCGGCGCGCAGCTCCTCGATGACGTGGCGAGCGCCCGGCGCGTCCAGGAGCGCCAGCGTCGCGCCCGCGGGGGAGTGGGCCACGGCGATGACGCCGTCGCTGCTCACGGCCAGTACGCCGTGGAGGGCGACGCGCGCGCCGCCGGGGAGCGCGACGCGGCCGGTCAGGGTCCAGGCATCGGCGCGCGCGTTCTCGACGGCGACGATCTCGAGGCGCGCGTGGCCGTCGAGTTCGAGGTCGAGGGGGCGTGGAGCGCCGCCGGCCGCGGGGCGAACCAGGAGGCTGCCGGCCCGGGCCGCGGCGTTCAGGAGCGTCGGGGCGAGGACGCGGTCCACGTAGGCGAGGCCCACGGCGCGGTGGAGCGCGCTGGAGACGAGCTTCTCGGCGTCGGGCGCGCCGCTCGCGATGGCGGCGACGGCGGCGTGTTCGGGTCCGAAGAGGGCGAGGGCCTCCTCCTCGGAGGTGGCCTCGACGGCCATGGGGACGGAGCGCCACGCGTCGGGACGCTCGTCGCCGCGCGGGCGAGCCTGCGCCTCCAGCCGGAAGCTCGCCGCCTCGCCACGCTCCGCGAACCGCAGGACGTAGCGCACCTCCTCGCCGCGATGGGCGGCCCGGGCCCAGGGGTCGGTGTGGGCCTGGGAGGCGCGGACGGCGCGGCGGCGATCCCGGGTCAGGCGCGCGCCGAGGGACTCCAGACGCGAGAGATATGCGGCGTCGCCCGCGTCCTCCGACGGCTCGGGGTCGGGGGCCGGGGCGGGCGCGCGCCGGTGCAGCTCGGCGAAGAGCGTCTCGAGGACCGCGAGGGCGTGGGCGCAGGTCCCGAGGCGCTTCATGGTCGCGCAGGTGCAGCGCACGTCCCCGGGCTTCGCCCAGGTCAGGTGCACGGTCTCGGTCCCCGCGGGGTCCTCGACCTCCGCGGTGAAGCCCTCCGCCGACGGCGGGCCGGGCGCCACGCCCCCGCGCGAGACGATGAACTTCGCGGACTTCGTCGCGACCGTCCCCCGCGCGAGGTCGCGGTGGAACTGCAGCGTGGCGCGGACGTCCTTGCGGACGCGCTCGCGGGCTTCGCCTGGGAGTCCGGACAGGCTCATCCACCCATGATGCCTCGCGGAGCCCCTCATCCGATGCCCTGGCTGGATCGATGGCGACCTCCGGGGCGGCGATGCCGTGACCTCCCCGCGCCCGGGGGCGCTCCGGGCCGGACCCGTCCTCGGGTTCCGGTCGAGGAATCGGTCCTGCGACCTCCACGGGAGGCCCGCCAGGCCGCAGCTCGCGGTGGACAAGGGGGGTGCGGGAGCGCGCGGCGGCGCTGGACCGCATTGCCCGGGCCCTGGGGGGGCTCTAGACTGCCCGCCCCGAGGATCGCTGCTGATCCTCCTTCCGCCCGGTGCGAGTCGCCGGGCGCCCCCCTCAGCCGAGCCCCCCCGGGCTCCAACCGCACTCCCACGATTCATGGCGACGAAACCCGCCGCGAAGTCCAAGCGTCCGATGGCGCTGGGCATGGTCGAGACCAAGGGCCTGGTCGGCGCCATCGAGGCCGCTGACGCGATGGTCAAGGCCGCGATGGTCGAGCTCTCCGGACACGAGCGCGTGTCCGCCGGACTCGTGACCTTCTTCGTCCAGGGCGAGGTCGGCGCCGTCAAGGCCGCCACCGACGCCGGCGCCGCCGCGGCTCGCCGCGTGGGCGAGCTCGTCAGCGTGCACGTGATCCCGCGTCCGCACGACGAACTCGCGAAGATCCTGCCCCCGATGGGGCCCCCGGGCGTCAAGCCGAAGTGATCCGGCGGCGCGGTGACGCGCGGGGCGAGTCCCCGGGCGGCCGTGCCAGTGCTTCGGAGCCCCCGGTTTGAAGGGTATGGATCCCGACCTGCGCGCGCTGCAAGAGGTGCGCGACGCGGTCTCCCGCGCCAAGGCGGCGCAGGAGCTGGCCGCGTCGTGGAGCCAGGAGCAGACGGACCGCGTCGTCAGGGCCATGGCCGAGGCGGCGGCGGCCGCCGCCCACGACCTCGCGCGGCTCGCCGTCGACGAGACGGGGATCGGGCGCGTCCACTACAAGATCCTGAAGAACCTCTTCGGGTCCGAGGGCGTCTGGGACTCCATCAAGGACGAGCGCACCGTCGGCTTCGTCAGCCGCGACGAGCAGAGCGGCGTCCACGAGGTGGCGACCCCGGTCGGCGTCGTGGCGGGCATCGTCCCGACGACGAACCCCACCTCGACCACGATGTACAAGGCCCTCATCTCGGTGAAGGGCCGCAACGCCGTGGTCGTCTCGCCCCATCCGCGGGCCAAGCGCTGCATCGCGGAGACCTGCGAGGTCATGCGCCGCGCCATCGAGCGCGCCGGCGGTCCCGCGGATCTCGTCGTCTGCCTGACGAATCCGACCATCGAGTCGACGGGCGCCCTGATGAAGCACCGCGACGTCGCGGTGATCCTCTCGACGGGGGGCAGCGGCCTCGTACGCGCGGCCTACTCGAGCGGCAAGCCGGCCTACGGCGTCGGCCCCGGCAACGTGCCGGCCTACGTCGATCGCACGGCCGACCTCGCGAAGACCGCCGAGGCGGTCGTGTCGAGCCAGAGCTTCGACAACGCGACCCTGTGCTGCTCCGAGCAGGCGCTCGTCCTCGACCGGCCGATCGCCGGCCGTTTCCTGGCCGAGATGGAGGCCCGCGGCGCCCACGTGGCGAGCGACGCCGAGCGCAAGAAGCTCGAGGCGTTCTGCAACCAGCGCGGCGCGATGAACCCCGACATCGTCGGCCTCGACCCGTGGCGGGTCGCGGACATGGCGGGCTTCCACGTGCCGCAGTCCACGACGGTCCTCCTGGCCTTCCAGGACGGCGTCGGCCGCGACCACCCGCTCTCGATCGAGATCCTCTGCCCCCTGCTCAGCGTGCACGTCGTCGACGGGTGGGAGCAGGGCTGCGCGGTGTCGAAGGAGCTCCTCCACTACGGAGGGCTCGGCCACACGATCTCGGTGCACGCGGGCGACCGCGAGGTGCTGGACGCCTTCTTCCTCGCGAAGCCCGCGAGCCGGATCGTCGCCAACGGCCCCTCCTCGATGGGGGCGGTCGGTTTCTCGACGAACCTCGTGCCGTCGTTCTCCCTCGGCTGCGGACCGCAGGCCGGGAACATCACGAGCGACAACATCACCGCGAAGCACCTCGTGAACCTCAAGCGCGTCGCCTTCCCGACGAGCGACTGGAGGGAGCGCGAGCGCAAGGCCCACGAGCGGGCCGCGGCCATGACCGGATCGGGCATGCCGCGCGGCTCGATGATGGACGGGGACCCCGGCCGCCGGAGCGGCGTCGGCGAGCCCGTCGCCATCCCGGACGCGCCCCGCGGCGCGGCGCCGAAGATGAGCTCGCCGCCCGTGAAGCCCGCGGCGCCCGCTGCGCCGTCGACCTTCACGCCGCCGCCGAAGCCCACGGTGCGCGCGCGCGTCGCCCCCGAGCCCGCCGGCGGATCGAGCCGGTCCGGGCCCGTGCCCGTGGGCATGGGGCCGTCGCTGACCAGCGGGTCGGCGCCGCGCTTCACCACGGGCGCGAGCGCGCCGACGCCGGCCGCGCCGGTGTCCGCGCCCGCTCCGCGGCCCCAGCCGCAGCCTTCGCGCGGCGGAGCCTCCGCTCCGGAGCAGGGCGTCGCGCTGACCCCCGCCGAGATCGAGTCGATGATGCAGAACGCCGGCAGTGGCTGCCCGATGGGCCCCTGCGGCGGCTGCCCGCATCACGACCCCGCCACCCATTCCTGCACCGCGTGATCGTCACCGCGCGGCGCTCCACCCCCTTTTGATCCCAAGGACACCCAAGTTCCCATGGCCACCGAATCCGAGATCGCGCTCGGCCTCATCGAGACCAAGGGTCTCGTCGGCTCCGTCGAGGCCGCCGATGCCATGTGCAAGGCCGCCAAGGTCACCCTCCTCAAGAAGGAGAAGTCCGGCGCAGGCCTCGTGACCGTCATGGTCCGCGGCGAGGTCGGCGCGGTGAAGGCCGCCACCGAGGCGGGCGCCGCCGCGGCGCGTCGCGTCGGCGAGCTCGTCTCCGTGCACGTCATCCCGCGCCCCTCGACCGACCTCGAGGGCTACCTCCCCGAGGGCGACGCCTGAGCGAGCGGAGCCTGCGCTCCCGAGCGCAGGCGCTGACTCGATCCACCCGTGAGCCCGACCTCGCTGACCAGCGTGGAGCTGCGCGGCGCGGTGCATCTGGACCAGATGCAGCCGCAGTACGCCGCCATCAGCGCCATGAAGTCGGACGGCTACTTCCCCGTCGAGGGGGAGAGCGCGTTCTGGCTGGAGGTACGCCCGGGCATCGTGGTGAACCGGCTCCTCGACATCGCGCTCAAGCGATGCGACGTCGCGCCGGGCGCGCTCATGACCGAGCGGCACTTCGGAAGCCTCGAGGTGCACTCGTCGGACCAGGGGCAGGTGCTCGCGGCCGGTCGCGAGATCCTCTCGGCTCTCGGCAGACGCTGGGAGGACCAGCCCGCCCCCGAGGTCCACACCGACGAGGTCATCCGCAAGATCACGCCGCACCACGCGACCCTGCTCAACCAGGCGCGCGGCGGCATGCTCGTGCTGGGGGACGACACGCTCTACACCCTCGAGGTCTCACCCGCGGTGCACGTGGTGCGCTGCGCGAACGAGGCCGAGAAGGCGGCGCCCATCCGGATCGCGTCCATGCGGACGGCCGGGGCCGTCGGGCGACTGCGCCTGTGCGGCAGCGACGCCGAGATCGACGAGGCCGTGCGCGCCGTGAGGCGCGCGCTCGAGACGGCGCGAGACGCGCCCACGGGGGCCTGAGCGATGTTCCTCGGCAGGGTCGTCGGTCAGGTCTGGGCCACCCGCTCGTCCTCGGACCTCGACGGCAAGCGGTTGCTGGTCGTCCAGGCCTGTGACGACATGGACGAGCCCGGCGCGCCCAAGGTGACGCCCGTCGTCGCCGTCGATCCCGTCGGCGCGGACGTCGGCGAGCACGTGATCGTCGCCTTCGGCAAGGCGGCTCGCGTCGCCTGCGGCGGCGACGCGGACCTCGCCTACGAGGCGGCCATCGTCGGGATCGTCGATGACGTCCACGCCCCCGGAGCGCCCGAGACCTGGCGCCCCGAGCACAAGCAGACCGCCGCGGGGGGCGCCTCCTGATGCACGTCGCCACCGTCATCGGCAACGTCTGGGCGACCAGGAAGGACGCGACGCTCGAGGGGCTGCGCCTGCTCGTGGTGCGTCCCTTCACGACCGACGGCAGGGAATCCGCCGAGACGATGATCGCCGCCGATCCGATCGGCGCGGGCATCGGCGAGCGGGTCCTGGTCGTCCACGGCCGCGCCGCGCGTCACGCCATCGGCAAGGGCCACGACGTCGGCTTCCAGACGGCCATCGCCGGGATCATCGATCGGATGGACCTGGACGACGGCCGGCGCATCGGCGGCCACGTGGACGGGGACGAGGCCTGACCCCCGCCGCTCACCTGCCTCCAGCACATGACCACCCGCGGGCCGCGCCCGCGCTCCTCCCATGCAGAGAAACGACTACAACCCGACGCTCCACCCGGCCGAGCTCAAGCCGGCGATCGCGCTGCTCGAGAGCTCGAGCGTGGCGGTCGGGATCGAGATGACCGACGCGATCCTGTGGGAGAGCGACATCGAGCTCCTCTTCGCCACGCACGTCCAGCCGGGCAAGTACGTGACGCTCTTCACCGGGTCCGTCGAGGACCTGCGCAGCGCCCTGCGGCGCGGCGCGGAGATCCTGCGCGGCGACCTCGTCGACCAGCTGCTCATCCCGCAGGTGCACCCCGGCGTGTGCGCGGCCCTCAAGCGCGAGGACGAACCCATCACTCCAGGCGAGCTCGACGCTCTCGGGGTGATCGAGACGACCACCGTGGCGTCGTGCATCGTCGCGGCCGACCTCGCCCTCAAGGAGGCCGGGGTCGACCTCCTCGAGCTGCGCATCGCCAACGGTCTCGGCGGGAAGAGCTACGTCACCATGATGGGCGAGGTGAGCGACGTGCGCAGCTCGGTCCAGGCCGGCGCCCGCAGCGCCGAGTCGGCCGCCCGCCTCGCGCGCCAGGTCGTCATCGCCAAGCCCCACCCCGACCTCGCGGCGCACCTGTAGGGCGCCCGTGCGCTCGATGGTTGACCCCGCAGGGATCCGATCCGATGGCCCCCCGGAAGCAGCTCGTGACCGAAGCCGACGTGCGCCGCATGGCGCCCTCGGCGAGGGAGCTCGTGCTGGGTCCCGACAGGATCGCGACGCCCGCGGCCCTCGACCTCGCCTTCTCGCGCGGGATGCGGGTCGTCTACTCGGACGGGACCGGCGCGGGCGCCGCGCCCTCGTCCGAGCTATGGAACAAGATCAGATCGAACGACGGGACCTACGTGGTGCACGTCGAGGACGGGCGCGCCGTCGTGACGCGCATCGGGCCCAGCGGCCCGGAGCCCTTCGGGGCCGAATGAGGAGTAGCGAGCGATGGCACGACGTTTCCTGACCGCCGAAGACGTGCGGCGACTGGGCGGCCCCCGGATCCAGCTGGACGGGGAGACCGTCGTCACGCCCCAGGCCGCGGAGGCCGCGGCCTCGGCCGGCATCGAGATCGTCGGCCCCGCCGGCGCCTACGCGCCGCCCGTCCCGGACCGCGGCCCCGACGCGGCCCGCGCGGCCCGCACCCTGCCGCACCTCCCCGAGCCCTCGAGCACGGACGGCATCGGCCTCGTCGTGACCGTCGTCGGCAGGAACCGCCCCGGAGTGCTCGCCGAGGTGACGGCCGCCCTCGGGGCGGCCGAGTGCGACGTGCGTGACATCAGCCAGCGCACCGTCGGCGCGTACTTCCACATGGTGCTCACCTGCGCCGTGCCCCCGGGCCGCGACTTCTCTGCCCTCAAGGACACCCTCCAGTGCCTCGGCGGGGAGAGCGACTACGTCGTCCGCGTCATGCACGAGAAGGTCTTCCGCTTCATGCACCGCGTCTAGCGCTCAGCCATGCCGTTCACCGACTCCGAGATCCTCGAGACGGTGCGGATGTTCGAGCTCGAGACGTTCGACATCCGCACGACGACCCTCGGCATCAGCCTGCTCGACTGCGCCGACCCCGACCTCGAGTCGGCGGCCGAGAAGGTCTACACCAAGATCGTCCACCACGGGCGCAACCTCGTGGAGGTCGCCGGCGGGATCGAGGCGGACCTCGGCGTGCCGATCATCAACAAGCGCGTCAGCACCACGCCGATCGCGCTGGTGGCGGCCGCGTCGGCCTCCGAGGACCTCGTGCCCTTCGCCCGCGCCATGGACGCGGCGGCGGCCGAGATCGGCATCGACTACATCGGCGGCTACACCGCCTACGTCCACAAGGGGTTCACGCGCGCCGACGAGGCGCTGCTGAACTCGATCCCCGAGGCCCTCGCCGAGACCTCGCGCGTCTGCTCGAGCGTCTCCCTCGCCACGACGAAGGCGGGGATCAACATGGACGCCACGGCCAAGTTCGCCCAGGTCGTCCTCGACACCGCGAAGCTGACCGCCGACGAGGGCGGGCTCGGCTGCGCGAAGCTCGTGTGCTTCTCGAACCCGGTGGAGGACAACCCCTTCATCGCCGGCGCGCACATCGGCATCGGCGAGCCCGAGACCGTGCTGAACGTCGGCGTGTCCGGTCCGGGCGTCGTGCGCTCGGCCCTCGCGCGCCTCGATCCCGAGGCCGACCTCCTGGCCGTCGCCGAGACCATCAAGCGCACCGCCTTCAAGATCACTCGCATGGGCGAGCTCGTGGGCCGCGAGGCCGCGCGCCGGCTCGGCACGGTCTTCGGCATCGTCGACGTCTCCCTCGCGCCGACCCCGGCGGTGGGGGACTCGGTGGCGGACATCCTCGAGCTCATCGGCGTCGAGCGCACCGGCGCGCCCGGCACGACGGCGGCCCTCGCGCTGCTGACGGACGCGGTCAAGAAGGGCGGCGCCATGGCGTCGTCGTCCGTCGGCGGCCTCTCCGGCGCGTTCATCCCGGTGTCCGAGGATCAGGGCATGATCGACGCCGTGGCCGCGGGCGCGCTGTCCCTCGCGAAGCTCGAGGCGATGACGACCGTGTGCTCGGTGGGCCTCGACATGATCGCGGTCCCGGGCGACACGAGCCCGTCGACCCTCACGGGGCTCCTCGCCGACGAGCTCGCGATCGGCATGGTCAACCAGAAGACCACCGCGGTCCGCGCCATCCCCGTGCCCGGCAAGGGCCCCGGCGAGACCCACGACTGGGGCGGGCTGCTCGGCACGGCCATCGTCCAGGATCCGGGGGCCTTCGGCTGCGAGGCGCTCTGGCGCCGCGGCGGCCGGATCCCCGCGCCGCTCCAGAGCTACCGGAACTGACGCGGCCCCGGGGCGGCCGCGGTCCGCTCTCCACCGTGGGGGCTTGCGGGGCGCACGTGGAGCGTGAGAGGGTCGTGGGGCTCCCCGCGGCTCCATTCGCCCCTCGATGCTGAAGCTCCTCGTCCTCGCGCCCCTCGTCCTCGCCGCCGTCCACGGCCAGTCGGGTCCCGCTGCGCCCGCCGCTGCTGCGCAGTCCGCCGCGGCCGAACCCGAGATCGTCCTCTTCAAGGAGACGACCGACGCGAAGGGCGACCCCGTCACCCTCCAGCTCGAGGTCTTCAAGCCTGAAGGGTGGGCGGCCACGGACCGCCGGGCGTCGGTCGTGTTCTTCTTCGGCGGCGGCTGGATGGGGGGGACGCCCGCGCAGTTCCATCCCCAGAGCCGCGCCCTGGCGGCGCGGGGCATGGTCGCGATCTGCGCCGAGTACCGGGTCGAGCGGCGTCACGGCACGCCCCCCCAGGACTGCGTGCGCGACGCGAAGAGCGCCATGCGCTTCGTGCGAGCCAACGCCGGCGTCCTGGGCGTCGATCCCGAGCGGATCGCAGCGGGCGGGGGCTCTGCAGGCGGGCATCTGGCGGCCGCGACCGCCCTCGTCGAAGGGTTCGACGAGGAGGGAGAGGACGTGTCGATCAGCTGCGTGCCCGCACTCCTCATGCTCTTCAACCCGGTCATCGACACCTTCGCCGCGGACGGGTACGGCGCGAAGCGTCTCGGCGACGACGCCCGGGCCATGTCACCGGTGCACCAGGTGCGGGCCGGGCAGCCGCCCGCGATCCTGTTCCACGGAACGAAGGACGGGACCGTGCCGATCGCGGCGGCGCGCCGCTTCCGCCGGGCCGCGCTGGATGTCGGGGCGATCTGCGAGCTCCACGAGACCGAGGGCGCGGGTCACGGCTACTTCAACCCGCGGAACAGAGCGGACATCGCGTCGTCCGAGAACGCGGTCTTCCACGAGCACGTGGACCGCATGGAGGTCTTCCTCGCCGAGCACGGCTTCCTGCCGCCACCTCCGCTCCGCCGCACCTACCTCGAGCCCCTGGCCAAGGAACTCCGCCGCAAGTGGCCGCGGAATCGCACCGTGAACGTCGTGGTCCACGGCCACAGCGTGCCCGCCGGGTACGCGCGCACGCCTCTGGTGAAGACCGCGGACAGCTACCCGATGCTCCTGCATCGCGGGCTCGACGAGCGCTATCCCTTCGCGCCGACGAACGTGATCGTGACGGCCATAGGGGGCGAGAACTCGGAGTCCGGCGCCGCGCGCTTCGAGAAGGAGGTCCTCTGCCATCGCCCGGACGTCGTGACGATCGACTACTCGCTCAACGACCGGAGGATCGGGCTCGCGCGCGCGGAGAAGGCGTGGCGATCGATGATCGAGGCGTGCCTCGAGAGGGACGTCCCCGTGATCCTCCTGACGCCGACGTCGGACACCCGCGCGAAGCTCGACGACCCGGAGGATCCGCTCCGCCAGCACGCCCGACAGGTGCGGGACCTCGCCGCGGAGTACGGGATCGGCCTCGTGGACAGCCTCGCGGCCTTCGACGCCCACGTGGCCGGGGGCGGCGCGCTCGACGAGCTGATGAGCCAGGTGAACCATCCGAGCCGGCTCGGGCACGAACTCGTCGCGCGCGCCATGCTCGAGTGGTTCCCCCGCTGAAGGAGCGCGCGGCTCAGCGCACCTCGCCGACGCGCGCCTTCAGGGAGAACGGCACGCGCACGGCGCGAGGATCTGTCCAGGCTTCGATGAGGAGCGCCGCGGCGTCGGGGTTCACCGGGCACTGCAGCGTCACCCGGGAGGTGCCGTCGAAGCTCATGGTCGAGCTGCGGCGCAGCTCGTGCTGCGCGTCGCCGTCCACCAGCGTCCAGGACGTGACGTGCTCGGCGGGGCCTTTCGTGTGGAGCTCGAGCTCGAGGGGCTCGCCGGAGCGCGGCGTCTCGGCGCGCACCACCTCGAAGGTGTAGGGGCCGCAGCGCATCGTCGTCCCGGCCTGGATGGGGGCGCGGTCCGAGCTCCACGTTCCCTTGTGACGAGCGATCGTCACCGCGACCTCTCCCCGAGCCTGGACCCACGTGGCTCGCTTCGCTGGAGTCCGCGGGCCGTCGAGCTCGAGCGCGAGACGCCCGCCGTCCCCCAGGATCCGCTCGGTGAAGCCGAACGGAGAGGTCTGACCGTCGGGATCGAGGAGCGACCTGCCCGTGCTGTCCACGAAGGCCTCGACAGCGGATGCATCCCGGTCGAAGCCCACGATCTCGGCGTCCGGATCGCTCACGAGCAGCGCGAGGCGCGTGCCGTGCTCGGTCCCGCAGAAGGCTCGCTCGGGGCGGGTCGGGCCCTTCGCATCCACGACGCTGTTGACCATGACGCCCGACAGGGACGCTGTCGGAGCGGCTCGTCCGGCGGCCCGGAGCGGCTCGATGCTGCCCGTGAGAAGCACGGCGCCGAAGGTCAGGGTGGGGAGGAGGACGAGGGCGAAGGTGCGGGTGAGGCTCATGGGAGGGGGGGGCGAGAGGCTCTCGCGTCCATCGGACGAATCGGTCGAATCCCTGAGCGGCCCTGCGGGACGGTCTGGAGAATGCCGCCCGCCCTCCCCCCCGAGCTCGACTCGTCGCCCCGACGCCTGGACCATGCGCACCCGCTTCCTCCTCGCCCTCACGCCGCTCCTCGCCCTCGCCTCCGCGCCGGCCCTGGCCGCTCCGCTCCAGGGGCGCGCTCCGGACGTCAACGCCTACCCCAAGCAGGCGAGCTTCCCCGAGGTGCTCCGCGACTGCTCCGTCGGCGCCCCGGAGGAGCTCTTCGACGTGCTCCGCGTGATCGACGGAGACACTCTCTGGGTCGAGCGCGAGGGCCAGCGCGAGAAGCTCAGGCTGCTCTCCGTCGACACCGAGGAGAAGTTCATGGAGCGCGAGCTCTCCCCCTCGAAGCCATCCACCCGCTACGGCGATCTCGTGACCGGCTGGACCCAGGGGTTCTTCACGCCGCGCTCCCCCGAGGCGGGGCCCGTGCGCGTCGGACTGCGTTTCCCGGGCGGCGTCGAGCAGCGCGACGTCTACGGGCGGCTGCTGTGCCACGTCATCACCGAAGAGGGCGTGGACTTCAACCTGCTCCTCGTGCGCATGGGCCTCAGCCCGTACTTCAACAAGTACGGCCACAGCCGCCTCGATCACGAACGCTTCGCGGCCCACCAGGCGAAGGCCATGGCCGAGAAGCGCGGCGTGTGGAACGCCGAGACCAACAAGAGCGGGAAGAAGCGTCCCTACGCGCGGCTGCTCCCCTGGTGGGAGGCGCGAGGCGCCGCGGTGCATGCGTTCCGCGAGCTCGCCGCCGCCGATCCCGCTCACTGGATCGCGGCGGACGAGCCCGAGGCCCTGGAGATGTCCATGAAGGCCGCTCCCGGCGAGGAGGTCACGCTGCTGTGCATCGTCGACCGTTTCTTCGACGAGGACGATGGCTCGCGCACCGTCCTGCTGCGCGGCGGCGACAAGAGGCGGAGCGTGCGCGTCCGGATCGAACCGGAGGCGCTCGAGGCGATGGCCAAGGTCGACCTGGAGGGGTCCAAGGAGGACTTCCGCCAGAACTACCTGACCGTGAAGGGCACCCTCGCCGTCGGGAAGCGGGGCTTCGACCTGGTCGGGGTGGAGCCCGGGGACTGGCGCCGGGCGGGCCCCGAGCCCGTCTTCAAGTAGGGCTCCGGGGGCGGCCTGGAGGGAGCGCGGGCGAAAACTCCAGAATCTGCCAAGGGCGGCGCCGGGTCCTCCGTCCTGCCCGGCGTAGATCCGGTCCCCGAGCCCGCCCATGCCCTTCAGCCCCTTCCGCTCCGCCGCAGCCGATCCCGACGCCCGTGTCCGGGCCGTCGAGGCGCTGCTCTCGGAGCACGAGCGGGCGCTGGTGCGCTACGCGGCGCGGCTCCTGGGTGGGGACGTCGAGCGCGGCCGCGACGCGGTCCAGGAGGCCTTCCTGCGGCTCTGCCGCCAGGAGGACATCGGCGGGCTCGGGCGCGAGTGGCTGTTCACCGTGACCCGCCGGATCTGCATCGACGTGCAGCGCAAGGAGAGCCGGATGACGACGATCGAGGACACGGACGCCGTGGACGCCCTTGGCGACGCGGCGTCCGCCGCGTCGGCGGACGAGGCGAGCGGTTCGATCGGGAGCGACGACGAGCTCCTGAAGGCCCTGCATCACCTCCCCGACCGCCAGCAGGAGGCCATCCGCCTGAAGTTCGAGTCGGGGCTCTCCTACGCGGAGATCGCGGGCGTCATGGGGACGAGCGCGGGCAACGTCGGCTGGATCCTGCACACGGCGATCCAGGGACTCAGGAGCCGGCTGGTTCCGGAAGGAGGCGCGCGATGAGCGAGCAGCACGAGTGGAAGGACGACCCGCGGCTGATGGCCTTCGCCCTCGAGGAGTGGGCGGAGCTCTCCGAGACCGACGTCGAGGAGATCGAGGCTGCGCTCGAGAGCGACCCCGCGTGCCGTCAGGTCCTCGAGGAGATGATCGAGGTCAACGGGAGAGTCGCCCGCGCGCTGGCCAGCGCGTCGGGGCCCACCACCGAAGGACTGACGGGCGCAGCCCGGGCCGAGATCGCCCTGGCGGCGCGGCGCGGCGCGTCGAGCGGACGGCGCTGGTCCCCTGCGTTCGTCGGCAGCGTCACCGCAGCGGCGGCCGCCCTGCTCGCCGCGGTCGGGCTCGGGGTCTTCGACCGCGAACATGCAGGCGTCGAGCAGGGCCCCGCCGACGCGGAAGTGGCGGCGGTGGATCTCGAGGCGGGGACGTCCGAGCGCGCCCCCGAGGGCTTCAACGCGTCCACGGTCGGCTCCGCGGGCCGGAAGGGCACCATCGCCACGCCTCCGGCCGCCGGCGCGGCCTCTCCGGCCGCCGAGTTCTTCGCGACGAGGCGAAGCCTCGGCCGCGGGCTGCCCGGGAGACACCGAGCGCCGGCCCTGGAGGAGAACGACTCCGACGGGCTGCGGCAGCAGGGCATGAAGCTCGCCGTCGAGGCCGGCGAGGAGGCCCCGTTCACCTCGGTGGACGTCGATCCCTTCTCGACCTTCTCGATCGACGTGGACACGGCGAGCTACTCGTCGGCGCGCGCGGCGATCCTCGAGGGGCGCGCCCCGGACTCGAAGGCCATCCGCGTCGAGGAGTTCATCAACTACTTCCGCTACGACGACCCCGCGCCGCGCGCCGGGGACGGGCGTCCCTTCGCGGTCACCGTTCAGACGGGCGCGGCTCCCTGGGAGCCGCGGCACCGACTGGTGCGGATCGGGATGAAGGCGCGGGGGATGGACCTCGCGCAGCGTCGCCGCGCCAACCTGGTCTTCCTCGTGGACGTCTCGGGGTCGATGCAGCAGCCGGACAAGCTCCCCCTCGTGAAGCGAGCTCTCGGCATCCTGACGGAGTCCCTGCATCCCGAGGATCGCGTGGCGGTCGCCGTCTACGCCTCCGCCGAGGGCCTCGCCCTCGACTCGACGCCCCTGGCGGCCCGCGAGGCGATCCTGCAGTCCCTCGAGCGGCTCGAGAGCGGCGGCTCGACCAACGGAGGCGCCGGTCTCCGACTGGCGTACGCCGTGGCGCGCGAGCACTTCGTCGAGGGCGGCGTGAACCGGGTGATCCTCTGCACCGACGGCGACTTCAACGTCGGGGTCACGGGCCCGGGGGCTCTGGAGGAGCTGATCGCTGAGGAGGCGGCGACCGGCGTGGAGCTCAGCGTGCTCGGCTTCGGGGACTCCTCACGCGGCGACGAGCGCATGGAGGCGCTCTCGAACCGCGGCGACGGCAACTACGCCCTGATCGATTCGGAGCTCGAGGCCCGCAAGGTCCTCGCCGAACAGGTCGGCGGCACGCTCCTGACCGTGGCGAGCGACGTGAAGATCCAGGTGGCCTGGAACCCGGCCCAGGTGGCGGCGTTCCGGCTCGTGGGCTACGAGAACCGCAGGCTCGAGCACCGGGACTTCCTGGACGACGAGAAGGACGCGGGGGAGATCGGCGCGGGCCACGGCGTGACCGCGCTCTTCGAGGTCGTTCCGCGCGGCGCCGAGGCCGGTGTGGACCTCCCGCGCGAGATCGAGGCGCTGGAGCGCGCGCCGGATCGCGAGCTCCCCGAGGCCTATGCCGGGGACGGCCTGGTGGAGGTGCGCCTGCGCTACAAGGAGCCCGGCTCCACGAGCAGCACCGGCTTCGCGGTCGCCGGACGGGACGGCGGGGCGACCTTCGACGGCGCGCCGGTGGACCTGCGCTTCGCCGCGGCCGTGGCGACGTTCGCCCAGATCCTGCGGGGAGCGCCCGAGGTGAGCGGGGTGTCGGCGGACGCGGTGCGCGAGTGGGCCCTCCTCGCCAAGGGAGACGATCCCGGGGGTCTGCGCGAGGGATTCGTGCAGCTCGTCGAGCGCTGGATCGACGCGCAGCAGCCCGGGGAGAAGCGCTGAGCTCAGGTGCGGCGGTCGACCTCGGCCAGCACGAAGGCCTGGGCGCTGACCCAGCGCATCGAGAACCGGCGCCGGAGCGGCGTCAGGCCCGCTGCGCGCAGCTCGGCCTCGAGGGTCTCCCACGTCACGGCGTGCCGCAGCCCCTTCCCCCTGCGCCGCCGCAGCGGGCCGCGGGTCCGGCGTCGCCAGGCCGTGAGGCTGGCGGCGTCCCAGTAGGACACGATCACGTGGCGTCGCGCGACCCGCGCGAGTTCGCCGAGGACCGCTCTGCGCGGCTCGGCGTCGGCGTAATGGTGGATCAGCCGGCAGCAGACGGCGAGATCCACCGCGTCGTCCGGGAGCGGGAGCGCGGCCGCGGAAGCCCTCGCGAGCGGTCCGCCGGCCTCGCTCAGCATCGAGGGGGAGATGTCGACGCCGATCCACCGAAGCCCGCGGGCCTCGAGCCCCGCGCGGAGCCGCCCGGTTCCGCAGGGCACGTCGAGGACCGTCTCGTGGGGGACCTGCGGCCCGAGGACGTCGAGCAAGCGCTCCACGAGCCGCGGATCGCGCTCCCTCGCCCGCCGCGTACGCCAGCGCCCGGCGGCGTAGTGCTCACCGTCGCCGTCCCGCAGCCAGCGGGCGTCGACGTCCCGAGCGGCGGAGGCGTTCGCGCGATCCATGACTGGATTCTGACGGGTCACGGCTCCTCATCAAGGGGCGCGGGCTGCTCCTCGGCCCGGTCCGTCCGCGCCTGACGCTCGAGCTGAAGAGGCAGCTCCTCTCGACGCGCCCCCGGGAGTCGGCGCGCGGGCCCGGCCGTGCATCGGCCCCGTGATCGGCCGCGAAGATCCCTTCATGGAGTTCGGACGCCTCGACGACATCTCGGGCGTGGACTGGACGCTGCCCCCGGACGATCCGTCCTGCGCCGGCGTGTTGGGCGGCGCTGCGGGGGAGGTGGACCTGCGGATCGGGGTGGCGACCTGGTCGGACAGCGGCCTCGTCGCGCGGCTCGGCGGCGGAGCGCGGAACGCCCTCGGGACCCACGCCCGCGCGCTGCCCGCCAACGAGCTCAACAGCACGTTCTACGGGGACACCGAGGAGCGTTTCGCGCGCTGGGGCTCGCAGGTCCCGCGCGGCTTTCTCTTCTGCCCGAAGCTGCCCTCGCGGATCTCGCACGAGCGCGTGCTCGAGGGCGCGGACGAGGAGATGAGGGGCTTCGTCGAGCGCTCGGCGCGGCTCGGAGCCTCGTGCGGGCCCCTCTGGTTCGCCCTGCCGCCCTTCGTGGGACCGCCGGCCTTCGACGTGCTTCGAGCGTTCGTGGAGCGCTGGTCCGGCGAGGTCGACCTCGCGGTCGAGGTGCGCGAGGAGCGGTGGTTCCGCGGCAGGGCCCGCGCCGACCTCGGCGCGCTGCTGCGTGACAACGGCGTCACTTGGATCCTCACCGACACGGCCGGTCGGCGCGACGCGGCCCACATGACCCTGACGACGCGGCAGGCCTTCGTGCGCTTCGTCGGGAACGGCCTCGATCCGACCGACTCGACGCGGCTCGACGCCTGGGCCGCGCGGATCGCAGGCTGGGCCCGGACGGGCCTCGAGCGCGCGTTCGTCTTCCTGCACCAGCGGGACGAGGCCCAGACCATCGACCTCGCGGAGCACCTCGACGCCGCGCTCACCCGCGAGGGCTTCCCGGTCCTGGGCCCATGGCGTGAGGGCAGCGGACACGCTCCGCCGTGCAAGCAGCTGGACCTGTTCTGAGCCCCCCCGTCGACCGTCGTCGCAGGTGGATCGGTGTCGACCGAGCTGGCCGCGAGCGGTCATGACGGCGTTGCGAGTGGTGCGAAACGGGGCGGCCGGCGCGGGGTTCGGTCGATCATCATGACCGCGCGAGCGCGGCCTCCCCGTTCTCCCGACCGCTCCTGACCATGCTCGGCCCCTCTCGACCCATCGTCACCTCGCTCCTCCTCGTGGCCGCCGCCGGCGCCACGACCGCTGTCGTGCCCCTCGGGGGGATCCGGTGGGAGGACTCCTTCGACCTCGCGCTCGAGCGCGCTGACGCGGAGGGCAAGGTCGTGTTCATCGCGGTCAACATGGACGGCGAAGCGGCCAACGAGCGCGCGGTGAAGAGCGTCTACACGGATCGCGCGCTCACGGCGCTCACCGGGCACACGGCGAACGTCATCGCGTCCGCTGATCGTCACTCGCGCTCAGGCGCGTGCAAGCGCTTCGGCTGCATCAGCTGCGACGTTCATCAGGAGGCGGACATCGAGGTGCGCGAGCGGATCCTGAAGCCGGACGCGACGGGCGCCGTCATCGCGCCCCAGCACGTGTTCCTGTCGCCCGCTGGAGACGTGCTGCTGTCGGTGCCCTACGAGGTGTCGGCGAAGGAACTCGCCTGGTGCTTCGGCGAGGCCTTCGAGCGCGCTGGCGTCACCGACGCCCCGGACGTTCCGGCCGGCGCGCGCAGGCCGCGACGTTTGATCATCGGCGACGTGGCCTCCCTCGGCCGGCGCAACCGTGCGCCGTTGACCAAGGAGGCGGTCGAGGAGCTCATCGCCCTGCTCCGCAAGGGGACGGAGCGGTCCGACCGCAACTCGATGATCCAGCACCTCGCCACGGCCGACGAGGACGAGGCGCGTGAGTACGTGCTCAGCCTGCTGCGCTCGGGCGGCGGGCGTGGGGGCGGCGGCCGGCGTGGCGGGGGCGGGGGCGGCGGCGGCGGCGGCCGCAACGGCTCCGAGCGCGAGCGCGCAGCGCTGCTCCGCTGGATCGGGACCGCGTCGCCGGTCAGCTACGCG
>PKCK01000042.1 GCA_002862085.1 Planctomycetota bacterium | reverse complement strand
CACATGGGCAACCCCTACATCCGGACGCCCAACATCGATCGGTTCGCGGCGGAGGGGATGCGCTTCACCCGCGCCTACGCGGGCTCGCCCGTGTGTGCGCCGCTGCGCTGCAACCTGATCACGGGTCTGCACGCGGGCCACGCCTCGGTCCGCGCCAACGATGGCGGCACCCCGCTCCGCGAGGGCGAGCCGACCATCGCGACCATGCTGAAAGACCGCGGCTATGCGACCGGAGGCTTCGGGAAGTGGGGATGCGGCGGGCGTGACTCCACCGGCGTGCCCGAGGAGCACGGTTTCGACATCTTCTTCGGGTACTACGACCAGGTCCACGCGCACACGTTCTATCCCGCCTACCTGGTGCGCAACAGCGAGGAGGTGCTGCTGAAGGGCAACGTCGGCGGCCGCTCGGGCGAGACGTACTCGCACTACGAGATCATGGACGCGGGCCTCGACTTCATCCGCGACAACAAGGACCGGCCCTTCTTCTGTTACCTCCCGATCACGCCTCCGCACGGCATGTACGACATCCCCGCCGACGACCCGGTGTGGGCGCTGTACGAGGACGACGAGTGGATGCAGCGCGACGGTCTCAAGCAGGACGTGAAGAACTACGCGGCCATGGTGAGCCTCGTGGATCGCAACCTGGGGCAGGTCCTCGATCTGCTCCAGGAGCTGGGCCTCGACGAGAACACGGTCGTCTTCTTCACCGGAGACAACGGCGGGCAGGACCGGTTCCGCTCGAAGGATCATCCGAGGGGCTTCTTCGGCCCGAACGTGGATCCGCGCACCGGCGTCGAGTTCCGCGGAGGCAAGGGCAATCTCTTCGAGGGGGGGCTGCGGATCCCGTCGCTGGCTCGCTGGCCCGGCCGTATCCCCGCGGGGGCCGTGAGCGACCTCGTCTTCTACCAGCCGGACGTCCTGCCGACGATCGCAGCCCTGACCGGAGCGACGCCGCCCGATGGCATCGACGGGATCTCGATCGCGCCGACGCTCCTCGCCAGCGGCGACCAGACCGAGCACGACTTCCTCTACTGGGAGTTCGGAAGCCAGCTGGCGGTGCGCATGGGCGACTGGAAGGGACTGCTCTCCCGCAAGAAGGGAGGGTGGGACGAGGTGCTGGCGAAGGGCACCGGGACCTGGAGTCTCTACGACCTCTCGAAGGACGTCAGCGAGCAGCGCGACGTCTCCGCCCAGCACCCCGAGCGCATCGCCGCCATGGCCGCGATCGCTGCCCGCGAGTTCACGCCGGCACGGCCAGGGACTTACCGTGACCCCGCGCGCACGCGCCACGAGAAGGACCGCGACGCCAAGTGGGGAACCTCCCCGGGCCGCCCGGCGCCTCGCAGGCCGAAGGGCGAGCTGCACCGCCTGGAGGGTCCGGACCTGCTCCCGGCCAGCGAGGTGTCGATCGTCTCCTTCAGCAGCCAGAACGAGGCCAACGGCAAGCTCGCCGTACGCGCGATCGACGGGGATCCCGCCACCCTCTGGCACACGCGCTTCTCCGACGTGCTGGCGCGCCATCCGCACGAGATCGTCCTGGACCTCGGCGAGGTGCGAGCGGTCACGGGCCTGCGCTACCTCGCGCGTCAGGACGGAGGCTGGAACGGCACCTTCGGCGAGACCGAGCTCTACCTCTCCTCCGACCCCGAGCGCTTCCCGGACGCGCCGGCGGGCACCGCCACCTTCGGACGCCAGCGCAAGGGCCAGGCCCTCGACCTCCCCGCGCCGGTCCAGGCGCGCTACGCGCGCATCCGGATCCTCTCGGAGCTGAACGGCAAACCCTGGGCCTCGGCCGCGGAGATCGGCGTCACCGTGAGCGAGCGCTGAAGGGCGTGCTCGAGGCCGTTGCTCGGCGCATCGCCCGAGTGGCCGCGATCATCTGAAGCGCACCGCGAGCCCGTCCGTGAAGTTGGAGGACGACAGGTTGGTGTAGACGTCGCGGAACCACGCCTGGAAGTACCAGGTCTGCCCGACCTCCGCGGCGACCACCTGACTCGGCTGGGGGATCGCGCTGGTATCCACCGCCATCGAGAAGGAGCCGCTCGTTCCGGAGTTCAGGATGTGGGTGAAATAGCGGCCGAATGGAGCGTTGAGGCAGAGGGTGCCGACCGAGCTCCCTGGCGTCGGGAACTCGCCGGGATTGGGGGACACGATGAAGAAGCCGAAGGTGTTGGGCGGCATCTGCGAGGCGGTCAGCGTCAGGTCGTCGTCCACGAGGAAGGGGCTGCCCGCGCCGCGGATCTCGGCGGACTGGATCGACGCGTTGACCACAGCGGGCCCGCAGTAGCGGTCGCCGACCATGCCGCCGTCACTGACCAGCGCGAGGTCCCAGATGCCGCGGCCGTAGGTGCCGAAGCGCACGCGGTTCGAGGCCTCGACCGTCTCCACCGACCAGTAGGTCGTGACCGGCGCGTCGGCCCCGAGGGCGTCCGACCAGGTCCGGGTCCCGGCGTCGTAGTGGTACGCGCCCGACTCGCCCGCGGCGAACAGATCGCCGCTGCCGTCCGGGGAGAAGGCGATGTCGTGGATCAGCGTCGAGGGCAGGCCGGAGGAGCGGGCCTGCCAGGTCGCGCCGCCGTCGGTCGTCTCACGCACCGCCGCCGTCGAATAGCCCGCGCCCGCGAAGTAGGCGTGGTCCGGGTCCTGGGGGTCGACGAGCACCGCCGAGCCGTAGAAGTAGTGGGAGCCCGGCCCGCCGTTCGCGCTGGACGACCACGTCACCCCGCCGTCGTTCGACACGTGCAGGACTCCCTGGGTCGTCAGGGCGTAGGCGCGGTTCGGGTCGGAGGGCGCGAAGCCCATGGCGGTGAGGTAGAGGCTCCCGCCCGCCGCGAAATCGACGCTCGACCACTGGGTCGGCGCCCAGTTCCCGCCCCCGGCCGGCTCGTAGCGGTGGAGCCGTCGGCCCAGGAAGAAGAAGCGCTGGCGGTCCGTGGGGTCCGCGACGACGGGCGGGAGCCACAGCTGCGTGGATCCCGCCGGGAAGTCCACGAAGCGGAGGGTCGGAGACGTCTCGCCGCGCTGGACGAGGATGAAGCCGGGGTAGGTGCTGTAGACGTACTCGTGGGTGCCGTCGCCGCTCGTGAGGTGGCCGTAGTCGCCACTGATGACCTGCTCGAAGGCCGTCGAGGGGCCTTCGCCGGTTGAGATCGCGCGCGTGCCGAGCTGGTAGCCCTGGTCCTGCGTCCCGCCGCTGATGCGGCGCGGATCGAGGGACGAGGTGTGGGTCGAGTAGAACTGCCCGACGCCGAGTCCCTCCAGGGACAGGTTCTGCACCGTCGCGCCGCCGTTGTAGGAGACGTAGGTGCCGCCGTCGGTGTTGAAGTAGACGGCGTCCATCTCGAAGCCGCTGCTCTCCACGACGAGCCCGCTGATGCCGCGGATGTCCGCGTGCAGGCGGTTGGCGGGATCGCCGTAGTAGGACCCCCAGGTGTTGATCCGGGTCGCCGTCGCGCCCCGGTCCGTGGACACGTAGGCCTCGACGCCCCCGTAGATCAGGCGGTTCGCGTCGTAGGCGAAGGCGACCATGGAGGTCGTCGCGCCCCAGAACGCGTCGAGGGTGCGGACGAAGCCCGAGCTCGCTCCCGCGTCGTCCGAGCGATGCAGGTTCCAGTCCCCCGAGCTCTGGCGCAGCGCCATGTAGAGGACGGGACCGCCGGCCTCCGAGCCGGCGAGGTCGCCCGCGGTGGCGCCGGTGTCCACGACGAGCGGCGTCCCGAAGCTCCAGCCGCCGTCCGAGGAGCGATGCAGGCGGCCTGCCTGGAGCACCCAGACGTCGTCACCCGTCGCGCTCGCGGTCCGGGGCGTCCACACGTCCCCGTTCCACTGGACGCCGAACCAGTGCCGCAGCCAGAAGGACCGGCCCTCGTCGTCGGACCCGAAGAGCGCGCTGCGTCGGCCGACGCCGGGCACGTCGGCGGCGCCGAAGAGCAGGATCGATCCGCGTGGCCCGCCCGCGCGCACCATGCGGCGGCCGCTGACGAGCGTTCCGCCCACGAAGGTCGGATCGAGCCACGTCGCGCCACCGTCCTCGGAGCGCAGCACCGTCGCGCCGCGGCGCACGACGAGCAGATCTGGGTCCGCGAGGTCCGTGGGCTCGAGCACCACCACGTCGTCGAAGCCGCCGAAGGCGCCGTCGGAGAGCGGCGTCCAGTCCTCACCGTCGGTCGTCCCACGCCACAGCCCGCCGAGTGCCGAGCCCACGTAGAGCGAGCGCTCTCCGCCGCGTGCTGCTCCGACGGCCGCGCACC
Organism: Planctomycetota bacterium; assembly: GCA_002862085.1. Classification (GTDB taxonomy): domain Bacteria; phylum Planctomycetota; class UBA1135; order UBA1135; genus Saltatorellus. The sequence continues at coordinate 15,494 of PKCK01000042.1, read as the reverse complement.
GCGTGTGTCCCGCCTGGTTCCGCGAGCCCACCTCTTCCCAGAACCAGGGCGCGGCGCCTCCAGCGGCACGGCGTCCCTGGAAGGCGCCGTCCGGATCCCGGGCGAGCGCGTTGCGCGACAGCCGCGTCGCGCGCCGGTTCCGCTCCTCGATGGCGCGCCAGTCGACGCCAGGAGCTGCGCGGTGCATCTGTTCGACCCACTCCGCGCGGGCCTCTCGATCGGCGTCGTCGTCCTCGCCCTCGCCCTCGCCGAGCGCGAGACGTCGCGGATCGGTGGGGGCGGGCCACTCCTGCTCCGCGGCGTCGCCGCTGACGGTCGCCCGCGGATCCTCCTTCGAGCACGCCAAGAGGGGCAGGAGAGCGAGCAGGACGGGAGTGAAGGTGCGCATGGACATCGTCGTCGCCTCGGGAGCGGGTCGGCCTCTCCAGGATAGAACTGACGCCGTTAGGGAGCAGTGCTGAAGTGGGCAGTGCGAATCCTCGACGAGCCTCCATGTCGCTGCGGGAAACCACCGTTATCTACGCGTCTCGTCACCCAGGATGCAGTTCCCGCGGCTGGCGACATCGCTCGGGTTCGCATGACGGGTCGCTTCGCGCCGCGGCGATTCGCCGCCCCATATTGGGCCGCTCGACTAAGCTCTGGAGTCCCACGCGCGCCCGCGAAGTAGACGGGCCGCGACCAGCCCCAGCCCTTCCCTATATCTCCTATGAAGATCTGGTCTTCCTTCGTGCTCACCGCCCTGAGCGCGTTGCCCGCTTTCGGGCAGAGTTCGTTCTCCTTCGCAGACGACCAGGCGCCGGTCGACGTGGTGATCCCCGCCGTCGTTCCGGTCATGTTCCAGGTCGTCGCCCCGGGTGACGCGCCGCTCATCCTCCGGACGACGACGTTGCTCAACAACGTGTGGTTCGACGCCATCGCGCCGTACCACGTGACCGCGGTGGGCATCAACTCGACGATCCCGAGGCGCCCGGCCGTGGAGCACAACGACACGAACCGGAACACGGCCATCCTCTACGCCTCCCTGCGGATGCTGGAGAGTCTCTACCCGACCTTCACCGAGGCGTGGAGGCAGATGATGCTCGACGTGGGTCTCGATCCCGACGACGCCAGCACGGATCTCACGACGCCCATCGGGATCGGCAACGTGGCGGGCGCTGCCGTCGTCACGGCGCGTGAGCATGACGGTATGAATCAGCTCGGTGACGAGCCCACCGACCCCACGGTGACCCGCGCCGACACTGGCCGGCCCTACTCCGACTACACCGGGTACGAGCCCGCCAACACGCCCTACAAGCTCGACCACCCGGGCCTGTGGCAGCCGTCGATCACCGACAACGGCTACGGCATCTTCCGCGCCCAGCAGTTCGTGACGCCGCAGTACGCCCTCGTCGAGCCGTACTGCTACTCGGACGTCTCGCAGTTCAACGCACCTCCGCCCGTGTCCAGCGACCCGGCCAGCCCGAACTACCGCCGACAGGCCTTCGCGGTGCTGCGGGCCTCAGCGCAGATGACCGACCGCCAGAAGATGGTCGCGGAGCTCTTCGACGACAAGATCTCGTCGTTGGGCTTCTCGGCGCTCTTCGTCACGGTCTCGCAGGGCATGTCACTCGAGGAGTTCGTGCACTACGACTTCCTCACCAACCTCGCGGCCTTCGACACCGGCATCGCGATCTGGAAGGAGAAGCGCAGGTACAACGCGGTGCGCCCCTTCTCGGCCATTCGCCACCTCTGGGAGGATCAGCGCGTCACCGCGTGGGGCGGGCCCGGGAAGGGAACGGTCCAGCTCCGGGCGAACCAGTGGCAGAGCTACCTGCCCGTGGCCGACCACCCCGAGTACCCCTCCGCCTCGGCGGCCTTCTGCTCGGCCCACGCCCAGTCGAGTCGCCTCTTCCTCGGGACCGACGACCTCGGCTGGTCCATCGACGTGCCCCAGGGGATGTCGCGGATCGAGCCTGGCCACACTCCTCAGCAGGACATGACCATCGGCTGGAACACCTGGTCGGAGTTCGAACAGGAGTGCGGCATGAGCCGCTTCTGGGCAGGGGTGCATTTCCCACCGTCGATCTCCGCCGGCCAGGCGATCGGCAACGAGATCGGCACGCTCGCCTACGAGTACCTGATGGCCCACATCAACGGCACGCGCCCCTGATCCTCGTAGCGGCACCAGCAGGGCCTTGGATCGCCTCAGCCGCGATCGCGCGCGATGTCGACCAAGGCCCTCGCCATCCCCGCGCGGTCGAAGGGTTTCCCGAGCCAGCCGTTCATGCCGGCCTCGAAGCAGGCCGCACGGTCCTCGGGGACGACGTTGGCGGTCATCGCCAGGATCGGAAGATCGGCGCATCGTCCTCCGAGCGCCCTGATCTCCTTCGTGGCGGCGAGCCCGTCGAGGACGGGCATGTCGATGTCCATGAGCACGACGTCGAAAGCCTCGCCAGGGCTCATCGCTTCGACGGCCGCGCGACCGTCGCTGACGAGGGAGATCGAGCAGCCGAACTTCTGCAGGAACGAGCGGGCGACCAGCTGATTCACGGGGTTGTCCTCGGCGACCAGGACCCTGAGGTTGTGCTGGCGCAGCTCGGCTTCGAGCCGCTCCAGCGCGTCTTCTGAAGCGCCTTGTCGCGAACTCTTCACCTCTTCGATGGTGGGGCACAGGACGTGGAAGCGCAGGAGAGCGCCGCCGCGACGGCCCTGCTCGATGGCGATCGTCCCTCCCATTCCTTCGACGAGGCGCTTGGAGATGGCGAGGCCGAGGCCGGTTCCGCCGAACTCCCGGGAGGTCGACCGGTCAGCCTGGATGAAGGGGTCGAAGAGTCGCCTCGCTTGCTTCGGTCGGATGCCGATGCCCGTGTCCTCCACCTCGAACTCGAGGTGGTCCCCGCGTTCGTGGGAGCCTCTCCTCATGCGAAGGGTGATGCCCCCTTTCGTCGTGAACTTGATGGCGTTGCTGACGAGGTTCGAGAGCACCTGCCGCAGCCGGTTGGGATCGCCGACCGCTGGCACCTTCGATCCTTCGTCCGCCTCGATCTCGACGGGGAGCCCCTTGATGGAGGCGCGCGCCTGGAACAGTTCGGCGACGCCTTCGAGGACCTCGAACGGCTCGAACTCGATCCTCTCGAACTCGATCGCGCCGCTGTCGAGCTTGGTGAGGTCGAGGATGTCGTCGATGAGGGAGTGCAGGGAGGCCCCGGAGTCCTTCAGGGCCTTCATCAGTTCGACCTGCTCAGCGCTGAGGGGAGTGTCCCGCAGAAGCTCGACCACCCCCAGGACGCCGCTCAGCGGAGTCCGGATCTCGTGGCTCATCACCGCCAGGAAGTCACTCTTCGCCTGGTTCGCAGCGTCGGCGCGACGGGCTTCGTGCTCCGCGGCGTCGAGCGCGCGCTTGCGATCCGACTGATCGACGCCCACCGCCGTGATGTGCTCGTCGATGCGGGTCCTGGAGAAGCAGACGAAGAGGGAGAGAGGAGCGCCTTGAACATCGAGGTTCAGCTCGACCTCCTTGCTGGCCACGCTTCGGTCCGCATGGAACTCTCGCACGGCCTCGTCCCAGGCCGCCCACTCGGAGGCGGTGCCCAGCGCCCGGCCCAGGAGGTCCTGTTCGCCGACGAGGCTCTTGTACGCGTCGTTCGTATCGACGTAGCGCAGCTCACGGTCGAAGCGGACGACGATCCAGGGGACGCGGGCGACCAGCGACTCGTGCCGCTGTTGCTCGAGCTGAAGGGCTCGATCGAGAGAGGCCTTGTCCTCGGCCATCTGACGGAGGAGGGCGGTGAGTCCCTCCACCTTGGCCTCGAGCTCCTCGACCCGTTCGGTGTGCGATTCAGCCGGCGGCATCGCTTCGAAGATGATCGCTCTTGCTCAGCTCCGCGTAGAGCGGGAAGACCGAGTCGCAGTAGAACTCGTTCTCGACGGCGCTTCGACCCGCGATGCAGTCCGACACGATCGTGACGCGATAGCCCAGTTCGTTCGCCGCCCGCCCGGTGGAATCGATGCACACCGAAGTCACCACGCCGCAGACGATGAGGTGCTCGACTCCGAGCTCCTGCAGGCGCTCATGCAGCTTGGTCCCGTTGAAGGCGTTGAAGCCCGTCTTGCCGTAGACGTGCTCGATACGATCCCCCAGCGCCATGAGCTCTGGAACCTCGGCGCCCCCGGACGAGTCCCGCTGGAACGCCCCGATGTCGCGGATCTGCGCCATCAGCCCGACCGGGTTGGTGAGCTCGCTGTAGTCCGCCGAGAACAGGATGGGCACGCTGATCGCCGGGACGTTCTGCGCGTCGAGGCTGGAGAGCAGTTCGAGGGTCCGGTTCAGGACGTCGGCCGTCTGCTCCGAGGACTCGAGGACCTGGTGCAGGATCCCGTCGGCGGCGAAGTAGTCGTTCTGGAAGCCGATGAGGAGGACGGCGGATTTGGGATTTGCCATGTCGCGAGTGGGAGGCAGCGGCCGGCTGGCCGTGTCCTCGATCCCGGTGATCGGAGCAGAATAAGGGTTTTCTTACGCCCGGGAGAGTAGCGCGGGCGCGATGCGACGCGGCGGCCGCCGACTCGAAGATCGGACCTCCGCGACCAGGACTGGAGGCATGCGTGGGCGAAGTCCCTGCGCTGCTGAAGGACCTCGCCGCCCGAGTTCGGTCCGGCCGGGTGATCGAGCGGGTCTGCGGGGCGGTCTCGTGGCCAGTCCGTCCAGCGTCGGACCCGGGTGGAAGGGGGGGAAGCGCTCCTCCTCGTGACCTGGTCCGTCCGGGAGGGGAACGGTGCCCCGTGAACACCTCCGCGGAGGGGCCGTGTCCTTCCCTCCCGATCCTCACTCCCCCTGCCGCGACCGCCTCCGCGGCGAGGCCTGCCGCCGGCGTCGGAAGCGTGCATGACGGCTCACGCGACTCACCCCGGCGAGACCCGTCGATCAGACGCCGCCCTGGAGGCTTGCCTCAGCGCGCTCGCGGCTTCTTGTAGCGCTTGCCTCTGGCGAAGGACTTCGCCGCCTCGGAGAGGATGCCTTCGCCGAGCACGCGCTCGAACTCGGCGCGCTGGTCCTTCGCATCGGGCTCCCAGCCAGGGATCAGTTCCCAGCCCCGCCCGGCCGACTTGACACCTTTCGTCGCGCGCAGGTGGAACAGGTTCGAGAGGAGCTGGGGGGTGTCCTCGCGGTGGTGTTCCATCAGGAACCGCGCCATGCCGAAAGCCTGGCGCGCTTCGTCGCCCCTGTAGGAGCCGCGCCTCCAGGCAGCGAGGCCCGCGAAGTAGGAATCCGACCCCTTGGCCGTCTTGAACTCGCGGGCGAGGTCGTTGTCCCAGGAGGTGTGCTCCGTGGCCCATACGAACTCATCGCGGTAGGGGAAGCAGTAGATCGCGCCGAGGAGCTCCTCCTCGACGTGCCACGACAGTCCGGTCTGGAGCCAGTAGGGCAGCTCTCCGAAGCGGCGCGCGACCGCGAGGTGGGCGAGGCGGTGGACGAGCTCGTTGCGGATGTCGAACTCCTCCTGACCGTCGAGCAGCTCGATCCACATCGCGACCGCGGGCCGGCTGATGGTGAAGCCGGGCAGGCGACGAGCGGAGTCCCTCCAGGCCTGGAGGTAGCGCTCTCCCTCCACGACCACCTCGAGGAGCTGGCCGTACTCCTCGTCGTTCTTCGGCTGGAGCAGGACCAGGACCCCGTCGTCCGACGGGTCGGGCATGCGTCTCGCGGAGGGCTGGTCGGTGCTCTCGTTGGTGGCCACCGGGCGCGCGGGGAGGAGCTCGTCGACGAGCTCGAGGGTGTCCCCGATGAGAGCGAGCTCCTTCTTCAGCTTGCGCTTGGTGCTGTGGGTCACCAGCAGGACCCGGCCTCCCGCGACCACGTGGAGGCTTGCGTCGATGGAGTCCGCTGCGGCGGCCCAGCGAGTGGCTTCCTCGCTCACATCGTCACCGAGCTCGCCGGCGAGCTCGGCGAGCGCGGTCTTCCTGCCGTCGACGAAGACCGTGGGGGATTGGGAATCCGCGCTCGCGGGAGGAGCGGCCGCCACGAACAGCGTGGAGACGATCAGTGCGGGAGCGAGCGTGGCGAAGCGCATCGAGGAGCGGGGAGCAGTGCGGAGCCCTTCTCGTCGGCGAGTCCGTGTGAGCGGTCAGGGCGCCGATCCAGGGTGGGAAAGCGAGCGCGAACGGTGCGGGCACGCGGCGCGCATCGGGCAGCGCGCATCCCGGGGTAGGAGAGTGAACGGCCTTGGTCGGACGACATTCGCAAGCACTGGGTGAATCCTGGGTGCAGGGCGCGAGTTGTTTCTCCCTGGGGCACTCTCGAGTGCGAGCAGAGCTTTTTCTCCGTGCAGCACCGCATGGCTGTGACCCGCGACCACGGGGGTGACGCCAGCAGTCGGCGAGCTCGTGCGACCGAGGCAAGAGCTTCCGCCCCGAACCGCATCGCGGCGAGCTCCCCTGGCGGCAGCAAACCGCGTCTCGCGAGCGCCGCGTGCGTCAGTCATCGCTCCTGGCGCGGGCCGTGGAGCCGTCGGCGGAGACTATGCTGGGAACATGACCCGCGAATCCTCCGCGCTCGTGCTGCTCGCCGGCGCCGCGCTCCTCCTCTCGTTCAAATCGCTCGGGCCCCCCGACGCGAAGCCCGGGAAGCTCCGCGTCTTCCTGCTGGCAGGGCAGTCGAACATGGAGGGACAGGCCGTGGTCGACCTCGATCACGAGGAGCACTACAACGGCGGCCGCGGAACCCTGGCGAAGCTGCTGGAGGAGCCCGAGTTCGAAACCCGCTGGGGCTGGGTCCGTGACGGCGAGGGGGAGTGGCAAGCGCGCGAGGACGTGGGCGTCTGGTACCGCTCGGCCCACGAGGAGAAGAAGGGCCCGCTCTCGATCGGCTACGCGGTCTACGGCGGCCGGCACCACTTCGGGCCCGAGCTCGCGCTCGGGAAGGTGCTCGGCGATCGCTTCGACGATCCCGTGCTCCTCGTCAAGGCGTGCTGGGGAGGCAAGAGCCTCCATGTGGACTTCCGTCCGCCTTCGGCGGGCGGGGAGGTCGGGCCGTACTTCGGCCGGATGTTCGAGGAGCTGGACGCGGCCCTCACGGACGTGGGAGCGGCCTTCCCCGAGTGGAAGGAACTCGAGCCCGTGGTCGAGGGCTTCGTGTGGTTCCAGGGGTGGAACGACGGATGCGACGACGAGGCGACGCGGAGCTACGCCGGGAACCTCGAGCGTCTGATCGGCGACGTGCGCGAGCAGCTCTCGTCGAAGGAGCTCCCGGTCGTGATCGGGCAGACGGGCAACATGAACAGCCCTGCGCTGCACGCGGCGCAGCGTGCCGGCGCGAAGGCGGCCGGCCGGGACGGCCCCGCCGCCTTCGTCGAGACCGAGGCTTTCCTGCGGAAGCCGGAAGACTCCCCGAACACCACCCATGGCCACCACTGGTTCGGCAACGCGGAGAGCTACCTCCTCATCGGCGACGCGCTCGGTGAGTCGATGGTCGAGCTCCTCCCGAAGCCGCGGTGACGCTCACGTGCACCGCCCCGTCGATGCGCGGACGGATCGCTTTCCGCGGCAGCGTCGGAGGAGGTGAACCCCGACATGACTGGCCGATGCGCGGCCCTTTCACGTCGAGCGCCAGAGGATCCGAGAGTGGGTCGGTGGAATCACGAGGTCGAGAAGCCGAGGTCCGTGCACCGCAGTTCCGGCCTGGCCCCTCCACCTCTGGTACACGGCCTCGATGATCAGGTCTCTTCGAATCGGAGAACGCCCTCGGCCTTCGTCGCCCGCTTCGGCGACGGCTGCACCATTCCGATTTCGTTCGTACGCGGTCTCTGCGAGCTGACGGCGGGGCCGTGGATCAGAAGCGGTCACCACGCCGGCGATGAGAGCGCAGGGGAGCGATTCGAGGCACATAGCGGAGATCTCCCTGTAGCTTCATGATGGTTCCGGAAGCGCCCGTTGGGGGAACCGCCCATCAAGCGATCAGGGGGTCCGGTCGAACGTACGCCAGCGTCGCCCGGGGCCAGGATCGTGACCGGCGCGTGGCGTCTCAAGGGAATCGAAGTTCGTCGAAGGGAGGAGGTTGTCCCGATGCTCGAAAAGTTCACCCAGTCTTTGTTCGCGTGCTGCGCCTGCGCGATGGCCGCGTCAGTGCCGGCCGTCGCCCAGTCCTTCAACTACTCGGAGGCGCTGCAGCAATCGATGTTCTTCTACGAGGTCCAACGCTCTGGACCTCAGGCCTCTCCCGGGCGCGTCAACTGGCGCGGCCCCTCGGGACTCGAGGACGGCGCCGACGTCGGCCATGACCTGACCGGCGGCTGGTACGACGCTGGCGACCACGTCAAGTTCGGATTCCCCATGGCGTACAGCGCGACGGCGCTCGCGTGGGGCGTGCTCGACTTCGAGGACGGCTACGTCGCCGCGGATCAGCTGGAGCTCATCAGGGAGCACCTGCGTCACGTCAACGACTACTTCCTGCGATGCCACACCGCTCCCGAGGAGTTCTGGGGCCAGGTCGGCAGCGGAGGGATCGACCACGCATGGTGGGGGTCGGCGGAGGTCATGCAGATGCCCCGGCCCGCGTACAAGATCGACGCCCAGAACCCGGGATCGGACCTCGCCGCGGAGACGGCGGCCGCGATGGCGGCGGCGAGCCTCGTGTTCCAGGCCGAGGATCCCTCCTACAGCGCAGAACTGCTGGTCCACGCGATCCAGCTCTACGAGTTCGCCGACAACCATCGCGGCGTGTACTCCGACTCGATCACGGACGCGGCCGGCTTCTACAACTCCTTCAGCGGCTATCGGGACGAGCTGTGCTGGGGAGCGATCTGGCTCTTCAGGGCGACGGGTGATCCGGTGTGGATGGATCGGGCCCGCGCCGCGTACGACCAGCTCTCGACGGCTCCGGGATCCGGGGACAAGTCGTACTCGTGGGGGCTCTCCTGGGACGACAAGTCCTACGGCTGCTACGCCTTGATGTCCCGTCTGACCGGTGAGGCGCGGTTCGTGGAGGACATCGAGCGACACCTCGACTACTGGACCACGGGGTACGCAGGCTCCTCGGTCAGGTACACGCCAGGCGGGCTGGCGTGGCTGGACCAGTGGGGGTCGCTGCGATACGCCTCCAACACGGCGTTCCTCGCTCTCTATCACCACGACGTCGCGTCGACGCCGGAGCGGCGCTCCCGGTACTACGACTTCGCGAAGCGCCAGATCGACTACGCGCTCGGCGCGAATCCGCAGCGCCGCAGCTACGTCTGCGGGTTCGGCGTGAATCCGCCGGTCAACCCGCACCACCGCACCGCGCACGGCGCCTGGGGAAACAGCGTCCAGTCGTCACCGGTCGAGAGCCGGCACGTCCTCCACGGGGCGCTCGTGGGTGGCCCGGACAGCATGGACGGCTACACGGACGAACGTGACAACTACATCAACAACGAGGTCGCGACCGACTACAACGCGCTGTTCTCGGGGTGCCTCGCGAAGCTGGCCCTCGATCACGGTGGGAGCGCGGACCCGAACTTCCCCCGGGCCGAGACACCGCGCGACGAGTACGTGGTCGAGGCCCGCATCAACATGAGCGGCGCGCGCTTCACCGAGGTCGCGGTGTGGGTCAACAACCACACGGCCTGGCCCGCGCGGATCCCGGGGGCGGTGTCGTTCAAGCTCTTCGTCGACCTCTCCGAGGGGTACGACCTCGGACTCACCGTCGGCGACTACTTCGCCTCCACCAACCAGCCTGGCCAGGTCACCGTGGGCCCGCTCGAGGTCTGGGACGTCCAGAGCCGCACGTTCTCCGTCGACGTGACCTTCTGGAGCGGGCTGCTCCTCTGGCCCGGGGGACAATCGGAGGCCAGGGAGGAGGCGCAGGTCCGGATCGGACTGGCCTCGTCCCTCGCACCGTCCGCGGCCTGGGACAGCTCGAACGATCCGTCCTTCGAGGGGCTCGACGGGACCCTGGCGAGGACATCCCTGATCCCGATGTTCGCGGACGGCTCCCTGGTGGAGGGGATCCAGCCGCCGAGGGGCGGGATTCGCCGTGCGTCGCCCGTTCTCGTGGGGGGCGTCGGATCGGACCTCTACCTGGACGTCGGGGAGATCGTGTTCCCCTTCGCCGGTGGATCGGAGGACGTCAACGTCACCTCCAACATCAGCTGGACCGTGACCGCCGATCAGCCCTGGATCTCGGTGAGCCCCGGTGGAGGTTCGGACAACGGGGTGATCCAGGTGGGCGCGAAGCCCAACAGCGGAGCCTGGCGGAGCGGAACGGTGACCGTCAGCGGAGGGGGACTGACTCGCACGGTGGCGATCCAGCAGGCGTCGGACGGAACGTGCGCCAACGGGGTCCCCATCCAGCCTCCTTTCTCCTTCACGGGAGCGGGCGATCGGTGCTGGGTGATGACCGGTGAGATCGACCACATCAACTCGTGGGGACTGGAGACGCTCGAGGTCAACGGAGTCGATCTCGCCAACCAGTGGGTGAGCGGCAACGACCTGCCCGCCGCGATCGGCGGCCAGTACTACGTGCGCTTCATCGGGAACGAGAGCTGGTCCCACTTCGAAGCGACCGAGGTGCCCTGACGTCCGGAGTCGTGGCGACGATCGTGCACGAGCCGCCCGGTCGCGCGAACGAGGGGCCGTGGCGACCGTCGCGGCCCCTCCCAGGCGAACCGCGCTGGCCGTGGCAGCGGCCCACCCGGGCCCGTGCGCGACCGTCGCCGCGACTCGACACGCCTCGGAGCGCCGGGCGACGACGCGCCCCCGTTCGTCGAGGTCGACGAGGGCACGGATCCGGGGATCTTCGACGCGCGGGGCCTTCGCGGCGGAGGGCGAGATCGGCCGAGGCGGGAGCCGCCGGGCGGTCTGTAAATCGAGCTGTCGCCGCGCGCTCGAGGCCCTAGAATCCGCGCCCCTGGAAACGAGAGTGGGTGGTCCTAGGAAAGCTGATCGCTCCCCGGGCGCCTTCCCGGCTCCAGGAGATCCAGCCACCACCAACCCGAAAGATCCACGTGACCACCATCACCGAAGAGCTCGTCATCGCCGCCCAGAAGGCCTGGGGCGATGGAATCGTCCGCATCGCCGCCGCGCATACGAACGGCGAGGACTTCGAGCAGGCCGCCAAGGACCACATCGACAACCTCTACAACTACGGCGCGTCGAACGTGCTGTTCAAGCCGACGCTCGCGGCCGACGTGCAGTTCCGCGGCACCTTCGACGAGGCGCTGTCCTACTTCGTCGCGAGCAACGGCGTCTGCGGCGAGGACGGCGGGTTCGCCATCAAAGGCTGGACCGCGGTGCGATTCGAGAACACCGCACTGTTCCTCCACGGCGGCACCGCCATGGCGATGGGGAACTACTTCTTCACCGATCCCCAGGGTGATCTCGTCAAGGTCGAGTACTCGTTCGGTTACGTGCTGAACGACGCGGGCGAGGTCCGGATCGTGCTCCATCACTCGTCGATGCCCTACGCGGGCTGAGGAGAGGACGGTGCGAGGGCCGGGTTCGAGCAGCCTCAGCGCTGCTCGGCTCGGTCGATCGCGCTCCGCCCTCGCGCTCGTCACGGTGGCGGCTCGAAGTCTTCGCGAGTCGCTCCGTCCGTCGTCCGGTCTTCGACCTCCCTGGCGCTGTCGGAACCGACGGCTCCGCGGCATGCGACTGGCTCACCTGCTCCTGCTGACGACCCTGGGCTGTTCCGCCGGGGAGGACGTCCCGCTCCACCCGGGTGAGGGCGCTCCGGCCGAGGTGCTGGGTGTCAAGCTCAGCAAATCACCCGACCGACTCGGCCTGGGGGTCGCGTGGGCCGTGACGGTCACCAACGAGGGAGAGGCTGCAGTCGACGATCTGGTCCTGGTCCTCGACGAGGAGTGGTCCGCCCCGATCCGGAGGCTCCGCGTCGATCGGAGCCCGGGTGCCACCGAGGCCGCGCTCCCGGCCGGTCTCGCCGCCGGCGGGGGGCTCGTCGTGCGCGACAGCCACGACATCACCAACCACCACGTCCTGCGGGACCCGGCGGACACGCCCTATCCCTCGGATCAGGTGCCCCGGACCATCGGGCTCGAGTCCGGGGGCTCCCGGGGCGTCTGGCGCGTGCGCTGATCGGGTCGTCGACACGGCAACCGGGAGGGGGACACGCGTCCGTCGCGACGGCCCGACACGTCGTGGGAGCGAGCGCGGAGGAAGGGCGACGCGTCCACCGCAAGGGGGCTTGAGGGACCTTCGGCGGACGCTAAGGTCGCGGGCGCGATGATCATCACCAAGCGCTCCTGGTTCAGGTCCCTGATGACGGTCCAGGGCACCGCACTCGAACGGATCTGGCTCAGGCTCCTGATCACGGTCGCGTGCGCCATCGCGGTCACGGTGCTCTACGAGACCGGCCGCATCGGGGCCACGCTGTCGACCCTGCCCTTCTCGCTGATCGGCCTTGCCCTCGGCATCTTCCTGGGCTTCCGCAACAACACCTCGTACGACCGGTTCTGGGAGGGCCGCAAGCTCTGGGGCCGCATGATCAACGTCTCGCGGAGCTTCACGAGGCAGATCCAGACCATGGTCGGGCCCCTTCCGGGCGAGCCGGCGCAGGAGGAGGAGAAGGAGCGGGTGCACGTCGAGCTCGTGCATCGCATCGCGGGGTACGTCCACGTCTTCCGGCACCACCTCCGCGACGAGACGGATCTCTCGGGTGCGGAGGGTCTCCTCCCGTCGCCCGAGATCGAAGCTCTCGGCGTCGAGAGCAACCGACCCGCCGCGGTGTCCGCACGTACCGGAGAGCGACTGCGCGAGCTCTGGCACGCCGGGTGGATCCATCCGATGCACCTGCCCGTCCTCGAAGGGAGCCTGACGGAGATGACGGGCATCCAGGGCGGCTGCGAGCGCATCAAGGCCACCCCGATCCCGACGTCCTACACGATCCTCATCCACCGCATCGTCGCGACCTATGCCTTCGCGCTGCCCTTCGGCATCGTCGACACCGTGCACGGATGGACGCCGGTCGTGGTCCTCCTGATCGCGTACGCCTTCTACGGCCTCGACGCGATCGGTGACGAGATCGAAGATCCTTTCGGGCTGGACGACAACGACCTTCCGCTGTCGACGCTGAGTCGGATGATCGAGGTCAACGTGCGTCAGCGGTTGGGCGAGACCGATCTCCCGGAGCTGCTGAGCCCCCAGGACGGGCTGCTCCAGTAGTCGGCGGGGAGCGTTCGGGGCACCCGGGTTCCAGGTCGCGATCGCGTCGCACCGCGCCGCCGGACAGGGGCTGGAACTCCCGTGCGAGGATCACCGGGCCTCGGTTCGCGGTACCGAGCCGTCGCGCGACGGCCTCGTGTGGCTGCATCGCCGGCGCTCCTGATAGGGTCCGCCCAGGAGTCGATCGAACATCGGGAAGTCCAAACGCATCCGCCAGAAGCCCTGCGACCGCTGCAAGGCACAGAGCACGGCTCTCTTCCGCGTTCGAGTCGAGGCCGACGGCCCGTGGATCTTCGTCTGCGAGGCCTGCCTGAACCTCCTCAAGCCCGGCAACGCGCACTACCAGTACGGCGGGACCTGGAAGAGTCGCAAGCGTCACTGAGGCGCCCGGGTGGAGTCGGCGTCCATGCGCCCTGCGGTGTGAGGAGTCGCAGCGACGAGCGTGCGCCGGGTCGGTGAGCCTCGCGTCCCTGGCGGCGGCCGCTCGAGACCCCTCCGCGTCGAGATGCGTGACCCGGGCCTGCTCCGCCGGGGATCCTGCGCGATCGTCGCTGCGACGGCGCGAGAACCGAAGATCGGCCCTTGGAAGAAGATCCGAGGCGACGCGCCCCCGCCGGCGAGCCTCGACGGACGATGGGGCTGACGCGCGCCCTCGGTGTGTTTGCTTCTTCGCGGCGGGCTCACCTACCATCCGGCCCCCTTTCCGCCGTTCCTCCCTCTTCAATCCCAGCACCCATGCGGACCGTCTTGCTGGCGTTCTTCGCCGCACTGATCGCGTTCTCCTCCTCTCCCTCCGCGCTCGCGTCCGGACCCCAGGACGGGACCGAGAATCCGAGCGTGACGCCCGAGGAAGCCGCGAATGCAGCAGCCGAGGCCTACGAGGAGAGCTTCTCCGCCCCGCTCGCGGGCCTGCTCGAGGGCAGGGTCGACTCGTTCTCGACGAGCGTCAGGACGCCCACCAAGCCCGCCGAGGGTTTCGAGGAGCAGATCGACCGCGCCATGGGGGCGATCAACGGCGTCATCGCCGGCGTCTTCTTCTACGACGTCATGGGCAAGTCCGCCGCCGTCGACGCGACGAGCGTGCTGGACGACCCGAGCGCACTGGAGGGGCTCATCGCCGAGCTCGAGGCCAAGGCGGGCGAGGCCGGCTTCGACTTCGCCGCGTCCGCGGTGTCCCTCGAGGTCCCGATGGCGACGGCGAGCGGCGGCGAGCGCAAGGCGACCCTGAGCGCGAAGCGCTCCGGCATCCCGCTGGCGGTGCTCTGGCTCGTCGCGGGCGCGCTCTTCTTCACAGTGCGCATGGGGCTGATCCAGCTGCGCGCGCTCGGGCACGCCGTCCAGGTCACCCGGGGCAAGTACGACAACCCCGATGACCAGGGCGACGTCACCAGCTTCCAGGCCCTGTCAGCGGCGCTCTCCGCGACCGTGGGCCTCGGAAACATCGCGGGGGTCGCGATCGCGATCAGCATCGGCGGCCCGGGCGCGACCTTCTGGATGATCATGGCCGGCTTCCTCGGCATGGCCTCCAAGTTCACGGAGTGCTCCCTCGGCCAGATGTACCGCCAGGAGCGCCCGGACGGGTCGATCATGGGCGGCGCGATGTACTACCTGTCGCGCGGACTCGCGGACATGGGGCTCGGGTTCCTGGGCAAGATCCTCGCCGTCTTCTTCGTGATCCTGTGCATCGGCGGTTCGTTCGGCGGCGGCAACACGTTCCAGGTGAACCAGTCGCTCAACGCCCTCGCGGAGACCATCCCGTGGCTCGGTGAGCACCGCTGGGTCTACGGGGTCGTGATGACCGTGATGGTCGGCGCGGTCATCCTCGGCGGGATCAAGAGCATCGCGAAGGTGGCCGAGAAGATCGTGCCCACGATGTGCGGCGTGTACGTCATCGCGTGCCTGATCGTGATCCTCGGCAACGTGTCGGCGGTGCCGGGTGCCTTCGGGACGATCATCGAGGGCGCGTTCACGCCCCTCGCCGGCTTCGGCGGGATGATCGGTGTGCTCGTCCAGGGCTTCAAGCGCGCGGCGTTCTCGAACGAGGCCGGCGTCGGGTCGGCGGCCATCGCCCACTCGGCGGCGAAGACTCCCTACGCCGTTCGCGAAGGCATCGTCGCGCTGCTCGAGCCGCTGATCGACACGGTCATCGTCTGCACCATGACCGCTCTCGTGATCGTCATCACCGGCGCGTACCAGAAGGTCGACGCGAGTGGCAGCTTGACGGAGTTCGCGAGCTATCTCGAGAACGCCAACGGCGCCGGCCTCACCAGCCAGGCCTTCGCGACGACCATCCCCTGGTTCCCCTACGTGCTGTCGGTCGCGGTCGTGCTGTTCGCTTTCTCGACGATGATCAGCTGGTCCTACTACGG
>PKCK01000002.1 GCA_002862085.1 Planctomycetota bacterium | reverse complement strand
CGCGCGGTCTGGGTCGTCCGCGATCACCCGGACCGTCGAGGCGACGCGCTCATGACCGTCGTGGTGGATCGCGTCCTGGGCCTGATCGGGATGGTGCTGATCGGGACCACGCTCGTCCTCGCGGGGGATGAGCGCCTGGACTCCTTGAAGCTGCCGGTGGGGCTGTTCTGTGCTGCGGTCCTCCTGGGCGTGGGGTTGTTCTTCAACCCGGCCGCGCGGCGGATCGTCCGGTTCGAACAGCTCGTCGGCGCGCTCCCGCAGGGGGGGCGGCTGCTCCGTCTCGACGCCGGGGCTCGTCGACTCCTCGGGAAGCCCTGGGAGGTGGGAGCAGCTCTGGCGCTGTCCTTCGGGAACCACGCGTTGAACGGGCTCGCCGTCTACACCGCGGCTGCGGCGCTCGGGACTGCGCTCGGGGCGCAGGATTGGATCACCGTCATGGCGATCGCCAACACCCTCGCCGCGGTGCCGATCTCCCCGGGTGGTCTCGGAGTGGGGGAAGTGATGTTCGGCTCCCTCGCCGAGCTCCTCGGCAGCACGTTCGCGATCGGGGTCGCGACGAGTCTCCTGTACCGACTCTGTCTCTACGGGATGTCGCTCCTCGGCGGGCTCGTCATGCTCCTGCCCGGGTCGCGGTCGCAGCGCTGAAGGCGTACCGGGTGGCCGGAATCGGGCGCGGGGGAGAAGCGATCAGGGCGCCGGGATGTTCCAATCCGTCGACTCGTGCCTGCCCTCGTTGGCGGGCGAGCTCTTCGATTCCCACCTGCGCCCGGCCGCGGCCGGCTCGATCCCCATGTCCCTCGTCGTCATCGGCACCCTCGCCTACGACTCCGTCGAGACCGTCCACGATCGCCGAGAGGACGCGCTCGGCGGCTCCGCCATGTACTTCGCCGTGGCGGCGGCGCCCTACGTGCGGCCCGGGCTGGTGGGCGTGGTCGGAGGGGACTGGAACTCCTCCGACATGGAGATGCTGAAGGAGCGTGGCGTGGACGTCAGCGGTGTCGAGGTGATCGAGGAGGGCGAGACCTTCCGCTGGGGCGGGCGCTACGAGCCCGACTGGAACACGCGCCACACCACCTACACGGACCTGAACGTGCTGGAGCACTTCGAGCCGAAGCTCCCCGACGAGTACCGCTCGTCGGACTTCGTGTTCCTCGCCAACGCGCACCCGGCCGTCCAGATGCAGGGTCTGGCTCAGGTGGAGGCGCCCAGGTTCACGGTCGCCGACACGATGAACCTCTGGATCGAGATCGCGCGACCGGATCTCGACGCGCTCTTGACGAAGGTGGACGGGTTGATCCTCAACGACGAGGAGGCGCGGATGCTCACCGGAGAGAACAACCTCATCCGCGCGGCCAGGAAGGTCCTCGAGTTGGGGCCGAAGGTCGTGATCCTCAAGAAGGGCGAGCACGGCGCCTTCATCATGGGCGAGGGGCTGCACTTCTCGCTTCCCGCGTATCCGGTCACTGACGTCATCGATCCGACCGGGGCGGGTGATTGCTTCGCGGGCGGATTCATGGGTTCGATCGCCGCGGCCGGCGACGCCAGCCCGGCGGTTCTCCGGGCCGCGATGCTCCATGGGACAGTGGCAGCGTCGTACTGCGTGCAGGGCTTCAGCGTCGAGGACATCGGCAAGCGGAGCAGGGACGATTACGACGAGCGCTTCCGCGAACTGGTCTCGATCGTCACCCTCTAGGACTCTTTGCCACAGGGGCGCGCTCGCCCGGCCAGGTCGTGATGGCTGCGCATAAAGAACTGCGCAGAAAGGGCCTGAACGCGCGGAGGCCGTGGGCACCGGGTGGTTTCAGCGGAATCCTGGCCCGCACCCCGGTGGCGTGTTCGGACTCCTGGCTGAGCGGGTGTCGGATCGCCCGCTCTATGGGTTGATCTAGGAGAGTCTTCAGCCCTGGAGAGGAGTCTGGATGGAAGCGAGCCGGGCTCCTCTCCCTATTTTCGCCTCGCTTCGCTCGCTGCGGGACGTCGGCTCGCCCTGGATTCGTGGCCGTCGAGGGCGCGGCGCCCCTTCACAGGGCGGCGCGTCTCGGGTCTGCTGGGGGCATGGCCAGGCTCTTCTTCGGGCTGGGGGTCGAAAGTGACCTCGGCGACCGCATCGTCCGGCGCACGAGGCTGGCTCTCGAGGGCTGCGAGGGCACGTTCGTCTACGCCGCGGACGATCTGCACCTGACGCTGGCCTTCCCCGGGGAGGTCGAGCCAGGGCTCGTGCGCTCGATCGTGCACACCGCGGCGGACGAGTTCCGGGGTTTGACGGCCCCGGAGCTGCGCGTGGGAGGCACGGCGGGGTCCTTCCCGGACGAAGGCCGACGCAGCTCGCTCTGGGAGGGGGTCGAGGAGACGTTCGATTCGCTGGGCCGGCTCGAAGCCCTTCGGAATCGTGCCCTGCAGGTGGCCTACGTCCACGGTCTGCGTCCGCGCAGGGCTGATCTGGAGGAGCCCTTCCGGCCGCACGTCACCGTGGCGCGGCCCGGGCCGGGAGCCGCGATCCCCGAGGACTTCTTCGAGGATCGGGATGCGGGGCGCTGGCTGCCCGTCGACGTGACGCTGTTCGAGTCCCTCGGAGCGGACTCCGAGGGTGGGGCGCGCTATCGGGCCCTCGGGGCCTGGCCCCTGGTGGTGCGCCCGGGCTGAGGCCGGCTGGTCCGGGCCCTCCGGGCCGGGGACGTCACCGGCGCACGGTGCCCGCGTCTGGTTCCTGGGGAAGATCGTTCCCTTCGTCCGGTCCGAACGGTATACCGAACGAACACCGAACATCGAGGCGGGCCCGTAGGTCCCGTCCGAGACCCACCGCACCAGACCGCCATGAGCCTCAGCCGATCCAAGAACGCCACCAAATCCAAGACGCCCTCCCGTGGAATCGCGGCCGGTGACACCCCCGATGCGAGGGCGAAGGCCCTCCACGCCGCGCTGGGCGACATCGAGAAGGCCTACGGGACCGGCTCGATCATGCGCCTCGGCGACAAGAGCGACCTGATCAAGAAGATCGAGGGGATCTCCACGGGTTCGATCAACCTCGACCTCGCACTCGGTGGCAAGGGGGTTCCGAAGGGGCGGATCGTTGAGATCTACGGCCCGGAGAGCTCCGGCAAGACCACGATGACGCTCCACATGATCGCGTCCGCCCAGCGTGGCGGGGGGATCTGTGCCTTCGTCGACGCCGAGCACGCGCTCGACCCCTCCTACGCTCGGAAGCTGGGCGTGAAGCTGGACGACCTCCTCGTCAGCCAGCCCGACACCGGCGAGCAGGCCCTCGAGATCGTCGAGACGCTCGTTCGATCGAACGCGGTGGACGTCGTCGTGATCGACTCGGTCGCGGCGCTGGTCCCGCGGGCCGAGATCGAAGGCGAGATGGGAGACAGCTTCGTCGGCCTGCACGCTCGCCTGATGAGTCAGGGCCTGCGGAAGCTCACCGGCGCCATCGCGAAGTCCAACTGCCTGGTGATCTTCATCAACCAGATCCGTGAGAAGATCGGCGTGATGTTCGGGAGCCCGGAGACCACCACCGGCGGCCGCGCGCTCAAGTTCTACTCCTCGGTGCGGCTAGACATCCGGAGGATCGGCCAGCTCAAGGACGGAGACAACGTCGTCGGCAACCGCACGAAGGTGACGGTGGTCAAGAACAAGATCGCCCCTCCCTTCCGGAAGGTGGAGTTCGACATCCTGTTCAACCGCGGCGTGTCGAGAGAGGGCGAGCTGCTCGACCTGGGCATGAAGGCCGGGGTCGTGCTGCGATCCGGCACCTGGTACTCGATGAAGCACCCCACTGACGGCGAGATCCGCCTTGGTCAGGGCATGGAGCGCAGCCGCCAGTTCTTGATCGACAACCCCGATCTCGCTGGCGTCGTCGAGGACGCGGTTCGCGCGAAGTACGCGCCAGCGGACGAGGCTCCGCAGCAGGGGGACGGCGCCGCGGACGCTGCCCCGGAGGCCTCGGCGGCCCAGGCGCCTGCGGAGAAGAAGGGGGCCGCGGCAGGGAAGTCCTGAACGGGCCCTGAGCCACGCCACCGTCCGCGGGCCGACCGTGATCCAGGCCGGTGGAAGCCGCTATCATCCTCGCCCCTGATGCGCCCGGGCGCCTCCCTCAGAAGGGGTGGCGCCCGGCGCTCCATCGGGAGCCACCATCGCGTCTCCCCACCCTGCGCGGGCTCACCTGCGTCACAGACCAACGACCTGGCCATGACCCCTGGCGACGTCCAGACCTTCACCGCCGCCCGCGTTCGCGCGGACTTCCTGCGCTTCTTCGAGGAGCAGGGCCACCGCGTGGTGCCTTCGGCCCCGGTGTTCCCCCAGGACGATCCGACCCTGCTCTTCACCAACGCAGGGATGAACCAGTTCAAGGACGTGTTCCTCGGAACCGGGTCGCGTCCCTACACGAGGGCGGTGGACACCCAGAAGTGCATCCGCGTCCAGGGCAAGCACAACGACCTCGAGGAGGTGGGGCGCGATACGTACCACCACACGTTCTTCGAGATGCTCGGGAACTGGTCCTTCGGCGACTACTTCAAGGAGGAGGCGATCACCTGGTCCTGGCGACTCCTGACCGAGGTGTGGGGCCTCCCGAAGGACCGTCTGTGGGTCACGGTGTTCGCCGGTGACGAGTCCGACGGGCTCCCTGCCGATGAGGAGGCCGAGCGGATCTGGCGGGAGAAGACGGACATCGATCCGAGTCACGTCCTCCGGTTCGATCGTGAGGACAATTTCTGGGAGATGGGGGAGACCGGGCCGTGCGGGCCGTGCACCGAGATCCACATCGATCGGGGCGGGCCGGGCAGTGATCCCGCCGACGGCGCTGATCCTCAGATCGGCGTCAACGCGGGCAACGAGCGCTTCATCGAGCTCTGGAACAACGTCTTCATCCAGTTCAATCGTCAGGACGACGGCAGCCTCGTCGAGCTGCCCGCGAAGCACGTGGACACCGGGATGGGATTCGAGCGGGTCCTCGCGGTGCTGCAGGGCAAGAGCTCGAACTACGACACCGACCTGTTCCAGCCGATCTTCCGGACGATCGAGCGGCTGACCGGCAAGACCTACACGGCCAGCGAGGCCGGAGAGGAGGACATCGCGTTCCGCGTCTGCGCGGACCACGTGCGGGCCTTCACCGCCGCGGTCGCCGACGGCGTGACCCCTTCCAACGAAGGCCGCGGCTACGTCCTCCGCCGGCTCGTTCGCCGGGCGAGCCGATACGGGCTTCAGTCATTGGACGCCACGGAGCCGTTCCTCCACGCCGTGGTCCCGACGGTGGTCGATGTCCTGGGGGAAGCCTTCCCGGAGATGAAGGCGCGTCTGGAGCACGTTCAGCTCGTGATGCGGACGGAGGAGGAGGCGTTCCGCAAGACCCTCGATCGCGGCATCGTCCAGTTCGAGAAACTGGCCAAGGCGACGAGCGGCGACGTGATCGAGGGCAAGGCGGCCTACGAGCTCTACGCGACCTACGGCTTCCCGCAAGATCTGGTGGAGCTCATGGCGCGCGAGCGAGGCCTTGGCGTCGACCTGGCGGGCTGGGAGGCCGCACGCAGAGCTCACAGCGAGGTCTCCAAGAGCGAGGGCCGGTTCAAGCAGATCCTCACCGGGGAGGAGCTCGCGGGGCTCCCGGGAACCGAAACCGTCTACCACGATCAGAGCGGCGGCTGCACCCGCTGCGACGCAGAGGTCCTGCGGTTCTTCGCAGGATCGGATGATCGGCCGGCGCGGCTCGTCCTCGATCGAACGGCCTTCTACGCCGAGGCCGGCGGCCAGATCGGGGACACCGGGTTCATCGAGGCGCAGGACGGTACGTTCCGGTTCCAGGTCACCGACACAAAGAAGATCGGAGACGTACACGTGCACTTCGGAGTGACCGACGGGGAGCCCAGAGAGGGGGTCGGGGCCCTCTGTCTCGTGGACGGCGAACGCCGCGATGCGATCCGCGCGAACCACACCGCCACCCATCTGTTGCATCAGGCGCTGAAGGAGGCTCTGGGCGATCACGTGGCCCAGGCGGGTTCGTACGTGGGGCCCGATCGGCTCCGTTTCGACATCAGCCATCCCAGTGGCGTGGCAGACGCGGAGATCCATGCGGTGGAGAACGCGGTCAACGCGCGGATCGCCCGGAACAGCGCTGTCGTCACCACGATCGAGTCGCCGGAGGATGCGAAGGCGCGCGGTGCGACCGCGCTGTTCGGTGAGAAGTACGGCGAAGAGGTCCGGGTCGTGTCGATCGACGACGACGGCGGCGCGCGTCAGCCCTGGTCCCTCGAGCTCTGCGGGGGAACCCATGTCGAACGCACGGGGCAGATCGGTCCTTTCGTCATCGTGGCGGAGCGCGCAGTGGCCGCTGGCGTTCGTCGCCTCGAGGCGTTGACGGCGCAGGGCGCGGTCGCGGCCTTCCAGGAGCAGCGCAGACTTCTGAAGGAGCTGTCCGTCCATCTCAAGACCGCCCCCGAGGAGCTCCCGGCTCGCGTTCAGCAGCTGCAGAAGCAGGTGAAGGACGCGAAGAAGCAGAAGAAGTCCGCGGCTGGTGACCATGTCGCGGCGGCGTTCAAGACGGCCAAGGACACGCTCCAGCCGCTGGCCGGAGTCCACGCCGGCGCCCTCGACGTCCCCGAACTCGATCGGGACGGAGTGCGCCAGCTCGGTGATCGGCTCAAGGGGGCGATGCCGAATCTCGCCGTCGTCCTGTTCGGGAGAGGGACTCCTGGTGACGACGGGAGCGGAGTCCCCTTCGTGGCGCTCTGCCAGGGTTCAGCCCTGGAGAAAGGGCTCCAGGCCGGCGTCCTGGCGAGCGTGGTGAAGGGTTGCCTCGGTGGGGGCGGTGGAGGCCGTCCGGAGTCCGCTCAGGGCCAGGGGGAGCGGGCAGATGCCGTTCCGGCGGCGATTCAGGCCCTCGGGGAGCACTTCGGCGAGCAGCTGGGATGAATGAGGGTCGACCCTGGCGCCCGTCTCGGGCATCCGCTCAGGATCCTGCCCGGCCGGCCTTGTCCCCCGGAGCGACTGGCAGCTATTCTCTTCCGCTTCGATTCGGGCGATGCTGATCCGGCGCACGCTCGTCTCCCCACAGATCAACCTCCTGCGATGGCACATCCCAAGCGACGGACTTCGAAGTCCGCGAAGAACAAGCGCCGCTCACATCTCGCCCTGGCCGTTCCCCAGGTGCATCGCTGCCCGCGTTCGGGCGTGCTCACGCGGTCCCACCGCATGAGCGAGGAGGCGACGCACTACGGCTTCGAGAAAGGCGGGCAGAAAGGCCGCGTCGTCTTCGAGAAGGACGACACGGACTTCTGAGCTCGTTCGACGCCGGGGCGTGTCGAAGGGCCCGCCACCAGCCGTCCGCGCCCGTGGCAGCTCAGGCCCCGGGCGCGTCGTTGCTCCAGGCGCGCGGCGCCCCGAGGCATCCTGCCCCGCGCGCTCTCGCCTGTCCGATCAGCCTCTTCACGCAACGCCGTTGGATCCGAAGACCCGTATCGCACTGGACGTGATGGGGGGCGACGACGCCCCTGCCTGCAACCTCGATGGCGCTCTCGCAGCCGTCGAAGCTGGGCTCGCTCCTGCGCGGCTCCTGCTCGTGGGGGATCGGGTCACGATCGAGGCGGGGCTCGAGGAGCGCGGTGGGAACCCCGGTTTCGAGCTTCTCCACTCCGAAGATGTGATCGGGATGGAGGAGAAGCCCGCGGTCGCGCTCCGGAGCAAACCACGATCGTCGATCGCGGTCGCCACCGGCGCGGTGAAGCAGGGAGCTGCCGGCGCCCATGTCAGCATGGGCAACACAGGCGCGGTGGTCGGCGCTGCAACCGTCGGCCTGAAGACACTCCCCGGCGTCCGTCGCCCCGGCATCGCCGTGACGATCGAGTTCACCGGTCGTCCAGTGACGGTCCTCGACATGGGGGCCAATGTCGTGCCCAAGCCCGAGCACCTCGTGCAGTACGGGCACATGGGCGCGATCTACTCGCGCGATCTGCTCGGCTGCTACGCGCCTCGCGTGGGGCTGCTCAACATCGGCGAGGAGGACTCCAAGGGGACCGACCTCCTTCGGGACGCCCATGCCCAGCTCGGGGATTCCGGGCTCGATTTCGTCGGGAACATCGAGGGCGGCGACCTCTTCAAGGGGACGTGCGACGTCGTCGTGACCGACGGCTTCACGGGCAACGTCGCCCTCAAGCTGATGGAGGGGTTCGCTGGCTTCATGCTTCGGATGGTTCACGGAGAGCTCGAGAAGAACGGGGCTGCGTGGGGGCCAGAGGTCCTCGCGAGTCTTCACAAGCAGGTCGACTACTCCGAGTACGGCGGCGCGCTGCTCCTCGGCGTGAACGGGGTCGTGGTCATCGGCCACGGGCGTTCCGACGCGAGGGCGGTCGCGAACGCCCTCGATCTCGCGGCCCGCGCCATCGACGCGGACGTGAACGCCCACATCGTGGCTGGCCTCGAGCCCGTCTGAGCGGTGGTCCCGGCGCGGTCACGCGCGTCCAGTCGAGGGTGCTCCCCTCGCTGACGCTCATCGCTCTCTTACGAACGGAGGCCCCGAGGGCACATCGGAGGGCCTGAGGGTTCGTTCATACGCTCGCTTCCTCCAAGGTCACCGCGCCTTCTGTTGAACCCGTCTCCGCGATGCGCGATCATGCGCGACGCAACCCGCCTCGAATCAGCGGCGCGCCGCTTCCCAGCGCGCTCCCTCTTCATGACGAGCAACATCCGATGACGAGCAACATCCGCGTCGGCATCGCCGGCACCGGTCACGCGGTCCCTCCTCGGATCGTCACCAACGACGATCTCGCCGAGATCGTCGACACCAGTGACGAGTGGATCACCCAGCGCACGGGCATCAGGGCTCGCCGGTTCGTCGACGATGGCCAGGACTGCAGCCACCTCTGTCAGGAGGCCGCTGCGAAGGCGATCGAGGCGGCGGGTCTGACGCCGAACGACATCGATCTGATCGTGACCGGCTCGCTGACCCAGGACCACCTCATGCCGACGGTGTCGGCGCTGGTCCAGACGCGCCTGGGCTGTGAGAACGCCGGTGCTTTCGACGTCCTCGCGGCGTGCACGGGCTTCCTCACTGCGCTGCACACAGCGGAGACCTTCGTGCGCGCCGGCCGCGCCAAGAACGTGCTCGCCATCGGCGGAGAGACGCTCTCGCGCTACCTGGACATGTCCGATCGGACGTCCTGCATCCTCTTCGGGGACGGCGCCGGCGCCGCCGTCGTCCGGCCGCTCGAGGCCTGCGGTGGGCAGGGGGAGATCCTGCATCAGGAGCTCGGTGCGGACGGCTCCGGCTACGAGTTCATCCACATCCCTTCAGGTGGCGCGAAGCACCCTCACCATCACCCGGGCTACGAGAAGGAGAACCACTTCATCCGCGTGCGCGGCCGCGAGGTCTACCGCTTCGCCGTCACGAAGATGTCGGAGTTGATCCGCAAGGCCGACGAGATGGTGGGTGACGAGGAGATCAAGGTGGTGATCCCTCACCAGGTGAATCTCCGGATCATCGAGGCGGCGCGTGAGCGGCTCGATTGGCCGATGGAACGCTTCTTCGTGAACATCGAGAAGTACGGCAACACGTCCGCCGGCAGCGTCCCGATCGCCCTGGACGAGGCCGTCCGATCCGGTGCGCTGAAGAAGGGCGACCTGGTGGTCCTCGTGGCCTTCGGCGCAGGTTTGACCTGGGGGTCGACCCTGCTGCGGTGGTGAGCGAGGACCGGAGACTGCCGAGAATCACGACATGAGCGCCGTTGAACACCACGCGATCCTCTGCCCGGGCCAGGGTGCCCAGAAGGAGGGGATGGGGCGAGACTGGGCCGAGGCCTTTCCCGAGGCGATGGCTGTCTGGGAGGCGGCCGACGAGGCCCTCGGGTTCAGCCTCTCGAAGGCCTGCTGGGAGAGCGGCGACGACGTGAACCGCACCGACGTCGCGCAGCCCGGGATCTTCACGACCGGCGTGGCCATCCTGCGCGTCCTCGAATCGAAGGGCTTCTCGCTCGAGGCCGCCCCCTGGGCGGCGGGCCTGTCGCTCGGCGAGTACACCGCGCACTGGGCAGCTGGCACGTTCACCTTCGCGGACGGGGTGCGCCTGGTCCGCCTTCGAGGCGAGGCCATGCAGGCGGCCTCCGAGCTGAACCCGAGCGGCATGGTCGCCCTCGCCGGAGCGGACCTGGAGCAAGCCGAAGCGCTGGCCAGGGTCGGCGCCGAGCACGGCGTCTGCCAGGTCGCCAACCTGAACGCTCCCGGGCAGATCGTGCTGTCCGGTGCCCATGAGGCCCTGGACGCCGTGCAGGCGGCTGCCAAGGAGCATGGCGTTCGGCGGGCCCGTCCGCTGGTGGTCGCGGGCGGCTTCCACAGCGAGTGCATGCGTCCCGCAGCCGACCGGCTCGCGTCCGCGCTCGCCGAGACGGAGCTTCGCGCGCCGCGGATCCCCGTCATCTCGAACGTGACCGCCGCGGCGGTGACGACGGTGGAGGAGGCCAAGGCGACTCTCGGGGCGCAGGTGTGCGCGCCGGTCCTCTGGGAGCGTTCCATGCGGGGCGCCCTCGAGCGAGGGACGACCCGCTTCATCGAGCCCGGGCCCGGCGTCACGCTCGCGGGCATCCTCCGCAAGATCGATTCGGAGGCCGCAGTCGTCCCCGCCAACGCTCCCGAAGACCTCGAAGCTGCTCTGGCGGCCGCTGTCGGCTGAGACCCAACGAGCTATTCTCCCCCGGTCCATGGCCCGGACGGGGCGCCGAGGCCGTTCGGAGCCCTGGCGGTGCCTGGAGGGCCCTCGGTCGCCTTGATGGGCGCCCGACGCAGGGCTAGGCTTCCCGTTCAGACCCTGCCCCCGGGCGGGGTAGATTCCCACCGCACACGTGTCCGACACCAACGAATCCGCTGGCCCTCTCGCGGGCCAGGTCGCCCTCGTGACGGGCGCCAGCCGTGGCATCGGCCGGGCGATCGCCGAGTCCCTCGCGCGCGACGGTGCTCGTGTCGCCTGCGTGGCCACTCGCGTGGAGAACGCGGAGCCCACCGCGGCCGCCTGCTCCGCCCTGACGGGAGGGGCAGCGGCCTACGGAGTGGACGTGTCGAACCACGAGGCCGTGGCCGCTCTGGTCAAGGAGATCGGGAAGGAGTTCGGCGGCATCGACGTGCTGGTCAACAACGCCGGCATCACGCGGGACCAACTGCTGCTTCGGATGGGGGAGGACGACTTCGATCGCGTGATCGACGTGAACCTCAAAGGCACCTGGAACTTCGTGAAGGCCGCGGCGCGACCCCTGATGAAGGCGGGCGCCGGCCGCATCATCAACATCGCTTCGGTGGTGGGCGTCACCGGCAACGCAGGGCAGGCGAACTACGCCGCGAGCAAGGCGGGAGTCATCGGTCTCACGAAGTCCGCCGCGAAGGAGCTCAGCGGCAGAGGCGTCACGGTCAACGCCATCGCGCCCGGCTTCATCCAGACGGACATGACGTCCGACATCCCCGAGAACGAGCGCAACGCGCTCATGGGCGGCATCCCCCTCGGGCGGATGGGCGCCGCGGAGGAGATCGCCGCGGCCGTCAGCTACCTCGCCGGACCTGGCGGGGCGTACATCACAGGTCAGACCCTGGTCATCGACGGAGGCCTCAGTCTCTGAGCGCGACCACGGTCTCGTTCCCCCCCCCGCGCGCGATGCGCGCCTCCCTCTTCCTGCGCGACAGCGCGGGCGAAACCCCCACCGTATACGGAGACCCCACAGTGACCGACACCAAGGAGATCGAAGAGAAGGTCAAGAAGATCGTCTGTGATCAGATGGGCACCGCGCCCGACAAGATCTCGGCCGAAACCTCCTTCATCAACGACCTCGGGGCGGACTCCCTCGACACCGTCGAGCTCGTGATGGAGTTCGAGGACGCCTTCGAGATCAGCATTCCCGACGAGGACGCGGAGAAGATCCAGACCGTCGGGAACGCCGTCGAGTACATCGGCGGCAAGCTCCAGTAGTAGTGCCTGCGCGGGCCCATCGGTGAGCCGCCGCCGGCGAGAGGGAGCCATGCTCCTTCGCCGGTGCCCGGCGCCGTAGGGCGCGAGGTGCGGCCCCGCGTGGCCGGCTGAGACGCCTGTCCCGTCGACCGGCCCGCCACACCCCAGAGCGCGCGCAAAGTCGCGCCCTCACCCCGAACCCAACGACACCATGCGCCGCGTCGTGATCACCGGCCTGGGCACCGTCAACGCCCTTGGACTCGACGTCGCCACCTCGTATCCGCGCATGCTCGCGGGTGAGAACGGGGTCTCGACGATCGACCGCTTCGACACCACGGGCATCGCCGCGACGATCGCTGCCCAGGTCCAGTGGGACCCCGTGGAGTGTGGTTTCGACGTGAAGGAGCAGCGCAAACTCGACCCCTTCACCATGTGGGCCCTGATGGCCTCCGACGAGGCGCTCAGGGACGCTGGCTTCGCCGATGCGCGTTCTCTCCCGGAGGAGCAGCGCATGCGCATGGGCACGATCGTGGCCACGGGGATCGGGGGCATCACCGGGATCCTCGAGCAGCACGACGTGATGAAGGACCGGGGTGCCCGTCGGGTGAGCCCGCACTTCATCCCGCGGATCATGCCCAACGCCGTGAGCGGACAGGTGGCCATCCGACACGGGTTGATGGGGACCGCCTTCACCACATCGAGCGCCTGTGCCTCCGGCGGTCACGCCATCGGCATGGCCTGGCGCGCGATCCAGTGGGACGATGCGGACATCGTCGTGACCGGCGGAGCTGAGTCCGCGATGACGCCGCTGTCGATGGCCGGCTTCGCATCCGCGAAGGCGCTCTCCACGCGCAACGACGCGCCCGACCAGGCATCCCGCCCCTTCGACAAGGATCGCGACGGCTTCGTGATGGGCGAGGGTGCCGGCATCCTCGTCCTCGAGGAGCTCGAGCATGCCAAGGCGCGCGGCGCGAAGATCTACGCCGAGGTCAAGGGCTATGGCTCGTCCGACGACGCGTTCCACATCACCGCGCCCAAGGAGGATGGCCACGGGCCAGCCCGTGCGATGGAGGAGGCTCTGCGTCACGCCAGCGTCGATCCGACCAACATCCAGTACGTCAACGCCCACGGGACGAGCACGGCGTACAACGACTCGATCGAGACGACCGCGATCAAGCGTGTCTGCGGCGATCACGCCCACTCCCTGGCGGTGAACTCGACGAAGTCGATGATCGGGCACTTGCTCGGAGGGGCCACTGCGGTCGAGCTCGTGGTGACCGCGCTGGCGGTGGCCAACGGCGAGGTGCACCCCACCCGGAACTACACCACCCCTGATCCGGCCTGCGACCTTGACTACGTCCCTGGGAGCGCACGGGAGCTTGTGATCGAGAACGCCCTGTGCAACAGCCTCGGGTTCGGCGGGCACAACGTGTCCATCTGTATCGGCAAGGTCTGAGGCCATGACGTTCACGGACGAGCTTCGAGCGCGTTTCGAGGATGCTGGCCAGGGCCACGTGTTCGCCCACGTCGATTCCCTCGAGCCCGAGGCGGCTGCTCGCTTCGCGGCGGAGCTCGCCGAGGTCGATCTGGAGCTGGTCGGGCGGCTCGCTGCGGTTCTGGAGGTGCCCGACGGCGCTGCGGCGGACCCCAAGCTGGAGCCCTGCACCGTGATCAACGGGGCAGAGCCAGCCGAGGAGGAGTGGATCGCAGGGATGCTGTCGCTCGCCGCTGGCGAGGTGGGGTTCGTGCTCGTCGCGGGTGGGCAGGGGTCCCGGCTGGGCTTCGATGGCCCAAAAGGCGCATTCCCCGTGGGGCCGCTCACGGATCGCACCCTGTTCGATTGGCATGCGGGGAGGATTCTCGCCGCGGGTCGGCGGCACGGATTCCGGCCCACTTGGGCTGTGATGACGTCGCGCACCAACGACGAGGCGACGCGTGCCTTCTTCGCCGAGAACGATCATTTCGGAATGCCGGCCGAAGACGTCTGGTTCTTCAGCCAGGACATGCTTCCTGCGCTGGATGAGGATGGACGCATCCTCCTGTCCGGGCCGGGGGAGCTCTTCCTGGCGCCGAACGGTCACGGCGGGACACTGCAGGCGCTGTCGAAGTCGGGCGTGCTGGGGCGCTTCGCGGAGCGCGGAGTGAAGACGCTCAGCTACTTCCAGGTGGACAATCCGATGGCGCGGCCCGCGGACCCGTTGTTCGTGGGCCATCACGTGATGAACGGCTCTGAGATGTCGAGCAAGGTGGTGCCGAAGCGCGACCCCATGGAGAAGGTCGGCGTGCTCGGCCTCGTGGACGGCGTTCTCGGATGCATCGAGTACTCGGATCTGAGCGAGGAGCTGCGTGAGACGAGAACGGCGGACGGTGACCTGGTGTTCAACGCCGGCAACATCGCCGTTCACATGATCGATTGCGGATTCGTGGAGCGCCTCAACGCGGGCGGGGACCTCGACCTTCCCTGGCACGTGGCGCGCAAGCGGATCAGCACGATCGACGACGCAGGCGCGCCCATTCAGGTCGACGGCGTGAAGTTCGAGACGTTCGTCTTCGACGCTCTTGGTCGCGCGAAAGCCACCGTGACCCTCGAAGTGGACCGCGCGGAGGAGTTCAGCCCGGTCAAGAACGCCGAGGGGGCGGACTCTCCGGCCACCTGCCGTGCGGACCTCTCCCGGCTCGGGCGCTCGATCATCGGGCGTTCGGGGGACACGGTCGAGGTGGATCCTCGCGCTGCTGAGACAGCCGATGAGTTCGCAGAGCGGGGCCTTTCGGTGATCGAGCGGGCTGGCGGCCTCCTCGTCGAGCCGGGAGCCTGAGTGTGCAGCCGGGCTGGGCCACCTGGTCGGAGAACAGGACGGCGGCGGCCCTCTCCGCGAGGCCCGTCGCGGTCTTGATGGGTGGGCGTTCCGGCGAGCGAGACGTCTCTTTGACGTCGGGCCGCGCCGTGCTCGCAGCTCTACGCCAGGCGGCGGGCGCTTCCAGCTTCGTCGCGCCGCGTATCATCGAGGTCGAGATCGACAGGGAAGGTGCTTGGTGTCTGGACGGGGCGGGGTACAGCCCTCAGCGCCTCGTGGAGGCACTCCCGGCGGACACCGTCTTCTTCCTCGCGCTGCATGGTGGCGCAGGGGAGGACGGTCGGGTGCAGGCGTTCCTTCAGACCTGTGGTCGGGTCCATACGGGCGCCGGTCCGCAGACCTCCGCGCTCTGCATGGACAAGCACAGGTCTCGGCTGGTGGCCTCCAGCGCTGGCGTGCGTGTCGCGAGCGGTGCCTTCGCCACCTGCAGTGAGATCCGTCGAGATCGGGAGGCGGCGTTGGCGCGGCTGTCCGCAGTGGACGCTGCCGTGCGCTTCGCCAAGGACGTCACCGGTGGGTCCTCCATCGGCGTTCATCGCTGCGCCGACGACGTGGAGCTGGCCCGGGCCGTGGACATGATCGTGGCCGGTGGGGGAGACGTGCTCGTCGAGGCGGGCATCGCCGGCCTGGAGACCACCTGTGGGCTCATTGGTGACGGGGCTGACGCTCACCCTCTGCCGATCGTCGAGATCGAGCCGCGCGCTGGCGCGTTCTTCGACCTCGAGCAGAAGTACGCGGCCGAGGGCGGCGCTGTCGAGACCTGCCCTCCGCGACATCTTCCGCCCGTGCTCGCCCGGCGAATTCAGGCCCGAGCGGTTCAGGCCTGGGAAGCGTTCGGAGGAGCCGGGTATGCGCGGGTCGATTTCATGGTCCCCGGCGAGCCCGATGGTGACGGCGGGTGGCGCTTCGACGAAGAGGAGGAGCCCATCATGCTGGAAGCCAACACTCTCCCTGGCTTCACGCCGCGCTCGCTCCTTCCCCTGGCAGCGGGCGCGGACGGGGCAGGTTTCCGTGAGCTCTGCCTCGAGCTGATCGCCCGCTCCATCTGCCCGTGAGCGGCGTTCGATCCCAGCGGGGATCCGACTCCTCCAGGGACAGGAGCGTGCCGACGCGATAACCTCGCTCCCGCGGCGCTGTGCGCCGTGGTATCGGGCCGGAGTGGCGGAATGGTAGACGCGGCGGATTCAAAATCCGCTTCCCGCAAGGGAGTGAGGGTTCGAGTCCCTTCTCCGGTACCAACCGGGCCCGCTGATGGAGTCCTCGGTCGGGGCTCGCACGGAAGGCGCGCGTCGCTCGTGGATCGGTTCGCGGCCGGCCTCGATCACGGATGTCGTGAGAGTTCCGAGCGAGCTCCTCTCCCGTGCGTCGTGGCTGCGGCGCCACGGCCGCCGTTGACGTGGCCCGGCGGAGCACTTCAGAATCATCGGCCCGGGACGGAGCCCCTTCGTTTCGGGCTCCGCATCGATCCATCCAATGACGGCACCGAAGACATCGAGCGACCCGCTCGTCGCGCGGCTCCTGCCTCTGGTCGTCCACGAGGTGAACAACACCACGCAGCTGCTGGTCGGCCTCAAGGCCATGCTCGAGATCCCCGGGGGGGACGAGCTCTTCGCGGCGAGGGCCAATGACCTGGCGCAGAGCTCGACGCGGATGGGGGATCTCGGTCTCGCCATGGCCATGCTGGCCACGGCAGCGGGCGCGGACATGCTGATGGCGCGCCGTGACCCACGGGCGGTCGAGATCCTCTGGAGCCTCGCCATCAAGGCGGTGGCGCGCGACACCGGGTCGGAGGTCCAGGTGAGCGGGGCGCCGCCGCGGACGCGCCCCGATGCGCTCGACGGTTGGCAGGTCGCCTGGTCGGCGGCGAGCCTGCTCGTCATCTGCGCCGGCGCCTCCGATGGGAGCGGTTGGTCGTGGTCGTGGCGCGCCGACGGCTCGCTGGTCGGTCGGTCGGATTCCCCGACAGGGATCGACCCGTCCCTCCTGATGCCGCTCCGGGAGCGCACCCCGGGTCTGGGGCTCCAGCTCGCGTCGGGCTCCATCGAATGGATCCCGCGACCCGAGTGGCTCGAGTCGCGGGATCCTGACTGATCACGTACCCGCCGGCGAGGGCGAGCGACGCGTGCTCTGCGCTCCGGGGCTCAGAACTGCGTGCGGTTGAGGCGGAAGTTGGAGCTGGTCACGGGCTCGAGGCTGGAGTCGTACACGATCCACTGGCCCATGGCGAAGCCCTCGATCGAGACGTCCTGGAAGTAGCTGAAGCTCGTGGTGCCGTTGGGATCGAGGGGCGTGATGGGGAAGCGGCGCACGTAGTTCGCCGCCGACGCGCGAAGAGCGATCGGGAAGAACCCGCCGAGGTCGGTGATGAGATCGACGCTCGAGAAGCTCGACGAGCGTCCCAGCCAGAGGGACGCGAAGCCGTTGGGGACGCCGCCCGTGAGCGAGAACGTCGCCGTGCCGCTCTGGCCCGGCGAGGGGCCACTGAAGGTGTTGGTGGGCCGTAGACCACGGATCTCGGCCCGCACCCGGAACGGCACGGCGCTGAAGCAATCCGAGCCCGTGATCCGCAAAGCCGTGAAGGGCGGCTGGTAGGGGCCGAGCTTGGTTCCGGCGCCGGTGTCGAGGAGCTCGAGCTCGCCCGCGAACGAGGCGGTTCGAAGCACCTCCTCCTGAATCGAACCGCTGGGGTCGAGGCGCCACACGACCGTGTCTCCGGCGCTCGGGCCGGTGTTGGTCTCCGCGATGAAGAGCTGATCGTTCCCGACGTCGTAGGCCATGGAGGAGAGGTTGTCGCGCTGGTCGATGATCACCGTGCCGTCCACAGCGCCGAGAACCGTGCCGGAGTCGAGGTCCGCGTCCTCGAACAGCAGCACGCGAGTGGTGTTCGGGGGAAGGGGGAAGGCGAGCGCGTCGGTCAGCTGAGCGACGTAGAGATCCCCGAACTCGTTGACCGTGAGCGGTCCTGAGTAGCCGCTGAAGGAGGCGACGAGCTCCATGACGCCCGTGGCGAGGTCGATCCTCTGCACCTCGTTGGGCGAGAGGAGAACACCGGCGCCGAAGTCCGCGTCGAAGATGTTCGAGACGACGTAGGCGAAGCCCGGCGTCCGGTCGAGCGTGAGGGCGTAGTTGCCCGGTACGGTGGCGAGCACGGAGGTCGCGCCCGTGGCGAGATCCACCTCGTGGATCACGCCGTAGCTCGATTCGCCGAGGTACGCCGTCGCCCCGTCCTCACTCAGGGTCACGAAGCTGGCGAAGCCGAAGACCGGGAAGCTGGTGATTCGCTGGAGGACGAGTCCGCCGGCGCTGAGGTGATCGAGGGTCCAGCCGTCGTAAGCGAGGTAGGAGCCGTCGAGGAAGGAGGCGGTGGCGACGGTGTCGCTGCACGTGTCCGTGCGGATGTCGGTGTTGGCGACGTAGTAGCCTTCGCCGGCGACGGGGGCTTGCGCGGCGGCCGGGGCCGCGAGCGTGGCCGCGACGAGCGCGGCGCGGAGGAAGAATTGCATGGTGGGTTCTGTTTCCCGCAGAACGGGTCCTTGAGGAGCCGCAGGCCCCCGAGCCACCAAGCCCGACCGTCCCATCCAGACGGCTGTGAAGTCGTCAGGAGAGAAGCTGTCAGGACCGTGACCCGCGGCCTGCGCGTTGAAGGCGCTCGTCGGGATGTCCTGGCTCGTCACCTCGGGCGCGCCCCCGAGCCTTCCCAGAGCCGATCATCGCCGAGGGCAAGATGGCTCCAGTGACCTGGCCGCCACGGCGCTGAGCCGGACGACCTCTGAGTGACGCACCCATGCAACTCACAGTGGCGGGACCGCGCAGGAATCGCACCTGCTTCCCCCGGGCGAACGCGATGGGTAGGCGGAAATCTTGCGGGGCCGCTCTTCCGGTGGGAAGACGGCCCCGCGTCAATTCAGCGGATGTTCCGCAAGGAGAACGCAAAAGCTCCTCAGCGGATCCCTCCACCACGTCGGTTGGCGGGAGCGGAAGCGTTCTGTCGGTTCGCGCGCCGGACCTCCTCGTCCGCCTGCTTTCGGAGCTGCTCCGCGTGCCGGAGCGATTCCTTGCGCTGCTGCTCCATCTGCCGCTCGCGTTTCTTCTGCTGGGCCTGGTCGTACTCATGGCCCCAGGGGCCCACGACGCGCTCCGCCGCCTCGGCGTCGAGCAAGAGGTGCTGCTTGCGCGAGAGGCTGTCGAGCATGCTGGCGCTCGCGCTTCCGTCGAGCATGTGCGCTGTCCATGCCGTGGTTCCGACGGCGCTCAGCAGCACGAGCAGGGCACAGTGAACGATGGCGCCGGTGAGGGTTCCGGCGAGGGCGCCGCCCAGCCGGTCCATCGGGCCGAGCTGGACCGCCTCGAGTGTTCGCTGCCCCAGTCTCCCCATCAGGGCCGCGACGACGAGGGTGACCCCGAAGACCATGAACCACACGAGGCCCTGGCAGGCCTGCAAGGGCAGGGAGAGCGCCTCCTGGACCCTAGGGGTGAAGTCGGGAGACAGGCTCCGCGCCACCATGACGGCGATGACGACACCGATCAGGCGGGCGACCTGCCACACCAGCCCGGTGCTGATCCCGCGGATGAAGAAGAAAATGATGATCCCCAGCCCGACGATGTCGATCCACGGCGTCCCCGAGAGAACGCCGGAGAAGCCGCCGGAGTCGGGTACGTCTCCCGAGGATGACTGCGCGAAGGCCATCGCGAGGCCGCTGAGTTCGATGTTCATGGTGTTGTCCCCAGTGCGGGATTCGGCCGCTTCGGGCTCGTCCTTTCCCGGATAGCCAGAAATGAGGGCTCCTTCACCGGGCCTCGGTGGGGGCGGAAAGTGCCCTCCTGGCGGCTAGAATCCGCGGGATGGCCCTGACCAGTGACTCGATCGAGCGTTGCCTCGAGCTCCTGATGGGGCTGGTGCGCGCAGACCAGACCCTATCAGCGGAGTTCGAGGCGAGCATCCCCGACTTCTTCCGGGGTCCCGTGCCGTCTCGGGGCGGTGCTCTTGGCGTGCTCCTCGCCGGCAGGCGGCACCTCGAGTGGTTCTTGTTGGAACACCACGTGCCGCGGCTGGGCGGTGGATCGGTCGCTCCACACCTCGAGGACGGCTTCCGCGCGGCGGCGCTCGAGCGCGCCGA
>PKCK01000003.1 GCA_002862085.1 Planctomycetota bacterium | reverse complement strand
CCCGCTAGGCTCGGGCCTGCCCATGACGAACGATCAGGAAGAACCCGAGTACCTCCTCGGCACCGGCGACGACGAGCTCGCGCGCCTCGAGTTCCAGCATCAGGTCTGGCGCGACCTCTGCATCGGGGCGCTCGAGCGCGCTGGCGTGCGGGAGGGGCACCGCGTCCTGGACCTCGGCTGCGGTCCGGGCTTCGCCGCGTCCGAGATCGCCCGGATGGTGGGGGACGGCGGGGAGGTGGCGCTGCTCGACGAGTCGCCGCGGTGGCACCGGGTCCTCGCCGGCCGGGATTTCGCGGCGCCGACGACGAGGATGGAGACGACGATCGAGGACGCAGCGCTCGAGCCGGAAGCGCACGACATCGTCTACAGCCGATGGGTCTTGAGCTTCCTTCCGGACATCGATGCGGTGTGCCGGAAGGCGCTGGACACCCTCCGCCCGGGCGGCGCCTTCGTGGTCCAGGACTACAACCACGACGGGATCGCCGTCTTCCCGCGCAGCGAGGGCTTCGAGGCCGTCGTACGCGCGGCGCGCGCTTTCTACGCAGACGCAGGTGGAGACGCGTGGGTCGTGACCCGTCTTCCCGCAGCGCTCCGACGGGCGGGGTTCACCGACGTCCAGGTCCGGCCCCACGCCAAGGCCGGCGGTCCCTCTTCGGGCGTCTTCCGGTGGGCCGGCGCCTTCTTCCCGGCCTTCTCGGCGACGTTCGTGGAGCGCGGACTCATGTCTGCCCGGGAGCAGGAGCTCTTCCTGTCCGAGTGGGCGGCTCGGGAGGCCGACCCCGACGCGCTCTTCTTCTCGCCCATGGTCGTCGAGGTCTCCGGGCGTCGGCCCGCCTGAGACCCTCGAGGACGCGGGCCGCGTCGACGAGAGAGGCGGCCCCGGTCGCTCGCCGCGTCCGGGGCCGCCTCTCGTGAGCGGCCGGCGTGGGGCTCAGCCGAGGAACGGGTAGCGCCAGTCCGTCGGCGGCACGAAGGTCTCCTTGATCGTGCGCGGGCTCACCCAGCGAAGCAGGTTCAGGATCGAACCCGCCTTGTCGTTGGTCCCGGACGCTCGCGACCCACCGAAGGGCTGCTGGCCGACGACGGCCCCCGTGGGCTTGTCGTTGACGTAGAAGTTGCCGGCCGCGAAGCGGAGGGCGTCGACGGCCTGGCGAACGGCCTGACGATCGTCGGCGAAGATCGCGCCGGTCAGGGCGTAGGGCGAGGTGGTCGCGCACAGCTCGAGGGTCTCCTCGACGCGGGAGTCCTCGTAGACGTAGACACCGAGGAGCGGGCCGAAGTACTCGGTGCGCATCAGGTCGTGTTTGGGGTCCTGGACGACCGCGACCGTCGGCTCGATGAAGAAGCCCTCGGAGTCGTCGCAACGGCCGCCGGCGACGACCTCGACGTTCGGCTCGTTCACGGCGCGCTCCACGGCCTCGGAGATCTTCGCGTAGGAGCGGGCGTCGATGACGGCGCCGAGGAAGTTCGAGAAGTCGGTGACGTCACCCATCCTCATCTCGGCGAGGATCGCTCCGAGCTCCTCGAGGACGTCGGGCCACATGCTCCGTGGAACGTAGGCGCGGCTCGCGGCCGAGCACTTCTGGCCCTGGTACTCGAAGGCACCTCGGGCCAGCGCCACCGCCACCTCACGCGCGCCGCAGGCGCTCGGGTGGACGAAGACGAAGTCCTTACCGCCGGTCTCGCCGACGAGGCGCGGATACTGACCGTAGCCCTGGATGTTCTCACCGATGGTTCGCCAGATGTGCTGGAAGGTCCCGGTGGAGCCGGTGAAGTGAACGCCGCCGAGTCGAGCGTCGGGGAGCGCGACGTTGCCGATGCCGGCGCCTCCACCAGGCACGAAGTTGATGACG
Organism: Planctomycetota bacterium; assembly: GCA_002862085.1. GTDB lineage: Bacteria > Planctomycetota > UBA1135 > UBA1135 > Saltatorellus. The sequence continues at coordinate 18,068 of PKCK01000003.1, read as the reverse complement.
CCGGGAGGCATGCCCGCCGCCTCGAGCAGCTTCATCGTGTACCAGTTGGACAGGAGCGCCGTCGTGCTCGGCTTCCAGATCGCGGTGTTCCCCAGCAAGGCGGGAGCGGTGGGGAGGTTGCCCGCGATCGAGGTGAAGTTGAACGGAGTGATCGCCAGGACGAACCCGTCGAGCGGGCGGTGCTCGAGGCGGTTCCAGATCCCCTCCGCCGACTCCGGCTGCTCCTGGTAGAGCTGGACGGCGTAGTGAGCGTTGAAGCGGAAGAAGTCCGCCATCTCGCAGGCCGCGTCGATCTCCGCCTGGTGACTCGTCTTGGACTGGCCGAGCATCGTCGAGGCGTTGATCGTGTCCCTCCAGGGGCCGGCGAGGAGATCGGCAGCGCGCAGGAGAACGGACGCGCGCTCCTCCCAGGGAAGCGCCTGCCAGTCGTGCCGGGCGGCCTCCGCGGCGTCGATGGCGCGAGCCGCCTCGGCGGGGCCGGCCATGTGCGCCTTCGCGATGACGTGCCCGTGGCGGTGGGGCATGACGACGTCCTTGACGTCGCCGGTCCGGATCTCTTCCCCGCCGATGATGACGGGGATCTCGGGGCACTCGCCCGCCATGGACTCGAGGCGGGACCCGAGGGACGCGCGCTCGGGGCTCCCGGGGGCGTAGCCCCGGACGGGCTCGTTCTTCGGTGTGGGGACGCGGAAGACGCCGTGGGTCATGGCTGGGTCCTGGTTGGTGGCGAATCGGGATCTGGCCGGGGGCGACCATCAGGACGCCCTCGTCGGGGCAGGAGTCTCCCAAATGCGCGTTGCAGTGTCGATGCGGCTCCCCATCATGGGTCGCCGAACCACAGCTCCAGGACCCGCCCATGAACCGCCGCGCCATTCTCCTTCCCTCTCTCCTCGTGCTCGTCGCGAGCTGCAAATCCACCTCCGCCGAGGGCGCGGGCGCGATCGAGGCGGCGCAGCGCGCGCAAGCCGATTCCGGTGCCGCGAATCCCGCGCCGGAAGCCAAGCCCGCCGCCAAGGCGAAGAAGCCGAAGAAGCCGACCTTGAAAGAGCTCGAGGCTCAGCTCGCGACCCTGAAGGAGGCCAAGGTGGAGGCGCGGCGCAAGGCCCGGTACGCGCAGGCCGAGCTCGAGATCGCGGAGTCGGGATCCCGGATCGCCCTCGCGGAGGCGGAGGAGACGACGCGCAAGGCGCGGATGAGCCTGGAGAAGGCCCGCGAGGCCATGACCGCGTTCGACGCGGTCGGGCGGCCTCTTGCGGCCCGGAAGGCCACGCTCCGGATCGCGGACGCCGAGCACCGCGTACGTTCGGCGGAGACCGATCTCGCGGGGCTCGAGGACATCTTCGCGGAGGAGGTCGAGGCGAGCGCGAAGCCCGAGATCCTCCGGCGCGGGCGGCGGGACGTGGAGCGGGCGCGTGAGCAGCTGGAGATCACCCGGGCGGAGGTCGCCCATGAGCTCGAGACCGAACTGCCCATGAAGATGGCAGAGCTCGCCGATGCCGTCCGTTCCGCGGAGGCGTCCCTCGCTCAGGCGGAGCAGAAGGCGCAGCGCGGCCGGCTCCGCGCGACCCTCGACGTCGAGAGGGCCACCGATGGTCTCGACGACGCGCGCCGCGCGGCCAAGAAGGCGGACGGCAAGGTCAACGCGAAGGAGCGTCAGGTGAAAGAGGCCAAGAGCGCGAAGAAGAAGGCGGCCAAGGAAGAGAACGCGAGGGCCGAGGGCGACGCCTGATGCTGCTGTCCGGCGCGTTCATCGTCGCTCTGGCGCCCGCGCTGCCGGCGATCCCGGTGGCCGTCAGCTCCCTCTCGCCGCAGGAGGGTGAGGCGGAGGTGGTCGCCGTCCCGCTCGCGATGGCGCGCGAGGACGTCGGCGAGACGATCGACCGGGCCGTCGGCTATCTCATCTCCGCGCAGAAGGACGACGGTTCGTGGGGTGACGACGCGCCGAAGATGCTCGAGCTGGGTTTCGCGCTCAACACCTACCGCAGCTGGCGGCTCGCGAGCCACGCGATCTCGACCATGGCGCTCGCCGCCGTGGACGAGACCCCGGAGCGACGAGCTGCGCTCGCGTCCGCGATCCGCTATCTCGTCACCTGCGACCTCCCGCTTCGCGACAGCGACTGGGACATCGACTACGTGTGGACGAGCCTCTACGGCTTCGTCTCCGGCGTGGAGCTGCTCGGCGACGCACGGCTCGCGGAGGGCGGAGCGCTCGGCGAGCTGCGGGCCGCGCTGATGGGGCGAACGCGGCGTTTCCTCGACGTGCTCCTCGTGCATCAGGCGGCGACGGGCGGCTGGGCCTACTACGACGACCCGCCCTTCGATCGCCAGCCCACCTGGGCGACGAGCTTCTGCACGGCCCTCGTTCTCCCGTCACTCGCCGCGGCGGGGCGGCAGGGCATCGAGGTCCCTGCGCGAGCGATCGAGCGCGCCCGGCGGTACGTCGAGCGCTGCGCGCTCCCGAACGGAGCGTACACCTACGACCTGGATCCGATCCCGCGGGTCCGCGGCGTCGAGCACATCAACCTGATCGAGGGTAGTCTCGGGCGGACCCAGGTGGCCAACTGGGCGCGGCGCTGCCTCGGGGACGCGCGGGTCACCGACGACGTCATTCGCGAGGGCCTCGACGCGCTCTTTCGCCATCACGGCTACCTCGATCACGTGAGGCTGCGGCCGATCCCGCACGAGGGCTTCCACGCCAATGCCGGCTATTTCTACTTCTTCGCGCACTACTACGCTGCCAGGGCGATCAACCTGTTGTCCGAGGACGAGCGCGAGATCTGGCATGCGCGCCTTCGGCCGCACCTGGTGAAGACGCAGCGGGGGAGCGGCGCCTCCAGTGACTTCCTCGGGTCGAGCTACACCGTGAACGCCGGGACGTCTTTCCTCGTTCTCTCCCTGCAGGCGGGCCTCGATCAGGGCCGTTGACGCCTTCCCCTCCCTGGCGTCCGCCGGGAATCACCTCGATGACTGAACTCCGACAGATGCCTGCTGATGCCGCGGCCGTTGACGCGTGGCTTCGCGACGCCATCGCCGCGACGCCCGGCGGGAGCGACGCCTGCGCGTGGGGCGACCGGGAAGCCGCACTCGTCGCTGCCGGCGCCGTGGACGATCTTGCGTTCGGGCAGCGCTTGGCGGCGGCGAGCCGCTACACGCCTCGGGGCCCTCTCGACCCGTCCGAAGCGTCGCGAGCCGCCGCGAGTCAGCTGCTGGATGGCTGGAATCCCGAACGTTGGACGACGCTGGATGCTCAGAGAGTACGGCTCGTGCTCGCGCGAGCGCTGGCCTCGGCGGAGTCGCTCCCGGAGGCGCTGGAGCTGGCATTTCGGTACGCGGACGAGGGGGAGCTCTGCGCTCTCTATCGGAGCCTGCAGTTTCTTCCGGATCCGCAGAGGTACACGTGGCGAGCGGGCGAGGGGTGTCGCACGAACATGCGCACGGTCTTCGAGGCCTGCGCGCTCGACAGCGCCTATCCGTCGACCGCGCTCGACGACGTGGCCTGGCGCCAGCTCGTGATCAAGTGTCTGTTCATCGAGTCTCCGCTCTGGCGGTGCTCTGGACTCGACGGCCGCCTGGACGACGAACTGTCGCGGATGGCGCTCGATCTCGTCGAGGAGCGTCGCAGCGCCGGTCGGCGAATCCAGCCTGAGCTCTGGCTGTGCCTCGGAGCGACCTCTGACCCGCGGGGGCTTCCAGCGCTGGAAGCGGAGCTGGCGGGCCAGGACGAGCTGGGGCGCAAGGCTGCGATCCTGGCCCTCGGTCGGCTCGGCGCGACCGATCGGCTCGAGAAGATTCGCCGTGACGGCGGGTCGATCTTCGGGCCCGTGGCTGAGTGGGCCCTGATGGGGCGTCATGATCAGACCGCCTTCCGTTCCGTCTCACCGGCCGACGGCGCGGTCCCCTCCGCGACCATCGCCGACGCCTGATCCCGCATCCCGCCTCCTTCGAGCAATCAACACTCAGCATGTCAGACTTCCGCTTCATCGATCCTCACGCCCACATGTCGTCGCGCACGACCGACGACTACGAGCGCATGGCGAATGCTGGCATTCGCGCGGTCATCGAGCCGGCCTTCTGGCTCGGGCAGCCGCGCACCAACGTCGGCTCGTTCATCGACTACTTCTCGAGTCTGGTGGGGTGGGAGCGGTTCCGCGCCTCGCAGTTCGGAATCCTCCACTACTGCGCCATGGGCCTGAACTCCAAGGAAGCGAACGACGAGAAGCTGGCTGACGAGGTGCTGGAGGTCCTTCCGCAGTTCGCGCTCAAGGAAGGCGTCGTGGCGATCGGTGAGATCGGCTATGACGAGATCACTCCAGCCGAGGAGAAGGCGTACCAGTGGCAGCTCGAGTTCGCGCGTCAGCACGACATGGTCGTCATGGTGCACTCGCCGCACCGCGACAAGAAGCGGGGGATTCAGCGGTCGCTCGACGTCGCGAAGGAGATCGGCGTCGAGATGGAGAAGCTCGTGATCGACCACAACAACGAGGAAACCGTGAAGGACGTCCTCGACATGGGGGCGTGGGCAGCCTTCACCATCTATCCGCACACGAAGATGGGCTCGCAGCGCATGGTCGATCTGACCAAGCAGTACGGCGCGGAGCGATTCATCGTCGATTCCTCGTGCGATTGGGGCGTGAGCGATCCGCTCTCCGTCCCGAAGACAGCGAAGATGATGCTCGAGCACGGGGTCTCGGAGGACGACGTGCGCCTTGCGACCTATGCCAACGCGGTGAAGGTCTACGGCTACTCGGGCCAGATCGACATGGACGCCCTGGAGGAAGGGCCCGCGATTGACCAGCGCAAGCTCTTCCACGACAACTCCGTGTTGAGGGGCCAGGAGGCCCGGGTTGACGAGGGCGTCGTGAACTAAGCGGGTCGCCAACGCTGCTCTGCTCTCCCCGTACCTTCACCATGCTCCGCATGCTCTCGCCGCTGATCGCGCTGCTGTCGGTAGCTCCGGCCGAATCCGTTCCCGCACAGGAGGGCACCCCCGGCGTCATCGTGGAGTCGTTCGATGGCGTCGCGACAGGTTCACACCTGGACCTGGAGACGGCGGTTGGGCAGCTCGCTGCCAGCGATCGCCACATTCGCGTCGCGCCCCTTCACCCGGTCGATGCGCCGGACGATCTCGTGCTCCAGTTGACTGGACGCCGCGGCGCGAAAGGGCCGATCGAGGTCCTCTGGGCGCTGCCGGCCGAGGTTCGAGGCGGCGAGGTCCTCGTGCTCGACGCTGGTCGACTGAACAGGCGCAAGGGGCTTCGCTGCGAGCTGGTGCTCGGGCCCCCCGAAGGCAGCGGAGAGGTGATCGATCTGACGAAGCGCCTCCGCGTGGGGGAGTTCGAGCGGATCCACGCGGCGGTCCCGGCGGGGACGACGACCGCGACCTTCCGCGTCTCCGGGCAACGCGGCGTGGGCGTGGTGATCGAGCGGCTCTCCATCGAGCCAGCGCGCTCGATGAGGGTCGCGTCGGCGACGGCCCGCCCGGTGATGACGCCTGTCCTGCCGGGCCGGGTGAGCACGGTCGCTGAGGTGACGATCGAAACCGAGGGCGGTCTGAACCCCCTCGCCTTCGAGCGGCTCGAGGTCCGCGCTGCCGTTCCGTCGCAGACGGTCATCGGGGCGTTCGCCCCCCGGCTCGGGGAGCCGCTGGTCCGCGCCTCGGTCGATTCGCCGTTCGTGATCGAGGGGCCCGTGGCGCTCGCGCCGGGGCGCAATGATTTCGAGGTGCGGATCGCGACGGGGCGGCCCCTCGGCGGCGCGCTTCCCGGTGCGGAGGTCGACGTCTCGCTCGCCGCCGTGATCGACGGCGGCCGGTTGGACCTGCCGACGGGTGAGCGTGCAGCCCGTACGGCGGGCGAGCTCGTGCCCGCGTCGTGGCTCGCGGGGTCCGAGGTCACGGCGCTGGTGTTGCAGGCCGCGCCCGTCCGCGGAGCGTCGGAGCCCGTGCTGCTCCTCGCGGTCGAGGCGACAGCTCCGGAAGGGCCTCGGATCGGCATCTTCCGGGGACCGGGATCCCCGGAAGGCGCGGTCGAGACGCTGACGGTCGAGGGCGAATCGCCGGTGCTCCTGCTGGAGCGCGGGACGCAGCGGGCCCGGCTCTACTTCGAGCGCCCGGGCGCCGGGCGGCCGTCCTGCTTCATCTCCGAGGACCTCGGCGCGAGCTGGTCCGAGGCGCCTGCGCCCGCGTTCGAGGGCGTGCGGATCGGGACCGGGCTCCGCCTCCTGCCGGGGCGAGCGCTCACGCTCTCGACCGGAGGCTGGGTCCTCCCGGCGCTCCACGAGCTCGTCGAGGGAGCGACCGCGCCCGGGCTGCTGGTCTCCAGGGACCGTGGCTCGACGTGGACGCTGAGCCCCCACGTGGCCCGGCCCATGGATACGGCCTCCCTCGTCGAACTCGGGGACGGTGCGATCCTGGCGGACTGCGGAGCAGCGGGCCGCGGGACGCGCTACCTGGCGAGCACCCTCGACCTCGGCGCGGACTGGCGCGACTCGCTGTCGCGTCGCCGGCCGCTGCTGCCGTGCTCCGGCGCGTCGAGCGCGATCCTCCACGTGGGCCGTGACCTCTACGGCGTCGCGGACTGGAGGTTGCTCTTCCTCAACCCGTCGACCTCCGGGCGACGGCCGAGCACGATGACCCTCCTGGGCTCGAACGACAACGGGGACAGCTGGCACGTGGACGAGGCGATCATCCTGGACGAGGGGCTCGGCTGCGATCACCCTGCGCTCGCGATGGCGGGGAAGGAGAACGTCCTCGTGTCCTATGTATCGAGCGGAGGCGTCCCCGTCGCGCAGTGGATCCCGCTCCTCGAGGTGGTCGAGAAGCCCAAGAGCCTCTTCGGGGTCTTCGGCGCGGACAGGCCCTTCGGGCGCTGAGCGGACCGGATCGGCCGATCAGAAGCGGACGCCCATCAGGAAGGAAACGGTCACCGCGTCCGCGCTCGCGCCGACGCCGTCGATCGCGTCGTCGGCTCCGAGGAGCCAGCGGACATCGACGCCGACGTGGCTTCGACCGTCCAGGCGCAAGCGCGCCCCGCCGCGGACGTAACCGGCCACGACGCTGTCGCTCTCCTCGAAGGGGACGTCGGGCCCGACGCGCTCGATGTTCGTGAAGAGCAGCGCCATCCCCGCACCCACGTAGGGTGACACGAGGAGATCGTTCCGGCCGGCGTCGAGGATGAGCCCGCCCGAGAGGTCGTAGGTCCTCGAGCGCAGGACGTCGTTGCCCCCCGGGCCGGGGAGGTCCGCCTCGTCGTAGGCGAAGCGGATCCCGAAGTCCCACGCCAGCGCGTCGTCGAGGAGCGACCGACCGGAGCGGTCGTCGATCAGCAGCGGCGGCTGCCAGGAGATGCCCACCTCGACCTGGTCGTCGAGGGGGGACCAGGCCTCACCGGCGTCGAGGGAGCGGCTCCCCACGAAGGAGTCGAGGACGGAGCGCGCTCTCAGCTGGCGGACGTACGGGTCGTCCGCGATCGCCCGCTGGATCCGGCCCTCCTCCTGGGCCCCGGGAACCTCCAGGCCGAGGGGCGCAGGCGGCGCGGCGCAGCCCACTGCTGCGAGCGCCGTCGCGAGCGCCGCCGCCGAGCGCCTCACGCCTCGGCGCGTGCCTGGCTCGGCGCGGCCAGGAGCGCGTCGGCGTTCCGGTGGAAGATCGCGGCGCGCTCGTCCTCGGAGAGACCGAGCTCTTCAGTGATCGCGCGCCACCCCTCGTAGCGCTCCTTGCGCCATCCGGCGGGGAACACGTTCGAGTCGGTGCCGAAGAGCACGCGCTCCGTGCCGAAGACATCGAGCGCGCGGGCGAGGACCGTCGTCAGGCTCGGGTGGTCGGGCTGCGTCTTGACCCACCCGTTGGTGGAGGAGGTGTCCGTCACGACGTTGGGGCACTGGGCTCCCGCGATCAGGGTCTCGCGGAAGAAGCCCGCCCCGAAGTGCGGGATGCAGAAGGTCGCGCCGGGATGGCGATTGGCGGCCGGAATCACCTCGAGAGGATTCGCGTACCGCAGATCGTAGGGCCGGGGGAGCCCGAGGAGATCCTTCAGCTTGACGACGAGCACGCCGCAGTGGACGTAGGCCACGCCGCGATGCTCCCCGAGGAGTTCGAGCACTGGTTGGACCGCCTCGTCGTCCAGATGGAAGTGGTGCGCCGCCGGGAACAGCAGCACGCCGCGCAGACCTCTCTCTTCGAAGAGCGGACGCAGGCGGTCGGCGGCTCCGGGGACCGCGGGGTTGCACACCGCGATGGGGACCAGCCTGCCCTCGGAGCGGGCCGCCATCTCGAGGACGGTCGGCGTCTCGGCGGGATCACTGGAGAAAGCGGCCATGCGCTGGACGCCGCCGGCGTCGAGGGACTCGAGCCAGCGAGCGAGGTGCGCCTCGATCCCGGGTTCGGGGAGCTCGAACCCGACCTGCGCGCTCACGCGAGCCAGCTTTTCCTCCACAGTCCCCGGCTGGGGGCTCTGGGCCGCGATGGCCTCGAAGAAGGGGCGGGAGAATACGTGGGTGTGGAAGTCCGTGATCACGTCGCTGACGAAGTCGGGGGCGGCTGGGGCCGAGTGGAGAGTCCGGATGGATTCTCGCGGCTCGCCCCCGCATCGTATCGGCTCCCGGATCGCCGCTGGCACACCACGATGCCGCACTCCACACGGGCTCATTCATGACCGCACCGGAACAGAACACTCCCGTCGTCCTCGTCACCGGCGGTGGCCAGGGCATCGGCCGCGGCATCGCGGCGCGCCTCGTGGCAGAAGGACACAGGGTCCACGTCAACGTCCGCAGTGACGTCAAACGGGCGAGGCTCGCCGCGGAGGGTCACGGCATGGCGGTCCACGGCGGCGACCTGACGCGGGATGGTGACGCCGAGGCGCTCGTGGCGGAGGTGGTCGAGGCGAGCGGGCGGCTCGACGCCGTGGTGCACGCCGTCGGCCCCTACAGGACCGCGCCCGTGTCGGAGACGCCGGCCTCGGCCTACCGGGAGCTGATGGAGGGCAATCTCATGACGGCGGTCGCGATCACCGACGCGAGCCGCGAGGCCGTGCGGCAGGCTAGCGGCGCGTACGTGTTTTTCGGGGTCGCCGGCCTCGAGCGTTGGCGGGCACGGAGCGTGACGACCGCGTACGTCGCGGCGAAGTCCGCGCTGCTCTGCTACGTACGGGGTCTCGCTCGTGAGGAGGCACCCCACGGCGTACGCGCGAACATGATCTCCCCGGGATTCGTCCCCCACGACGGGGCGGCGCCCGACACCGTCGCGCCGGACATGCATCAGAAGATTCCGCAGGGCCGCCCCGCGACCATGGAGGAGGTCACGGGACTCGCGTCGTTCCTCCTGTCGCCGAGCGCCGGCCACCTCGTCGGTCAGAACATCGAGGTCGCCGGCGGCTGGATGCTCTGACGGCTCAGGCGAGCCGCGCCGCGATCTCGGAGAGGAGCTCGCCGCTCCGCGGGTCGCGGAGCGACGGCGCGACCTCGGCGCTCGGGATCGCGGCGTGGCGCCTGGTGGACAGGTCGGGATGGGGGACGAGGATCCGATCCTCGGGCGTGCGGACCACCTCGTGCTCGATGAGCAGGATGTCGATGTCGATCGCGACGACCGCGGGATTGCTGCGGTCGCGGCCGAGGGTCGCCTCGAGCGCACGCAGGGTGACGCGCAGTTCCTCGTAGGTGTCCGCTGTCCGGATCAGCACGGCGGTGTTCGAGTAGACGACGGCCGAGTCCTCGATGGACGCGCCTTTCTCCGGTGCGACCTCGGGTGGGCCCACGTACCGCGCGGACTTCACGAGCAGGTCGTAGGTGTGTGCGAGCGCATCCACGGCCTCGGCGATGTTGGCCTCGGCGTCGTGGTTCGATCCGAGGCCGAGGACGACCCGACGCGCGGCGGGCCGGCTGTCCCGGGAAGGAGGGAAGCGCAGACGCTTGCGCGGAGCAGGGCCGTCGGCGGTCATCCAGCTGACTCCGGCTCGGAAGCTCTGGGCCGCTCGATCGTCACACCGACCGCGTCCGCGCCCGGGATGGCGCCGAGTTTCTCGACCCTCAGCCGGATCGCGCTCGCGCCGAACCTGTCGATCGCGAGGCCGGCGAGCTCCTCGGCGAGGGTTTCGACGAGCTGGTGGGTGGCGCTGCCCGCGTGGTCCCTGAAGGCGCGAGCGACCTCGCCGTAATCGATCGAGCGCGACAGATCATCTCCTGCGGCGGAGGAGCGAGTATCGGTCCCCAGCCAGGCGTCGACGCGGAGCTCCTGGCGCTCCTGCCGTTCGTGGGGGAAGACGCCGATCAGGCTCCACGTGCGGAGATTACGGATCGAGATGACGTCGAGCCCTGCGAGGACTCCGTGGCCGGTCGGTTCCATCAGGCCGGGATCTTACTATCCTGCCGGCCATGGACGGCGCGGCAGGACCGAGAGGACGGGTGACCATCTCCCGACGAGTCGAGTGGGACATGGCCCACCGGCTGGGGCCTCGGTGCACCACCAAGTGCAAGAACCTCCACGGGCACCGCTACGTGGCTGTGGCGACCCTCGCCGCGGAGACCACCACAGAGCTGGGGATGGTCCTGGATTTCGGCGATGCCATCCGGGCCATGAAGGGGTTCGTGGACGAGCGCCTCGACCATGCCTGCATCGTGGACGGGGGAGATTCCGAGCTCCTCGGCTTCCTCGAAGGAGCCGGCGACAAGCACTGCCAGGTGGACTTCCCGACGACCGTGGAGAATCTCTGCGGCTGGCTCGCAGCGCGCTTCCAGGAGGCCTTCGATGCGCTGCCCGGGGCGGCTGAGCGCGGGGTCGAGCTGGTGGCGCTCCGGGTCTTCGAGACCCCGAACTGCCACGCGGACTGGACGCGGCTGCCTTGAGCACCGGGGAGCCCGGCGCGGACGAGGTCGTGCTCGCGGCCCGGCGGGTGGGCAAGGTCTTCAAGACCTTCGAGCGCGCCCCCGGCGTCCTCGGAGTTCTGCGCAACTTCGTCGCGCGCAAGGAGATCGAGGTGGCGGCACTCGCGGACATCGATCTCGTGATCCGCAGGGGCGAGACCGTCGGGCTGATCGGCGCGAACGGCGCCGGAAAGACGACCCTCGTGAAGATCCTCACGGGGATCGTGCCCGCTTCGAGTGGTGAAGCGCGACTGCTGGGCCGCGACTCGTTCCAGCTCACCGACGAGGAGAAGCGCCGGCTCGCGCTCGTCATGGGGCAGAAGAGTCAGCTCTGGTGGGACCTTCCCCCGATCGACTCCTTCCAACTCCTGCGGGAGATCTACTCGATTCCCGAGGAGTGCTTCCGCGAGCGGGTCGCAGCCTTCACGCGGATGCTCGACGTGGAGGACCGCTTGAAGATCCAGCTGCGCCAGCTCTCGCTGGGCCAGCGAATGAAGATGGAGATCATCGGCGCTTTCCTTCACGACCCCGAGGTGGTCTTCCTCGACGAGCCGACGATCGGGCTGGACCTGGTGTCCCGAGAGACGATCCGCGGGTTCCTGGTGAAACTGGCCGAGGAGCGGGGTGTGACCTTCGTGCTCACCAGCCACGACCTGGAAGACATCGAGGAGACCTGTCGACGGATCGTCGTCCTCGACAGCGGCCGGGTGGCCTTCGACGGAGACCTCGACGGGCTGAGCCGGCGGGTCAGCGGTCAGCGGGCCGTGGAGGTTCACGTGGATCCGGGAGCGCAGCTCGACGAGGCGCGTCTCGCCGAGGTGCTCCGGCAGCACGGCGGCGAGGTGGGGAGCCGCGCGGCCGACGCGGTCACCATCCTCGTTCCGGCCGAGGGGATCAGGGGCCTCATGCCGGCGCTCTTCGACGCGCTGCCGGTGCGCGATCTCTCCGTCGAGCGGCAGCCCCTGGAGCACCTCGTACGGGAGATCTACTCCTCCAGTGAGCGGTCGGGCGCGGCTCTGCCCCGGAGCGACGAGGTGGAGTCCACGTGACGGCGCTTCCTCTGCGGGTCCCGCGCCTCATCCTCCGCTCCGCCGGGTACGAGATGCGCAAGCGCATCCAGTTCCGCACGGGCTTCTTCGTTCGCGAGGTGCTCTTCGGGACGGTCGAGCCCCTGATCATGCTCTTCGTGTACGGCGCGCTCTACGCGAGCGCGGGCGGGGGCGACGTCGTCCTCGGCGGCTGGACCTTCGATGAGATCCTGCGCTACGTCGCAGGGCTCCTCGTCGTCCGCAAGCTGATCTTCCACAACCGGGGGATCGAGCTCTCGACCGAGATCTTCGAAGGGCGGGTCACGAAGTACCTCGTGATGCCGCTGCGCTACTTCACGCTGCTCCAGGGCCGCTTCCTGCAGTACACCCTGCTCCAGGTGGTCATCGCTGGACTCGTGTGGGCCGCGGGCTACGGCCTGGTCGGTGATCGCTGGCTCGTGCCGGTCAGTCCCACCGCGGCGTGCCAGGCGCTCGTTCTCGTGCTCATGGGGAGCTACTGCTGCTTCCTGCTCTACTTCGTGATCAACGCGCTGGCGTTCTGGCTGGACGTGGTCTGGAGCCTCCTGGTCATGAGCTGGTTCCTCGTGAACTTCACCGGCGGCGGAGCCGTCCCGGTGTCCCAGATGCCCGAGGGGCTTCAGCGGATCTTCTGCGCGCTCTTCCCGTACTGGACGATCACGGCGCCCATCGAGCTGGTGATGGGCCGGCTCGAGACGGCGGACTTCCAGCGGGGAGTCGTCGTGCTGGCTCTGTGGCTCCTCGCTCTCGAGTGCCTGCGGCGCCTGGTGTGGCAGCGGGGGCTCGCGCGCTACGTGGGAGCGGGGATGTGAGCGGCGCCCCCGCGGAGAGACGTGGTCGGGGCCGGATCGCCTGGGGTGCGGCGGTCCTTCGCGGATACGTCCGCATCGGCTTCGTGCGCAAGAGTCAGTTCCGGTGGGAGTTCTTGAACCAGGTCCTGATGGACGTCTGCTTCTACGTCTCCTTCGTCCTGACCTTCGACATCCTCTACGGGCTCGGCGCCGACGGGGCACGGTTGACCCTGGCGGGCTGGGATCACGCCTCCATGCGCGTGTACCTCGGCTTCGCCTTCGTCGCCGATGCCCTCGCGATGACCTTCCTCGGGCAGCAGTGGCACTTCGGCGCCGATCTGAAGAACGGCCACCTGGATCCGTTCCGCGTGAAGCCCGGACCGACGGCGTTCCTCTACTTCTTCCAGCGCTTCAGCCCCGAGGGGCTCACCAACCTCGTGATCGCGTCGAGCTGGCTGGCCTATGCGCTCTGGGCGATGGGTCCGGGGGGACCCTCGGGAGCGCAGTGGTTCCTCCTGCCGGTCGCGCTCACGGTCGTCGCGTTCAGTCAGGTCTTCCTGACGATGGCCTACAACGCGGTGGAGCTCTGGGTGCTGAACTCGGATCTCGGGCACATCGCGTCGATGCTCCTGTCCAACCTCGGCGAGCGCCCTCTGGAGGTCTACCCTCGCACTCTGACGCGCGTGCTGCTGTTCGTGGCTCCGGTCGGCGCGCTGGCCTGGTATCCCTCGTCGCTCCTGCTCGGCAGGATCGACCTGGCCATGGCGGCGGGGTATCCGCTCGTGCTGGTGGCCTTCGCGTGGGCGGTGTCGCGGATCTTCAGGCGCGGCCTGCGGAACTACGAGTCCGCGATGGGCTGAACGCGGATCATCGCGCGCTGGCGAGAGTGGGCTCCTCGGTCGTCGGCTCGGCGGCGAGGATCGCCTCTCGGACGAAGGGCAGGTCGTCGAGGCCGACCTCCACGAATCCCTGAGCGAGGCGGACGCGGACCTCGAGGTCCTCGAGAGCATGTCGATGATCGCGGCCCGCCGCGCTCTCCCGGAGATAGCCGTCGAGGGCTTGGACGAGGAAGTCCGGGTACATGCGCACCAGCTCGATGAGCTCGTCACGGCCCATGGCCCGGGCCGCCGCCCTGCTCCATCGGACGGGGTCAGCGTCGAGGCCCGCCGCGGCCAGAACGTCCTCGACGGCCACTTCGCCGTCGCCGCGGCCGGCTGCCTCTGCGCAGAGAGCGTGCAGCTCCGCGTACCCGCCGTTCTCCGCGATGCGGCTCACGACGAGATAGGCGAGACCGTAGAAGCCGCGCTTGGCGCCGGTCTCCAGTCGCGTGCTCGAGAGTCCGGCCGCGAGGCGGAAGACGTCGAGGGGATCGGCCGCGTGCGTGTCACCCTTGAGTCGGATCCGGGCGGACCATCGACGGCGGGTGGGCGCGGTCGGGTCGTACCTCGTGGGTCGAGGGAGGATGTCGATGTCGAGAGCGAGGCCGCCGGTCGCGAGGCAGGCGCTGGAGAGGCGGCCGGCGCGCAGCCGTGCCGCGCCGTCCTCGCAGAGGCTGGCGGAGACGTGATCGGCGAGGCCCTCCTCGAGGGACCCTGGAAGCATGCGCCACGACTCGCCCAGCGCCGCGTGGGTCAGCTCGTGCGCGAGGGTGCGCTCGAGGTGGTCCGCGTGGCGGGAGAGCATGATCCGCCGGTGGGAGGGTGACCAGAGCCCCTCCGCGTCGGCCGTCCCCTCGGTGCCGAATCGATAGAGGCCGGGCCGCTCCTGGACCCAGACCTCGATGTCGGGGAAGGAGCTGTCGGGGAGCAAACGCAGGAGCTCGGGCCGGAGCCGGGACACGAGGTCCTCCACGCGGGCTGCCTCCAGCTGGCTCGCGGCGCGGACCCGGCCGCCCTCGAACGCGCGCACCGTCGCCGGCGGCGCCGCCATGCACGACAGGAGCAGGACGCCCGCGACGCCAGCGAGGGAGACGAGCCCGATCGGGCGATTCTTGCGTTCGGGGCTCACGCGGAAGCGTACCCCGCTCTGCCCGACCGCGACTGAGACAGCGCGCCGGGTCCCGGCGAGGGACACGGCGCGCGTTCCGTTGATCGCTCCTAGTGGTGAGGAGCTCCTTCGAGGTTCACTCCGAGACGAATTCGACCCAGGGGCGCTCCTCGGCCTCGGACGCGTCCACCGTGCTCCGCGCCTGCGGACTCGCCGCGTGCGCGTCGTCGCTCTCCACGTCGGCACCCGAGCGACGACCGAAATAGGGGAACCCGATGAGCTCCAGGTCCCAGTCGGAGGCGGCCCCGAAGGCGTAGACGATGAACTGGAAGGGGCGGCCCGCCTCGTGGATGACGAGGGTTCCGGACTCGCCACCGGCGAAGGCGTAGGTGTTCAGGACGACGCCCGCGATCGGATCGTAGATCGAGACGTCGACATCGCCGAAGGCGGTCAGGGGCTCCAGGTAGAAGTCCAGCTCCATGGGCTCGGCCGCCTGGAACTCGATGTGATCGACGACGTCGAGACCGAAGGCCTCGACCGAGCCCAGCACGGCGAGGTGGCTCCGACGATCGAGCACGCTGACGAAGTCCGGGAAGTCCGGGAAGTCGTTCGGCTCCAGCTCGACGTAGACCACCGGCCCGGTCGGGGGCGGGGGCGGCACCTGGACAGCGACCGAGCTGCCGCAGCTCGAGGCACAAGCCACCGCGAGCACGGCGCCGACGATCAGGGCGCTTCGACGGAGGGATCGGGGAGTGGATCTCATGGGGGGCCTCATGGGTGGTTGGCCGTGATCGGGACCGTCCTGGCGACGAGCCCACGGCAACCCGGGCGCAACGGGTGTGCCAACGGCCCCCGACGGCGCTCTGGATGCCCAGGGGGGCGCTCCAGGGCTGACAGGGCAGCAGACGAGGACACCTGTGGCCTCGGGAGGACACCGAGCAGGCGCACCCTCCCGCGACCCGGATCGGGCATCATCTCGCGCCTCGCCATGAGCACCACGAGACACCAGTCCCAGGCGGACCCCGGCGCCGATCAGTCGGCGCCGAAGCTCCACGTCGTCACCTTCGGGTGCCAGATGAACAAGTACGACTCGGAGCTCGTGGAGGGCCGCTTCCGGCGCGAGGGGTACGTCACGACCCCCGAGATGGGCGAGGCCGACGTCGTGCTCTTCAACACCTGCTCGGTGCGCGATCACGCGGAGGAGCGGACCTGGTCCTGGGTCGGCGAGCTGAAGCGCGTCAAGGAGCAGCGTCCGGACCTCGTCGTGGGCGTCATGGGCTGCATGGCACAGCGCGTCGAAGAGGAGATCTTCAAGCGCGCCGGCCACGTGGATCTCGTCGCCGGGACGCGGCAATTCCACCTCCTCCCGAAGCTGGTGGCGGAGCTTCACGAACGACGGGGCGCGCCCGACCGGTTCTCGCGGCGTGAGCGCCAGCTGCTCGCGACCGACATGGCCGAGGACGTCGTGGTGGATCGCGAGGGCGAGCAGTTCGCCGGCGGAAGGCACGCCTACCTCGCGGTCATGCGCGGATGCGACCTGAACTGTACCTACTGCATCGTTCCGACCACGCGTGGCCGCGTGCGCTCGCGCCCGATCGATGAGCTCGTCCGAGAGGCGCGCTGGTACGCGGAACAGGGAGTTCAGGTTCTCACGCTCCTCGGCCAGACGATCAACAGCTACGGCGAGGACATGCCCGCGCCCGGGCCGGGCGAGGCGATGCACCGTGGCCGCAAGGGGCGTCCGAGCCTCGCAGACCTGCTCCACGCCCTGGAGGACGTCGAGGGGCTCGAGCGGATCCGGCTCATCACGCTTCATCCGTCGTACGTCAACCAGGCCTTCGCGGAGGCGATCCGCGACTGCTCCAAGGTGGAGAAGTTCCTGCCGCTTCCAGCTCAGGCGGGCAGTGACGACGTGCTGCGACGCATGAAACGGGGTTACACCCTCGATCTCTACAGGCGCCGCGCAGACCTCCTTCGCGAGGTCGTGCCCGACATCGAGCTCGGCAGTGACTGGATCGTCGGATTCTCCGGCGAGACCGAGGAGGACTTCGCCGGCTCCGAGCGCTTCCTCGAGGAGCAGGGCTTCCTCGTGAACTACGTCTTCAAGTACGACCCGCGCCCCAGCACGAAGGCGGACGAGCGGCTCGAGGACGACGTGCCTGAGGCGGTGAAGAAGGAGCGGAACCAGCGCCTGCTACGCGCCGCCGAGCGGACGCAGAGGGCGCGCTTCCAGGCCTACCGTGGGCGTCGAGTGCGTGTCTTCGCCGAGTCCCTGTCCGAGCGGGACGACCGGGTCCTCCTCGGGCGCACCATGCACGGAATGCCGGTGAGTTTCGAGGGTGGCGAGGAGCTGCTCGGCTCGAACGTCTCGGTGGAGATCGACGAGTCGACGGCCTACGGGATGGCGGGGCGTCGAGTCACCGCTTCGGACCCGGAGCAGGCTCGCTGACGCTCGAGGCGTCGCCGCGGGCCGGGACTCGGACTCCCACGATCTCGTCGATCCGGCCGCGGTACCCGTCGAGCAGCGTCGCTCTGTTCACGGGCGCGAGGTCGGCTGCGTCCTTCAGCTTCGTGTCGACACCCGCTGACTTGCGCAGGGCGCGCCCCAGGAGCGCGCGCAGGGCGGGGTCGTCGAGCTGAGCCGGGGCGCCGCTCTCCGACACCTCGCGCAGCGGTCCGAGCACGTCGTTGGCCTGAGCGCCGTCCACCAGATTCGCGTGGACGAGGGTCATGAGCTCTTCGAGCGTCGCGGCGCCGGCGGCCTTCTCCTCGTCGGTCAGGCCCGACTCCGGGAGGCGGGTGCGACGGACGTCCTCGAGGAGCAGGAGCTGGATCAGCGGATCCTTGAGGAGGCCGTCGACGCCGTCGACCGCCGACTGCGCGTCGAGGGCGCCGCTGTCGATCCCGGTCGCGAGGCGCTCGATCTGGAGCGTGAGCGCGGCGCGATCCGCGGCCGGAAGGCCGGAGCCCGCGATCCCGCGCTGCGCTGCCTGGATGGCCCAGGGACCCGTCGAGGACTCGATCCCCTTGATGCCGAAGTAAGCGAGCGCCATCAGCACCACCCCGATCCCGAAGGGCACGAAGAAGGAAGGAGAGCGGGGGTCGAGGCTCGCAGGGCCGGTGGCCCCGGAGGGGGGCCCGGCGCCCTGCCTGGACGGATCTGCGCTCGCGGGCATCGGCTCAGCCGAGGAGGTCGGCGACGGTGTCGCACTCCGACTGGAGCTCGGCGACGCTGGCGGCGAGCTTTTCCTCGAGGAATCCGCTGAGCTCGAGGCCTTGGACGATCTCGTAGCCGCCGCTCCCGTCGCTCTTCACGGGGAACGACGAGATGAGCCCCTCGGGAACGCCGTAGCTCCCGTCGGACGGCACG
>PKCK01000022.1 GCA_002862085.1 Planctomycetota bacterium | reverse complement strand
CCTTTCTTCGCCTCACCAGGAGAGAACCGCTATCCTGGCGCGCTGGCGTCTGCGGAGCCGCGCGCGCCATCGAGCCCCCCCTTCTCTTTCCCGCTCGCATCGTGCCGATCGACAGCAATGACGACGTCCAGGACCACTCCGTCCTGTCGGGCGACCCTGCGCCACTAGGGAGGCAAGAGGACCCCGAGAGCCTCGGGGACCTCGCGGCCTCGCTGGACGTCACGGAGGAGCTGTCGACGATCGTCCAGGAGACGCGGCAAGCGATGCTGCGTTCCCTGAAGGGCACCGAGCGCGGGCGGGGTGAGGGGCTCGCGCGCCGCGGCCTCGTGGGGGAGATCGCCCTGGAGACGAGGGGCTTCTCCGTGAAGGTCACCGATCGTGACGTCGAGGAGACGGTGCGGATCGGACGCGGGGGGCTGGTGGACGCCGAGTGCACCTGTGAGAAGTTCCGCATCGAGGGCGGGTGCCGGCACGTGTGGGCCGCGCTGGTCGTCGCGGCGCGGCAGCTGAGCCTCGGCGGATGGCGGGCCGAGAAGACGGAGGTCCGCAAGGACGACCGTGAGCGACGTGAGCACCTCGACTCGGTGGTGGATGCCGCTGGACTGAACGACGGAGCGAGCCCCTGGGAGGGTCTCGAGAAGGAGGCCTTCCTGCGCGTGGAGTACCGGATCGACGTGCCTTCCCCGGGGACGTCGGTGGGCTTCATGCTCGCGATCCAGCGCCGGCGCCGGCGCGCGGATGGCTCGTGGGGCGCAGCCCTCGACCTGGGACGCAAGGACTGGGACGACATCCGGATGGCGCGACCCGAGGACATCGAGATCGTGGCGCTCCTCGACGGGCCCGGTGGCGCCGGGCGCGCCGTGAGCGGATACGAGGCGGCACCGACGACGTGGCACCTCGGCGGGCCCGGAACGGCGTCGGCGATGTCGGTGCTGGCGCGGACGGGCAGGGTGTTCCTGGGAGCGGTCGGGGAAGGACTGGGCCCCGAGGAGGAGGAGGCGGAGATCGCGGTGCCCGCGCCCCCTCCCACGGAGGACTCCCCGGGCGATCTACCCGACCCCCTGCGTGACGAGCTCGATCACCCCTGGAAGGTGAAGCTGGCGCTCGCGCGGGACGAGGACGACGACGCACCGCTCGTGCTGACCGGGATGCTCGAGCGCGCGGACGAGTCGCTCAAGCTGGAGCAGACGACGATGCTGTCCTCGGACGGGCACGCGATCATCGGAGGGGCGCTCACGCGGGTGGTCCCCGCGCGAGCCGCGGCGGTGGCGGCGGTGCTGCGGCAGCGCGGCGAGCTGCGGACGCCGACGGGCGGGGAAGCGCGGCTGCGGCGCGCGCTGGCCCAGCTCGGCGCCGGGACCATGGCGCCGGGATCGCTCGAGGTCGGGCCCGAGCTGACACCGTCGCTCACGGTGCGGATCCCGACCGACGCGACCCCGGGCAAGACGCTCGAGGCGGAGATCCAGTTCCTGTACGGGTCGCGTGCCATCGCAGCGGACACCTACGGCTGGTCCCTCGAGGACGAGAGCGGACGCGTGTTCAGCCGAGACCTCGAGGCCGAGCGGAACGCGCTGCGCCAGTTCCTCGACGCGGGCGGATCCCGGAAGCTCGACGCGGAGGACGAGATCGCGACCGCGCGGGTCCCCTCGAAGGACCTCGAGATCGTCATCGCCAGGCTCCTCTCCCAGGGATGGACCGTCGAGGCGGACGGCAAGAAGGTCCGCGGCAGCACGGGGTCGAACGCCTCGGTGCGCTCCGGGATCGACTGGTTCGACCTCGAGGGCAACGTGATCTTCGAGGGGCAGGAGGTGCCCTTCCCCGATCTGCTGGCCGCCGCGGAGCGCGGGCAGAAGTTCGTCACGCTGCCCGACGGGAGCCAGGGGCTCCTGCCCAAGGAGTGGGTCTCGCGGTGGAAGCTCCTCGAGGTCGGCGACGTCGACGAGGACGGGAAGATCCGCTTCAACAAGGACCAGGGCTGGGTGCTCTCGGCCCTGATCGAGAAGCAGCCCGCGGCGGACGCGGTGGCGGTGGACGAGCCCTTCGCGAACCTGCGGGCCATGCTGTCCGAGGCGTCGACACCCGAGCCGATCGGCGAGCCCGAGGGCTTCGAGGGCGAGCTGCGGCCGTATCAGCGCGACGGGGTCGGCTGGCTCGACCAGCTGAGCACGCTGCGCCTGGGCGGCTGCCTCGCGGACGACATGGGCCTCGGGAAGACGGTCCAGATCCTCGCGTACTTCCTGGTGCGCCGACTCAACCAGAACCAGGAGAACCGACTGCCCTCGCTCGTCGTGGCGCCGCGCAGTCTCGTGTTCAACTGGCGCGCGGAGGCCGAGCGCTTCGCGCCGGAGCTGGGCATCGTCGACTACACCGGTCCCGAGCGAGAGGAGGCCCTGGCGATGTCCGAGAGCCCCGATGTCGTCCTGACCACCTACGGCACCCTGCGGCGTGACTCCAAGGACCTGGCCGCGATCGACTTCGACCTGATCGTCCTCGACGAGGCGCAGGCCATCAAGAACGCGGCGAGCCAGACGGCCGCGGCGGCCCGCGGGCTGCGCGCGCGCCAGCGCCTCGCCCTGTCGGGGACGCCCGTGGAGAACCACCTGGGTGAGCTCGGCTCGCTCCTCGAGTTCCTGAATCCCGGGACGCTGGAGGGAACGCGCCTGGGCCAGCGCCTGCGCTCGAAGGGCCGCTCGCCCAAGCTCGACGACGAGTCGCGCGGCATCCTCGTGCGCGCGGTGCGGCCGTTCCTCCTGCGGCGCACGAAGGACGAGGTCCTCGACGACCTGCCCCCGAAGACGGAGCAGGTGCTCGAGTGCGAGCTCGACGGAAAGCAGCGCGCGGACTACGACGGGCTGCGCGCGCACTTCCGCACGCGCTTCAGCCAGGCCGGCACCCGCGGCGGCGTCGAGGTGCTCCAGGCGCTCCTGCGCCTGCGGCAGACCGCGTGCCATCCGGGCCTCATCGACGAGGCGCGGGCGAAGGAGACCTCCGCCAAGCTCGATGTCATCCTGCCCCTCATCGAGGAGCTCATCGAGGCCGGGCACAAGGCGCTCATCTTCTCGCAGTTCACCGGACTGCTCGGGATCGTGCGCAAGAACCTCGACCAGCGGGGCATCCGCTACGCCTATCTCGACGGCTCGACGCGCAAGCGCGAGAACGAGGTCAATGCCTTCCAGAACGACCCGGAGGTCCCCCTCTTCCTGGTCAGCCTGAAGGCCGGCGGAACGGGTCTGAACCTGACGGCGGCGGACTACGTGTTCCTGCTGGATCCGTGGTGGAACCCCGCCGTGGAGGCCCAGGCCATCGACCGCGCCCATCGCATCGGCCGCGAGCACCCGGTCCACGTCTACCGCATCATCGCGAAGGACACGATCGAGGAGCGCGTACGCGAGCTGCAGGAGAAGAAGCGCGACCTCGCGGCCGCGGTCCTGGGCGGCGCGAGCACGAGCCTCGCCGACCTCGGATCCGAGGACCTCGACTTCCTGCTGTCTTGAGAGGACGGGCCCGCGGGACCTGACGCGCGATCCGGCCGGGTCTCGTTCCCCCGGGTGCGTCCCGCGCGGCGGCCCGCGGCGTCGAGGAGGCCGCGACAGGACCTTCACGTCACGGAGCGCGTCCAGCGACGGTGCGGCGGCGATTCAGCTGGTGGAGGCGCTCGTGCGGCGCCCCGCCCGACGCTCCATCATGCTCCACCTCCCCCTCGCGGCGGTCCTCGCGGTCGCCCCCTCCGGCGGCGCAGCCGTCGCACCTGCGGCTCCCCGCGGCGCCGACGCAGTGCTCGCGCTGCTCGACTCCCGCGGACGAACCGAGGCCCTGCTCGCCGCCCTCGGGGTCTCCGGTCTGCGCGGCGCGCTCGCCGAGATGGGCGACATGACGGTCCTCGCCCCCACCGACGAGGCCTTCCAGCGCATTCCCGCGCGGGAGGTGACGCGGCTCTTCGAGGAGGGGAGCCGGGGAAGGCTCCAGCGCATCCTCACCGCCCACGTGATCCCCGGCGCGCTCGACGCGGCCGCTCTGCTCGAGATGGGCCAGGTGACGACCGTCGGCGGCGTGACGCTCGATGTCGAGCTCGCCGGCGGCCAGCTGCTCATCGGCGGCGCCGCGGTGTCGACGAACGACCTGCGCTGCGAGGGCGGCGTGGTCCACGAGCTGGCCGGTGTCATCGACCCCTGCTCCGCCGCTGCCGACCCGGTCCAGCGCCTCGCGTGCCGCGCGCTCGATCTCGGCGAAGGACTCGACGCGGCCGGCCAAGCGGCGGTCTTCGAGCTCGCCCTCGAATCGGCGCGCGAGCTCGGGCGCGAGGTCCTCCCCCTGCGCGCGCGGCCCGGGCTCGAGGCCCGCGCCGCCGCCCTCCGCGAGGAGGTCGCCCGTCTCATCTCCAGGAGCCCCGAACCCACCATGAACGAAGGACCCGGCGACGACGCGCGCCTGCTGATCGACTTCGCAGCCGAGGGCGAGCCGCGCTGGTTCACGCTCAACGACGACGTGATGGGCGGCATCTCCCGCTCCCGCTTCGATCGCGAGGAGCCGAGCATCGGCGTCTTCAGCGGCGCGCTGAGCCTCGAGAACAACGGCGGGTTCGCGACCATCCGGAGCCGCTCGGTGGACTTCGAGCTGGAGGGGACCAGGGGCATCCGCGTGCGGCTCAAGGGCGATGGTCGGGAGTACGGCCTGAGCGTCCTCGCAGGCGACGAGCGCGGCCGCTCGGGCTCGTGGCGCAAGAAGTTCACCCCGCCCGCGGGCGAGTGGGTGGTGCTCGACGTGCCCTACGAGGAGATGGTGCTCAACGTCCGCGGCCGGCGCTTCCCCGACGTCGGCCCGCCGGACCCCGCCGGCGTGCGCTCCTTCTCGTTCATCATCGCGGACAAGGACGAGACGCCCTTCCGCCTCGAGCTGGACTGGATCGCGGCCTACCGGTGATGAGCGAGGGAGGTCCGGCGCGCTGCACGCGCGCCGGGCTTCTCTCGTTCCAGCCCGCTCTCGCCGCCGCTCAGAACTCGCGGAAGGCGTCGCCGCCCAGGCTGCGCTCGTGGTGGGACGCGAGGCCCAGGGCCAGGCCCAGCGCGAGGAAGGTGGCGAGCTGGGAGGAGCCGCCCGTGGAGAGCAGCGGCAGGGTCAGGCCCGTCATCGGCAGGAGGCCGAGGTTGACGGACACGTTGATCACGAGGTGCGCGCCGAAGTAGATCGCAACCCCTCCCACCACGAGGCGGCCGTACCGGTCCCGCAGGCGCGAGGCGGCGATCATCAGCAGGGCGACCATGAGGGAGTAGAGCACGATCAAGGACGCGGTCCCGATGAAGCCCGCCTCCTCGGCGATCACGGCGATGATCGAATCGCAGTCACGCTCGGGCAGGAGCCCCGTCTCGTTCGCGATCCCCTGACCGAGGCCCCGGCCGTAGAGGCCGCCGTTGCCCGTGAAGGCCCGCGCGTGGAAGGCGTGGAAGCCGGGCCCGTTGCGCGCGTCGATCAGCTCGTCGGGATCGAAGGACTCCACCCAGGTGTCGATGCGCTCGGCCTGGTACCCCTTGAACCACTCCACCTCGTACGCCGTGTAGCCCACCAGCGCAGCGCCTGCGACGAGGCCGACGATCGCGCGGCCGCTGCCGCCCGCGAGGTACACGAGCCCCAGCGTCAGCGGGACCATCGTCAGGGCCGTGCCCAGGTCGGGCTGGAGGACGATGAAGGTCATCGGGATCGCCGCGACGGCGAAGGGGCGAGCCCAGTCCCCGAAGCGCCGGAGGGGATTCTCGTGGAGGACCCGCGCGAGCATGAGGATCACGCCGATCTTCGCGAGCTCGGAGGGCTGCAGGTCGAAGCGCGGGAACTGGATCCAGCGCTGGGCGTTGTTGCGCACGTCGCCGATCAGCAGGACGAGCACGAGCAGCGCCAGACAGCCGAGGTAGATGAGCGGGGTGTAGCGACGCAGCCAGGCGGGGCGGACGAAGAGGCCCGCGAAGAAGATCGGGATGGCGACCATGATCTTCTCGCGGTGGCTGTCGAAGTCGATGCGCCGCAGGCCGGTGCTCGAGGGCGACGCGTCCATCGCCGCGATGAAGACGAGGCCGGTCGTCAAGAAGACCATCGCCAGCAGCAGGACGCCGAAGGGGAACGCCTGCACCCGGACGTGGGAGCGGCTGAAGACGCTTCCGACGAGCTCGCGCGCCGACTGGATCACTGCGCCTTCACCCCCATGAGTTCCTTGACCGCCTCGGTCTTGAGGAACTGAGCAGCGACGTAGACCGCCGAGTGGCTCGCGGTGGCCGTGGTGTCGTGGCAGAGCACGGTGAGGACGTAGCGCGGGTCCTCGTGCGGGAACCAGCCGCTGACCCAGGTGTGCTTGCGCTGCACCTCTCTCTCGACGCCGTTGCGCAGGACCTTCTCTTCACGATAGTCGGCGCTACCGGTCTTGCACGTGAACTCGAAGCCGAGGTCCTCGGCCGAGGCCGACAGTCCCTTTCCGTGGGCGCTGCTGCCCGGGTCCTTGACGACCTGGCGGACCGCGCCACGGACCAGGTCCAGGTTCTCCTTCGAGATCGGGAGCGCCGTGGTCGTGCGCGGGATCTCCTCGCCCTTGACCTCGCGGACGAGGGTCATGGTCGGCAGGTGCCCCGTGGCCAGCCCCGCGTAGGCGCGCGCCACCTGGACCGGCGTCGCGTTGATGTAGGTGAGTCCGTTGCCCAGGAACTGGCGCGTCTCGGGGCCCGGGTCCTTGAAGCGCGCGTCGCCCACACCATGGTCGTCACGGAGCCCGAACCGGGTGCCATCGTCGGACCAGCGCACACCGGTTTCTCTGCCGAACCCGAAGGTCTCGTAGGCCTTCATCATGTGCCCTGGATCGAACAGCTCCTCGGCGATCCCCGCGAAGTAGACGTTGCAGGAGTAGCAGAGCGCGTCCCGCATCTTGATACGGCCGTACTTGCGAGAGTGCCCCAGCCGGCTGTTGCAATTCACCTTGCCCCATCCGGCGTGAAGCCAGCGGTTGCTCTCCCTCTTCTCCTCGGCTTTGGCGCCGAGGCGAGGCTCGTCCGCATCGCACACGTAGGAGCGACTTCGGTCGAGGCCGAGGAACTGGAGCGCGTAGGCCGCCATCAGCGGTTTCACGACGGAACCAGGTGACATCCCCGTCGCGCGGCCGAGCGTCCGCTCGCGGGCGTATTTCTGCTCACCGTCGCGGCGTGCGGCCACCTCGCCGGCACGCATGTCCGGTACTGCCGGCCACGACGCCGCGGCGAGGATCTCTCCCTCGACGGTCGCGAGCACGATCGCCCCCACGGGGCGCTCGAACCACTCCGGATCGGCCCTCGTGTCCTTCGTCGGATACACCGGCGCCATCAGGACGCTCTCCGCCGCCCGCTGCAGGCCGACGTCGAGGGTCAGCACGACGTCCTGCCCGTCCTCCGCGCCGCGGTAGATCGGATCACGGTTGCCAGCGACCCGATCCTGAAGGCCCTGCTCCTCGAACACGCCGTTCTTGCCCCTGAGCTCCTCGTCGAGCCAGGCCTCGAGGCCCGAAGCGCCGACCCTCTCGCCCGGCCGATAACTGTCGTCGATGAGCCTCAGAATCTGCTCGCGGTCGTCCTCCGGCAGCTCGAGCTTGCGGCGGAGGGTGGCGAGCCTCTCGAGCTCCGGCCGATCGGCGAGGACGTCCACGAGGTACGGCGAACGGACCTTGCCGATCAGGCGTGACGCGAGGGGCGTCACGCCGTCCGGGCCCATGGCATCGAGCACGCGCTCGGTGCGGGGGGTCGCGCGGAATCCCGCGAAGGCCTTCGGGTAGCGCGTGACGAGCAGGACCACATCGATGCTGGGCTCCTTGCCGATGGTCCGCGAGCGTGCGCCGCGGTCCCGCACCACGTAGCGGCGAGTCTCCCTGGCCTTCTCGACGTGGACCTCCTCGAGCTGGACCTGCGCCCGATCGCCGGCGGCGAGGCTCAGCACCTCGGCGATGCGGGCCTGGAGCTTCGTGTTCATCCTCGAGAGGACCTCAGACACGAGATCCCGGTCGTCTTCATCCCAGTCGCGTCGCCAGGTGTTGGCGAGTTCGATCGGCTCGACCGACTCCTCCTCGTCAAGGCGGACCTCCTCGAGCATCTTCTCCAGGAGCTTCTCGCCGCCCTCGGGGGAGCTCCGCACCTCTGGACTCTGGAAGCGGAACACCGGCGCGCGACAGGCGTCCTCGATGCTCCCTTCAACGACGAGCCGGTCATGCAGCGTCGCGAGGACCTCCAGCTCCGCGACCTCTCGCCAGTTCTCGGGAGCGGCGTTCTTCCGTGCCCACGAGTCGGACTCAGCGCGGAAGGTGTGCGCGATGGCGGAGAGGAGACGATCCGCAGGACCGCGGTCCCTCTCGGCGCCGCCGGGAACGATCTTGGAGCGGGCGATGGTGTGGTTCGCCATCCAATGGTGTGGTTCGTCATCCGAGCCAGCGCCTCCTCCTTGAAGATCGCCGCGCGGCTCTCCTGCCACTTCTCGAGGCGTGTGTCGTCCCAGTCCAGTGCCGGCGAGCGCCTCCTCCTTGAAGATCGCCGGGCGGCTCGCCTGCCAATCCTCGAGGCGTTCGTCGTTCCAGTCCAGTGCCGCGGCGAGCCAGTCCAGTTCGAAGCGGCGGAGGTTCTCCTTCGAGAGGCGTCGCGGAGAGAACCCCGCCGCGATGCGGAACAGCTGGTCGGCGGAGTCGTCGTCCACCTCGCGCCGGCGCTCTTCGATGATCTCGAAGAGGCGCTTCTCCTTCGAGGTGGGCTCCTGCCCAGGAGCTCCGGAGTCGTCTTCGTCGAACTCGATCAGCTCGGCGAGCCGCGCGAGACGAGCGCGCGCGCTGTCCACACGGTCGCGCAGGTTCTTCTCCACCTCGGCCGTCTCGCGGCGGGTCGCCTCCCCTGCGAGGTCGAGGAAACTGCGCTCTTCGCCGCCCTCCTTCTCGATCAGGTCGCGGACCCTGCGCTGTTCGAGCCGCGAAAGATCGAGAAGGCGGAGGATGTAGAAGCTGATGTCTCCGGCACGGGTCGGCCGGTTCTCTCGCCTGGCGAGCGTCTTCCGTTCGCCATCGTCGTCGGCGGCGATCCCCGGGACGTACTCGTCGTTGCCGCGGAGTTTCAGGGCCTCGCCCTCCCCGAACTCCACGAGCGCAGCGGGGCTCAGGGATGCGTACTCGACGGCCAGGTCCTCCAGGTCCTGGCTCGTCTCGTCGAGCCCGACCGGACTCATCTTCGCGAGGGAGCGCATCATCGCGACCTGGCCCAGGGGGTGGCCGCGACGGAACTCACGCCACACGAAGTCGAGGGTGTAGACCTCCTCGTCGTGGGCGATGAGCCTGCCGTGGCGGTCGCGGATCGCGCCGCGCACGTACGGCTCGACCGACTGGGACCGCACCAGGTTCACGGACTCGGCGGCCCATACGTCGTGCTGCACCACCTGCACGTCCCAAAGCCGCGCGAGCAGCGCGAGGGTGGCGAGGACGAGAACGAGTTGAAGGGGTCCGAAGCGGCGCACGATGTTGACTCAGAAGACGGAGCGTTCGAGGCGGCGCAGACCGGGGAGAGCCCGCAGCATCGGCCAGAGCGCGAAGGCCACCAGGGCCGTCGTGAAGGCGGTGACGAGCGGAGCCCAGGCGAGCGGAGCGACGACCTCACCGAAGGAGAGAGCACCGCTGGCGCGGGCCTCGCCGACGCGCACGAAGTCGACGAAGAGGAGCCACCAACCGAACAGGAGGGCGCCGACCCCGGCGCTCGTGACCCGCAGGAACGGACGATCCAGCTCGGCCATGCGGCCCAGGGATCCGGCGAGGTAGGCCACCACGATGGAGCCGGCGAGCAAGGCGAAGGGGGTCGCCCCGGTGAAGGCGGCGCGCCCGACCGTGGCCGCGATCGCGAGCCCCACCGCGTCATGACGCCCGACGCGCGCCACGGCCGCCACGAGCACGCAGATCCCGAGGTCGGGCACGAGGGCGCGCGTGACCGAGGCCGTGCCGAGGTCGACCCAAGGACCGAAGGCGAGCAGCGCGACCTGCAGCGCGCAGGCGAACGCGACCCAGAAGGCGACGAGGACGAAGCCGCTGGCACGCTTCATCGTGGCGCGGCCTCCCCGTCCGCCAGGGCGTCCGTGCGCGAGAGACGCGCGCCGCCGAGGCGCACCTGGAAGGGACCGCGCAGGCTCGCGGTCTCCTCGACGCGCAGCAGACAGCCCTCCTCGGAGTCCGCAGCGGTGCCCGCCGGCCGCGCGTCCGCGGGGAGCGTGGCCCGGCCGATCCTGAGTCCGCGCGGCACCCGGACCATTCCCGATCCCGTCCAGAGGGTCACCTCGACGTCGCGGGACCGGCCGCCCGTCGAGGAATCCAACGCCCACGCGGGCCAAGCCGTCCCACGGTCGGGCAGCCACCGAAGGAGCAAGCTCCCGTCGGCCGCGCGCCCTTCGCTGGTGAGCCGGCCCATGGCGAGGGGCGGCGCCTTTGGATCCTCCTCGGACTGGGCGAGCACGTTCACGCTGAACCCGGGATCGAAGACGGTGGCGACCGCGGAGGCCATCGGGCGGGGATCGCTCACCCGCCCGGCGAGACGCACCCCCTCGACGAGCGCGGCACCGACCTCCAGGCCATCCCTGATACCGCGATCGACGCGCAGCGTCGAGCGCCAGGGAACGGCGTCGCCGGTGACCAGCAGCCTCGCGCCGCCCCAGCCGCCGTCCTGGAGCACGGGGGTCAACGGCATTTCCTCGCGCATTCGATCGTGATCCACCGGCTCAGCGCCCTCGCTCGGCGCCAGCACCAGGACCTGGTTGATCCCCCTGAAGTCGATGTACGACTGGATTCCGACGATCCTGCGCGTCATGAGTTCGCTCCTCGAGGCGCGAGAGTCGTCCTCGGCTCCGCTCAAGGGACGCATGAATGCCCACTCCGAGTCGGTGTCGGGACGGGCGACCTCCGCCGCGCGGAGCCTCCCGATCTTGAACCCCTCGCCCAGGACCCCGAAGTCCTCGTCGAGGCCGAGGGGCTCGCTGACCTCCACGACGCCCTGACTCGTCGAACGCCGCTCGGGCGCGTGGATCGCGAGCCAGACGACATCGTCGGGTCGCCAGGCGAGCCCGCCGACGACGAGCGCACACGAGTTGCCTTCCTGGTCCTCGAGCACGAGGCCGCCGACGCGCTGATCGGCCCCGGTCACCAGGGCCACGTCGACGGCGTCTCGGGGCGGCTCAAGCGGAGGTGAGCTCAGTCGGAGCGCTCGCATCAGTCGCTCGAGCAGCCCGGGGTCGTCCGCCGACGGCTCGCGGAAGGGGATCCTCGAGACGCGGCCGATGTACACGTCCCCGGCCACGACGGGCTGGCCCAGCTCGACCCTTTTGGGGTCGGCCACGCGCACTCTGATGACGTCCCGAGAGCGGCCGAGGCGGGCGTCGACCTCGCCGACGACCGGTTTCACGTCCGGGCGCAACTCCACTTCGGTCGGCCACGCCGAGAACAGCACCGCTTCTTCGAGCTGGACGGAGAGTTCGGACTCGCCCGCGAGCCGGGTCTCGTCGGCGCCCGACTCCTTGGGGGCACGGAACTCCGTCACCAGGGTGGCCGGGAGGCCCAGAGGCGCCGCAGCGCGGGAGGGAAGCGTCACGAGATCCGCCAGCCGGTCCATGGGACCGAAGGGACGCAGGGCCAGGAGGGCGGAGACTCCGGCGATGGTGACGGTGGCTGCGCGCGACGACATGACTCTCGTGGCGCGTCAGCGGACGCGCGACCAGCGGAGGAGCCACCGACCATCGGGGATCGAGGCTCGCTCCACGCCACGGCTCCCCCTCGAGCCGAGCTTCAGCAACTCAAACTTGGCGCCAGGCGGCCGCCATGAACGACGAGACGCGGCGGATCCGCGCCGCGAACGAATCTCCACGCCGCGCGAACGCGCCGGGAGCAGCGGAGCGCGGCGCCGATCGCGCTCCCCGCGATCGACCTCCCGCGCCCGCAGCATTTCGATCAGTCATCCTCCGACGTGCTCAGCACCCGGCTGAACACGTCGAGCTTCTCGAGGAAGATGCCCGTACCACGGGCCACGGCGGTCAGCGGATCCTCCGCGACGCGCGCGGGGACGCCGAGATGGTCGGAGATCGCCTGGCTCATGCCGTAGAGGAGCGCGCCGCCGCCCACCAGCGTAATGCCGGTGTCGACGAGGTCCGCGCTGATCTCGGGCGGAGCCTCCTCGAGGATGCCGCGGATGGCCTCGCAGATGAGCCGCACGGGGTGGCTCAGCGCTTCGCGGATCTCGATGGAGGTGACCGTGGTGCGGCGCGGGAGACCCTGCACCGAATCGCGGCCCTTCACCTCCATGGAGAGCTCCTGTTCCATGGACCACGCGCTGCCGATCGTCAGCTTGATCCGCTCGGCAGACTGCTCGCCGATGAGCAGGTTGTGGTGACGGCGCAGGTGGGAGAGGATCGCCTCGTCCATCTCGTCGCCGGCGATGCGCAGGGACGTCGAGACGACGGCGCCGGCGAGGGAGAGGACGGCGATCTCGGTCGTGCCGCCGCCGATGTCGACGATGAGCGAGCCGCGCGCCTCGGTGACCGGCATGTCGCAGCCGATCCCCGCCGCCATGGGCTCGTCGATCAGGAACACCCGACGCGCGCCGGCGCGCTCGGCGGAGTGGATCACGGCGCGGCGCTCGACGGCGGTGATGCCGACGGGCACGGCGATGACCACCTGCGGCTTCACCCAGTGCCGGCCGTCGTGGACCTTCGTGATGAAGTAACGGAGCATCTTCTCCGTCACGTCGAAGTCCGCGATGACGCCGTGCTTGAGCGGGCGGATCGCCTGGATGTTGCCCGGGGTCCGGCCGAGCATCTCCTTGGCGGTGTTGCCCACGGCCATGCCGTCGAGGAGCACCTCGTTGGTGCCCTTCTTGACGGCCACCACGCTGGGCTCGTTCAGGATGATGCCGCGGCCTCGCGTACACACGAGGGTGTTCGCGGTGCCCAGATCGATCCCCATGTCCGTGGACAGGTGACCGAAGGCCCATTCCATCGGCTTGAAGAAGCTCATGCGCCCGCCCGCGGCCGGAGGCCGCTCATGGTGGCAGGACGAGCGGTCGGGCCGCTCGGCTTCTGGATCGTGTCGATCACCCTCATTCCAACGTTCGTGCGGTGCTGGGCGCGTCGGATCGGGCGTCGTGCGGTGACGTCCGGCGGCGCGGTCCTGGTGCGGTGCTGGCATCGACGGCCCCTCTCCGTCGGTGACGCCAGTGGCCCCAGTCTGAGGAGTCACGGGTGCCCATTTCAATAGCGCGACTGGACCGGAAAGCTCCAAAAATCGATCAGGCCCCGAGCGGATGTCCGCTCGGGGCCTGATCTTCGGTCGATGGACCGGCGCGGGGACGCGGCTCGTGGCCGCGCCGCGGGTCAGTCGGCGTCGGTGCCCGAGGGCGCCATGCCCGACGTGAAGCCCTCGGGGGCCTCGTAGTCCGCGGCGAAGAGCATGCCCTCGCCGTAGAACTTGCCGCGGGTGTAGTCCATGAACAGCACCGCCGTCAGGAGCAGCAGCGTGGTCATGATGATGATCCCGTCGTCGATGCCCATGCCGCCTTCTTCCTCGACGACTTCGACCTCTGCGGCCTCTGTTTTGGCGCTGCGCCGGCTGCTGGAGCGACCGCCGCCGGAGCGTCCTTTGGAGCGTGCCATGTCTGTTCTCCTCTGTTGAAGGGTCTGGGGGATGAGGAGAATCAGCCGCCGATCTGGGTCGAGGCACGGTCACCCTGGGCGACCGCGGTGCCCTCGCGAGCGGTGATCATGCGGGCGGAGCAGGAGCCGTCGTGGACGATCTCGACGCGCGCCTGGCCCTTGTAGGTGCCGCTGCTGTAGATCTCGAAGACGTAGCCCTGCTTGACGTTGTCGTTGGAGCCGCGGTTGATGTGGACGATGGTCGCGCCGCCGACCGCGTCGACGCCGAGGACGGCGCCGTTGATCGGCGGGGCGGCGGCCCCGATGTCGTCGATGGTCAGGCCAGCGACCTGCATCGCGGTGGCGAGCTGGGTCGAGGTGGACTGCAGCTGGCCGCGGGTCGCGGTGAGGTCGGTGCGCAGCGAGGCGATCTCGGCCTCGAGCTGGTTGATCTGGTCCTCGGCGTCGGCGCGGGCCTGCACGGCGTCGGCGGCCTCGTTCTGCGCCTCGTTGCGCGCCTCGACGGCGGCGACCCGCGCTTCGGAGGCGGCCTCGGCGTTGGCGACGGCGGTCTCGATCTGCCCGCTCAGGCCCTCGACCTGGGAGCCCCAGTTCGAAACCTGGGCCTTGAGCTGGTTCAGCTCGTCGGTCTTGGCGGCGATGTCGGCGTCGAGGGCCTCCTTCTGGGTCTCGAGCTGCGCCTTGGCGTTGCGCATCTCCTCGCGCATCCGCTCGGCGGCCGACTTCTGGGCCTCGAGCTCGCCGATCTGCGACTCGAGGTCCTCCTTCAGCTTCGCCTTCGCGACGATCTCCTTCTCGAAGTCGGTGCGGTAGCGCTCGCCGCTGGCCAGGAACGCGGCGCCGGATCCGAGGAACACGGCGGCGAGGACGAGGTTGATGACGACGAAGATGCGTCCGATCGGGCTCATGGTTGGCTCGTGGGAGAACTCGGGGGAGTTCGCAGGAGACTCGCAGGGGCCGGCGGCCGGGGTTCGGGGGCTGAGCCCTCGGGGACGCGCCAGGGGCGCGGGCCGGTCGCCGGGTGTGCGGGAGGTTCTGGGGGGAGAAAGCGGAGGTTCTGCAGGGACGATGCCCGGCTCCGCGGGGCGGCGGAGTGTAGGGGCGTCTGCCCGACAGGGTCAAGCACGCGAAGGCGTCCTGGCTGCCCTTCCTGGGGCGGGAGCGACCGATCGGAGGGGCGGGCGGCAGGTCCTGGCGATCCGGGTGGAGCGCCGGCGGTCCCGCCGGGCGCGGCACTAACGACGTTGGAGGGGCGGGTTACTCGCTCCGAAGCGAGTTTCTCGGGGCTCTGGGAGCCGGCGAGGCTCCCGCAGGAGCGCCCGGAGGGCTGGTGAACGCCCGATCCGCCGGTCGGCCGAGCGCTCCTTCAACCGGCTCCGCCGACGCCGCGCCGGCGGCCCGCCACCAGCGCGGCCAGGAGGACCAGCAGCCCCGCTCCCCCGAAGGCCCACGGCTGGAGCGGCTGGGTACGGGCGAAGAAGGTCGCGCCCACGGCGCCACGCCCTGCGTCGGGGACCGGGACCGTGGCCCGGAGGGCGCCCGAGATCATCTTCCTCCGCCCGTCCTCCTCGAGGAGCCGGAGCACGGTCCCGTCCGGCCCCACCACGCAGGAGATACCGGAGTTGGTGGCGCGGACGATCGCGCGCTGGACCGAGGCGGCGTGCACGCGCGAGAACGCGAGCATGTGATCCATCTCCGGGCTCGCCCCGTACCACGCCTCGTTGCTCGCCACGACGTAGAAGTCCACCGGCTCGTCACGCACGGGCCCGGCGTAGACGTCGTCGAAAGCGTTGTCGTAGCAGACCGTCACCGCGAAGCGGAACGCGTCGCCCTCGCGGGTCCGGAGGGTCAGGACCGCCGGTCCCTCGGCGCCCACGAAGTCGGGGACGTTCTTCGCGACCCGCCGGATCGCGTCGAGGACGAACGGGATGCTGCGCAGGGGTTCGGCGCTCTCCCCGCCCGGGACGACGTGGACCTTCGGCGCGACGGTGCCCGGCCGGCCCTCCGCGTCCCACAGCACGACGCCGTTCACGCTGCGGAGCATCCCGTCCTGCACGGTCCAGGCCTCGACGCCGCTGAGGAAGGAGGTCCCCGGCGGGAGCAGTCGCTCGGCGCGCAGCACCCGATCGGAGAACTCCGGCGCGTCCGGCGCGCCGAAGGTCCGCGGCCAGAGGTAGCCGAGGTCACGGCGGAAGGAAGGATCGCCGAAGAGCACGCCCGCGAGTCCCCTCGCGTAGAGGTCACTCGCCTCCAGCTGCCGCGCGTCCTCGAGAGGGCGCGCCCAAGGCGCGGGACGCGCGCCGGCCTCGAAGGCGGCGCGAACGTCCGGCGAGGCGAGCTTGCCCGGGAGGAAGGTCTCCCCCCAGAGCACGAGATCCGGCTGAGCCGCGTCCCCCACCGCGCCGGGCGGGCGGGTCTCGTAGAGGGCGCGCAGGGTGCGCGTCACCTGCGGCCCGTACATGTCGCGGAAGGGATCGATCCCGGCCGCCTTGATCTCCTGCTCGATGCCGGGCTGGACCACGAGGACGTCCGGCCCGTCGCGCAGCGCGGGCGGCGCCGCGGCCGCGTCGAGGGCCGCGAGGCCGGCGAGAGGGCCGAGCCCCAGGACCCAGCTGAGGACGGTCGAGCGGGCTCCGGGACCGTGCGTGCCTTCTTCGCGCAGCAGCCCGTCCACACGATCGGCTGCCCAGCCCCCCAGGGCCGCCACCGCCCAGGTCAGCCCCCAGGTCCCGAACCACGCCGCGCTGCCCACGATCCACTCCGTGTCGTGCATCAGCGTCCCCAGCCGGAACCAGCCGAAGGAGAACGGCACGGGGATCACCCAGCGCGCCACCTCGGCCGCCGTCCAGGCCGCGGGCGCGAGCAGCGCCAGGGGCCAGGGCCCGGCGCGCCGCAAGGCGATGCCCATCGCCGCCGGCAGCAACGCCGGCACGACGGACATGGGCACGAGGATCGCGGGGAGGAACGCGAGCATCCAGGCGAACACGCCTGCGAGGCCGAAGGAGTGCGCTGCCCACTCGGCGAGGAAGGCGCGCCGACCAGGGCGCCTCGCCGCCCACGCCCAAGGGCCGATCGCGAGGAACGCGAGGTGACCGAAGCCGTCGGGGCGCAGCACGCCCGGCTGCGCCAGCCCGATCAGGCTCCAGGTCGCGAGGACGAGTCCGAAGCGGCGCAGGGCGCCGAGGCCGGGCGCGGCGATGGACGGGCGGCCCTCGCCGCCCGGATTGGTGGTGGATCCCATGCCCGGTTACAGACGTTTTTCGCCTCCCGACGCGCCGTTTTCCCGGGACCGCCGAACGGCCCGCGAGGAGCCCCGGCGAGACTGTCGGGTGGCGACCATCCGGCGGAGACCGTCGGAGGCTCTGACAGCAGTGGGTCGGGATCTGCGCATTCCGCGGAGCCTACCAGCCGCGGCCCTCGAGCCCGACACCGCCCTCGCCCCGCTGGCGAGCGATCCACCCCCCTCTCCCCACGACCTCCTCGTGCACCAGCCCCACCACCGGCGCGAAGACCCCCCGCCCGGCCACCGCCGGGCCCTCGCCTGCCTGCCCCTCGTCCTGGCTTTCTCGTGCAGTCCCTTCGGGGACGATGGCGCGGCCGGGGCGAGCGCGGGGGAGTCCGTGGGCGGCGCACCGGGCGAGGAGCGCGGCTTCGAGGGCGGGATCGAGCGGGCTCGCCGCGCCAACGTCCTGACGGCCCCGCTCCTGCAGGAGGAGATGGTGCGCGCCATCTCGACCACGGTGAACGCGGCCTCGGAGAGCGAGATCCAGGTGATCCCGCGGACCACGGGCGTGGTCACCGAGCTGCTCGTGGAGGAGGGCGACCGTGTCGCCGCAGGCGAGGTCCTGATGCGCCTCGACCCGCGCGAGCTCCAGGCCGCCCTCGACGAGGCGATCATCGCGAAGCGTGAGGCAGAGGACGCGAAGATCGGCCTGACCTTCGCCGTCAGCGAGGCGGAGGCGCAGGTGGAGCGCGCGCAGCTGACCTTCGACCAGTCCAAGCGCGAGCTGGCGCGCAAGGAGGACGCGGCCGACGTCGTCTCGCGCAACGAGCTCGACCAGCTGCGCTTGACGGTCCAGACCAACGAGGCCGATCTCGCCGCCCAGAAGGTCGCCAAGAAGCGCGCGGAGGCCGCCCTGTCGTCCCAGGAGATCACCATCGAGAAAGCGACGCTCCAGATCTCCCGTGCGAGGCTGAACCTCTCCTACGCGACGGTCACCGCCCCCTTCGACGGGGTCATCGCGCAGCGCGACGTGCGCATCGGCGACAACGTCACCGGGACGGCGATGGCCTTCCTGCTGACCGATCCGGACAACGTCCGCGCCGTGGTCTCACGGCCCCAGCGCGAGCTGCGTTTCTTCCGAGCGGCGGCGGCCCAGCTGTCCTCGAGCGCCGACGGCGGCGCCGCCGGCCCGGTGGACATCGAGATCTTCCCCGAGGCCCTCCCCGAGCACAGCTACCGAGGTCGGATCCTCTTCGTGAGTCCCACGATCGACGCGGCGTCCGGTCAGTTCCGCGTGACGCTCGGCGTCGATCAGCCCGCCGAGGGCGACCCGCGCCCCCCCGTCCTGCCGGGGATGCTGCTGCGCGTTCGCATCGTGACCGAGCGCCACCCCGATGCGCTGGTCGTTCCCAAGCGCGCGCTCCTGCGCGAAGGTGACTCCTTCTTCGTGTTCCTCGCCGAAGGGGACCGCGCCCGGAAGATCCGGGTCGAGGAGGGCTTCTCGGACGACGACGACGTCGAGATCCTCTCCACCGGCGACGCGCCGCTCGTTCCGGGCGCTGACGTCGTCGTCGTGGGCAACCGCGACCTCGAGGACGGGGACGGCATCGAGGCCAGCCTCTGGCCCGCCGCGCGGACCGCTCCCGCGGCCACGACCGAGGCCGAGGGTGATGGCGACTGAGTCCGGCGGCCCCGTCGAGCCGGGAGAACCCGCGCGGCCGGCGCCCGCGGCGGGCCCGGGCGGCGCGAGCCTCGCGGGCGCCGGCGGCACGGCCGAGGCGGCCCGGAGTGCGCTGGCCTTCGTGGCGACGCGGCCGGTCGCGATCACGATGCTGATGGTCGCGCTGGCGGTCTTCGGCGTCGTGTCCTTCGCCAAGCTGCCGGTCGATCTGCTCCCGGAGATCAGCTACCCGACGCTGACCGTGCGCACGACCTTCCCGGGCGCCGCGCCCGAGGACGTCGAGGACCGCATCTCGGTCCGCCTGCAGGAGTCCCTCGCGACCCTGCCGAAGCTCGTCGACACGACGAGCATCAGCCGCGCCGGCACCAGCGACGTCGTCCTCGAGTTCGACTGGGGCACGGAGATGACCTTCGCGGTCCAGGAGGTCCGCGACCGGCTCGACGGGGTGTTCCTCCCCAGCGAGGCCGAGAAGCCCCTCATCCTCCGCTACGACCCCAACCTCGACCCGATCCTGCGCTTCGGCGTGGCGCCCCCCGATCGCGACGCCGAGGCGGACGACGAGGACACGCTGATCCGACTGCGGTGGCTCGCGGAGAAGCGGATCAAGCGAGAGCTCGAGGGGCTCGGAGGCGTCGCCGCGGTCCAGGTGCGCGGCGGCATGGAGGAGGAGATCCGGGTGCGGGTCGACCCCTTCAAGATGGCCGCCCTCGACCTCGACCCCGCGCTCATCGGCCAGCGCCTCGCCCAGGAGAACCTGAACGCGAGCGGAGGTCAGATCCGTGAGGGTTCGACCGACTACCTCGTCCGGACCCTCAACGAGTTCGAGAGCGTCGAGGAGATCCGGGAGCTCGCCATCGCGCGCGTCAACGACGCGGTCGTGCGAGTGCGCGACGTCGCCGAGGTCTCGCGCACGCACGCGGAGCGCGAGGTGGTCACCAAGCTCGGCGGGCGGGAGGCGGTCGAGATCGCGATCTACCGCGAGGCCGGCGCGAACATCGTGGAGGTCGCGGAGCGCGTTCGCACCGCCGTGCTGGGCTCCGCCGAGCAGGAGACTCTCGCCGCCAAGTACGCGGGTCAGGACGAGGAGGAGATCGAGTGGTCCGACCGCTCGAAGCTCGGCTTCCTCGCGTGGACCATGCGGGACGAGGCGAAGATCGAGCTGCTGAGCGATCAGTCGACGTTCATCGCCGACGCCGTCGACGAGGTCAAGCAGTCCGCTTTCCTCGGCGCGCTCTTCGCCATCGCGGTCATGTGGATGTTCCTGCGGCGGCTGTCGGCCACCCTGATCATCGCGGTGGCGATCCCGATCTCCGTCGTCGTGACCTTCGCGCCGATGTATCTGCTCAGCGTGTCCTTGAACATCATGTCCCTGGGCGGCCTCGCCCTCGGCGTCGGGATGCTGGTCGACAACGCGATCGTGGTGCTCGAGTCGATCACACGCTGCCGCGAGGAGGGCGACTCGCTGAAGGACGCGGCGGTGCGCGGCGTGGCCGAGGTCGCGGGCGCGATCACCGCGTCGACCCTGACGACCGTGTCCGTCTTCGCCCCCATCGTCTTCGTCCAGGGCATCGCCGGCCAGATCTTCGGCGACCAGGCGGTCACCGTCGTCTCGTCCCTGCTCGTGTCGCTGCTGGTGGCGATCCTCTTCATCCCCATGCTGGCGTCGCGACCGTTCCTCTCCGGTGAGGGGAGTCCGCTCGACGCGTTCCGCGCGCGGCGCGAGGGGTCGTTCCTGAGCGCCTTCTTCTCCCTGGAGGAGGCGGAAGGGCTCGGCGGCAGAGCGCAGGCGCTGCTGGTCGGCCTCCTGATGCTGACGGGCTTCCTCGTGATGCGCGCGGTGCTCCTCGTCGCTCTCGTGATCGGCGCGCTGCTCTACGCGCTGACGCTGCCGTTCAAGATCGCCTTCGACCTGTTGTGGCGCGCGGTGGACGCGGTCTACCCGCAGCTCCTGCGCTTCGCCCTCGCTGCGCCGCTGGTCGTCATCGCGGCGACGAGCGGGCTCGGCTGGGTCGCGTACGACCGCGCGCAGGGCCTGGGACTCGAGCTGATCCCGGAGGTCCACCAGGGCGAGTTCACCGCGTTCCTCTCCCTTCAGGTCGGCACCCCCATCGAGGACTCCGAGGTCGTCTACTCCGACCTCGCCGCGGAGGTCCGCCGGCTC
>PKCK01000057.1 GCA_002862085.1 Planctomycetota bacterium | reverse complement strand
CGTCGCACCGCCAGCGTGGAGCTCGAGAACCTCACCGCCACGCTCCTCGCCGAAGGCGCCGACGACGATCCAGCGCGCCCCGCCGGGCAGGATCTCGTCCCGCGGCTCGTGAGCGTGTCCGCATACGACGACCTCGGCGTCGGTGGCGCTGACGAGAGCGTCCACCGCTTCAGGCCGGATGGCCCTCTCCTCCTCGAGCTTGAGGGGCTTCGCCAGCTCCGAGCGCCGGCGCAGACGTCGCGCCACGGCCCGGGCGACGAAGAGCGGAACCAGGTGCGAGGCCGCCCTCACGGCCCCGATGCGCCAGACCCTTCTCAAGCGCTGGTAGCCGCGGTCGAGGATGCACAGGCCGTCCCCGTGCACGAAGGCCGCGCGGCTGCCGTCCGCGAGCGAGCCGATGAAGCCATCGAGGTGGACCGAAGCGCCGGCGGCCTCCTCCACGTCCGCGCCCATGAGAGCGTCCCTGTTGCCCGGCACCAGGTGCACCTCGACCCCGTGCGTCACGAGCTCACGGAAGAAGGCGAGCACGCGCGCCGAGCCCCGGAGCCTGCCCTGCTTCGGTCCGACCCATGTGTCGAAGAGATCTCCCAGCACGATCAGCATCGGCGGACGCGGCTCTCGCGCGTTCCACCAGGCGATGAACGCGTCCGTGCGCGGATCCCCCTCGGGTGCGAGGTGCAGATCGGTGACCACGACCGCGCCCGCGGGGACCGTGACGGTGTCCGTCGGGACGGAGCCCGCCGGGAGGCGGACGCCGCTCACGCCTCGCCGCCCGCGCCCTCCTCGGGCGCGTCCGCATCGATCCCCAGGTCCCGGAGCTTCTCCCAGAGCACCTTCCGGGAGATGCCGAGGAGCTCGGCGGTCTGCGAGCGATGCCCACCGGTCGCCACGAGGGCAGCGCGGAGATGGGCGACCTCGGCCTCACGCAGGACGTCTCGCAGCGGACGCACGTCCACCTGGACCTCAGCGGTCCGTCGCCAGCGGCCGTCCTGGGGCAACAGATCCTCGGCGGCGAGGGACCTCGACTCACCGGCGAGCGCGACGGCGCGCTGCACGGCGTTCTCGAGCTCCCGGACGTTCCCCGGCCACGCGTAGCGCTCGAGCATCTGCATGGTCGAGCGCGCCACCTCGAAGCCACGGCCGCCGCCGTAGCGCTCGATCATCGCCTGCACCAGGAGCGAGACGTCTCCGCGTCTCTCGCGGAGCGGCGGGAGAACGATCGGAACGACGTGGATTCGGTAGAAGAGGTCCTCGCGGAAGGCCCCCTCCTTCACGAGCCCTCGAAGCGGGACCTTGGTCGCCACCACCACGCGAAAGTCCGAGGTTCGCGTCACCTCGCCCCCCACCCGCTCGAAGGCGCGCTCCTGGAGCACGCGCAGCAGCTTGACCTGCAGGGACATGGGCATGTCGTCGATGTCGTCGAGGAACAGGGTCCCCCCGTCCGCGAGCTCGATCCGCCCCTTGCGGGCCGCCTTCGCGTCGGTGAACGCGCCCTTCTCGTGCCCGAACAGCTCCGCCTCGAGGAGGTTCTCGGGGAGCGCACCGCACCCGAGCGCGATGAACGGGCCGTCCCTGCGCTGGCTGAGGGAATGGACCGCCTGCGCGATGCGCTCCTTGCCGGTGCCCGACTCCCCCTCGATCTCGACGGTCGCCTCCGTCGCGGCGACGGTCCGCACTCGCTCGAAGACCGCCTTCATCGCGTCGGAGGACCCGATGACGCCGTCGAAGGCTCCTGGTTCACGGGCGTCCAGCTGCTCGCGCAGGCCGCGATTCTCCTCGGCGAGGTTTGCGATCCGACCCAGCGTCTCGATGCGCCGGACGATCGCCTCGTTGCGGAACGGCTTCTGGATGTAGTCCACGGCCCCCTGCCGCATGGCACCCACGGCGTCGTCGATCGACGCGTACCCGGTCATCAGCAGCACGGGCCGCTCCGGATCCCGCTGGAGTGACTCCTCGAGCACCGTCATCCCGCCCCTGCCCGGCATGCGCACGTCCGTCACGACGACCTCCGGAGGAGGCTGAGCGTCGAGCGCCTGAAGCGCGCTCGTCGTGTCCGTGGCGCCGAGCACCGAGTGTCCCGCGTCCTCCAGCGCGTCGCGCAGCGTGACGAGGATCGTGACCTCGTCGTCGGCGACGAGCACCCGCATCAGCTGCCGCTGCCCGCTCCGCCCATCTCGGCGGGCGTGAGGAAGACCACGCGATCTCCACCCGCCGCGACGGCTTCGTCGAGCGCCTCCTCCGACGCCTGGAGAAGCGTGTCGAAGAACATGGTTCGTTGATCCGTCGACTCGCCACCCTCATCGGAGCCGTCGTAGCTGCCGCCGATGGCCACCGTGATCGGGATGCGACGGCCGTCGCTGTCGAAGTCGAGCTGGTGGACCTGATTCACCAGCCTCCTGGACAGGGAACGGATCCCGGACGGCCCGGTGTGAGGGACCACCGCGAGCAGGCGGTCGTCGGCCATGCGACCGAGGAAATCGGAGTTCCGCGTGGCGCTCTTCAGCAAGTCCACGAGGGAGTCGATGATCACCTCCTTCGCCTCGTAGCCGTACATGTCCCGGAGATGGCCGAGGCGATCCACCGCGATCATCAAGCACGCGATCGGATACCCGTAGCGCTGCGCCCGGCTGAACTCCACGCGCATCAGGTGCTGGATCTGCGCGAGGGAGAAGAGGCTCTTTTCTGCGGAGCGGTCGGTCATCGTGGCGCTTCGTGTGGGGCCGCCCGGGGGAAGGTGGGAAACAGGCGGCATGCGGCCCTCATTCTCCGGCCGGACCGGGGAGGACGGCGGCCATTCTGTCGATGATTCCGTCCAGGCTCCAGTCATAGCCCACGCGAGCCACGATCAGCAGGGCCATGATGATGGCGCTGTAGACCAGGATCGCGATGACGTTCGCCACGAAGAAGGCCGTGGTGTTCCTCGCCGCGCCTCGGGCGCGGCGCGAAGCCCCCCGGATCCCCCGCTGGAGGGACGCCATGAGGAAGTCCCGCTCGAGCCGGTCAGCGCGGTTCAGCATCTTCGGATCGCTGAGACCGGCCCGCGCGCCAGGATGCGACAGGATCTCCTCGGCGCACGCGTCGGCGTCCCAGCTCTGCTGCATGACCGCCGTCTGCCAGCGCTTGACCGCTTTCTTGTCGGCCAGACCGGTCTCGACGAGGAGCCCCGCCGCGACTCGCTTGAACAGGAGCGCGTCGGTGCCTTCGAACCCGGCCGCCGGCGCGGCCGGACCGCGCTCGTGGCCCTGACCCTGCGGCGCGGCGATCTCCTCGAGCACGGCCACTCCGCGGTAGCGGAACTTCGCCCCGCACCACGCGAACCCGATGCCGTCCGCGAGATCGAGCTCTTCGACCATCGCCCCATCGGCCACCAGCGCGTCCTCTCCCCGAACCCGGACGACCTTCGGGGGACTGTCCCAGAGATGCAATTCGCCCGCCGCCCCGTCGATCTCGACGTCCACGCCGCGCGTCCCTGGTCCCGCGATGCGAGTCAGACCAGCCTGGAGCGGGATGGTCCGGGTCCGTCCGCTGGCCTTGATCTCGAGGGTGGGCGCGCTCATGACGGGACTTCATACCCAAACAGCGCCCGCGGGGGACAGCGCGCGCTCGATCTTCGTGGCCGCGCCCACGGGCGTGACCGATGAGAGCCGCGAGCCTAGTCCCGGAGTCGCTAACCTCTGGAGGCGAACCCGTTCCCACCCTTGAAGCTCGGCCTCCACCAATCCGCCCGTCTCGAGCAGCGACTGATCCAGTCGCCGCAGATGATCCAGGCGATGCAGATCCTGCAGCTCCCGCTGCTCGATCTGTCCGAGCGGATCGAGCAGGAGCTCATGGAGAACCCCTTCCTGGAGGTCGCCGAGCCGGAGGCCAGCGGCGCGTCGGAGGAAGGAGGGAGCGCGGTCGCTGAAGCGGACGGCGGCGCCGAGTCGATGCTGGAGATGTTCGAGCGGATCGAGCGGGACCACGGTGATGGCTCGCGCGCCCGCGTCGCATCCTCGGAGGAGGGTGACCGCAAGTACGAGGCGATGCTCAACGCCCCCGAGGGGGCCATGAGCTTCGCCGAGGCCGTCCTCGGGCAGCTCGGACCGCTCGAGCTCTCCGAGCGCGAGCGCACGGTGCTCGAGTACGTGGTCTGGTCGCTCGACGAACAGGGCTACCTCACGGAGACTCCCGCGACCCTCGCCGCCGAGCTCACGCTCGAGGTCCAGCGGACCCTCGGGGTCGACGGCGAGGAGGAGGGCGCAGCGGCGGTCATCGACGACGGGCCGCCAGAGGCCGCCTCGGAGGAGGCCCGAACCCCATCCGACGAGGATCTGGTGGTGACCGAGGACGAGGTCCGGGACGCGCTCGAACGCCTTCGCGAGACGGTTCATCCGGGTCTCGGCGCCCTCGATCTGTCGGAGTGCCTCCTCCTCCAGCTGCCGGGCGCGGGGCTGTGGAACCCCTTCATGCGCAAGCTCGTCCAGAGTCACCTCGGGGACATCAGCGCGAATCGCCTGCCGCAGATCGCGAAGTCGACGGGCCGTGACATCGAAGACGTGAAGGCCGCGATCGAGCTGCTGAAGCGCCTCGACCCGTCCCCCGGCGCGGGCTTCGGCGACACGGCCGCCGAGGTCATCCACCCGGAGGTGATGGTCGAGCTCGACGACGAGCAAGTGACCGTACGCCTCGACCGAGAGCGCACCCCCAGCCTGCGCCTCAACCCGCTGTACCAGACCGCGGAGTTCCGCCGGATGCTGAAGGAGGGGTCCAAGGAGGAGCGCGAGTGGGCGAAGAAGCGGCTCGAGAACGCCTCCTGGTTCATCGACGCCATCCTCCAGCGCGAGTCGACCCTCAAGCGGATCTCGGTCGCTCTGTTCAACCGGCAGAGGGCGTTCCTCGAGCGCGGGAAGGAGGCGCTCCGGCCGCTGCGCATGCAGGAGATCGCGGACGAGGTCGGAGTCCACATCTCCACGGTGTCGAGGGGCGTTGCAGGCAAGTACGCCCAGACGCCGCGGGGGATCTTCCCCCTGAAGTTCTTCTTCACGGGCGGCACGACGAAGACCTCCGGCGAGGAGGCGAGCCAGATCACGATCAAGGAGCGGATCAAGAAGATCGTCGCCGCCGAGGCTCCGGAGAAGCCCCTCTCCGACGACGCGATCGCCAAAGCGCTGGAGGACGAGGACGGCATCAAGATCGCCCGCCGGACGGTCACGAAGTACCGCAAGGCGCTCGAGATCCCGTCCTCGACCCAGCGCAAGAAGTACTGAGTCCCCGGAGAACCGCGGAGTGACGGGCTCCGGCCGCCGCCCCGCGAGCCAGGCGCCCCTGAATCTGGGCGCCGAATGGAGGTCCGGCGCGAGCATCCCCGCTAACCTCGGCAGCACGATGAACCTCAAGGCCACCGAACTGCGCAAGGGACAGGTCCTCGTCAAGGACGGCCACCTGCTCCTGATCACCGAC
The DNA here is from genome assembly GCA_002862085.1 of Planctomycetota bacterium. Classification (GTDB taxonomy): domain Bacteria; phylum Planctomycetota; class UBA1135; order UBA1135; genus Saltatorellus. The sequence continues at coordinate 16,456 of PKCK01000057.1, read as the reverse complement.
TACAGCCACAGCACCCCGGGCAACTGGCGGGCGATCATCCAGGTCAAGACGCGCAACCTGGTGACCGGCCAGAACGGCTCCTTCCGCCCCGCCGCCGGCGATCAGTTCGAGGTCGCCTTCCTCGACAAGAAGAAGTCCCAGTACCTCTACCAGGAGGCGAACGGCGACTACGTCTTCATGGACGCCGAGTCCTACGAGCAGTTCACGCTCACGAAGGAGATGGCCGAGGATCGGATGGGCTACGTGAAGGAGTCCGAGGAGGTCGAGGTCACCTTCCACGAGACGACCCCCGTCTCCATCGACCTCCCCGCGCAGGTCGTCCTCGAGATCACCGAAGCGGAGCTCGCGGTCAAGGGCAACTCGGCGACCAACGTGAAGAAGGACGCGGTGCTCGAGACGGGCAAGAAGATCCGCGTGCCGCTCCACATCAAGGCGGGCGAGAAGGTGAAGGTCAGCACCGACACCGGCGATTTCATGGGGCGCGCCTCCGAGTGAGCGCGGCCCGGGGGCCTCACCCCCCCATGCGCCAGACGTCGATCGAGAGGTCCCGGCCGAGAGCCGGCACGGGGAAGCGCCTGACGAGGGCGCACTCCTCCTCCATGAGCCGTCGCACGCGAGCGCGCTGCTCCCCGCTCATCTGCTGAAGATAGTCGTTGCGGACGATGATCCAGCCGACGCGGCCGGAGCGGAGCCAGGGCTCGAGTCGACGTGCTCCCCACTGGTCGAGCTGCAGGACCGCATCCCCGTGGCGCACATCGGTCTCGGTCGCCCCCGTGAGGTAGAACTCCGCGACGACCGCGGGGGTCGATGCGATCAGATCCGTCGGATCGCGCAGTTCCTCGACGAGGGCCACGGCCTCGCGCCAGCGGCCGCGCTGGCCGCGCTCCACCGTGAGGTAGAGGAAGAGCCCCGCCAGGAGAGGGAGGACGGCGACGCCCGACCACGCCAGCGCGGGGCCACCGCGCGAGCGCAGGGCCCGCACCCCGATCGGCCACGAGGCGAGCAGTGCCACCCACGGGAAGAGGGTGAACGCGTACTGGGCCGTCACGACCGCCCTCGTGGACGCCAGCGCGAGCAGCGCCGCGTTCAGGGAACAAACGAGGGCCAGGAATCCGGCTCGACGGTCGCGCGCGGCGAGTCCGACCCACGCGCCACCGAGGGCCAGCAGAAGGACGCCCGGGGTCATGGACGCACCCGTGGCCAGCACGAAGTGCTGGAGACCAGCCACGGCGTCCTCGACGCCCTTGGAGGCCGAGTACCTCTGCCAGACCCGTGTCCACATCACCGGAGCCGCCGCGAGGCCGACCAGCGCGAGAACGAACGTCGCCTTCCTGACCGCAGCCCGATCCTCGGGGAGCTCCCCCGGCGGCAGCGCGAGGGCGGCGAGGCCGAGGCCAGCGCAGAGGACCAGCGCCAGCGGGTGGAAGAGCGCTCCGGCGGCCGCGATCAGCAGTCCGGCGGCCCAGCGCGCCCCGCGACCCGCGAGGGCGCCGCGAAGCGCGAGACCCGCGCCCACCAACGTGACGAGCTGGGCCATCGTGTAGAAACGAGCGGTCTGTGACCACTGGACCTGCCACGCGCTCGAGGCGACGACCAGGGCGGCCAGCCACGCGCGGCGCCGGCCCGCGAATGGCGTGAACGCCCAGGCCGTGAGCGGCACGCAGACGAAACCCGCCACGGCGGGGGCGAGCCTCAGCGCGGCCTCGGTGGGCCCCTCACCGAGGGCCTCGACCACGGCTCTGATGACCCGGTACCCGGCCGGGTTCTGCATGGCTGCGCTGTGAGCGTCGCCCCACGTGTAGACCTCGTCCAGCCAGAGGCTCCAGCTCCCCAGCTTCAGGAAGCGCACGAGCCCCACCACGAGCGCGGAGACGCGGAGCCAATCGGCCAGCGCGTCCCGCCCCGTGCTGCTGGGAGCGGGTGCCGCCGGCATTCGGTGTGAAGGTCCCTCCATCCGGGGCCATGATCGGCCCCGGCGCCGCCGATATCCAGCGGCCTGCTCCGGGATGGGCGCGCCAGCGCCTGAACCGCGGTTCCAGCAGCCACCTCTGCTACAGGCGACGTCGCGATCCGGCCGATCATTGCTTCCGGCAGCCGCCTCGACGTACGACGGCTGCCTCTCCGCGATACACTCGCACCACCGCGCCCGCCACGCTCCCTCGATGCCCCGACGCAGCCACCTCCTCGGTGCGGCCCTCGCCGCCCTCGCCCTCTCGAGCTGCATCAGGGCCCGGCGCCCGATCGTGCTCGACTCCACGCCCCCCGGCGCGGTGGTCTTCGTCGACGGCAAGGCCTCGGGGCACTCCACCCCGTGCGACATCCAGCTGCCCCGCTCCACGCAGCTCCTCGAGTTCCGGCTCGACGGCTACGCGCCCGCGTTCAGGGTGCTGAAGAACCGGTACCGGCAGTACATCGTCCACTGGAGCGACGCCGCCTCGGCGCCCGGGACGTGGACCTTCCCGGCGTTCCTGACCCTCAAGGACGCGATGTTCCCGGTGAAGCTCAGGGGCGGGGAGACGCCCCATCGGATCCACATCCGTATGGCGCGCGAGGACGAGGCAACGGCGAGCGCGGAGCCCATCAGGACGGTCCGTTGACGGGCCGACCGGCCGTCTTCCTGGACCGGGACGGGACCCTCAACGTCGAGGTTGACTACCTCGCTGATCCCGCGCGTTTCGAGCTCCTGCCAGGGGCGGCGGAGGGGCTCGCCCGCCTCGCGGCCGCGGGATTCGCGCTCGTCGTGGTGACCAACCAGAGCGGTGTCGCGCGTGGCCTCCTCGACGAGGACGTCCTCGCGCGGATCCACGATCGCATGGCGGCGGACCTCGCCGCGCACGGCGTCACCCTCGACCTCGTCCTGTATTGCCCCCACCATCCGACCGAGGGCTCAGGTGCCCATCGCGCGGACTGCTCCTGCCGCAAACCGAGGCCTGGCATGCTCCTGGAGGCGGCCGGGCGGCTCGAACTCGACCTCCACGCGTCCTGGTGCATCGGCGACAGCCTCCGCGACCTCGAGGCGGCGGCGGCGGTCGGGGCCCGCGGCGTGCTGGTCCGGACGGGGAAGGGGGCGTCCCAGGAGGCCGCCCTCGCCCGGCTCACCTGGACCGGGACGACGGTCGTGGACGACATCGGCGACGCCGCGTCGCTGATCCTCGAGGCCCGGTGACGCCCCGGCGGCAACGGATGCGCCACGCCGCTTCCAACCGGGACCCCGGCGGCGCAGAATCCGGGCATGGAAGCGTCGACAGCCACCCGGCCGAAAGCCCTCGTCCTGCGCGGACCGGGCACGAACTGCGAGGACGAGACCCTGCGAGCGCTCCGGATCGGCGGCGCGGACGCCGACCTGCTCCGGAGCGACGTGGTGGCCCGGGACCCCGGTCGCCTCGAGGGCTACGCCGTGCTCGTCTTCGCCGGCGGCTTCAGCTACGGGGACGACCTCGCCGCGGGGCGGGTCTGGGGAGCCAGCCTCCGCCAGCATCTCGGCGAGGCCCTCCGCGCGCACGTCGGCCGCGGCGGCCTCGTCCTCGGGGTCTGCAACGGCTTCCAGGTGCTGGTCGAGTCCGGTCTCTTCGAGCCCGAAGCGGCGCCCCATGAGCGCACCGTGGCCCTCTTCGCCAACGCCAGCAGCCACTACGAATGCCGCTGGGTGGATCTGGAGGTCCAGGAGAGCCGCTGCCGATGGCTCACCGGCGCCTTCGGCGCCGGCCATCGGATGCCGTGCCCGGTGGCCCACGGAGAGGGTCGCTTCGCCGTCACCGATGGGGCCGCCCTCGAGCGCCTTCGCGGCGCCGGCCAGATCGCCCTGACCTACGTCGGGAACGGTGAGGACCCCCCCGGATACCCCGCCAACCCCAATGGCGCCGCGGGCGACGTCGCCGGTATCTGCGACCCCACGGGACGGGTGCTGGGCCTCATGCCGCACCCGGAGCGGAATCTCGACCCCTGGAACCACCCGGAGTGGACCCGCCTCGGGGCAGGCCGCTCCGAGGGCGAGGGGGCCGCTTTCTATCGAGCCCTGGTGGAATCGGCCATGGCGGCTTCCTAGCCTCGTGGACAGAGGTCGCGCGCGGGCCGGGGGCCGCATCCCCGACGCGCCCGCGGCACCACCGCACGGGCTCGGCCCGGATCGAATCATGAGGCGCACCCCCATCCTGAGCGCGGCCGTCGCCGCGCTCCCCGTTCTCCTCTCCGGCGTGTCCTGCGCGCCGATGGCCGTGGTCGGCACCGCGATCGTCGTCAACGAGGAGTTCACCGAGAAGTCACACTCGAAGGTCGTCGCCGACGACGTCGAACTCGTCTGGGCCTCGGCGAAGAGCTCGATGTCGCACATGACCGACGACCTGCTCGACGTGGACAGCGACGTGAAGACGATCAGGACCTTCGTGGACGGAGCCGAGGTGATGGTGAAGATCCAGAACTTCGACGTCGGCCAGACGAAGATCAGCGTCTTCGCGCGCCGCTACCTCGTCTTCTCCGACGAGGTCGCCGGCAACGTGCTCAACAGCATCGTTCGCGACCTCGGCTGAGCGCGCTGGCGATCGCGCGGGGCGAGGCGCTCCGCCGACGCACACTCGTCACCGCCGTGTCCGCCCCGTGGCTTCCGGGCCGCGCTCCGACCCGCCGAGGAGCGGACGCCGTCCGTCCGGTCGGCTGACCGCGTCGTCCGAGCTCGCGCCGACTACGCGCTCTCGTCCAGGAGCCCGATCGGCCCGCCGAGCTCGCGGAGCTTCTCCTCCAGCGTCCCTTCGAGCTGGAGTTCCTTCACGCAGGTCGGGCAGATCCCCGAGAGGCGCAGGAGGTGGCCGGTCATGACGAAGCCCAGGCGATAGGCGTTCTTCCGCTGGAGCGCCTCGATCTCGTCGTCCTGGAACTCCTCGATGCGGCCGCAGACCTCGCAGACGACGTGGTCGTGGTGCGCGTGGCCGAGGACGTGCTCGTAGACGACCTCCCCACGGCGCGTCTCGATGGCCTCGATGAAGCCGCCCCGCTCGAGCACCTCGAGGGTCCGATAGACGGTGGCCCGCGACACGGCAGGACCGTCCTCCTCCTTCAGCCACTCGTACATCCGCTCGACGCTGAAGTGCTCGTGCACCTCGAACGCCTTCTCGAAGATCCGGCGCCGCTGGGGCGTCATCTTGAGGGACTCGCGCTTGAGGTAGTTCTCGAAGCGGCGCTCGATGGCGGGATCGTCGATGGTCACGGCTCGGGGGCGCTCTGGCGCCGCTGGAGCTTCGTTCATCACCCGTCCCGTTGCAAGCGCCCGCCGCCTCGACCGGAGAAGGTTCCGTACCAGCGTGCCAGCAGGCCGGTGGGGACTCCGCACTCGAAGGCCGCCCGGAGGACGATGTTGCGGAGAGTGCAGCGCAGCACGCCCTCCTCCTCCCAGCGCCGCGCCGAGACGGCGAGGGTCGCGGACTCGACGAAGTCCACGGGGACGATTCGCCTGATCGCCTTCGAGAGCGCCACGTCCTCGAAGAGCGGCCACGCCGGATATCCACCGGACTCCCGGTAGAGCTCCGGGGTCACAGCGAGCCCGGAGTCCCCGTAGACCATGCCCCGCCGAGCGCGGGCGTTCGCTGCCCGCTCGAGCATGCGCCAGACGCGGCCCTGCGCCACGATCGTCTGGCGCATGGCCGTCGCGCGGTGCCCGGTTCGACCGGCGAAGGCCCGGCGCAGCTCCACGAGCGAGCCGGGGCGCGGTACGCAGTCGGCGTGCAGGAAGAGCAGCACCTCCGGGCGGTCCTCCGACTCCAGCAGCGCCTCCGCGGCCGAGGCGAGCTGCACGCCGCGCCCCCGGTCCGACGCGATCACGCGCGCTCCCATCCGCTCGGCGAGCGCCACGGTGCGATCCTTCGACCCGCCGTCCGCCACGACCACCTGGCCCGGCCGATCCAGATCATCCGCTCCCTGGAGGAGGCGCGACAGGAGCCGCGGCAGGGCGCGCTCCTCGTTCAGCGTGCAGACGCCGACGCCGAGGCTCGGGAGCGACGTCTCCGCCGCTCGTTCCGGCCCCGGGGCCGCGCTCACGCTTCGGCCTTCTCGCGCCGCGCCTCGCGCCGCCGACCGATGTCACGGCGGCAGAACTTGCCCGCGTAGCGGATCTTGTCGTAAGCCGCGTACGCGATCCTGCGCGCCCCCTCCGAGTCCTTGGCGAGGCCGGTGACCGTCAGAACGCGCCCGCCCGCGGTCACGACCTCATCCTCGCCGTCCAGGGCACGCACGCGCCGCGTCCCGGCGTGGAAGACGACGGCGCCCTCGACGCCGTCCGCTTCCTCCAGCCCGTCGATCCGGTCGCCCTTCCGCGGGCCCTGTGGGTAGCCCTCGGCGGCCGCGACGACGCCGACGACCGTGCGGGGATCCCAGGTGGGCGTGTCGATCCCCCCGAGCTCGCCGCGGGCCGTGGCCTGGAGGATCGGGACCAGATCGCTCTGGAGCCGACGCACCAGGGCCTGGCACTCGGGATCGCCGAAGCGGACGTTGTATTCGATCACCCGAGGCCCGCCCTCCGTCAGCATCAGCCCGATGAAGAGCACGCCGCGGAACTCGATGCCCTCGCGTCGCAGCATGTGGATCGACGGCAGGAGGACGCGCTGCTCGATCTGCTTGTAGATGCGCTTGGAGAGCTCGGGGACCGGGGAGTACACCCCCATCCCGCCGGTGTTCGGCCCGACGTCACCCTCACCGACCTGTTTGTGGTCCTGAACGGGCTCGAGGACCAGCACGGCGTCGCCGTCCGTGATCGCGAAGATGCTCGCTTCCTCGCCGACGAGGAACTCCTCGACGACGATCTTGACGCCCGCCTTGCCGTGACGCCCCTCCTCCATGATCGCGTCGACCGCTGCCTTCGCCTCCTTCAGGTCGGCGCAGATGTACACGCCCTTGCCGGCGGCCAGTCCGTCCGCCTTGACGACCTGTGGCCACGCCGTGCACCCGTCCAGGTACCCCTTCGCGATCCCCGAGCGCTCGAAGGTCCGCGACGCCGCGGTCGGGATCCTGTGGCGTTCCATGAGCTCCTTCGCCTCCGACTTGGAGGCCTCGAGGAGCGCGCCTGCCGCACCGGGGCCGAAGACGTCGAAGCCCTCCGCGCGAAGACGATCGGCGAGGCCCGCCGCCAGCGGATCCTCGGGCCCCACCACCACGAGTCCGGGCTCCTCCTCCTTCGCCAGCGCGATCTGCGCGTCCAGGTCGCTCGCGGAGACCGGCGCGATCCGCGCGACCTCACCGATCCCGGCGTTCCCCGGCGCGCAGATCACCTCCGAGACGAGATCTGATTGAGCGATCTTCCAGCAGAGCGCGTGCTCGCGCCCTCCCGAGCCGATGACGAGGACCTTGAACGGGCTGGCGGATTCGGACGACATGCAGAGAGCGGTGGAGGTCGGGGCGCGCGGGCTGCACCCGGGGGACGAGCCGGCCGGTGAGGATAGCGGCAGCGGAACACGGCGTCGGTCCCAATCAGCGGACGCTGGCATCCCCACGATCGACGGCGCCCTCCGTCCTCCCTCGATCCAGGGGCAGACCTCGAGGTCCCTCGGACCGGCCGGGCGAGGCTCGCGACGACCCGAGGCCGGTGCTACCCTCCCCCCGGCCGGGGTGTACCTCAGTTGGTAGAGGCGTAGCTTTGGGTGCTATGAGTCGTGGGTTCGAGTCCCATCACCCCGACCACCAGCCGCCCCACGCGGGCCGCACACGCCCGTAGCTCAGCTGGATAGAGCACCGGACTTCTAATCCGACGGTCGCAGGTTCGAGTCCTGCCGGGCGTGCCACTCCGGCCTCCGCGGTCATCGTGAGTTCAGGCACCGACGACGCTCGCCTCGATCTCCTCGGCGGCCCGCTCGGGCGCGGCGTGCTCCGGCGCGCTGTCCCGCCTCACGGTGCCACCCGTCGTCGGGCGGGTCGCCTTCGCGAAGAGACCTCGCCCTTCGCGTGGTCACGGCCCTGGGGATCGTGAGCCCGGATCCTCCGCCCTTCACGCGGCCCTCCGTGAGGAACCCGGCTCTGCAGGCCTCACCTCCATCGCGGTTCGATCGGAGGGCTCGTGGCTGGTGACCCCCGCCTTCCCCGCTGCCTCGCGGGCGAGCGCGTGCCTCGCCTCGTGGAGGCGTGTCCCCGCTCCGAGACCCCGTCACCGAGCGTCTGGAGACCGGAGAGGTGATCGATCCACCCGGGCGCACGCTCGTGACCGGTGACGGAGATGGCGCGGGGCGAGGAGATCCGCGGCGCCGCTCCCTCAGCGGTACTCCCAGCTCCCCGGTAGTTCGTCGACGCGGAGACAGGGGTGAACGGGCCGGGGAACAGGACGCCCGACGCCGAGCTCCCGGTCGAAGAGGTTCCAGGTCGTGAACGAGTCGTCGCTCAGGGGATGCAGGAGCTGGGCCGCGAGGATCGAGGAGGTGATGACCGCCGCGCCCGCGGGCAAGTCGACCTCGACCCGCTCGAAGAAGCCCGTCACCGAGACGACGCGGTGGCCCTGGAAGGGCCGCTCCTCCCTGCTGACCTCCGTCAACGTGAACGCCGCCACGGAAGCACGCACCGCTGCGGCGAGACGGCGCGGCGGAGCTCCGAGGTGAAGCTCGATGAGCTCGAGCTGCTCATCGGTCGGGTTCCGCAGGACCCAGGCCTCCCCGAGCGACTCGGACGCGAGCGCACGGAAGCCACGGGAAACGTCCATCGGGACGAGCCGGGCCTCGGCGCGAGGCGATGCCAGGCGGCGTCGGCCCTCCTGCATCCCCTCCTCGCCCGGATCCAGATCGACGAGCACGCTCCCGATCTCCCCGACCCTCACCGGGAGCCGTTCGATCGGACCGAGCTCGACCTCCACCCCGAACGGCCGCTCGGGGGCCCTCGTCCCGATCATGTCGACCAGCTCGTCACGCTTCCTCGCCAGCTCGCGGAGGCATTCGAGGGTGAACGCGTAGGTCACCTCGATGCGCCGCTCGTAGGGCAGGTAACTGTACGCCTCGCTGAGGATCGAGACGATGCCGCGGACCCCCATCATGTTGGTGCCGAAACGCGGACGAGCGTCGTAGGTCTCCCAGGCGATGGGGTCTCCGCGGCGACCGCGTGAGCCCGGCTCCCGCCGGGGGTACCTGAAGTTGCCGTAGTCGAAGGTGAACACGCCGTCGCGCTCCTCCAGGGTCCTGCGCACGCGGCCGAGGAGGGCCTTGGTCGCTTCGAGCACGTCCGGCCTCGCGTTCGGAGAGAGGCTCGGCGCGTACGTCAGGTCGTAGCCGTGGGCGGATCCGTTCGTCGTGTGCAGATCCATGAATGCGATCGGACGAAGCTCGTTCACGAGCCCCATGAGCGCGCGCGTTTCCGAAGCCTCGCACTTCACGAAGTCGCGGTTGAGATCCAGCCCCATCCCGTTCGGGCGCCGGCCGACGCCGCCGTCCGGGCCGTTCTGCGTGACGCGCTCGCGGCGCGAGATCGCGTCGTTGCCGTCGACGTTGTAGACGGGCACGAAGGTGAGGTCGAGGCGCTCGAGCACGTCGAGGTGACGCCCCATGGCGATGCCTCGGAGGAGCAGCTGGCACGCCACCTTCCCCTCGATCTCCCCTCCGTGAATATTGGCGTTGACCACGACGCTGGCGCGGCCCTCGGGCCCGCCGGGCAGCGAAGCCGTCACCGCGACGACCGGGCGACCCTCGGCCGAACGGCCGATGATCCTGGTGCTCAGCCGGTCGCCGTGAGGCAGCGCCGCCAGCCCCTCGACGAAGGCCAGCACCTCGTCCAGCCGCGAGCTGCGGCGGAAGCCACTCGCCTCCGCCGCCGTGAGGGGCCGCTCCCGGGGCGGGAGGAGGGACGGTCCGTTTTGCGCCGGAGATGGCCCGGCGGCCGCGAGGAGGAGCGTGAGGAGCATGGCGGACGATAGCCGCTCCGGACGCCGAGCGCCGTCTCCTGTGCTTCCTCGAGCAGCAGCGCCGCCCCGGTCAGCCTTGGGTCGCCAGTCGTCGGGCGTCGCGGTGGGCGACGGTCAAGAGGACCACCGCCAGTCCGAAGCTGATCGCCGCCCCCGCGAGCAGCTGCCACGGCGTGGCGTCGCTGATCATGTGGACGAAGTAGGCGCGCTCGGCGTCGACGGCGGAGAGGATCGCCGGCGGCGTGAGGGCGACCCCGATCACGGCGGCGCCAAGGCCCAGTCCGATGAGGAGCCGCCGGCGCAGGTCGGTGATCCGATCGAGCTCGCGGTCGCTGGCCATCGCGTGGGCAGAGAGCGCAGCGCGCACGTCGGCCGCGAGCTGCGCCGATTCGCGGCGCGCCCGATCGGTCTCGTCACCGAGCCGTGCGAGCGCCTTCACGAGCTCCGCGCGGCCCGCCTCTCGCTCGGTCCATGCGCGGTCGTGAAGGTCGGAGAGAGCCTGCGTGTGGCGCTGCTCCTGATCACCCATGAGCTTCTCGAGGGTCCCGAGCCGGTCGCGAAGAACGTCTCGCTCCGCCCCCGCCGCACCCGCCTCACGGGCCTCTTCGCGACTTCGCTCGATCGCTGCCGTACGCTCCTGCTCCATCTCCTCCAGCCGGAGTTCGCTCCGCCGCTCGCTGGCGATCGAGGCGGCGAGGACGCGGCGGTACTCGTCGCGCTCCTCTCGGGCCTTGCTCGCCGCGGAGACCGCGCGCTGTGCGGCGCCGGCCTGGGCCTCGAATCGATCGACGAGACTGGTGATCTGGTCGTCCCTCCCGGCCAGCTCGGAGAGCCGCGCATGCATCCCCGAGAGAGTCCCGGCCACGTCGGCTTGCGACGCCCCGGAACGGCTGTCCTTACGTTGGTCGCGCTGGGCGCGGCGGCGGCCGAACATGTCCCCTCCCTGTTCGTGGGTGGCCGTGATGGCGTTCCTGCCTGGAACGCGGCGGCCCCAGCGTGCCAGCCGGAACCGGGCCTGTTCAAGGGTGGCCCGGAGGTCCTCACGCCGGGGCGGGTGGCTCAGGCCGAGCGCCGCGGTCCGCGGGCCGCGGCGGGCTCATGACCGGCGATGTAGGCCGCCAGCGCGTCGAACGCGGCTCGATCGACGCCCGCTCCCCGGGCCAGCTCCAGGCCGTAGGCGACCGATCCGGCCCCGAGGAAGCGCCCCCGAACGCTCGCCTTGAAGCGCTGGACCCGGGCCTCTCCGGGCAGGCGGAGACCGATCTCGAGGATCGTGTGCTCCGCGAGGCGCGCCTCCAGCTCCCAGGGGACCTCGAGTCCGAGCCCGCCCAAGGAGACGTCGCGCACGCGCGCCGTGACGAGGGGCTCTGCGTCGCCCGGGACCCGCACCGTGGCCTCCACCGGTTCATCCGGCCGGGGCCGGAGGCGCGGACTCCGCCTGGGATCCAGGAGGTCCGCGAGAGCCTCTCCCGTTCGCTCCCCGAGGAGGAAGTGGTAGGCGCGCACGCCGGCTGCGTCCCGGCGGTGAATCACCTTCCCGAGCGCCCTGGCCACCCCGAGAGAGTCCCGACGAGCGAGCTCAAGCTCCACCGCGCGGCCAACGGCCAGGAGGGGCGCCCCCTCCGCAGGGAAGCAGGCCTCGACGCGTACGCCCTCCGCGAGCGACACCACGGCCTCCACGCGCCCGGCCTCGGCGCCGTGCTCGCGGGGAATGGACACGCTGAGCTCTTCGGGGAGCGTCATGGTGCCCTGGTTATCGGACGAGAGGGCCTCAGCGGCTGAACCCCGACCGCGAGACTTGCCCCCTTGCGCGGAGACTCCTCATGGAAGATTCTTCTCGCCCCGATCCGGCGTCCGGGCACCGCGGAGCCGGCCGAGCACGCCACGGACTTTCCGCCTTTGGCGGACCCTTCCCCCAACACGTCACGGAATCCGTCGTAACGCGGCACCTCCGAGGCGCCAGGGCGCCCCCGCCACCGCGCCGACGGCATCCCCACGACATCCCATGATCGAGATACGGAACCTCACGAAGCGTTTCGGGACCTTGACGGCGGTCGACGACCTCAGCTTCCGGGTGAGCCCCGGTGAGGTCCTCGGCTTCCTCGGGCCCAACGGCGCGGGCAAGTCCACCACGATGAAGATGGTCACCGGCTTCCTGCCGCCGACCTCGGGGACCGCGACGGTCTGCGGGCACGACATCCTCGCGGCCCCGGCCGACGCCAAGGCGGCCATCGGCTATCTGCCGGAAGGAGCCCCGCTCTATCCCGACATGACGCCCCGCCAGATGCTGCGCTTCGTCGGCGAGGCCCGCGGGATGGGCGGCGCTCGCCTGGCCGAGCGGATGGAGACGGTCACCGAGCTCGTGGAGCTCGGCCATGTGATGAACCAGCGGATCGAGACCCTCTCGAAGGGCTTCAAGCGCCGGGTCGGGCTCGCGCTCGCGATCCTGCACGACCCCGAGGTGCTGGTGCTCGACGAGCCGACGGACGGCCTCGACCCGAACCAGAAGCACCAGGTCCGGGACCTGATCCGCTCCATGGCGGCCGGCAAGGTCATCGTCCTGTCGACCCACATCCTCGAGGAGGTCGAGGCGGTCTGCACCCGCGCGATCATCGTGTCCGAGGGCCAGCTCCGGTTCGACGGGACACCGCGGGAGCTCCGCGAGCGGTCGCGTTTCGCCGGGGCGGTCGAGGTCACCGTGCCGAAGGAGCACGCCGACGCGGCCAGCGCGAGCCTCGGCGCGATGGACGCGGCCGCCGGCATCGAGCTCATCGAGGCCACCGGCGAGGAAGCGCGGATCACCGTCTTCCCCGGCGAGCACGCCAAGGGGGCGCTGCTCGTCGCTGTTCAGGAAGCAGCGGCCGCCTCCTCCTGGAGCCTCTCCAGCATCAGCGTGGATCGCGGGCGCATGGACGACGTCTTCCGGACCGTCACGACCGCGAGCGCAGGAGCCTGACATGCGCGGGATCATCACCATCTTCAAGCGCGAGCTCGTGGGGTACTTCTCGACCCCGGTGGCCTACGTCTTCCTCGTCATCTTCCTGCTCGTGGCCGGGGGGTTCACCTGGAAGCTCGGCGGCTACTACGACGCGAACCAGGCCGACCTCGCCCCCTTCTTCTCCTGGCACCCCTGGGTCTACCTCGCGCTCATCCCGGCGCTGAGCATGCGCCTGTGGGCGGAGGAGCGGCGCTCCGGCACGGTCGAGCTCTTGATGACCCTGCCGATCAGCGCCGCGCAGGCGGTCATCGGCAAGTTCCTCGCGGCCTGGGCCTTCACGGGCGTCGCGCTCGCGCTCACGGCCACCCATTGGTGGACGGTCAACTACCTCGGTGACCCCGACAACGGCGTCATCGCGGCCAGCTACATCGGGAGTCTGCTGATGGCCGGCGCTTTCATCGCGGTGGGCTCCGCCCTGTCGGCGATCACCAAGAACCAGGTGATCGCCTTCGTCCTGACCTTCGTGGTCTCCCTGCTCTTCGTGCTCGCCGGTTTCCCGGCCGTGACCGACTTCTTCCAGGGCTTCGCTCCCGCCTGGCTGGTCGACGCGATCCGCAACATGAGCTTCCTCGAGCGCTTCGGCGCGATCACGCGGGGCGTCATCGAAGCCAGGGACGCCGTGTTCTTCCTGTCCGTGATCGCGCTCTTCCTCTTCTTCACGACCACCACCATCGAGCTCAAGAAGGCCGACTGATCCATGCAGAACCAGCGACTCAACATCGTCGGCGTGGCCCTCGGGATCGCGCTCTTCCTGGCGGTCAACCTCCTGGCCGGACCGACCCTTCGCGGCGTCCGCGCGGACCTCACCGAGCAGAAGCTCTACACGATCTCCCAGGGCACCCGGAACATCGTGGGGAGCCTCGAAGAGGACATCACGCTGCGCTACTTCTTCACCCGGAAGCTGGCGCAGGAGGAGGCGGAGAGCCTGCTCCCCTACGCCGACCGTGTGCTCGAGATGCTCGAGCAGTACGAGGCGGCGTCCGACGGCAAGATCACGCTCGAGGTCATCGATCCTGTCGCCTTCTCCGAGGAGGAGGAGGCCGCGGTGCGGTTCGGGATCCCCGGTCGCCGCGTGTCGATGCAGGGCGACAAGCTCTACATCGGCCTCGTGGGCACCAACTCGGTGGACGGACAGGAGGTCATCCCCGTCCTGGAGCCGAGTGGTGAGAGCTCGCTCGAGTACGACCTGACCGAGCTCATCGACAAGCTCGAGCGGGACCTCCCCGTTCTCGGCCTCGTCAGCGGTGTGCAGCTGCGCGGCGGAACGCTTCCGCCTGCGAACCAGTTCTCCCAGCCCCAACAGCTCCCTGCCTGGCCCATCCTCCAGCTGGTCGAGCAGCGCTACGAGGTCCGCGATCTCGACCCCGCCACCCTCGAGGAGGTCCCCGCGGACATCGACCTCCTGCTGCTCATCCAGCCGAAGGGCCTGACCGAGGCCGGCCTCTACGCGATCGACCAGTTCGCCCTCGCCGGCGGCAAGATCTGCGCCTTCGTCGACCCCGTCGTGCTCTTCGATCCCGCCGCTGATCCCGAGCCGCCGGCGCCCGGCGCCGAGGTCACGGGCATGGACTCACTGCTGGCGGCCTGGGGCGTGCCCCTCAAGGCGGACAAGGTGGCGGGCGACGACGTCACCGGGACGCAGATCCGCTCCCGGACGGACAAGATGGTGCGCCTGCCGATGTTCTTCAACGTCTCCGAGGAGGGCCTCAGCGACGACGACATCCTGACGGAGGCCCTCACGAGCATGCGGATGCTCATGGCCGGCGCCTTCGAGGTCGCCGCCCCGGAGGGTCTCACCGTCACGACGCTCGCCGCCACCAGCGCCGAGGGCGGCGGAACCGTGGGCCGCTCTCTCGTGACCCAGCGCATGGACGAGGAGACTCTCGCGGCGTCCTTCGTGAACCAGGGCACCGCCCAGACCCTCGGCGTCCGCCTGCGTGGCGAGGTCGCCTCCGCCTTCCCGGACGGCGCCCCGGCTCCGGCGCCCACCGAGGGCGAGGAGGCGCCGGGCGAGCCGCTCCCGACAGAGGGACACCTCACCGCCTCGTCAGCACCCCTGAACGCCATCGTCATGGCCGACGTGGACATGCTGCACGAGAATCTGTGGGCGCAGCGCGTCCAGTCCCTCTTCGGCGGCGTCAGCTACCGATCGGCGAACGGCAACGCGCCCTTCCTCGTCGGCGCGCTGGAGAACCTGTCCGGCAGCGACGACCTCATCAGCCTCCGCAGCCGCGAAGCCTACCGGCGACCCTTCCTCCGCAAGGAAGAGCTCGAGCGCGAGGCCCAGGAGGCCTTCGCGGCCCAGGAGCAGGCCCTCGAGCAGAAGCTCGCGGAGGCGGAGAGGAAGATCAACGAACTCCAGGCTGAGAAGGACCCCCAGAGCGCCTCTCTGCTCTCCCCCGAGCAGCAGGCCGAGATCGATCGCTTCCGCGTGCAGGAGGTCGAGACGCGGCGCGAGCTCCGGAAGGTCAAGCGTGACCTCAAGGCCGACATCGAGGCCCTCGGGACCCGGCTCGAGCTCCTGAACATCGCGCTGATCCCCGCGCTCATCGCCGCCTTCGGCGCAGCGACCTGGCTCTTCAGACGCCGCTCATCGCGCGCTTGACCCCCACGACGATCATGAAGACCGGAACCATCACCATCCTCGGGGTCGCCACGGGCCTCGTCGCAGCGGGCGCCTGGTACACGAGCGCGAGCCGAGCCGCCGGCAACGCGGCGTTCCCGCGGAACACTCCACTCCTCCCTGCCCTCCAGGAGCAGATCAACGACGTGGCCTCGCTGGCGGTCACGACAGCGGACGGCACCGTCACCCTGGAGCGCGGCGAAGAGGGCTGGACGCTCGCCGAGAAGGCCGGCTACCCAGCTCGCGCGGATCGCGTGCGCACGCTGCTCTTCGAGCTCCGCGACGCACGTGTCATCGAGGAGAAGACCGCCGACCCCGCGCGCTTCACCAGGCTCGGACTCGAGGCGCCGGACGCCGAGGGCTCGAGCGCCCGCCGCATCGTGATCCTCTCGAACTCCGGCGAGACCCTCTGCGACGTCCTCGTCGGCGATCGCTCCTCGTCCCAGGGCGGCTTCGCGCCGGGGCAGCCAGCGCCCGACGCGCAGACCTTCGTCCACCCGGAGGGTGACGGCCCCGCGCTGCTCGTGAGCGGCGGGTTCCAGGCCGACGCTCGCGCGAACGGCTGGCTCGACCAGGAGCTCCTCGACGTCTCCGCCGCGCGCTTCAAGGCAGCCCGCGTCACCCACGCGGACGGCGAGGCCGTCGAGGTCGCACGCGGCGACACGGCGGAGACGGGCCTCCGGATCCTCGGCGTGCCGGACGGGATGGAGCCGAAGGTGCCGGACGCGACCCGCGCATTCACCTCCGCCCTCTCCCGGCTGCGGTTCGACGACGTCGCGCCAGCCGAGGGCATCGACTGGACCGCGAGCCCCATGGCCACCGCGCAGTTCTTCACCGAGGAGGGCCTGCGCATCGTCGCCGAGACCGTCGAGCTCTTGAAGACCGGCGATGAGTTCGCCGAAGGCACCGACCCGACCCTGGTCACCTGGGCCCGACTCCGCGCGGACGTCGTCGACACCTCGGAGATCCCGGGTGCTCC
>PKCK01000106.1 GCA_002862085.1 Planctomycetota bacterium | reverse complement strand
GAGCCCTCTCCGCTCCAGATGACGGAGCCCGTGTGAACGCGGTGCCGTCCGGCGAGCCGGTCCTCGTTCCACAGGCGTAAGGCGGTCGACACGCTGGGGAACGCGAGCTCGTTCCAGGGGATGCGCTCCGGCGAGACGAGCTTGACCTCGGTCGATTCCGGGGTCGGCGCGAAGTGATCTCCGACCAGCTCCGCGCGGAAGACGGTGTAGACCTGTCCGATGTGCGGGATGTCGAGGACGGCGTGCAGGCCGAGCCTGCGTGTCCGGGCCTCGGTCTCCTCGACGGTCTCGCGTGCCGCGCCGTCGAAGGAGCTCTCGCCCGTCTCCAGGTATCCCGCCGGGAACGTCCAGCGGCCACGGGCCGGCTCGATGTTGCGGCGAGCGAGGAGGAGTCGGTCCCCCTTCTCGACGATGCAGCCCACGACGACCTTCGGGTTCACGTAGTGGATGTTGCCGCAGCCGGTGCAGACGGCGCGGAGCCGATGATCGTCCTCCGGGATGCGCTCCTCGCAGGGCGAACCGCAGTCCGGGCAGTGGCGATGGGTGAGGGTCATACGCGCAGGAAGATCCGGCGCCTGTAAAGCGCGAGGAGGATCAGCCACAGGAGGCCGAGACCCAGGAGCGGCAGGAGGGCTTCGTCGATCTTCCCGTAGCCGATGCCCTTGGACAGGAGCAGCTCGACGACGCTCTGCCAGGAGACGAACGCGCTCACCATGTAGGCGAGGATGGAGTTGGCCCCGATCACCATGAAGACCATCGCGAGCCGGTCCATCCGGACCACGTCGAAGAGCCAGTGGAAGAGAGCGAGCAGGAGGAAACTCCATCCGCCCGCCCAGAGGACGAAGCTGGCGGTCCAGAGGTTCTTGTTGATGGGCAGGCCGAGGGCGTCGAGCAGCCAGCCCAGGACGAGGCATTGGCCGCCCAGGACCACCAGCCCGCCGATCCCGCGGCCGCGCGTTCGACCCGTTCCGCTCATCCAGGATCCGGCGAAGGCGCCCAGGAGCGCCGTCCCGGCGGCGGGGAGGACGCCGAAGATCCCCTCGGGATCGCGGACGCCCTCGTGGAGTCTGCCTGGCACGAGCTGGCGATCGATCCAGCCGCCGATGGTCTCGCCCGGCGCGAGGCTCGGACCTTCCAGACCGAGGCCAGGAGCGGTGATGAACATGAGCGCGAGGCCGTGGACAGCGGCGAGCCCGACCCCGGTCACGGCGACCGCGCGTCTGGGGAGGTGGATCCAGAGGAGCGCGGCCACCATCCACGCGAGGCCGATCCTCCCCAGCACGCTGGCGTAGCGGACGCGCTCGAAGTCGAACCCGAGGAGCCCGTTGTAGATCGCACCCAGGAGCACCAGCACGGCGCCGCGCCGCACGGCGTGCCGCGTCAGCGTCGCCTTGGTCGCCCCCGCCGCGATGCGCTTCTCCATGGAGAGCGGCATCGACGCGCCGGCGAGGAACAGGAACAGCGGGAAGATCAGGTCGTAGAGCGTGAAGCCGTTCCACTCGGGGTGATGGAACTGGCGGTCGAGTGCCGCCATCGTCTGCTCGGACGCGAAGAGCCCGGCGATCCCGAGGATCGCTTCCCGGCCGCCGAGGATGATCGACATGTCGAGGCCGCGAAGCGCGTCGATCGAGCGGAGGCGAGTGGGCTCGGATCTGGCGGAAGAGAATTGTTCGGCGTCCTTCATCCCTGGCGAATCAGCGTCCGGCGTTCGTACCGGCTGAGGCGTCGTAGCGCCTGACCGGAAGGGCGGGGAGTTCCTCGAGGGCCCTGAAGAACGCCTCCGCGCGGGAGGACGCGTCCGGGGGAGAAGCGTCGAGGATCCAGTACTCCTCCAGGTCTCCGCGACCGATGTAGCCGAGCATGGTCCCCTGGCTGACGTGCTGGGCGACCGCGACGCTCGCCACGGCCTTGAGGGTCAGGCGGTCCCGGTGCCCGAATCCGCGCGTCCGGTCGATGACGAAGGGCGCGGCTCCTGGCCGGAGGCGGGCCAAGAGCGTGTCCTCGAGAACCTCGGGCGGGAGCCCCACGCCTTCCGAATCCTCCGGCTCGACCTCGCAGCAGAGGATCACGGGGCGCTGGTGGTGGGGCCGACGCGCCGCGCCCTCGACGGCGAGGAGCGCGGCGGCCTGGTGGTGCCCGTGTGTCGTCGCCGTCGGGGAGATCGTGATGACGATCTCGTAGCGACCGGCCTCGAGCAGGTCGTCGATGCGCCGGCGGACGCCGGCCAGATCCCACACGCCCGCGTCGGGGGCCAGGACCTCCATACGATCCTGGCTGTAACGGTGGTCGGGCTGGCCGAGCCGGATCAGCCGGCGGGCGCCGAGGAACGTCAGGCCCCGCATCTGCTCCTCGCGCCGGATCCGGGGGAGGGCTTCGCGGCCCACCTCCTCGCGAGTCAGTTCGATCCCGGTGAGCGCCTCCGCGAGGCTCGCGTACTTGAACCCTCCCTGGCCGTCGGTGATCGTCAGCACGTCGACGACGCCGCCGGCGCAGGCGCCGTGCAGGTACGTGAGCCCTGCGGCGATCAGCTCGTCATCGGGGTGGGCGACGACGATCAGGACCTGCGGCAGGGTCTCGTCGATGGGGTGGTAGCCCCCCCGGGGGAGATCGAGGGCCTCGAAGGCGCCGGAGGCGGGCGCGAGCCCCGCGCAGGCGGCGAGGGTGCACGCCAGCAGACAGGGCAGCACGCGCCGGAGCCGCGAGCAGGTCTTGAGGGGGCCTTTGGGCATGGGCCCAACTTACCCCAAGCCAGGATGCCGTTCGGCAACGAGCGCTGTGGCGGAGCGAAGGGGACCTCGTCGCGTACGATCCGAGGCGATGCTGAACTTGCTCCTCTGCGCTGGCCTCGCCTTCCAGGAGGTCCCGGTGGCGGCGACGCCTGACCCCGTCGATCCCCCGACCGTCCGGGTCGTGTGTCTCGGCGACGACTGGGCAGCCGCCCGTGCCGGCGGACCCGTTCCCTGGCCTGCCCGGCTGGAGGCCCTCCTGACAGGGCGCGTCGGCGACGCCCTGCGAGTCGAGGTGGAGAACGTGGCGCGGCAGGGCGACACCACGGTCGAGGCGCTGCGGCGGCTGAATCGTGACGTGCTGGCCCGTGATCCCGACGTCGTCGTCCTCCAGCCAGGCTTCGCCGACTCGGCCATCGACCTCCCCGGCGGTGAGGATTTCCCGGCGGTGGCGCCCGGTGCTTTCCGGTCCAACGTCGCGGATCTGGTGACCGCGTCGCGAAGCCTCGGTGCGGAGGTGGTCCTCGTGCAGCACGGGATGCGCGTCTGGACCGACGCGTCCCGCAAGTCCCATGGTGACGTGCCCTTCGACACCGAGGATCCACTCGGCTTCGATCTGATCGGCGGCGCCTACGCCGGGATCGTCGCGGCGGTGGCCGATCGCTCCAACGTTCCGATCGTTCCGCTGCACGACGCCGACCGACTCCGGGGCCCGGAGGCTCTCGGGGGAGAGCGAGACGGGTCCGGCCGCTTGCCGTCCGCCGCGGCGCACCGCCGGATGGCGGAGCGGATCGCCGAGGCCATCCACGGGACGGGGATCTGCGAGCGAGCGCGTCGCCTCTCCTCCCACGCGGGCCCCTCCCGCGGCTGGACCCTGCCGGAGCTCGATCTCTCCGGGGACACGTCCCGCGTGATCGTCGTCGATCGCGAGCCCGGCCAGTACCTCGGGCACCCGTCCACGCTCATCGCCGACGACGGCTCGATCCTCTGCGTCTATCCCAAGGGCCACGGCCGGGGTGCGCTCGTGATGAAGCGCAGCTCCGACGGGGGGCGCACCTGGAGCGAGCGGCTCGACTTGCCCGAGACCTGGGCGACCTCGAAGGAGACGCCCACCCTCCACCGCGTGCCGGTCCCCGGTGAGGGGCGGGACAATCTCCTCCTGTGGTCGGGCCTGTTCCCGGCACGCAGGGCCCTCTCCACGGACGGCGGCGGCACCTGGGGCGAACTCGAGGTCCCCGGCCGGGGAGCCCCCTGGGGCGGGATCGTCGTGATGGGGGATCAGCTCCCAGTGGACGAGAGCCGGACCCTCGCCTGGTTCCACGACGATGGGCGTTTCCTGCGAGAGCGTCGCGGCGCAGGCGGCTTCGCCCTGTTCCAGGTGACCACGGAGGACGGCGGGGTCACCTGGTCGCAACCACGAGAGATCGTGCGCTGGCCGCACGGTCACCTGTGCGAGCCCGGGGTGGTCCGGGATGGTGATTCGATCCTCCTGCTCCTGCGGGAGAACAGCAGGCGGCGGAACAGCCATCTCGTCATCTCCGAGGACGAGGGCTCGACGTGGTCGCGGCCGCGCCCCCTGGCAGGAGCCCTGACCGGCGATCGGCACCAGGCTCTCCGCCTCCCCGATGGACGGCTGTTCATCAGCTTCCGGGACATGGGGATCGCGAGTCCGCGTCGGGGGGACTGGGTCGCCTGGGTGGGATCTCCGGACGATCTGCGCGAGGGCCGCCAGGGCGATCTCCGGATCCGGCTGATGGAGAATCACCGCGGCACCGACTGCGCCTATCCGGCGCTCGAATGGACAGAGGACGGGAAGATCCTCGCCGTGACGTACGGCCACTGGACCCGCGGTGAGCAGCCCTGGATCGCAGCTTTGCGGATCGATCCCGCCGAACTGACGCCTCCCGCGGTGAGCGAGCCCGTGCGGGGCAGATGACCGCGGCGATGCCAGGGAGCTGATCAGGCTGCCGAGGCCGCGGGGAGCGATCGGGCTCGACCAGGCGGGCTCCCGCGGCCCTCCCGGTCGCGATCCAGGGGTTCGCGTCAGGATCCGGGCCCGTCGCGGATGGCTGGCACGGAGTTTGTCCCGGGGGATCCAGTGAAGGGTGCGGGCGGTTGTCCTCGCGGTCTGGAGGACTAACCTCCTCTTCCGGGGGCGATGGCCACCTCGCCGGGCACCCGTCTCCCTGGGCTTCTCCGGCTCGTTCGGCCGCCGGCGCCTCACTGCATCCATGATCGAAGTTCAGGATCTCACACGCCGTTTCGGCCCCCTGATCGCCGTCGACGGCCTGAGCTTCCGCGTGGAGCGAGGGGAGGTCGTGGGGTTCCTCGGCCCCAACGGCGCAGGCAAGACCACGACGATGCGGATCCTCAGCGGGTATCTGCCCGCGACGAGCGCGGGCACCGTCGCGGTGGCGGGCCACGACGTGCTGCGGGATTCGATGGCCGTTCGGCGATCGATCGGCTACCTGCCGGAGTCCGTGCCGCTCTACCCCGAGCTTCGCGTCGAGGAGATGATGCGTTTCCAGGGGAAGCTCCACCGCCTGGAGCGCCGCGCGCTTCGAACGCGGATCGATGAGGTGCTGGAGCGCGTGGGCGTGCTCGATCGATCCAGGCAGCTGGTCGGGACGCTGTCCCGGGGCCTGAAGCAGCGGGTCGGCCTCGCCGTGGCGCTCCTGCCGGACCCCGAGGTCCTGATCCTCGACGAGCCGACCAGCGGGCTCGACCCGATCCAGCGTCGCGAGGTCAGGCGCCTCGTCGCCGAGCTCTCGGATCAGCACACGGTCCTGCTCAGCTCGCACATCCTCGCGGAGATCGAGACGATGGCCCCGCGGGTCGTGATCCTGCACGAGGGTCGCAAGGTGGCCGACGGCGATCAGAGCAGCATCATCGAGTCGCTCAGCGGAGGCGCTGCCGGACACGTCTCGCTGGAGGCCGCAGCGGCGGCCGAGCCCGATCGGATGGCGGAGCTCATCGGATCCTTGCCAGGCGTCGCTCGGGTCGAGGTCGGGGAGCGGGTCGGTATCCATCACAGCTTCTCCGTCTTCGGTGAGGGCGACCTGCGTGAGGACGTCGGAGCGCTCGCGATGACGCAGGGCTGGGCGCTTCGCGAGCTCACCTGGAAGCGTCCCTCACTGGAGGAGCTCTTCACCCGGCTGGTGATCGGAACCCTCGACGCGGAGGAGGAGCCCGTTCCCCGGAGCGTGGCCGAACCGGCGGTGGAGGTGTCCTCCGCGCCCGACCTCCCCCTGGCCGGCGGGGAGCTCCCGCTCGGCGCTCCGGGGACCTCCGCCCAGAAGACGATCTACAGCCTCAACCCGTTCGATCGGGGCGCGAGCAGGGATCTGTCGAAGCCGGTCTCGGTCGACGACCCGTCGCCGGCCGAGGACGATCCGGAGTCGGGCGCATGATCGGCGCCGGTGTCGTCTTCCAGCGCGAGTTCGCCGGCCTGTTCCGGGCGCCGTTCACCTGGGTCGTGCTCCTCGTGGTGCTGCTGCTCAACGGTCTGCTGTTCAACGGGTACCTGACCGCGTCGGGCAACGTGAGCGGGGCGCTCGATGGCGCCCTGACGGGATTCAGCTTCTGGGTGTGGATGGTGTTCCTCCCGGCCCTGCTGGCCATGCGCCTCGTGGCGGAGGAGTCGAGATCCGGAACGCTGGAGTACCTGTTGACCGCGCCCGTGAGCGACCTGGCCGTGGTGACCGGCAAGTGGCTCGCCGCGCTGGCCTTCCTCGCGGTGCTCGGTGCGTCCTCTCTCTCGTACGCCGGCATGATCCAGGCGGTCGGCGGACAGCCGGATTGGCCAGCCGTGATGGGGACCTGGGTCGGGACGGTCCTCGTCGCCGCGCTCTTCGTCGCGATCGGGATGCTCGCGTCGACGTTCACGTCCACGCCGCTCCTCGCTGCGTTCCTGAGCATGGTCGCGTGCGTGTCCTGGCTCCTCGTCCCGCTCCTCGCCGAGCAGGCGCTCGGCTACGTGCTTCCCTTCCTCGGAGAGACGGCGGAGGCACGGGCCTCGATCCTCGCGGCCATCCGCGGCGTCACGGCCAACATGGACGCGTTCGGTCACTTCCAGCGTTCCTTCCGGATCGGCGTGCTGGACTCCTCCGAGGTGGTCTTCTTCCTGACCTGGACCGCGCTCTTCCTCTTCCTCACCGCGAGGTCACTGGAAGCCCGGCGGTGGCGCGGATGAGCGCGGTCGGTGGGACGGGCGCTCGACGCGTCGGCCGGCTCTCCAGGGTCGGCACCGGGCTCCAGGTCGCGCTGACGGTCGCGTTGGCCACGACGGCCGTCCTGCTCGTGAACTGGCTCGCCGCCAGGCCTGGGATCCGTCAGCGCCTCGATCTCACCAGCACCTCCGAGAACACGCTCTCCACCGCCACATCGGGGCTGCTCGAGCGCCTCGACCGCGACGTCCTCGTGGAGGTCCTCTATCGGCAGGAGCGCGGGCCCAAGGCGGTGCTCGAGGCCGACGTCATGCAGCGAACCATGCGGATGCTGCAGCTCGTCCAGGGCGAGTCCGGGGGGCGCGTGACGGTGGAGGTGGTCGACACGGCCGACCCGCAGGCCTGGGCCCAGCGCGCTCTGGAGCTCCGTGTTCAGGGTTTCGGGAACGGCCTGGTCATCTCGTGCGGAGATCGCAGAGTCGTGCTGGACCTCGACGGGGACCTCGCCCAGTTCCGGGAGGGCCGCACCGCGGCCGAGGGGTACATCCCGCCTTCCGTGGTGGCCTTCACGGCCGAGGAATCCCTCGTCGAGGGAATCCTCGACGTCACCCGTGGCGACGTGCTGCGGGTCTACTTCACCAGCGGCAGCGGGGAGCCGGATCTCTCCGAGGCCGACGCGGAGTCGCCGGAGGGCTACGGCCAGTTCGCTGCAGGGCTCCGTCGCGAAGGGTTCGAGCTCCTGCCCTGGAGCGTCGTGGAGACCGCCGAGGTCCCTCCCGATTGCGAGGTGCTCATGGTCCTGGCGCCTGACGCGGCCTGGCCCGACCATCAGTACGACGCCGTGATCGACTACGCCGAGAGCGGTGGCCGGCTCGTGATCGTTCCGGCGTCGGCCGCGTCGTCGCTGCGCCGAAGCGATGTCCCCGACCTGCTGGAACACTTCGGCCTGGAGGTCTCCGAGGGACGCGTCGCCGGCGGAGTCGTCGATCCGCGCACAGGACGGATGCTGGACGGGATCGCGCAGTGCGAAGTCGTCGACGTGCTCCCCCAGTCGCTCTCGACCCACCCGATCGTGGCGCCCTTCCGCGAGGCGGGCCGGAATCTGCGCTTCTACCAGGCACACCGCCTGCGCGTCGTCGCGCAGCCAAAGCAGGGGGTGGCGCAGAACCTCATCACCACCACGCGGAACGATCTCTGGGTGGACGCGCCCACGGGCCCGGATCTCGTCGGTGATCTCCGCTACGACGGCGGAGTGGACGGAGCGACGGGGCGCATCCCGATCGCGGCGACGGTGCAGCGGCCGCCTCTGGATGGCAGCGAGGGCGCCGCTGGACTCGAGGCGATCCGGGAGGTGCGCGTCGTGGGGTTCGGCTCGCTCTACTCCTTCACGAACGCAGCCCTCCAGGGTGCGTCGGTGCTCCCCGCGGCGGTCAACTGGGTGGCCGATCGCGAGCACCGGATCGCCGTCCCGCCCAGGGATCCCGATCTGCGGCTGATGCCGCGGGACGATCCCTCGGCGATGGTGCGCGTGACCCGGTTCGCCCAGTTCCAGCTTCCCGGCGCCGTCGCCCTGATCGGGCTCGTCGTCTGGTTCCGTCGCACCCGCGGGAGCCGGCGACGCGCGGCGCTTCCGAAGGAGGGCGTCTCCTCGTGAATCGGCTCACCCCTCTCGTTCTCCTGGTCGTCGTCGTCGGCCTCGGCTACCTCGCGCTCCAGCAGTCGCGCATGGAGGCGGACCGGACGAGGTCCTCCGAGGTCGAGCGGCTCTTCGGCGATGTGGACGAGGATCGCTTGAGATCCATCCGCCTCGAGTTCATCAAGGGCTCTCGCCACATCCGCATGGAGAGAGACGCGGGCCGCTGGTTCCTCACGGATCCGATGGCATGGCCCATGGACAGGGGCGTCCTGGACAAGTTCCTGGGGGTGATCGCAAGGAACGGGGCCGATCCGGTCTCGGATGCGCTCGCGGCGCAGGTGGCTGACTCCTTCGAGCCACCGCTCGGGTTCATCGAGACCACCGAGGAACTGGGGGACGGGTCCGAGCGCAGAGTGCGCGTCGAGGTCGGGGCGCTCGACATCGACGGGCTGCGTATCTTCGTCCGCCGCGACAACCGCGTCTTCAGGACGATCCGCAACATCGAGAGCCTGTTCGACTTCAACGCCGCGGACTACCGCTCGAAGCGGCTGTTCGCGCTCCAGCGCGGCTCCGTGGCGCGAGTCGAGAGGGTCGGTGGGTGGGACCACGGCGGCGGTCACCAGCCCCTGGGGATGTCCGCACAGGGTGCGGGGGATCGATGGGAGATCACCTCGCCGATCCGCTGCGCCGGCGATCCGGTGGTCTTCGCGGCCTGGACTTCTTACCTCTCCGCGATGAGGGCGAAGCGCTTCGCGAGCGACGATCCCGCGCCGGACCTCGCTCGTTTCGGGCTCGACCAGCCCTGGGTGACGCTGCGAATCACCAACCTGAGGGGGCTCACGCAGTCGCTCCACCTCGCTGCGACGGGCGGCAAGGTGTACGCGCGGCGGGACGAGCAGCCGACCATCTACGAGCTCGACGACGAGACCGTTCCGTTCGTGTGCGAACCCCTGACGAACTTCATCGAGCTGCGCTTCATGCGCCTCGCGCGCAGTCAGATCTCCGCCGTCAGGATCCAGGGAAGCGCGGGCGATCTTCGGCTGACCCCGGGCGTGGATGGCTGGTCGGTCGCATCCGCGGCGGAGTCGGGTCAGTGGGGACCTGCGTACGAGGTGGACCCACTCGTGATCAAGGATCTGCTCTCCGCGGCGGAGGAGGCCGAGGTGACCCGCAGCTTCATCGATCTCGCCGCGGACGCCTTCTTCCCCGAGGGGGAGGAGGAGACGCTCTTCTGGATCGAGGGACTCGGAGGAGAGCGCTTCGGGGGGCGGTTCGGGGCAGCTCGAGAGCTCCCGGACGGCATGGAGGTGGTCCCTTACCTCCGCTTCCGATCCGGTCTCGGGCAGGCCTTCCCGACGGAGTTCGGGAGGCTCCTCGATCGGCCGCTCGAGGCCTACCTATCCACGGCTCTCTGGTCCCAGCCCAACACCTGGCTGCGGTCGTTGACCCTGGAGGGCGGGGGCAGAACCGCGAGGTTCGAGCGGGGGGATTCCTTCGACTGGCGGGTCGCCTCGACGGAGCAGCCGGCCCGGATCCTTGATCCGGTGCTGGAGCAGCTCCTCTTCCTCAAGGCGGAGGAGCACCTGGCGCCTGGTGGGCCTGTCCTGGATCTGGAGGATCCCGTGGTGGTGACCTTCACGGACGCCGAGCGCCAGGAACACGTGGCGCGGATCGGCCGGCAGGGCGCGGACGTCCTCGTCGAGGTCGGTGACCTGAGGGCGAGGCTCCGCCCCGCGTCGCTGCACAGGGCGCTGATGGAGATCCTCTCCGGCTCCTGAGGCCGGATGGCCGGGCCTTCCGCGAGGCGGCTCGATTCCCTACCATCCCCCTAACATGCAGGGGGAGAACCATCAGATCGGGCCTGGAAGCGCTGGTGAGACGGGTGCACGGACCGGCGGGGCGCGGCGCAGCCGTAGCCGGCTCGGCCCGGAGGGGATCGCAGAGCGGCTGCGGTCCGTCCAGCCCTGGAAGGGCCGCGTCGTTCACTGGCGCACGGCCGCGGCGCGTCCCGCTCGCACCCGGTCATGGCCCACAGGCCTCGATCCGCGTCTCGTGGACGTGCTTCAGCGGCGCGGCGTGGCCGAGCCGTACGCCCACCAAGCAGAGGCCATCGAGCGTGCCCTCGCCGGGGAGGACGTCCTCGTCGCCACTCCGACCGCGAGCGGGAAGACCGTGTGCTACACGGCGCCCGTGCTGCAATCCCTGCTCGAGTCGGGTGGCACCGCGCGCTCGCTGTTCCTGTACCCGACCAAGGCGCTGAGCCAGGATCAAACGGTCGGGCTGACCGCGCTGGTCGAGGAGCTCGTCGAGCACCACGGAGACTCCAGCGGGGCGCGCGACTGGCACGCCTTCACCTACGACGGCGACACGCCTCCGAGCGTCAGGCGAACCCTTCGTGATCGGGGTCACATGGTCCTGACCAACCCCTACATGCTCCATCAGGGGATCCTCCCGAACCACGCCAAGTGGGCCGAGCTCTTCAGGGAGCTGCGCTACATCGTGGTCGACGAGGTCCACACGCTCTCCGGCGTCTTCGGATCGAGCGTCGCGAACGTTCTTCGCCGCCTCGTGCGCATCGCCCGCCACTACGGTGCCGACCC
Organism: Planctomycetota bacterium; assembly: GCA_002862085.1. Taxonomy (GTDB): domain Bacteria; phylum Planctomycetota; class UBA1135; order UBA1135; genus Saltatorellus. The sequence goes on along the minus strand of PKCK01000106.1, from coordinate 11,259 downwards.
GCGCTTCCTCGCGTCGTCGGCGACCGTCGCGGATCCCGAGGCGCACGCGGTGCGCCTCTTCGGCCGTGAGGTCTCCGTCGTCGATGAGGACGCCTCGCCCTCGGGCAAGCGGATCTTCGGCGTCGTCGAGCCTCCGGTCGTGAACGCGGTGGCCGGCTTGCGCGCGAACGCGTTGGAGCTGGCTCGCGACCTGGCGCAGGAGGTTGCGGGCCCGGGGCATCAGACGATCTTCTTCTGCGGGCGGCGGACGGCGGTCGAGGTGCTCACCCGGTACCTGAAGGAGTCGGCATCGAGGCTGGGCCTCAAGCCGAGTGAGATCCGCGGCTACAGGGGGGGCTATCTCCCTGACATGCGCAGGGAGATCGAGGCGGGCCTCAAGAGCGGCGAGGTGAAGGTGGTCGTCTCCACCAACGCCCTCGAGCTCGGCGTGGACATCGGCGCCCTCGACGTCGCGGTGCTGGTCGGGTACCCGGGGAGTCAAGCGAGTTTCTGGCAGCGAGCGGGTCGCGTGGGCCGCCGGGGCCGGGCGAGCCTCGTGCTGCAGATCGCCAGGAGCGAGCCGGTGGACCAGTTCCTCGTTCACCATCCCGAGTACCTCTTCGAGGCGCCGAGGGAGAAGCTCGGCGTGGATCCCGACAACCTGGTCCTGCTGTCGGAGCACGTGAAGTGCGCGGCGTTCGAGCTGCCGTTCCACGGCGAGGAGTCCGCGGTGGGCGAAGTGGCGCTGCGTGGGGAGCTGGAGTTCCACGACGCTCCACACGTCCCGGAGATCCTCGACTACCTCGCCGAGGAGTCCGGCTTCCTCCACCGGCGGGACGATGCGTGGTACTGGATGGCGGACGCCTATCCTGCACAGGACGTCTCGCTCGCCGGCGGCGACATCGACAACGTGCTGATCCTCGAGCAGGGCACGGAGCGCGCCATCGGGGAGACCGACAGGGAGTCGTCGATCACCACGGTGCACGAGGGGGCGATCTATCAGGTCCAGGGCGTGACCTGGAGGGTGGAGCGGTTCGACTACAAGAACCGTCGGGCCTACGTCACGGAGGTGGAGTCGGACTACTACACCGACGCGCAGACCGACACGGAGGTCCGTGTGCTCAGGTTGGAGGAGCGGCTCGGGCGGGATCTCGCTCCCGTGGACGACTCGTCGGCCGCCCCGGACTACGACGCGTGGCGAGGTGAGGTGCACGTCACGACCGTGGCCACCATCTTCAAGAAGATCCGCTTCTACACGCGTGAGAACGTCGGCGCCGGGGACATCCACCTTCCTCCGGAAGAGCTCGACACGGAGTCGTTCGTGCTGACGCTCTCCGAGGAGGCGGCCGACCAGCTGGGGCTCGAAGGCGGTGACCGCGGGTCGGCATGGCGCGCTGTGGGCGAGCTGCTCCGGCGCGTGGCGCCGCTCTTCGTTCGCTGTCAGCCCTCCGATCTCGGGCTCTCGAGCCACGTGAAGTCGCCGCACTTCGGTCGCCCGACGATCTTCCTCTACGACCGGGTGCAGGGTGGCGTCGGGCTGTCGGAGCTGCTGTTCCAGGCCCATCGAGACCTCTTCGGCGCCGCGCTCGACGTGGTCTCGCGTTGCTCGTGCGAGCTCGGCTGCCCCGCGTGCGTGGGGCCCGTCGCGGAGGTGGGACCCCAGGGGAAGGCCGTCGCGATGAGGCTGCTCGCGCATCTCGCCGGGGGCGCGGTCCCGACCGAACGCGATCCCGAGGAGGGGCTGGCGGACGATGATGCGGGCGGCTGGGACTCGAACGAGGACAGCTACGCGCAGGCTCCGCGGGGGGCCGCCACGGAGGGGCTCTGATCCTCCGGATCCATGGGATCGGGGCAGGAGTCCACGCGCGGGAAGCTGGCGCGATTACGCCGGGACCGCGAGGGCGATCCGTCGGCGCAGCCACCGGCGCAGCGCCGCGGGGTCCCGGACTGGCTGGCTGGCCACCTGGCTCGGCGCGCGGCGTCGCGGCCCGCAGGTCCGGAGGAGGAGAGCGGCGCGTCCGCGGATCACGGCTGGGTGCGGACGTGCGGTGACCCTGCGGGCCTCACCGTGGAATCGAACCTGTTCGGTCCTTACGCGGTGCGGCGAGAGGAGGTCGCGGTCTCGGGTTTCTCGCACGGCTCCTTCACTCTCGCCGAGGTCGAGCACGCCGCTCCAGGTGCGATCGCTCGTCTGGCGTGCGACCCTGGACTGAGCTCGATCGATCTCCGTCGCGCGGTCTTCCTCGACACCGAGACCACCGGTCTCTCCGGCGGGGCCGGGGTGTACGTGTACATGGTCGGCCTCGGGTGGTTCGAGGGGGAGCGCTACGTCTCGTGGCAGGGCTTCCTGCGAAGCCCCGGGGAGGAGGCCGCGATGCTGCAGGCCGTCGCCGAGATCGTCGGGCGAGCGGATCATCTGGTCTCCTTCTTCGGGAAGTCGTTCGACCGTCATCGACTGGAGGACAAGATGCGGATCGTCGGGGTCGAGCCTCCCTTCGACGGCCAGCCTCATCTCGACCTCTACCATCCCATGCGGCGGCTGACGCGCGGCGCGTTGATGGACGGGAAGCTGCAGACCATGGAGCGGGAGCTCCTCGGGTTCCATCGCGCGCGAGACCTCCCTGGCCGGCTCGCTCCGGCGGCCTGGTTCGACTACCTGGCTGGTCGTCCCCATCTTCTGGAGGGGGTCTTCGAGCACAACCGGGAGGACGTCCTGACCCTGACCGTCCTCGCGGCCCACCTCGGCAGGGCGGAGGTCGAGCTGCGCGCCGATGGAGAGGCGCTCCCGGGACCCGTGGCCCAGCGCGCTCGCGCGCTGATGGAGACGTCGAGCTCCAGGGAGGAGAAGCTCGAATGGGCGGAGAGAGCGCTCCGGAGAGGGATCGACGGGGAGGATCGTCGCCGCATCCTGGTCGTGCGCGCTCACCTCCTGCGGCGGCTCGGAAGAGTCGATGCGGCGAGGCTGGCCTACCGCGAGGCCCTGGAGGAGGCGGTGGACGACCCTGCGGCCGTGGAGCTGTTCCTCGGGGCGTCGATGCTCCTGGAGCGACCGATCGGCGATCGGGGGAACGCCCTCGCGATGGCCCAGCGGGCCGCCCGTCTCGCCGCGGACATCGGCCGCCCGCGGTCGGTGCTGGCGAAGATCGAACGGCGGGTCCTGCGGCTGTCGAGCGCGACGACGGGCTGATTCAGGAATCGTGCGCCCAGAAGCGCCTCAGTCCCTCCGGGAGGGCTCGCAGCTCCTCTTCGAACACGCGGGCGGCGAGGGTGTCCGCCGAGTCGCCGGGCTCCACGGGGCACCACCGCTGCACGAGGATGGGGCCGTTGTCGTACACGTCGTCGACGAGGTGCACGGTGCAGCCGGAGACCTGGCAGCCGCGCTCGAGGACGGCGCTGTGAACGCGATGGCCATAGAAGCCCTTGCCTCCGAAGGCCGGAAGCAGGGAGGGGTGGATGTTGATCACACGGCCGCGGTAGTCGTCGGGGATCCAGAGCTTCCTGAGGAACCCGGCGAGCACCACGGTGTCCGCACCGGACCGCCTGATCTCTTCGAAGAGACGCACGCCGTAGGCGCGATCGGACTCCACGCCTTCCTTCTGGAGGACGACCGCCGGGATCGCCGCGCTCGCGGCGCGTTCCAGCGCGAGCACGCCGGGTCGGCTGGAGATGCAGAGGGTGACGGTCCCGCCCAGGGTGCCGTCCGCGGCGAGCCGGCAGAGGTTCTCCAGGTGCCGGCCGGTGCCGGACACGAGGACGGCGATCTTGTGGTCCCGCTGGAGGCTCATTCGGTGTCGAGCCGGTGAAGCTCGCGCGCGAGCCCTCCGAGGAGGCGGTCCAAGGCAGGAGCCTGCTCGGCCGTGGCCTCGACGAGGGACGCGAGATCCCGTTGATCGCTGAGGGAGTCGGTGAGCGCGCAGAGCGCGAGCGTCGGAACGCCCGCATGGGCAGCGGCCACGAGCGGCCCCGCGAGGTCCTGGACCGAGAGGTCCGCGCCCGCGGCTCGCTGCCACCGGAGTTCGGCGGGTGTGGACACGGATGGACCGTGAACGCACGCGGCGACGGCGCCTGCGAGGTCCTCCCCGGCAGCGTCGGCCAGCTCGTGCGCGAGAGCAGCGAGGCGCTCGTCATGGACCCGGGTCTGATCGGGGAAGAGGGGGCCCAGGCGGCTCTCGCCGAGGCCGTCGAGCGGCGTCGCGCCGGAGAGGTTGATGTGATCGGTGATGTGAGCCAGGCAAGGGGCGCCATCGACGCCGAGGGAGGTTCCTGCGGACGAGTGGATCAACGCCTCGGCGCCGCACGCCGAGGCCCACCAGACCGGGAAGGCCCGAGCCCACGCGGGCGCGTCCGTGTTGCGCTTGTCCGTGGGTGCGTCCTCGATGCACCACAGCGGCGTGTCGTTCACGCGGCCGGTGAACAGGTCGAGGCCGCTCCAGCAGCCGGGGACGCCCTCGATGTCTGCGAGGGGAACGCGCCTGCATCCTTCGAGAACCTCGCTGAACCGGGTCGCGCCCGTGGCGAGCAGGAAGAGCGCTGAGGGCGCCTCCAGCTTGGCCTTGGCGGCGTCGGAGACCGCGCGGGCGACCGCGTCATCGAGTGTCCCCTCCGGCTCGTCCGTCATCGGGCGCCACCGTCCGAGAGGATCATCACGACGAAGGAGTCGCGCTCCTCCTCGATCAATCTGTCCAGGAGCTCCGAGCTCACGAGCCAGTTGCCACGCTCACGGGCGACGACGGCGTCGGCGAGCATGCGCATCGGAGCGGCGTGTCGGTCGACGAGCTGAAGCAGCGCCGTCCGGCCATCGGCCCACGTCCGTGCCTCGTCGAAGGCGTTCTGCGCCGCGGCGATCTGCGATGGGCGGAGGCGTTTCCCCTCTCCCGTGATGGCCGGCTGGATCGCCTCCAGACCTGCGATCGTCCCGCTCACGCAGAGGAGCGTCACGATCCCGACCGTCTCGTCCTCGGACCAGGCGCGATCGAGGCGCCGGAGGAACAGGTTCTCCATCTGCCCGGGGTCAGCGGCCCAGGCTCCGAGAGGAACGCGATCTGGCGCCCCGCCCTCTCCCTGCAGGAGCAGCGCCCCGGGGCGGGCGATCCCCACGACATCGGTGAACTCGGCTTCATCGGTTCGCGGGTCGATCACCGCACGACGGCGCCAGATGCCCTCGTCCCAGGCGTCGATGAGGGACCGGAGGGCCCGCGCCGCCGCGTCCAGGTGTTCGGCGGTCTCCTCGACGGACTCCCGGAGTGCCTCGCCGCGGATCAGGCCGGCAGCGACGCGCGAGCCGTCCGCGGCTTCGGCGAGCTGGAGTGAACCGAGCTGCACGCGGAAGCTTCGGCCGAGCGCTTCGCCCACCATGGTGCGCTCCCGCTGCTGGCGGACCGCCGCGAACTCGGCTTCGCGCCCCTCGAGACCCGTGAGTCGAGCCCGGAGGCCGGCGATCCGCTCTCGCGCCACGTCGAGGCCTGGCCGTGCCGCTGCCGCGAGGAACGCCTCGGTGGCCTCATCCAGATCGCAGCGTTCCAGGGCGACGGAAAGGGGCTTCACCGTCTCCAGGTACTCGCCGCGGGTTTCGGCCTCGTCGGCGAGGGTCGTGGCGCCGCTCGAGATCTCGGAGATCCGCGCGAGCAACGCGTCGAGCAGTGCGTCCCGGGAGGCGCGGAAGGCGGCGTCGTCGAGGAGCTCGACCGGGGCCTCGAAGGCAGCGACGCGCGCCAGGGCTTCGCCAGGCTGGAGGTCCTCCGCGCGCGGATCTGCGAGGGCCGTGAGAGCGTCGAGGGCGCCCGTCCGGAGGGCGGCGTAGGCCTCTGCCGCGCCGCGCTCCTCGGCCGCGTCGCTGTCCAGGGCGGCGGCGCGCTCGAGCGCTGCGTTCGCGGTGTCGGTCCCGGCGAACTTCCGGGCGAGCTCCTTCAGGCGAGCCGCGCGTTCGGCCGCTGAGAGCGCTTCTCCCTCGAGGGCGAGCAGGGCGTTCTTCGCGAGATCCTCGACGACGGCCTCCCCTTCGCTCTCGCTCGCCTGCGGGGCGGGATCGGGATCGGGATCCGGTACTGCCGCGATCGGCTCCGCCTCGCCCGCATCAGCGCCTCGATCGGACGGCGCCGGGGGCGCGGGCAGGTCGACGTCAACGCCAGCTGTGACGCTTCGATCTCCGGCACGCGCGGGCTCCGCGGGGTCGTCGGGCTCCTCGCCTCCCAAGGTCGCGTAGAGTCCGGCAGCGGCGATCACCGCCGCCGCGATCGCGAGCAGGCCGCGCTTCGAGCCGCCTGCCCGGGCCGCCTCCGTTCCGGCGAGGATCCCGTCGATGCGGCGCACGACGAATCCCGCGGACGCCGTGCGCTCGTCGGGCTCCTTCGCGAGCATGTCGTGAACGAGCTCGTCCACCTCCGCGGGGAGTCCCTGGACGAGCTCGGCCAGGCGCGGCGGCTCCTCGTTCAGGACCGAGCGCAGGATGCTGCGAGGGTCGGCGCCCTCGTGCGTCGTCCGGCCCGAGATCATGCGGTAGGCCGTGGCGCCGAGCGAGTAGATGTCCGACCGCGCGTCCGGCGTCGCTCCTCGCGCGAGCTCGGGCGCGAGGAAGTGCGGCGTCCCGAACACCTTCCCGCGCTCACCGTCGACGTGCGCCTGCTCCACCTGCACGGCGAGGCCGAGATCGGCGATCTTGGTCGCGCCGTCCGAGTTCCTCATCAGGTTGTCGGGCTTGATGTCGCGGTGGACGATGCCCCTCGACTCGGCGTAGACCAGGCCCGAGGCTGCGTCCCTGAGGACTCCGAGCGCCTCGCGCCAGTGGAAGCGGCCTTTCGTCGACAGGTGCGTCTCGACGGATCCTCCGTCCATGTACTCCATGGAGAGGAAGTGCTGACCGCCGTCCTCCCCGACGTCGTAGACGGTGACGACGTTGGGGTGGTTGAGCTGAGCCGCCGCTCGTGCTTCCTTCCGGAACCGGTCGACGAAGGTGGCGTTGCCAGCCAGCTTGGGCGCGAGCACCTTGACCGCGACCTCTCGATCGAGGCTGGTCTGGGTCGCGCGCAGGACGCGGCCCATCGCGCCCCGGCCGAGTTCGCCCTCGATCCGGTAGCCGGCGATCGTGACGGTGCCGCTCGCGCTCGCTGGCGCGGCGGGCCTCGCAGCTTCCTCGGGCGGCGCGGCCGCGGCGGGCGGCGGCGCCGGGGCCGGATGCGGAGGAGGTTCGTCCAGGGATTCGGCCACGACGCGCAGCTTGCGTGAGCCGATCAGGATCTCGTCTCCAGGCTCGAGTCGTGCGGTCTCGATGCGCTCGCCGTTGACCAGGGTGCCGAAATCGGACCCCATGTCCTTGAGCGCCCAACCCCCCGTCTTCAGGCGGCCGATCGCGCAGTGAACCATCGAGATCCCCTGGCCGGTCACGACGAAGTCGGCGCGTTCGCTCGAGCTCCCCACGATCAGCTTCCCTTTTCTCGGGAGCTCGGCCGGCGGGCGGGCGGCGTCGGATCGTCCCGAGCTGTCGAGGAGCGTGAGGAACAGCGCTCTGTCGTCGGAGGCGCTCATCGTCGATACCTTTCTTCGAGGCCTTCGAAGAGGGCCGATCCCACGCGCACGTGCGTGGCTCCGTGGTGGATGGCGAGTTCCAGATCGCCGCTCATGCCCATCGAGAGCCGGCATCGGCCACCGTGGAACGTGTCCTCGCCGCGCTCCGATTGAAGGTCGAGCGCCAGTGCTCGCGCGCTGGCGAACACCGAGGCGGTCGTGGCGCCGTTGCGCTCCACGAGCGGACCCATCGCCATCAGGCCCTGGACGCGAACCCAGGGGGAGGCCGTGAGGGTGTCGAGCGTGGTTCCGAGCTCCGTCGGGTCGTGGCCGTGCTTCTGCTCCTCGCCGGTGAGGTTGACCTCGACGAAGACGTCGATGGCGCGGCGCAGCTCGGCTGTGATCCTCGCGATGGTCTCCGCGAGGCGTGGGCTGTCGACCGAATGAAGGACGTGGGCGCGCTCGAGCACGCGGCGAGCCTTGTTGCGTTGAAGGTGCCCGATGAAGTGCCATCGAGGGCCGCCGGAATCAGGGTCGGGGAACGAGCCTCGCAGCGTGTCGGCCTTCTCGACGAACGGCGCGGCTCTGTTCTCCGCGAGTTCCGTGATTCCCGCGTGGACCAGCGCCGCGGTCGCATCCGCGTTCACGGTCTTCGTGACCGCGACCAGGGTGGGTGTCCCGAGACCCGTCGAGGCGGCGGCGGATTCGATCCGCTCCTGGACCCGGCGCAGGTTGCGCCTGATCAGTTCGGACGCGTGGTTCGGGGCGTCCACGGTGCCTCCTTCTCGCCGCGGCTCTCCGGCGCTGGAGGCAGCTCCGGCGGCAGGCCGGGGGCTGTTGGAGGTGCTCGAATCGCAGGACACGGGGCACGAGAATAGCCCCCGGAGGACGCACAGTCACCGCGGGGGCCGATTGCCGGTCCTGGAGCGGAGACTGGAGGCTCCGCCCAGGCGGGATGGGGAGGTCCAGGTCAGCTGCCTCGGGCCCCTTCCAGGGTCAGTCTCAGCCGACGGGTGGTTGTGGGGCCCACCCTCCTCGATTCCGCAGGGCGGATCCCGGCCACCCAGACGATCTCCTCGCCGTGGGTGACGACCGGGACGAGACCGCGCTCCTCGCGGGGGATCCCGAGATCCGAGAGGAAGCGCCTCAGCGGCTTGTGCCCGGGAGAACCGAGCCCGCGGAACCGGTCCCCGGGCCTCTCGAAGCGCACGCGGAGGCGATCGATCCCGCCGGCGTCGATGTCGACCACGGTGGCCGAGGTGGGCACCGGGGCGCTCGTCGGGGCGAAGGCAGCGACGATCGACCGTCCGTCAGGCAGCCGGACCGAACCGGGAAGACCGAGAACGAGGCCCTCGCTGGAGATGGTCCCGACGGCGGAGGGCGAGTCGGGGGCGTCCTCCTCCAGCGCCGGTTGCGTCCTCTGGGCGGACGGGGGCGCACTGGTCGCGGGCGCGGCCGGAGCCGCAGGCGGCGAGAGCGTGGCCACCGCGCCGTCGCCAGCCAGGAGCGAGGCGGGTGGGGTCAGGTGAACTGCATCGGACTGCAGCTGAACCGACCAGCCCTGGTGCAGTTCACGGCGGCCGTTCCGCTGTGAACCGAGATCATCGGCGAGGCCCTGCAGGACCTCCTTCGAGGGACGTTGGCCCGTTCCCTCCCCGATCAGCCGGCCCAGCGCGCGCCGCACCAGGGGCGTGCTGAGGGACTCCAGGTGCTCCCGGCTGATCCGCCCTCCGAGGTCCGGCATGTCGCTGGAGCGCCGCGCCGGCTCGTGAGCGACAGGCTCCCACTGGAGGTGCGCCGTACGGTCGGCGAGCTCGTCCTCGAACGACTCGACGGCCCGGGCGAACTCGACGAAGTTGTCCACCCCGTCGACTCCACAGTGTGCCTCGATCTCCGGAATCACCTGATGGCGGACCCTCCCGCGAGTGAAGCGATCGGTGCTGTTCGAGGAGTCCTCACGCCACTCGAGGCCCTCGGCCCGGAGTGCGCTGCGCACCTCCTCCCGCCGGAGCGCGATGAGGGGGCGAAGGACCCTCAGGAGCCCATCCGCCTCCGGTCGCGCATGCGCCTTGCCGAGGACGGTCTCCCGCCGCAGGCCAGCGAGGCCCGAGAGCTCCGTTCCGCGCATCCAGCGCATGAGAAGCGTCTCGACCGCGTCGTCCTCGTGATGCCCTGTCAGGAGCACCTGGAGGCCAGCCGCACTCGCCTCGTCCGCCAGCGCCCGGTAGCGCGCCTCGCGGGCGCGCCTCTCGAGGTCGTTGCTCTCGGGGTCCAGCTCGACGACACGACGGGCGAAGGGGACCTCGAGCCGCGCGCAGAGGCGGGCGCAGAACTCGGCGTCCAGGCGCGACTCCTCGCCGCGTAGGCCGTGGTCGACGTGGATCGCGAGGAGCTTCGGCCGCGGACGAGAGCGAGCCAGCAGGTGAAGGAGGAAGACGCTGTCGGCGCCGCCGCTCAGCGCGACGGCGACCGGCGTCGAGGGAAGCAGGTCGAGTGAATGCGCCAGCCGGGACCAGCGTGCCGACCAGGGGTCGATCCGCAACGAGGAGTCACCGACGTCGTCCTGGGGGGCGTCGGGGCGGTGGTCACCAGGCTGTGACTGGGAATCGGAGTGGCGCACGATCTGGGGCGGCCCGAGCCGCCTCGGGGGGAGTGGGGCCATTCGAGTGGATGAGCGTCCGATGAGCCTGGGGGGGCTCGGACCAGTGGGGCTTCGCGCTGTCTCGGTGGGGGGAGCCGAGAGCGTGTTGGACGGAGCCGCTTCGTTGATCCATTCGGCGGGCGCCCGTACTCTCTGGCCGCATTAACGGAGGAATTCGCCCTCCGGTTCCCCGTCGCGTCAGATCTCCGCGTTGACGACCCCGCGTGTGGTCGTCCGTCGCTCATGTTCTCCCCTTTCCAGGGGGGCTCGGTGGGGTCGAGGAGTCAGCGAGGCGGGGGCCGGCTCGAGCGTGGCGAGTCTTCGTTTCACCTCTCATTTACTCTCTGAGCCGGCTGCACGCGCCGGCGCGCGCCGGCGTTCCCGGCGTCGCAAAGAACCCCATGCGCATCGCCATCAACGGCTTCGGCCGCATCGGCCGCAACGTCTTCCGCATCGTCGAGAGCACTCCGGGCGTGGAGGTGGTCGCGATCAACGACCTCACCGACGCCGCCACCCTGGCCCATCTGCTGGAGTACGACACCGTCCACGGCCGCTTCCAGGGCAAGGTCAAGGCGCTGAAGGGCGCGATCAGCGTCAACGGGCGCAAGATCGCCATCACCGCGGAGCGCGATCCGGGCGCCCTGGCGCATGCGGCCAACCGGGTCGATTTCGTCGTCGAGGCCACCGGGGTGTTCGCCACCCGCGAGGCCTGCAGCAAGCACCTGGAGGCTGGCGCCAAGAAGGTCCTGCTCACGGTCCCGCCGAAGGACGAGATCGACGCGATGATCGTCCTGGGGGTGAACGAACACACCCTCAAGGGGGACGATCGGATCATCTCGAACGCCTCCTGCACGACGAACTGCCTCGCCCCGATGGCCAAGGTGCTCGACGAGGCGTTCGGCATCCAGCACGGCTTGATGACCACGGTGCACGCGTACACGAACGACCAGCGCATCCTGGACCTTCCTCACAAGGACCTGCGGCGAGCCCGCGCGGCCGCGCAGAACATCATCCCCACGTCGACGGGCGCCGCCCGCGCCGTGGGGAAGGTCCTGCCCCGGCTCAACGGGAAGCTCGACGGTATGGCCATGCGCGTTCCCGTGCCCGATGGCTCCGTCGTGGATCTCGTGGCGACCCTC
>PKCK01000115.1 GCA_002862085.1 Planctomycetota bacterium | reverse complement strand
CTGATTCTCCAGGCGAATGTGCGGCGCGGTTCCATGCGATCAACGCCTGGCCGTCCGCGCTCTCGACCGCGAGTCCAGGCACGAAGGCATCGGCCAGAACCGGGGGCCGACTTGTCCTCCCCAACGCTCTCATGCGACCCAGTGACGCACAGTGATGCACGCGCGTCGCAACCTGGGTCGGATCCCGCGGCAGGAGGCCTCGAAAGGCGGCTCCGACCCCCTGGGCGCGGGCCCGCAGCCCGCGCGCCCTCCGGTCACTTTCCGGATCTGGCGCGCTCGTCGCCCTCGTGGGCGCGAAGTCGCCAGCCGACCTGACGCGAGATCTGGTGAGCGATCGCGCGCGCATCGAGCGCACCGGGGAGACGTACGAACTGCTTCTCCCGCTGGAGGCAGGTCTCCTTGAAGCTCTGGTACTCCTCCGGCACGAAGCGCACACCGAGGAGGAACAGATCGGTGTCTCCATCGAGCAGCTCCTGCAGGGTCGAAGCTCGCGCGAGTGCGTCTCCGTCGACGTCGATCCGAACGACGGCGAATCCGCCCGCTCCGAAGCGCTCCTCGAGTTCCGCCTCGTCGATCTCGGCATCGCTGCCCGCGACGAGCGCGACGCTCCGCGAGTCGAGCAGCGCGCTCATCTCCGCCAGGGTCTGGTCGGCGCGAGCCGCGTCGCTGCTGCTCCTGCGCGATGGGGCGCCATCACCTTTGCTCTGCCGGCTGCCGTGACCGTGGGCGAGGAGCGAACGGAGAGATGCGATGGGCTCGGAGGTCTCGTCACCATCGGTGACCAGCTCATGGAGAGGTGCGAGGACCTCCCCGAGGCTCTGATCACTCAGGGGGTGGCCCTTGATCTCCCACTCCTCGATGGCGTGGCGCAGGGACTCCACCTCGCGCTCGTGCAGCTGATGCTCGAGTTTGCCGACGTGGTAACGGATCTTGGAGAGCAGCTGGGAGCGCTCGCGGCGCAGCTTCGCCTTGTCGAGGATCTCCCTGGCCGTCCGCCGCATGCGCTCCACGAGATCAGCCGAGCCCGAGGCGTTCGCGGGGTCGTCGAGACGCATGTAGCGGTCGACGTAGATCCGATAGCGAGTCGTCTGCTCCTTCAGCCACAGGAAGACGTCACGCTGATCGCTGTCGCTCCTCGTCGGCGCATCGGCGAGGCTCTGCAGGAGCGCGGACTGCGCCTCGGCGAGGAGGTAGAGGAAGGCCGGCGCAGGACTGCGGCGGAAAGCTCCGCTCTCGTCCAGCTGGATGGCGATCTCCGCCCCGGTCGCGAGGGCGTCGTAGCAGTCAGCCACCTGAGCGAGGCGCGCCGCCTGCTCATCGTCCACGAGCAGCGCGTCGTCGTCGCTGAGCCTGCGTCCGAAGGGCAGGTCGAGCATCCAGCTGCTCGTATCCGGAAGGGTCGCGATGCGCTCACGCAGGCTCGCCTCGCGCTGCTCGATGGCCGTATCGTCCCGGGCCGGCGCCTCGGCGCCGCTCGCCGCGCGCGCGCGCTTGTCGAGGGACAGCCGGCAAGCCGCCGCCTTCCACCGCGCGCGCGTGACGACCGTCGCGAGGCGAGAGGTGATGCGCTTGCCGTACTCGTCGGACTTCGCGTCACGAGGATCGCCGTCGACGCGCCCCCGGCCCGCGGGGGTCAGGACACCATGACGACCGGAACGCGCGCGGGGTGACCCTCCCTCGCTGCCCATGGCGTCGAGCTCCCGGGCCACCCACGAGTTGAGCGTCGTGAGGCTCCGCCGAACATCCTCCTGCTCGGCCGCTGCCTTCAGGCAGGTCCCGAGCAGAAGACGTAGCGCGTCGGTGACGGGGCGAGGAGGTTCGTGGTCCACGGGCAGGGGCGTCGAGGCAGCGCCCGACTGACGGGTGTGACAATCTTGCACTACGCGGCCCCAAGTGGGGAGCCCATGCCGCTGGTTGCTCTGAAAGTTGTTTTCGGTCGATGGGCGCCCCTCGGCCTCCGGGGCCCGGTTGGCCTCGCGGACCGAGACGAACCACCGCTCAGCGGGCGCCGCGGCGAGTCCGATGCGTTCAGCGTGTGAAGCCGGGCCCGAGGACCACCGCGTTGCCGAGCAGGCGCGCCGTTCCCCGCCATGATCCGCGGAAGACCGGGGAGTGCACGAAGCTGATGACCTGCCCGCGTCCGACGCGCTCCGCCGTCGACCAGGCGCTGTCGGCGATCCGTACGCGGGCCTCCGGCCAGAGCAGGCCCCCGAGGCGCAGTTCGTCCGCGGGCGCGAGCCTCACCGCCGGGCGCTGGCCCGGCATGAGCACGCGCGATCCGCCGAAGGGGACGGCCAGCGGTCCAGGCGGGAGGCCGCCGGTCAACCAGCTGTCCGGGTCCGGCTCCGCGCGGAGGATGACGCCCGCGGGCGAGAAGCGCCGCCGCCAGCCGTCGAGGGTCTTGGCGTCAGGCGCCTCGTCCTCGGTGGCCTCGGCCTCCTCTTCGGCGCTCTCCTCACCCTCTCCCTGCTGCTGCGAGTCCGCGGGCGACGGACCTGCGCCGTAGAGCGCGTCCAGGTCGACCTCGACGCTCCGCGCAGCGCGCTCGCGGACGACGCGCCAACGATAGCCGTCGAGATCGTCGAGCACGTCACGGCGCATCCTGTTGGACCCGAGCCCGGACTCTCCATCGGCGATGGCGAAAGCGGACGAGTCGAGCGCGACGAGGGTCCCGCCGGAGCGGACCCAGTCAGCGATCCTGCCCGCACGCTCACCCAGGTACGAGCCGGCCCCGGGGGGCGCGATGAGAACGTTGTAGCGGGAGAGATCGACCCCTCCTCCCTGGCAGTCGACGAGGGTGACGGGCACCCCGAGATCCTCGTCGAGATAGCGCCAGACGTGCCCGAAGTCGCTCGGGGACACGGGCGTGTTCGAGAGCATCGCCACCTTCGGCGCCTCGAGGAGTTCGAAGTGCCCACCGCCGAGATCCGCGCCCTCGCCAGGGGCGCGGCCGGACAGCGCACGATGCACGCGAGCGCCCGTGGCCGTCGCGACCTGCCCCACGAGAGCGTCGACGTCATCCGGGTTCTCGTGCCGCCGGAGAAGGAACGAGCCGCGACCGAACTCGACGACCCCCTCCCCTCCAGGGAGCGCGACGCGGGCCTCGAAGTCCTCGTCGGCGACGTGCACCTGGAGCCCTCGCTCGAGGGCGCGCGCACAGAAACGGAGCGAGCGCTGATCCCGCGCCTCGACGATCCACGCGTAGCCGCCAGCCAGATCGGTGACCGCGCCAGCCGGAGCCTTCATCGGTGTGGCTGCCTCGGAGGGAACCCCCGGAGCGTCGATCCAGGCGCCGTCGATCCCCATCTGCGCGGCGAGGTTCCAGGCCGTCACGTCGTAGATGCGCGAGCCCTTGCCGCGCTCGAGGTCCGCGCGCTCCTCTCGCAGGAAGTCCGCGTCCAGGCGCGGATCGAGCTCGAGGTAGGTCCTGACCATCGCTCCCTGGGGCTGGGCTGCCGGGACGATCCAGGTTCCCGCCGGGAAGGCGCGAGTGCTCTCCTCCGCGCCGAACATCCCCGAGCAAGCGGCGCCTTCGAAGCCCTCGGTCGCGCGGAGGACCTCGATCCCCTGCTCCATCAGCGCCCGCAGGAAGTGAGCGTCCCGGACAGGATCCGCGGAGGGCGCGAAGGCGAAAGCCCGTCCTCCGTCCGGCGCGGACGGATCGGCCGCGCGCCGGCGGTGCTCGACGTAGTCGGTCAGGATCTCCTGGCGATTCGCTGCGAAGCTCATCAGGTTCGCGAGGCTCGCAGCGAACTGGCCGTGGACCGTCTCGCGATAGGAGACGATCTCGCCGGACTCACGCTCCAGGGGCGCGCCGATCGTGCGCCCCTGCTCGTAGAGCATCCCGATGGCCCCCGTGAGGCTGCCCCAGGCGTCCGAGTAGAAGGGCGCGAGGGCGTCGGCCCATTCCCGCGTGTAGTAGCCCCAGCCGTAGCGGTCGAAGGCGGCCGCGGCGCCCGCGGCGAGGACCTTCTGCCAGTGGTCAAGACGCTCCGGCAGGTGCGCGCCGCGCGGGGTGTTCTGGGGGTAGAAGAGGAACGTGTCCAGGCCGCTCATCTCGTGCGCGTCCACGAAGAGCTGCGGCGGGAACTCGCGCAGCACCGCCCAGCGCGCGCGGGTCTCCGGAGCCTCCCCCGCCATCCAGTCCCGGTTCATGTCGAACAGGAAGTGGTTGCCACGTCCGCCCGGCCAGCGGCCACGCTGCATCGCGCCGCTGTCGAGGTTCGCCCGGAAACCAGCCGACTGGACCACCATCGAGCGGATGCGCTCGCGGCCGTCGGGATTGAGGCACGGATCGAGCACGACGACGGTCTGGTCGAGCAGCGCGCGCACGTCGGCGTCGCGGCTCGCCGCGAGGTGGTACGCCACCGGCACCGCCGCCTCGGTGGCCGAGGTCTCATCGCCGTGGATCCCGTAGCCCATCCACGCGATGCCGGGCTGATCCTCGATCAGCTGGTCGATGCCCTCGTCCCCGCGCGGATCCCACAGGCGCGCGGCGCCGCGCTGGATCGCGTCGAGCCGCGCGAGGTTCGCCGGCGACGAGATGAAGCACACGACGAGATCGCGCCCCTCGTAGGTGCTCCCGTAGCGGCGCATCGTGACCCGCGGCGAGGTCTCCTCGATGCGGCGCAGGCAAGCGAGGACCTCGTCGTGACTCGCGAGGCGGCTGCCCACGGGCTGGCCGAGGATCTCCTCGGGGCGCGCCACCGCGGGGTCGTAGGTGGCGCCAGGGACGAAGGGCTCGTCCCAGGAGTGGGCGGCGTCGTCACCGAACCGGATCGGCTCGTGGGGAGCGAGGACGGGCTCGTCCTGGGGCGCCGTGGCGCACGCCGAGAGAAGAAGAGTCGCTAGCATGGGGGCAGTCGTGGAGGTGTCGATGACGGAGCATACGAAGCCTCCAGGGCGTCGGGGCCGCCCCGGCGGGTTCGCAGAGGCCTCTTCACCCGCCACGCCCCACCGCCGATGACCGATCCGTTCGCCAAGTCGCCGGGACCTCGGATCAAGCCGATCGAGGTGCCCGGACTCGAACGCCCCTTCGATCTGATCGAGCGGGGAGACGGGACGGCGACCCTCATGGTCGGCCGCGGCGAGGGCAACGACGTGGCGCTCGATCCGGACCGCTTCCCATCGGTCTCGGGCGAGCACGCGCGATTCGAGTTCGTGGACGGCGAGCTGCGGGTCGTGGACCTGGACTCGCGCAACGGCGTCCTCGTGAACGGCGAACCCGTCGACGGGAGCGCCATCGTCGTCGCCGGGGACCAGGTGCGCCTCGGGAGCATCGGCCCGCGCTTCCTCGTCGTCGGGGGGCGCGGTCTCTCCGACACGGTGTTCGTCCGCGCCCCTGACGTGGTGGGCGAGCGCGTCGAGACGATGGTCGAACAGGGCTCACGCCGCACGGTCCTGCGGGTCGCGGCGCTGCTCTCCCTGCTCGTCGTCACCTCCGCGGGGGCGCTGTGGTGGGTCGACGAGGAGCGCGACGAGCGCGCGAGGAGTCTCGAGGGACAGCTCGAGCTCGCGGCCGCCGAGATCGCCGCCCTCGAGGAGCGCAGCCTGAGGAGCGAGGAGCAGGCCGACTCCGAGCGCACCGCGCGGGAGGACCGCATCCGCGCGCTCGAGGCGAGCCTCGAGGAACGCACGTCCCGGCTCCGCGACTCGATCGTCGAGCGCGGCGACGAGGAGGCCCGGCTCCTCGCGCGCATCGAGGAGCTGGAGCTCGGCGGCGCCTCGCGCACCGCGATGGAGAGCGTGCAGCTGGAGCTGAGTCAGACCCGGGCCGTGCTCGAGGCCACCCGCGGCGAGCTCGACACGGCCAAGCGGCGCGTCGAGCTGCTCGATCCTGTCAACCTCGCCCAGGCGCGGCTCAGCGGCGTGCGCCAGGTCCGTCGTTCGATCGTCCTCATCGAGAACCGCACGCGCATCCGCGAGGTGGAGACCGGCGCGTTCATGCACGTCGAGGGGATCGATCCGGCATCCTCGCCCAACTTCGACGGTCGAGGGAACGAGCTCTCCCTGGAGAGCACCGGCTCCGGCTTCTGTATCGACGCCGACGGCTGGATCCTCACCAACGCGCACGTGATCGAGGAGCCGCGATCCGCTGCGCTCTTCACCCTCAGCTCGGCGCCAGGTCTGGAGGCGGTCCACGAGCTGCGGGTGGTGTTCTCCGGGACCCCCACGCGCTATCCGGCGCGCGTCGAGGCAGTGGCCACCGGCGGGGTGGACCTCGCGCTCATCAAGATCGAGCCCTTCCCGGAGATGCCCTGGCTGAGGGGCTTCGACGCGAAATCTCCGTCGCCGGAGCCGGGCAGCGACATCTTCCTCTTCGGCTTCCCGCTCGGCCATCTCGCCGTCCAGGAAGGTGAGACGGTCATCGCATCGACCTTCCGCGGGATCCTGTCCCGGAACGTCGGTGGCCAGATGCAGGTGGACGCGGGGGTCCACCCCGGCAACAGCGGCGGGCCGATCACCGATGCGCGCGGACGCGTCATCGGCGTCGTGGAGAGCGTGCAGGCCGGGCCCGACCGCAGCGCCGTCTACACGATCGGGTACGGGATCCCGATCGTCGAGGCGCGGCGGCTCTGGCCGCGGGCGGCGCCGGAGTCCGAGGAGGACTGAGGCCGGCGCAGACGCGCCCGATCCCGGCCCTGCCCATCTTCGCCCCTCGCGCCGGAGATCACGTCCGGACCGCTTGCGCCCGAAAGGGGCCTGCCCACCGGCCCGCTCGGGTAGTGTTCGGGCCGTGGCTGTCCACCGCCTCGACACCGTCGACTCGACCAACGAGTACGCCCTGCGCGCCCTCGCCGAGGGAACCGCGGCCCACGGAGATGTCTTCCTCGCCCGCCGCCAGGTCGCGGGCCGCGGAACCCGTGGCCGCGCGTGGTCGAGCCCGGAAGGGGGCGTTTACCTCTCGATGGTGCTGGTCACGGACGACCTCCCCGATCCGGGGCTCTGG
Organism: Planctomycetota bacterium; assembly: GCA_002862085.1. Classification (GTDB taxonomy): domain Bacteria; phylum Planctomycetota; class UBA1135; order UBA1135; genus Saltatorellus. The sequence goes on along the minus strand of PKCK01000115.1, from coordinate 15,926 downwards.
ACCATCGCGGGCGGTCTCGCCGCCCTCGACGTGGCCCGCGCCTGCGGAGTCGCCGCGGCGCTCGACTGGCCCAACGACCTCGTGGTGGTCCCCCCCCAAGGGCCGCCGCGCAAGCTCGGTGGGATCCTCGCGGAGTCCCGGGACCTCGACCCGGCCAACCCGCCGCATCGATTCGTGCTGGGCATGGGCATCAACGTGACGCCGGACACCCTCACGTCCGAGCTTGAGCGCGAGCGCCCGGTCACGTGCATCGCCCTGGAAGGCAGCGACCGTCCGCTGAACCAGACGGCCGACCTGACGCTCGAGGCCCTGCACGCGCGCGTCCACCAGGCCCTCACCGCGCCGGCCCGGCTCCATGAGGACTTCTTCGCGGCGTGCCTTCAGGCAGGCGAGGAGGTGGCCGTCGAGGTCGGCCGCCACACGCACCGCGGACGCTTCGAGGCCCTCGACCTCACGCGTGGCATCGGCCTGCGCGCGCCGGAGGGCGACATCTCATGGCACTGCCTCGCCCATGTCCGCTCGATGGTGGAACTGGCGCGCTGAGCCGCCCGACCCGTGATGCGGGCTTCGACCATCGGTCGATGCCCCGCTGGATGAGGACGCAGGTCAGTGGGCAGGGCGACGCCCCGGTCGGGGCGACGGGCGGGGTCACGCTCCGGTGCGAGACCTCCGGTCAGCGACCGGCTCGTGCAGGCGCCGGCTGGCAGCGACTGCAGAGGTAGAGCCGCCGGCTCCCGACCTCGATCTTGTCGACCTTGCGGCCGCATTCGGGGCAGGGCCGCCCCGCGCGCGCGAAGGCCGCGTGGCGGTGGAGACGCCGCGGGACGCCCGCCGCCTTCGCTTCGGCGACGCGAACGAGGCAATCCGTGATGCCACCGGTCCGGTAGGACTGGCGCGTGACGTCGAGGATCCAGCGCGCGAGGTCGGCGCGATCCTCGTCGTCGAGATCCCGCGGCCGCCAGGAGGGGTGCAGCCCCGCCCACCACAGGATCTCCGAGCGGAGGTAGTTTCCAAGGCCCGACACGAAGCTCTGGTCGAGCAGGAGCGCGCCCAGTCCGCGTCCCGAGAAGCGGCGGTCCTCCAGCTGCTCGATCACGCGCGCCTCGTCCACGTCCGGGTCGAGGGCGTCGGGCCCGAGCTTGCCGAGGTAGGGGTGGTCGGGCTCCTCCTCCGGCCGCAGCACCTCGATCTCCGAGGCGCTGTAGAGCAGCGCCGACCGCTTGGAGCCGCGGACCTCCAGGCGCAGCGAGCGGCCGGTCTTCGGATAGCTCCCCGCGGCTCGCACGTACCACTTCCCGTAGAGCTGGTTGTGGCTGTAGATGGCGAGGCCGACGTCGAAGCGGGTGAGGATCGCTTTGCCGTGGGCCTCGACGCCGGTCACGCAGGCTCCCGTCAGCTCTGCCTCCCAGGGACGAAGGCGTTCGAGGCCGAACTCGACGAGCTCCGCGCGCTCGCCCTCGACGGCCGCCGCGATCTGGTCGGCGGCGCGGTGGATCTCGGGTCCTTCGGGCATCGTTCCTGGCGCCGCGAGTCCGCGAGCGGCGCGCTCTGGATTCGACGGACCGCCCGGCGTGGATGACACCTCGCGCTCAGCCCGGGAGCGACAGGTCGAGCGTGGGCCATCCCCGTTCAGCAGCGAGCTCGGCCAGCGCCTCGACCGGATGGACGGCCACCGGCTCACCGACCGCGCCGAGGGCCTCCATGTCGCTGCGCCCGTCGCCGAACATGGCGCATCGTCGCGGGTCGACGCCCGCGGCCTCGCAGTGCGCGAGGAGCGCCTGCGCCTTGCCCGGCCCGGTGCAGAACCCCTCCACCAGGGCTCCCGTGTAGCAGCCGTCCATCACCTCCAGGCGCGTCGAGAGCAGCTGATCGAACCCGAGTGCCGCCGCGACGGGTCCCGCGACGGCCTGGTTGGTCGTGGTGAGCAGCACCAGCGCGCTTCGCCGAGCGCGCTCCCGCGCCACGAGGTCGCGCGCCCCCGCGAAGAGCATCGGCAGCACGCCCTCCTGCGCGTGGGCGGCCGCGAGGCGCGCGGTCGCGGCGACGTCGCGGCCGCCGTAGATCCGCGCCAGGAGCCGCTCGTAGTCGGCCTGCCAGGGGCGGCCTTCGAGATAGGCCGCGTGGATCGGCTCCTTGTCGTCGATCACGTCGCGCGCGACCTCGCCGCGGCGATGGAGGTACTCGATGAAGGACGTGTCGCTGTCGCCGTCGACGAGGGTGTGATCCAGGTCGAAGAAGGCGATCGATCGAGGGGCCGCGGACATGGCGCGCAGACCCTACGCCCCGCGCAGCGGCGCGGGCTCTCTGCGCGTCCGGATCTCGCGAGCGCCGCGTCCGGACGGGCCGGACCGGAGCCGACCTCGCCCGGGCGCCTCCAGGGCCTCCGCGGCAGGCCTCCGGGCCTGGACTCGACGCGGCCTATCCACGCGATGGGTGGTGGACCCTGAGCGCGGCGAAGGCAGCGCGAAGGTCCTCCACGAGGACGGCGGGGCCGTCGAGCTCGTGCAGTCGTGCGACGAGCGCCTTCACCAGGCGCTCCGCCATGTCGATCGTCGCGGCTGGACCGCGTGAGAAGGGACGCCAGACGTCCTCGGCGCTGGACGCCGCGTCCAGCTTCGCCGCGATGGAGCGCATGTTGTGCGTCTGGTCCGCGGCCTTGACCATCACCGCCCGCAGATCCATCCGGGCGACGTGCTCGACGCCCGCCTCCTTCCGCTCCTCCCAGGGGCGCCCCTTCACCTCGGTCACGTGGGCGACCGTGGCGCGGACCTCCTCGCCGAAGAGCGCGGCGATGCGCCCTTCGTCCCAGCCGTCGCAGTCCTCGACCACGTCGTGGAGGATCGCGGCCTGGAGGGTCACCTCGTCCGCTCCGGCGCGTGCGAGCAGCAGCGCGACGTGGACCGGATGAGAGACGTAGGGGATCGGGTCCCCTTTGCGCGTCTGCCCCTCATGGGCCTCGAAGGCCACGCGCAGTGCGCGCTCGATCGCGGGGTGGAAGAGCGCGGAGTCCAAGATCAGATCTGCACGCCGAGGGGCTTCAGGAAGATGAAGCCGACGACCATCGAGGCGAGCACGAACGCCACGAGCACGCCGAAAGGTCCCGAGAGCGGGAGCCAGCCGAGATCGCTCTCCGGGTAGCGGAACCGGATCACCGTGAGCCCGGTGCCTGCGAGCGTGTCCTCGGCAGGCCAGAGGACCGCCTCGAACGCGCTCGCCACGCGCCGGTCCTGCATGGCGCGTACGTCGGCCTCGGCGCCGACGGCGATCGTCTTGATCGTCTCCCCGGAGGGAGTCCTCACGACGACCTCGTGCACGCCGGGCTTCTCAGCGACGAACTCGAGGGCCGCGTGGCCCGCGCGGGGGATCCGGGCGAGGGGCGAGACCGCGGTGAGCCCCTCGGGGAGAACGATCTCGAGCCCCGCGATCGACGCCTCGTCACCCTCGACGATGAGGGTCTGGCCCTCGCCCGCGAGGCTCAGCTCTGTCGGGTGCTGGACAGGAGCGGGCTCGAAGCCGTAGCGCACCACCATCTGCGCCGCCACGAGCGCGAAGGGTATGGCGAGCGGAACGAAGGGCCCGAAGTTCAGGCCGAGGTACTGGAAGTTGCGCAGCAGGACCTTGCCGATCGACTTGGCGACGATCCCGAGGTCGTCCTGGTAGAGGCGGATCTCGATCAGGTGGCCCTTGATCCGGTCCTTGGCCGCCTTGATCCCCTTCTGCCAGGAGATGTGCTTGAAGATCCAGAGGGCCAGCACGCCGAAGACCCCGCTCACGAAGAGGAGCGCGAACTCCTCGCTGACCGCCTCGAGGGGGGTCAGGATCACGTCGAAGAGAGCGGTGACGGCGCGGTTGATGGCGTCCACGGGTGCCTCGCGGGTCTCGTGCGTCGGAAGGTCGTCGAGGCGACGAGCGCGTCAGGAGATGTAGCCGAGGCCCTTGAGCTTCTCGGTGATGTCCGCGTCCGAGCCCGCGTCGTCGAACTGAGCGATCTCCCGCTCGAGGATGTGGTGGATGAACTCCTCGTGGGAGGCGTAGCCCGCTGTCTCAGCGATCTGCTTGATGCGGGCGAGGAGCTCGGGATCGATCTTGACCTTGTTGCCGGAACCGAACATGGGTACGTCGAGGGAAAGGGAGTAGGAGGCAGAGGTTCAGTCCGCCTGGATCAGGTTACGTCCGACCATCTGCGGGTCGGCCTCCACGCCGTACGCGCGGAGGATGGTCGTCGTGAGGTCCTCGAGGCGAGGATCTTCGAGGAGCAGCGGCCTGTTCGTCAGCAGGACGCCGCCGACCTCGCTCGGGTGCATCAGGTGGCTGCCGTTGAAGGTGCCCCCGAGATTGTCGGTGAAGACGGAGTGGGTGACGCGGCCCTGGGTGGCCTCGTCCGAGTTCCCGTAGCCGCTCGCGTAGCCCACGACGATGTCCGGGGCCTCGGCGAGGCGCTCGCCGCCGCCGTACACCTCCGAGGCGATGTCGGCCGCCACCACGACGCGCGCGCCGCGGTCCTCGATGAGCTCGAGATCTCGCTTGAGTTCCTGGAGCAGGAGATCGGCCTCCGCGCCGGGCTCGACGATGCCGTTGGCCTCCCGCCCCTTCAGGTTGAGATAGAGGCCGTTGAAACCGATGCCGTACGCCTTCGTCCTCGACCAGTCGACGGCGCTCTCCACGGTGACCGGCACGAGGCTCGGATCGTCCTCCGGCTTCTCGCGCTCACGGGACGCCTGCAGGACGAGATAGCCGTTCTCGAGGAGCCAGGTGTTGAGGCTGAACTTGCGGCGATACGGGGCGAAACCGTGGTCGCTCATCACGATCACGGTCGCGTCGTCACCGACGCGGTCGAGGACCTTCCCGAGGAAGGGGTCCATCTTGAGGTAGAGGTCGTCGATGACCTCGCGCCACGTCGACTCGGCCCGGCCGGACCACCAGCTCGAGTCCTGCCCGGCGATCCCGGCGTCGTGGAAGGGGTGCTCCACGTCGGAGTGACGCCACATCATGTGCATGGCGAGGTCGACGCTCGACACGTAGAAGAAGAGCAGGCCCCCCTCCTCGCTCGCGGTGTAACGATCGAGAGCGAAGTCGAGCATGCGCTCGCGTTCGCGGTAGACGAGGTCGGCCTGCTCCATGAACTCGGCGTCGGTGAACGCGAGGTCCTTGAGCGCGGAGACCTCCTCGGCCATCCCCTGGGTGAAATAGCGGCCGATCGAATCGGCGAGCTCCGTGGCGGCGCTCTCGGGCGCCGAGATGACGTCCGCGGGCGCGGTGGGATCGAAGTTGACCGGCGAGGCGTAGAGCTCGAACTCGGGGCTCAGGCTCTTGAGCTTGAAGCGCACCATCCCGCCGACGTCCATGGCTCCCATCGGCAGCATGGAGAAGGTCACAGGGACGAAGCGGGACCACTGACCGGCGGTCATGACGATCCGCTCGTCGCCCACCTCCACGATGCAGGACTCGGTGCCCTCGTCGATGTAGATCGTGAGAGGCACGGTGGTCACCGCCGCGTCCTTGCGCAGGGAGTTGACCGGCCCGAGGAGCTGATCCCGCACGACCCCGCCGCGAACGCGGACCGCGCGGAAGCGGCCGCCGGAGGTCTCCGTCCGGTTGGGCGGATCCGTCGTGTAGACGGTGTACATCCCGTAGGCCGAGTCGAGCGCCGGTGTCAGCATCCCGGGGAAGCTCACACCCTTGGAACCCTCGACGGGATAGTTGATCGGGACCCGGTAGAGGTCCGCCGCGATCCCCTCGTCCTCCAGCAGCGACCAGAAGGCACGCCCGCTGCGGTTCGAGGCGGAGGAGCCGCCCGTGGGGACCGCGTAGTCGGTGAAGGGGACGGAGACGGAGTCGCCCGCCTCGCTCTTCACGGTCGACGGGAGGATCCCGCCGGTCGCCGGGTCGCGATGGATGAAGTCGAAGACCCCGTGCCCGCCGGCGCGACGGCCGGTGATGAAGTTCGACCACGCCACCGGGCTCTGGGGCGGCGTCGACGTGCCGAGCTCCTGGACGCCGTCGGCCATCCCCGCGAGGCGGTGGAAGTTCGTCATGCCCTCGGGGTGACGCTCCATCACGTCCCGGAGGATGTCGGGGTCCATGCCGTCGATCCCGAGCACGACCACGCGGGGCGCCTCCGCGGGAACGGCGACGGCCGGCGTCATGTGGCGGAGAGCGCTGCTCGAGCGCGAGCGCAGCGGCACCGCGGTGGCGGCCAGGATCGCGAGCACGGCGAGGGCCACGTAAGCCGTCCAGCGGGGCAGATTCATCGCCCGGCCTCCTCGAACGCGGGGACAGCGCTGCGTGAGACGGCCCCGCTCTCGAAGAGCTTGCGCCCCTTCATGTATCCGGGCGCCTCGACGCCGAAGAGGTCGAGCACCGTCGGCGCGATGTCCGCCAGCGTCGGATCGTCGACGGAGATCTCACGGTTGCACCAGAAGACTCCCGGCACCAGCCGCGGATCGATGCAGTGATCGCCCGACCAGCTCTTGGTGTTGTCGGTGAAGACCTCCCGGGAGACCGCCCCCACCGCGCAGTCCCAGGAGTGGCGGAAGCCGCGGTGGTAGCCCACGAGGAGCTCCGGCGCCATGTCCGCGTAGGGCCCGTCGTGGACGTCCGACGTCAGGAAGACCTCGTTGATGGCGCGCTCGCCGCTCTTCGGATCGACGAGCGCCTCGAGCTTCGCCTTGATCTCGGCGCAGAGCGCGTCCATCTCGGCCCCCTTCTCGACCTGCCCGAGGCGCTCGCGCCCCTTGCGGTTGATGAAGATGCCGGTGAGGCCGAGCGTGAAGGCGCGCGTCTTCTCCCAGTCGACCTTCTCGAACCAGTCGCCCGAGGTCTCGGCGCCGTCCTTCAGGACGAGGTAACCCTCGTCGCGCAGCCACGCGTTGAGGTTGACGCCGCGCTGGAAGGAGCAGAAACCATGGTCGCTGATGACCATCAGGACGGTGTCGGGGTCGTCCTTCAGGCGCTCACGCACCTCGCCGATGAGCCGGTCCGCGTCCTCGTAGAGCTTCGGGATCACGCCGGTGTAGCGCTCGACCTCCTTGCCCTCGTTCGCGGGATGCTCCGGCTCGAGGGTCCGCCAGAACATGTGGCTCACGCGGTCGGTGGTGTCGAACACGACGGTGACGAAGCCCTTCTTCGTCTTGTCGAGCACGTCCCAGAGCTGCTTCTTGCGCTCTTCGAAGATGAGATAGGACTGATCGAGGAACGCCTCCTCGTCGATGACCCGCTCGTTCAGCGCCCACGTGTCCTCCGCGAGCCCGAGGGTCGCGTACTTGCCCAGCATCTTGGCCAGGTAGATCGAGTACACGAACGGGTGGCTGATCGGCATCGCCGGGGACTCGGGGTCGATGTTGATCGGCGTGACGTAGATGCTCACCGCCTCGTCGTCCCAGCGCTGGATCCGCAGGCGCGCGATGCCCTGGACGCCGTCGAAGGGCACCTCCATCCACGGCGTGTACTCGCCGATCGCGACGTGCGCCGTCTCCTTGCCGACGGTCACCGCCGCCTTCCCGGTGGCGGGGTCCATCACGACCGAGAAGGGCGCCTTCATCGCCAGCTTGTCGGGGCCCGGCGGCCCCTTGAGGTTCGACTCGACCGTGTGGCCGCGTCGCACCACCCGGAAGCGCTGACCGCCGGTCGCCGCGCCGAGCTTGGACTCGTCGGTGGTGTAGAAGCTGAAGCTCCCCTGCGTGCCCTGCAGGTCGGGGACGCACATGCCGCTGAGCAGAGTGCCGTTCTTGAACTTCTGCGGCGGGAAGGTGATCGGCACGCGGACGATCGAGGACCAGACCTGGTTGGCGCCGAGCAGCTTCCAGAAGGGCTGGCTCTTCTGGAGGATCTTGTAGACCGCGCGCTGGCCGAAGGGGACCTTGGCGAAGCCGAGGTTGATGTTCCGCGGGACCGTGCGCGTGTCGGTGCTGGAGAGCACCGGCATGTACGAGCATGGATCGCGCGTGAGGAAGTCGTAGATGTTGTGCCGGCTGGCGTCGACGCCGGTCGCGAAGGTCGACCAGGCCACCGGTGAGATCGACGGGATCGAGGTGCCCAGGGCCGAGTGACACCCCTCCTCCTCCAGCGCCCGGAAGTTGGGCATGCGGTCCCGGTAGCGGCGGGCCATCTCCGGATCGAACCCGTCGAGCCCGATGACGACCACGCGCTTGGCCTTCGCGTCGCCGCGCCGCGGCCGGGTCACCAGCTTGACCGCGGCCTTGAGGGGCCAGATCAGGATGATCCCGAAGGCGAGGAGGAAGGTGCCGAGCAGCACCATCACCGAGCCCGCCGCCGCGAATCCGGCGCCAGGACCGATGTACGCCAGCGGGGCGTCCGGCGACCCGACGGGCGCCGCAGCGCCGAGCAGCGCGCAGGCGCAGAGCGCTCCTGCCACCCGCAGCGCCGGCCGCGCGCCGCGCGGCCTCACGCCGGACGGCCCGCGCGCACCTGCGAGGGCCCGATGGAAGGGGAAGGGGTTCATCGGTTCGGGCTCCGCCCGCTCAGGGCGGCCACGACGATTCTATCCCGGGGGATGGGCACGGCGAGGCGGCCCGCCGGAATCCGGTCCTCGCCGGGCCCGGCCACGAGGGGCCGCCGCGGTTCCTGCGGCTGGAGGGAAGCGGCCGGGCCGCGATCGGCCACTCGTTCGACGATCCGCGGGTCCCGGGAGACGATGGGAGCCGGGAGCGGCGCTGCCGAGCCCGGCGTTCCCCGGCAGAGGCTTCGATGGAATGCGCTACGCATCGAGATCGAGTCGTCGTCGGAGGTCATCGCGCAGGACACCCCACCGCGGCTTCGGTCCCCGGTTCCCATCGGACCCGACGTGGGATTTCCTTGAGGCGAGCCTTCCGAAGCCGAGCCGGCGGCCGCGTCGATCCGCGCGGGCGCGGCCGGAGACGCCCGGCGAGCGAGAGCGTCGCGGCGGGGTGCCCTTCGCCCCTTCGATCGCTCCGATGGAGGGCGTCGCCCGGCTCGATGCCGGCGAGGGGCGGTCGAGGCGTCGACGCGCGCGCCGGGTGGTGATCGAGGACCTCCAGCGGAATTCCCTCGCCTGTCTCATCGAGGGGAGCGTGCAGGGACCGCCGACGAGCGGGGTATCCTCCTCCGACGGCCGCGCGGTGATTCCTCGCCGCGGTCTCCCCCGCCGCCATGTCCCAGTCCCAGCCCCTCGACCCCACGCGCACTGGCATGGGGCGCGACCACATCCCCGAGCTCGACGGCTTCCGCGGAATGGGCGCGCTGGCGGTGCTCTGGACGCATCTCCCCGACGCGGCCTTCGGGGAGACGATGGCGAAGCTCCGACACGAGTACATCCCGGGTGAGTTCGCCCTCGACCTGTTCCTGGTCATGTCGGGCTTCCTCATCACGCGCATCCTCATCTCGGAGCGCGAGCGGGGAGTGCCCCTGCGCTATTTCCTGCTGCGGCGGATGCTCCGCATCTTCCCCGTCTACTTCATCACGATCTTCGCCCTGTGGCCCCGGCTGTCGAGTCAGGAGATCGTGACGTGCCTGACCTACACGTCGAACTACGGGTTCATGGCCCTCGAGACTCAGGGGCCGCTCGAACAGACCTGGTCACTCGCGATCGAGGAGCACTTCTACCTGCTCTGGCCGCCGCTCATCGTGTTCCTCGGGCTGCGCGCCGCGAGGCGCGTCCTGCTCTTCGGGGTGTTCCCACTGGCGGTGCTGACGCTCTGCTTCGCCTACTCGAACACGACGTTCTTCGATCGCTACCTGTGGGGCGGCTGGGACACCAACCCCCAGGCCATGCGGGAGTTCGTGTTCCGCTCGTCGACGATCCGCTTCCTGAGCCTCGGCCTCGGAGCCCTCCTGGCGTTCCACGAGAAACGTATCCGGACCTCGAAGAGGCTCTCGCTCTCGCTCATCGCCGCAGGACTCTTCGTGGGCTGGGCCTTCACGCTGGGCGGCGTCAAGGCCCTCGGGCTCGCGCCGTACCTGCAGGCCATGCCCTCCGTGGCGCCGGACTACTTCAACCGGATGACGAACGGGCTCCAGGTCATCTCGCTCCCTGGCTTCAGCCTCGCCTTCGTCGTCAGCGCGATCACCTGGACCGGCACGTGGTGGCCCCACGTGGTGCTCTTCCGCTTCCACCCGTTCCGCTGGATCGGCAAGATCAGCTACGGCATCTACATCTTCCACAACGGCATCTTCATGACGCCGGGGGTCCTGGGGATCAACCGCTACGAGCCCTCGCCGTGGCACGTGGCGGTGAGCATCGGGGTGACGATCCTGCTCGCGATGGTGTCGTACTCGCTGCTGGAGAGGCCGCTGCTGGAGTTCGGCAAGCGCTTCCGACACAAGAAGCCGCTCAAGGCAGGTGAGACGATGCCCATGACGGAGGCGACGGCCGCCGTGAGCGGGGAGAAGCCGAGTCCGTCATGAGCGCCTCCAGGAAGCCCCGGCGCGCCATGCCCCTGCGCGTCCGTATCCCCGCCATCGTCGTCGGGATCCTCGTGCTGACGTGGATGATGCGTGGGGGCGCATCGGTCGTCGTGAACGGCATCGTCGACGCGATCCGCCCGGTCGACCGCACGATCAGCGGCGCGGCGGAGCGCGCGGCCGCCTCGCGGCCCGAGAGCACTGCCTGGATACGCGAGGTCCTGGAGCGACTGTCGCCCCACATGGAGCCGGGCGGCGCGCTCGAGGGGCTGGAGGTCGTGATCTACGACGAGTCGATCGCTGACGAGAGCATCGACGGGGGGAGGATCCAGACCGGTCCGTTCTACGACCCTCCCTCCTCGCGGATCTTCGTCGACGTCGCGTACCTCGCGATCCTCGACCGCTACGTCCGTCCCGCCAAGGGCTACTTCCTCGCGCGCGCCCTCGCGCAGCACGCGGCGCCCGACGCTGAGGGCGCAGCCTTCGAGGAGGCCGCGGGCGCGCTGGCGCTGACGACCGGACTCATCCCCCCCCGGTGGCGGGCGCCTGGCACGACCCTGAACTCAGCGCTCGCGCTCGAGGGGGCCGACAGGGACCGCGCCAGGAACAAGCCGCCGGGCTGGCGCCTCCATCCGATGGGCAGCGCGCTGCCCGCCGAGGAGGCTGCGCGCGCATTCACCCGCGGCCTCGGCGCCGCGGGCGATTGAGGTTCGCTCAGCGCAGCCCGAGCGCGACGACGCCCGGGTGATCCCGGCCGTAGCGATCCGCGCGGTAGAGCGCGAAGGGCGGCGCCTTGCCGGAGTGCTCCGGAGGCTCCACGTCGCCGCCGAGGGGGCTGTAGTAGTCCCAGACGATCTCGCCGTTCGGCGTCACCTCGAAGATGCGGCCGATGACGCCTGAGCACACCAGCGTGTTGCCCGACGCGAGGCGTGCAGCACCCGAGATGAACGCCGAGAAGAAGGTCTCGGCGTCGGAGTAGGACCAGGACGGCTCAGCGGGCCCGAAGGCGCCGCTCTCCTCCCGGGTGAAGGCCGCCTCGCCGTCCATGGCGAGCTCGAGCTCGAGGACCTCGGAGAAGCTCGATCCGTCCTGGCGGCGCCCGCCGTTGTTGAACACCGTCAGTCGCGGCGCCGCGCCCTCGGCGTCCACGTCGAGCCAGCGCGGGTCGTGCTGGTAGAAGAGGCGCTTGTCCGCCCCGGTGCCCGCGCCGTGGTTCGCCGGGTTGCCCCAGCGCCAGAGGATGTCGCCGCCGCGGCCTCGGCGGCCCCCCGTGGAGCCCTTCGACTCCTCACGCGTGGTCGAGTGGTCGATCACCAGCAGCTCGCCCAGCTCGGGCGAGCTGAGCACGATCAGGTCGAGCGCGGGGTGGTGATCGATGGCGTTGGTGTGCATCCAGTCGCCTGAGCGGTCCCAGTCCTTCGGGCGCGGCTTGTCGTCGTCCTTCTCTTCCTCGTCCTCCTCATCGTCACCGCCGCCGTAGCCGAGCGCGGCCATCTGCTTCTCGCGGCGCTCCTGCGCCTCGCGCTCCTCGTCGGAGATCTCCGAGGGCGCCACGAAGGCGACGTTCACGTCGATGCGGCCCGGCCGATCGCCGGGAGCGGCGTGGTCCGGCTTGTCGGGATCGCGGTCCTGGACGAGGTGGTCCCACGCGTGCCAGGACCACACGATCTCGCCGCCGTCCTTGCCCAGTGGCTTCACCTCGTACACCGCACCGGCCCAGAGCCCCGGGCTCCCGACGCCGCGCGGATCACGACCCCTCGCGACGGCCTCCTCGGCGCTCTTCCGCTCCCACGCGATCATCAGGACGTTTCCGTTCTCCAGCACCTCGATGTCGTGATGCTGGCAGCGGTCCTCGTCGGCCATGCGGTAGCGCCAAAGCACCTCGCCGTCGGGCGCGATGCGCTCGATCATCCCGCCGATCCCGCCGCCGCGGAAGGACTGGTCGTCGTCGGCGCGACCGGAGCGGTAGAGGGTCCCGTCCTCCATGAGGTACGCCCAGCCACCCGGCGCGAAGTCCGTCTCCCAGGTGTGCTCGACCTCGCCCGCCTCGTCGACGAGGTGAATGCTCTTCGAGTTGAGCGGCATGACGAGGGTCAGCCCGGGCGTCGCTCCGCCCCCGCTCAGCGCCAGCCCGCGGTCCTTCTCGAAGCGCTCGAACTCGGCGGGGGACACGAGGCCTCTGCGGGCCTCGAGCGCCTCCGCAGGATCGTGAGCTTCGCCCTTCGCTTCTCCGGCCGCGGCGTCCTCCGCGGGCGTCTCCGACTCCTCCCCCGAGCAGCTCGCGAGGAGAGGGAGGAGGGCGAAGGAGAGGCAGAGCAGCAGCGGCGTCGAGCGTGTCGAGGTCATTCCCGGATCCTGCGCCCATCGTCCGGCCGGCGCAGCGGGATTCCGCGAAACCACGCGCGCGAGTCAGCGGACCTCGAAGCCCTCGGCCTCCAGACGCTCACGGATGGCGCCGACCGCGGTCACGCTCCGGAGCTCCACCAGCACGTCGACGTGAACCGCACCCACCGGGACCTTCCAGCCCGCCCGGTCGTGACGCACGTCCAGGATGTTCCCGCGCTCCTGCTCGACGGCCTCCAGGACCCGCCGCAGGGTCCCTGGCTCGTCAGCGACCTCCAGCTCGAAGCGCTGGAGCGTTCCCCGCTGACTGAGACCGCTCTCGATCAGACGTCCGACCATGGTGAGATCGATGTTGCCCCCCGAGAGCACCGCGCAGAGGGTCGTGTCGAGCCGCACGCGCCGCGCCATGAGCGCGGCGATCGGGGTGACAGCAGCGGCCTCGGCGACCACCTTGTTCTTGTCGAGCAGCTCGACCACCGCCGAGGCGATCTCGGCCTCGCTGACCGTCAGCGTCCGGTCGCAGAGCGCTCTCACCACGTCGTAGGTGCGCTCCCCCACCTTCCCGACGCGGATGCCCTCGGCGAAAGTGCGTGGGTTCTCGACGACGCGTCTCTCGCCCTCGCGGATCGACTGGACCATGGGCGACGCACCCTCAGCCTGGACCCCGATGACACTCACCTCCGGGCGCAGGGCCTTGAGCGCGAGAGCCACGCCCGCGATCAGACCGCCGCCGCCGATGGGGAGCACGACGGCGCCCACATCGGGGACCTGGGCCGCGATCTCGAGGCCCACCGTGCCCTGACCGCGGATGATGTCCCAGTCGTCGAAGGGGTGGACCGGCGTCAGATCCTCCTGCGCAGCCAGTGCCTTCGCATGGAGCGCGGCCTCGTCGTAGGTCTCCCCGTGGAGGACGACCCGCGCCCCGTAGCCCACGGTCCGCTCGACCTTCGTGATCGCGGTCGACGTCGGCATCACGACCGTCGCCGCGCAGCCCGCGAGCCGGGCCGCGAGGGCGACGCCCTGCGCGTGGTTCCCCGCCGACGCCGCGACGAGCCCGCGGGCCCGCGCCTCCTCCGGAAGCAGGAGGATCTTGTTGAGCGCGCCGCGCACCTTGAACGAGCCCGTGCGCTGGAGGTTCTCGAGCTTGAGGTGGACGTCGGCGCCGGTCGCCTCGCTGAACGTGTAGGAGTAGACCGTCGGCGTCTCGCGGACGTGCGGAGCGAGGCGCGCGGCCGCAGCGCGGATCTCCTCCAGCTCACGATCGAGATCGAGGCCGAGATCGGCCCGCGGCGCTGCCAGGCCGTCCCCGTCAGACCGCCTGCACGCGGACTCCTCGCTCCGCTCGGCCGCGATTCGGTCCTCGTGATCTTCGGTCATGGGTTCTCTCGAGCGCGGGGGATCGAGCACGGTCCCACTAGCCTACCCCGGCCATGTCGATCACCCCTGTCTCGCGGAGAGTCTGACCCAGGGGGCACAAGCGGGCACGGAGGCTCCTGATCGAAGGCCCGCACCGGCTGCACCTTCAGCATCACGCGCTCCGCGGTCCTCCGGAGCGGACGACGGAATCGTCCTCCACGGGTGAGACCACTGCGCCCTCGAAGTCGCTGACCGGCTCCCGCGGAGCGCGCGCGGGCTCTAACCTGGGAGCCCGGCGGCGCTGGTCCGGCCAGCGTTCACGCAGAACGGCCCCGATTCCTCCGAGTTGTCCCCTCAGGTGAGTGACGCCCCAAGCCCCATGAGCATCCGCGCCCAGGCGCTCTTCGGCGCGCGCGCCGAGGAGCCCCTCATCTTCGTGGACGACGCGGGCGTCGAGCTCGGCACCGTGACGCTCGCCGACGCTCACCTGCCTCCGGGCCGCCGACACCGTGCCTTCTCGGTGTACCTCTTCGACGGCGAGGGGCGCCTGCTCGTGCACCGACGCCATCGCACGAAGGCGCTCTGGGGCGGCTTCTGGACGAACAGCTGCTGCAGCCACCCCCACCACGGGGAGGCGGTCGAGCACGCCGCTGCGAGGCGCTCCGGGGAGGAGCTCGGCCTCGAGGGCGTCGCGCTGACCGAGCTCTTCGCCTACGGGTACCGCGCCGAGTTCGAGGACGTCGGCGTCGAGCACGAGTGGGTCCATGTCTTCGCGGGGCGAGTCGAGCAGAGCGCCGTCCGGCCCGAGCCCGGCGAGATGGATGCCGTCGAGTGGCTCGCGCCGGACGACGTGGATGCGCTCATCGCGGGCGAGCGCGCGACGACCCCCTGGTTCGAGATGGCGTGGCCGAGGGTGCGCGCGGTCCACGAGGCCGGCCGCATCACCTGAGCTCGAGCTCGCCCAGCTCGACGCGCGAGTCGAGCGCTGCCGGCAGCGTCACCTCGGCGACCGCGCGGCCAGCGCGGACGCGGAACACCTCGCCGGCCGAGATCGCGCCCGGGGGGACCAGCCACAGCACGCGCCCCTCGTCGCCGACGACGACGCGCATCCTCGTACGGAGGGAAGGAGCGAGCGCCACCTCGACCGCCGTGCCGATCGCGAGCTTTCCCCGGCCGTCTCCGAGCCGCGCGGTGATCTCGGTCCAGTTCGCGAGGTCGACGGTGTGGACCAGCGCCTCCCCCGGCTGGACGGCGCCGAGGTCCACGCTGACCCGACCGGCGACGGCGCCGGAGTCCTCGGGGTCGATCACCGCGATGATCGCGCGAAGCGGCACGCCGCCCTCGACCACGATCTCCTCCGTGGCGCCTCCCTCCACGGTGGCCGCGAGCGTGCTCGCGGAGCGACTGCCCTCCGCCGCCGCGAAGACCTGGACGATCCCCTCGATCCCGCCGGCCGCTCCTCCTTCGAAGCGGATCTGCACGGACGCCGGGTCCGGCAGGACGAAGGACGCCTCCAGGTCCCGGGTGATCGGGCGGACGAGCCGCTCGGCCGTGGCCGTCCGCAACAGGGCCACGAGCGGCGCCCCGTCGGGCGCCTCCGCCGGGCCGCCGTACAGGACCGCCAGACCATCCGCGTCCGTGCGCGCGGCGATCGGGAGGTCCCGCAGGCCGCCACGGAGTTCCTGGAGCGCGAGCCCGACCGGGACCCCGGCCACGGGCCGGCCGGCCCTGTCCAGGACTCGAGCCGTCATGACGGTCCGCGGATGGATCGCGAGCTCCACCGGACCGCGGACCGCCGCGGGGACCTCGACCTCCCCGTAGCTCGCCCCGCGCCGCGCCATCACCAA
>PKCK01000034.1 GCA_002862085.1 Planctomycetota bacterium | reverse complement strand
CGCTCCGGGCTGCGGATCACGATGGAGGTCTCGGTGCCTGCCAGTCGCCTGGGCCAGGCGTCGTCCCAGCGCACGACGAGCCCGTCCACGCCCGCCACACGAGCGAGGGCGTCCCAGTCCCCCGGATCCTCCAGCTCACCCAGCTGCCGAGGGAGCCCTAGCTCCAGCCCCAGTGGCACGTGGAGCCAGGTCGTGAGGTCTCGACCTCGGCTCGTTGCATGATTCCGCACTGCGGCCAGGGTCGAGGGCGAGTCGCTGACCACGACGAGCGGCGGGGGCACATCCGCTGCGAGCAGCTCGTCGAGGAGCACTGGCCCCCACTGCTCTGGGGAGTGCTCGCGTGAGGTGTGCAGGTCGAGGACCAGCTGCGTCCTGCCCGATGCGGTGCGCAGGTAGGGCAGCAGGTCGGCCAAGGAGGCTGGAGGTGCGCCCTGACGCAAGGCGTTGGGGTGGTCCGGGTCGGCCTCGCTGCCACAGATGAGCTCGGCCTGGAGCGTCTCGAGGGTGTGGGCCCACGTCGGCTCGTCGAGGGGACCCGTGCAGCCGATCTCCGAGGGCCACTCTGGGAGGAGGATGGCCTGACTGTCGACCGTGAGGGAGACGTCGAGGTGCACGCCGTCCAGCTCGGCTGCGATGGCCTCTTCGGCGGCCCAGAGCGAGTCGGCCGGCCAGTGGCCCGCGCCTGCACGCCAGGCGATCCACTGGGGGTCTCCCGTCGGTGGGGCGCAGCCCGTGAGCAGCAGCAGCAAGGTGGCAGCCATGGGCTCGAACTACCGTGCGAGCCTGCTGATCACCAGTCGCGTCGCGTCGTCAGGCTGCCGTCGTCGTCGGTCCAGTCCAGCCAGTGTACGGACACTGCAGCCTCGCTCGCGAGCGCGACGCGGGCGGCGAGGGTGGCATCGTCGTCTGCGGAGACCCACCGCCCGTCCTCGTGATGGAGCCAGGCCCCCTCGTCGTCACGGCCCTCCACCCAGCCCGCGGTGCCGCGAAGGGCGGCTACGGCTGCGGCGTCGAGTCGAGCCGGAGCGGCGCCATCGGTGGACGAGGGAGGTGTTGGTGCGGGGACGCCGGACCACTGCCAGCCGTGCCGAGCCCACCCTAGGGCGAGCCGATCGGCCGTCGTGACCGCGAGCCAGGTGTCGAGTCTCGCCGAGGCGCTCTGCAGGGAGGCGTGGTGGTCGGCGAGCCCTGGTGTGAGCTCGTCGTAGAGGGGAAGAACGAGTCGAGAGGCCGACATGGCGAGCTCCGGCTCGACACCGTCGACGGCGACCACGGTCAGGCGTCGTCCAGTGGCCTCGAGGGCGATCCGGAGGTCGTTCACGGCGAGGGTGAGCGCGCGAGGGGCCTCCGGGGGCAGGGGGGTGATGTGGAGTCCGCTCAGAGAGGCACTCTCCAGCAGCGAGAGGCAGTCCGCGACGATCTCCGCCCGCGCCCCGGGCGTCGCCAGGCTCTCGAGCACACGCTCGGGGTCTTCGAGGCCGAGCTCGACGGGTGCTGAGGCGGACTGAACGAGGAGTGTGAGGTCCTGCTCCAGCACACATCCGTCCGCGGTCAGCCGGCCGCCATGCACCACCCACGACGCGACGTCGCCGACAAGAGGAGGCTCGGCATCAGCGGGGACTCCGGCCGTCGCCGCCGAAGAAGCGGTCGGGGGGGCCGACGAGTCCCGCGACGGCGAGGCCGTGTCGAGCGTCGTGGCCGCGTGGGGGCTGGTCGTGGGCCCGGTGTCGAACAGCCCCGGGGGGCGAGACCCTGCGCGAGGGGTGCACGCCAGCATCACGACCAGCGCAGTCATCGACGCTCCGCGATGCAGACCCACTTGGTGGAGTCTGGGGCCAGTGGCGTGTCGTCGAAGCCGCTGGACTCGTGGACAACATGAAGGCCGGCATCGGAGAGGGCACTCCGCAGCACTGCGAGGTCGAACATCGTGAAGCGGATGCGCAGGCGGCGCTCTGCACCGCTCGGCCACTCGAAGCCGTAGACGACCTGATGGTACGGGTCCTCCCAGGAGGACTCCTCCCAGCACACCACGGTCTGCCCTTCGATCTCACGCGTGTGCACCTCGTGCCGGCCTGGCCCGCGCTCCGTGAGTGTCGGGTCGTGGAGGTAGGCGTCGAGGGCCACGGTGCCACCGTCCCGGACGCTCCGGGCAAGCCCCGCGATGGTCGCTCGGAGCTCTCCCTCGTCTGCGCAGTGGTGCAGCGCATTGAAGGGCAGGATGGCGATGTCGTGGTCGCCGGGGGGAAGGTGGCGGAAGTCCCCCTGGACGACCTCGACGCGGTGGTCTGGTGTCTGCTCTAGGCGCGCTCGCAGTCGGGCAAGCATCGGCTCCGCGAGGTCGATGGCGCGGACGCGGCACCCGTCACCCGCCAGCGGCAGGGTGAGGCGACCGGTTCCACAGGCGGCCTCCAGGACGTCACCGCCAGCCTCGTGGGCGATGGCCCGGTACCAGATCACCTCTCGGCCCTGGTCGGCAAAGAGCAGGTCGTAGAGCGCGGGCGCGTCGTACAGGTCGTCGGGCATCGCTGGTGCTCCGCGGAGTGACTGGACCGCTGCGTTGCTGCAGGCGGGGGGAGAGTGGAGAGCGGTGGCGGGGGGAGGGTATCTTGTCTGCGACGGGTCGCGGCGATGGACCGCGACGTGCATGCGAGGAGGTGGCTCCTCGCGGGGGGCTTCATCCGCACGCTCGTGCCCTACGACGACCTAGAGGGCATCCATGCCAGGCTCTCTGCCCTCGGCGATGTCCAGACCTTCGGCACCTCGGTCGAGGGCCGGCCCCTGTGGGTCGTCCGGATCGGTGCGTCGTCCGAGCGTCGGGCCCTCGTCACGGGTGCGATTCATGGCGTGGAGTACATCGGGACTCGAGCCGCACTCGTGTTCGCAGAGTCGCTCATGGAGCGTCCCTTGGACGCCGAGGTCTGGGTCGCACCCGTGCTCAACCCCGATGGCTATGCGCGCACCTGGCGTGAGGGCGGTGCCGCACCCATCGCGAGCGTGCGGCGGAACGCGCGAGGTGTGGACCTGAACCGGAACTTTCCGCTGCCTTGGTCGTCGAGGCCGGGCCGCATGCCGTTCACCGGCTCGACGAGTCCATCTGCGGCGACCTACCGCGGTCCGGCGCCGCTGTCGGAGCCCGAGGCGCGCGCTCTCGCCTCCTTGGCGCTGCGGCTGGAGCCGCGCGTCGCCGCAGGTCTTCACAGCTTCATGGGCGCGCTGATCCCAGCTCGGGTGACGCACCTCTCGGACTGGCGACATTACTCTCAGATGACGCGCGCGTTTCGCGAGGGTCATGGCGGCTTTCCGTACCTCAGGCTCGGCAGTCCGGTCGGCGACGTCTTCACAGGAGAGCTCGAGGACTGGCTCCATCACGTCGTGCGCTGCTGGGCCGTGTGCATCGAGTGCTTCCCCGTGTGGGCCAGTCTGCTGCAGGGCCTTCGTGCTCCAGCGCCCTTCTGGCGGTTCAATCCCCGAGATCCATCCAGGTGGGAGCGAAGGGACGCCGAGGGCATTCGGGCCATGATCGAAGTGGGCCTCGACGGTGCTCGTCCCCCCGAGCGAGCCGGTGCCGGAGCGTGTCTGGAGGTGTGGTAGTCTGGGGCATCTGGAGATTTCCGATAGTCGGTGCGACCTGTGGTGGATCGCGGTAATCTCCGACGGACCGGATGCCTTTTGGGGGTCGCCGTGACCAGTCGTGCTTCTGTTGTCTTGACGCTCTCTCTCCTTGCCGCCTGCAGCTCCTACAACGGAGAGGGCGAGGCCGAAGAGGAGGTGGTCGCTGCGGTGTACCCCGATGCAGACGGCGACACGATCCTGGACTTCCACGAGGGAGCCGTCGTCGTCGAGGCTGTCGAGCAGACGGAAGACGGCGCCACGGCGCCGGCGACTGGAGAGCCTGGTCAGATCGACCCGGGCGAGTCCCTCGACACCGACATGGACGGTGAGCCCGACTACCTCGACCTCGACACAGACAACGACGGCATCCCCGACACGGTGGAGGCGGGTGACGCAGATGTCCTGACCTACCCCGTCGACAGCGATCTCGATGGCATCGCCGACTTCATGGACCTCGACTCCGACGCCAACTGCCTCGGCGACGGTGGGGAGGGCAGCGCAGACGGCGACGGTGATGGTCTCGGCGACTACACCGATAAGGACAACGACGGCGACGGCATCCTCGACTCCTACGAGATCGGCGACCCAGAGGTCTGTGAGCCGCCCGACAGCGATGAAGACGGCATCCCCGACTACATGGATCAGGACAGCGACGGTGACGGCGTCGGCGATCGCTGGGAGGGCGGCACGTCGCCCTTCGATCCCGAGCCGGCGGACAGCGACGAGGACGGCATCCCCGACTACCTCGACCTCGACTCCGACAACGATGGTCTGTCCGACACCGACGAGGCCTTCGTCTCGTCGATCGACGAGGAGCCGAAGGACACCGACGGCGACGGCATCTACGACTTCGCCGACATCGACAGCGACAACGACGGTCTCACGGACCGCGACGAGGTCTTGCTGTACGACACCGACCCCTACAACTTCGACTCGGACGACGACGGCTTCAACGACGGCGCCGAGGTGGCCGTCGGGTCTGACCCCAGCGATCCCGACTCGGTGATCGAGGGCATCTACGTCGTCGTGCCCGAGCGCTCCGACGTGATCGAGACCTTCCCCTTCGAGCTGTCCATCAAGATGGGCGACATCGCCTTCCTGCTCGACACTACGGGATCGATGGGTGGCACCATCGATGCGATGAAGAGCGAGTACAGCGCTATCGTCGACGACCTCGCCGGCACCATCCCCGACGCCAACTACGCGGTCGCGACCTTCGACGACTACAACTACGGCGGCTTCGGCAGCGGGGCCGACAAGCCCTTCATCCTGCTCCAGCAGGTGACGAGCGACGTGGGGCGTGTGCAGTCCACCCTGCTTGGCATCGGACTCCATGGTGGCGCCGACGGTCCCGAGAGCGCCACCGAGGCACTCTGGCAGACCATCACGGGTCGCGGCTACGACCAGAGCTGCAACCGCGGCTACGACGGCAGCGACGATGTCCTGCCGTTCATCGCTGACCCCACCGACCCCTTCGGTGGTAGTGCGGGCCAGCACTACGATCCGTCGGTTCCCGGCACCGGCACCGAGGGCGGCGTCGGCTTCCGCCCCTACGCGCTCCCGGTCATCGTCTACGCGACCGACAACGAGATGCGCGACGCGAGCAGCTACCCGGTTCCTGGGGGCTGTCCGGGTGACGCGAACGGCTCCGACACGGCTGCCGCGGCCAATGCGCTGGGCGCCTACCTCATCGGAATCTCGGTCGGCAGCTGGGGGCCCACGGGCCAGATGACCTCACTCGCCAACGCCACCGGCTCGTACGCCGACCTCGACGGGGACGGAGCGGTCGACGACCCACTCGTGTTCGAGTGGAGCGGCGCCAGCGAGCTCTTCCGACGCACCGTCGTCGACGCCATCAACGACACGGTCAGCGGGGTCCAGTTCGACACCGTCGAGCTCGAGATTGTGGGTGATACCCATGGCTTCGTCGTCGATGTCAACCCTCCCGTCTACCCGGTCGGCGGAGCGGTCGCAGGTGAGGAGATCGAGTTCGACCTCACCTTCCGAGGGGTCGTCGCGGCTACTGACAGCGACCAGCTCTTCCAGCTCACCCTGAATGTCATCGGCGACGGCAGCACGCTGCTCGACACCCTCGACATCTTCGTTCTCGTTCCGGGGATCTGATCATGCGCAAGGCACTCCTTCTCGCCATGCTTCCCCTCGTCGCCTGCGGGGAGCAGGAGTTCTCGGTCACACCACAGATCGAGCAGACCCCCGGTCCTGCAACGATCAACGGCCGCGTCTGCGACCCGGTGCTGCAGCGCTGGGTCGGTGGGGCCATGATCTATACCAACCTCTTCGACGACAGCGGCGTGGTCTACGACACGGCGCTGACGTTCTCCAGTGACGATGGTCGGTGGAGCCTCGAGGTTCCGGGCGGCCGCACGTACGACGTGTACGTTCAGATCGCGAACGACATCATCGAGCAGACTCAGGTGACACCTGAGGAGGGCGCAGTCGTCGAGCTGCCCGATCCCGCCTGCTTCCAGCAGGTCGATGCGAACGTCGCGGTGGTCAGCGGGGACTGGGACGACCTCGGCTCGGTCTTCCCGTCGCTCGGCATCTCGGAGTGGACCGTCGTGGATGGCCAGGGCGGCGTCGAGATCATCGACTTCCTCACCGACGAAGACAGCCTTGCCGAGTACGACGCCATCTTCTTCGACGGTGGGCACCTCGAGGAGGGCATCTTCTACGGCTCACCAGACGACCCCACGGTCGAGACCGTCAAGGGAGCGCTGAAGAAGTGGGTGCGTGAGGGCGGCTACCTGTTCGCATCCGACTGGTCCTACGACGTGGTTGAGCAGATCTGGCCAGACGAGATCGAGTTCTACGGCGATGACATGGTCCCGGACGAGGCCCAGGTCGGTGAGCCCGGCATCGTCAATGCCGACGTGCTCGACGCCGATCTCGCCGAGTCCCTGGGCACGCCGCTGGTCGAGATCAACTACGACATCCCCGTCTGGCCGGTCGCCGAGTCGTCCACCGGCAAGGTCTGGATGACGGGCTCGGCGAAGTACCGAGTCGGCTTCCAGGTCTACACGCTCGAGGACAGCCCCCTGATGGTGTCCTTCGAGAAGGGAGAGGGCCAGGTGGTGTTCACCTCGTTCCGGCTCGCGGGCAACGAGGACGAAAACCTCCGGAAGTCGCTCGCTGTGCTGCTCGAGGGCGTGCTCTAGCTCGCCCTACAGCGGACGCCTCGCACGCCACACAGCTGGGCGCCGTCAGGCGGGCGAGGCTCCCGCCGCCGAGCGAGGTTGGATGTGGAGGCGGGTTGAGCACTGAAGCGTCAGAGTCGCGGCTGCCGGTCCACACCGTGGTCAGCACGTGGCTGCTGTGGTTTGCGGCCGACGCTGCGCTGGGCTTGGCCGACGAGACCCTCCACTGGATGCTGGACCTCCACCCGTTGATGCCCCTTCGTCAGCTGTCGACGCTGATGATGTTCTTCCTGACTGCGGCGACGCTGTTCCTCACTGGGATCAGTCCCAGGGCGCCCCTGCGGGTCGTGCTGCCGCCGCTTGCGTGGAACCTGTGGGCCCTGCTCGGCTCTCTGCCGGTCTTGGTGTGGCTCTTCCTGGAGGGTACCTACGGAGTGGCCATCACGGGGGCCCAGCTGCTCGCCGCGCTGGCCGGAATCGCCGGCGCCTGGTCGCTGTCGGGACGGCCTTGGCTCACCGCAACCAGCGTCGCGGCGCGACCGGACTTCGCCCTGCGACGGACCGTCAGTACCGTCTTGGCGCTGCCCGTCATCTCGCTCGGATCGGTGCTCTGGCTCTTGCTGAACCTGCAGTATGCGGTGTCGTGGTCGACCGATGGCTACGTCACGGTCGATGCGAGGGGCCTGTACATGACCGAGCGTGTGCTCGAGCGTGGAGACGAACATGTCGAGCTCGTCGGCATGGTGCACCTCGCCGAGCACGGCAGCTTCGACGAGCTCTACGAGCGACTGGGTGATGCAGGACCGGTGGTGATTCTGGAGGAAGGCGTCACCGATCGTGAGGGAGCCTTGTCACGCGCGGGGCGCGGCTACGAGAAGGTCGCCGCGAGGCTGGGACTGCAGGAGCAGCCCAGAGCGGCCTCCAGCGACCAGGTCGAGGTGCGGCAGGCCGACATCGATATCTCGGAGCTGTCGCCGGAGGCGCTCGACCTCATCGTCTCCATCATGAAGTTCTACGCAGCAGACGAGCCGCTCACGGCCATGCTCGGGCTGCAGGACTCGCTGAAAGACCTCGGGGGTGACGAGGCCATCCTCCGGCTACTCCTCGCGGAGCTGGTCGAGCGCCGCAACGACCACCTCGAGGTCGAGGTCCGGCGGGCTCTCGGGGAGGGGAGGCGCGTCGTGGTCCCCTGGGGAGCCCTGCATCTTCCCGATCTGCAGAGGCGGCTCGAGGCAGAGGGGTTCAGCGTCACGAGTGAGTCCTGGCGACTCGTCATCCGCTTCTCCACCCTGGGTAATGCCCTGCGATCGCGAGACGACTGACCAGGCGACTAGCGCCTCCACATGGCGCGCCCCAGCAGCAGGATGAGGAGCAGGGCGGCTCCGACGACGATGAGCGCGACGCGCGAGCGGGAGACGAGCGGGCGGTGCTCCCACAGGGTTCGGCGCTCCCGGCTGAGCCACTTCGCAGCGATGGCCGTGAGATCCGACGGCGTGATCTCGGCGATACGGCGAGGACCGTCGGCATGGGCCAGGGCATTGCCCTCGGGAAGCGCCCACCGCGACAGCCACTCGACGCGACCGAGATTCGGCTCCATGCGGATGCGCCACTGGCCGATGTACATGCGCTTCACGACCTCGAGTCGGGCAGCGTCGACCTCGCCAGCGACGACCCGGTCGACGAGCGCATCGAGGGCCGCACCGATCTCCTCGGCGCTCGCGCAGGCGCCCTCGGTCTCCAGCTGGAACAGACCGATGTTGCTATGGAACCAGTTTCGCGAGACCAGCTTGTAGACCAGGCCCCGCTCGATGCGGAGGTCGTCCCAGGCTTGATCCATCAGGTACTCGGCGAGCAGGTCGGTCGCCCAGAGCTCGGGGTCGTCACGACCCATCACGCGTGCACCCAGCACGAAGCTACATGAGTCCGAGAGGCGCGGCGCGCGGATCATGGCGCGGCTGCCTGGCCAGTCAGGGGCGAGGGGCGGAGGTGGGGTCGGGACACGACCGCCTGCCGGAAGGCCGCCGAGCCAGCGCTCGGCACTCTCGAGGACCGCGTCCGGCTCCACGTCGCCAACGACCACGAGTGCGGAGTTCGCCGCTCGGTAGTGCCTCGCGTGAAAGGCCTGCACGTCCTCGATGGTGAGGTCGACGAGGCTCGCAGCGTGTCCGGCCGGATCCATGCTGATCGACGAGCCTGGAAAGTAGGCGCCGCGGATCCCATCGATCAGCCGCTGCGTGGAGAGGGGATCCCGGACCCGCGCCAGCAGGCTCAGCTCACGCCCCCCTTTCTCCTGAAAGACGACGTTGCGCTCCTTGTCGAGCTTCGCACCATCCAGTGTCGGGCTGAACACGACGTCGGCCAGCCAGCTGATGGCGTCGTCGGTCCACTCGGGCCCGAGCTGGGTGTGAAAGTAGACGCGCTCGGGAAGGGTGTGACCGTTGCGGTAGCCCCCTCGCTCCCTCGCGAAGCGAACGATCTCGTCTTCGCTGCGCTCGGCCGTGCCCGTGAACACGAGGTGCTCGGTCAGGTGCGCGACGCCCGACTGGTCGCGGGGCTCGTAGCGGGCACCAGCACGAACGACGATCGACGAGGTGACCGAGGCATGGCCGGGTCGCGGGTTGACCCAGACACGCAGTCCGTTGTCGAGGGTCGTGGTCCACACGGGAAAGTCGAGGTGGTCCTCGACAGACCAGGGACTGGTGTCAGAGGCGAGCGCTGCGGTGAGGAGGAGTGACCACCCGGTCAGGGTACCTCGGTGGTGGGCGCATCGCTCGGACCGCTCGCCGCGTCGGTGGCTCCAGCCGGTGGTGCGTCGAACATCGCTAGGAGGGGCTCGGCGAGATCCCAGCCCAGTCGACTCGCCGCGGTGCCGCCGGGCCAGCGGTGTCCCCAGCGGCTGATCTCGACCTCGAGCACAGGCGCGCTGCAGCTCCACTCGGTCTGCTCGAGTCGACGACTCGAGTGGCGTGTCGAGGTGGTGCAGCGGTTGCGGTCCCGCCAGAGCGTGACGCCATGGGCCATGGAGGGCATCACCGTGCCGCTCGGGCTCGGGCCTCCGGCGGGAGGGACGTTGGCGTCACCCAGCCCGGTCGCGATGACGACCGGAATCGGGGGGCCGTCGCAGCTCTCCAGGAGCAGGGGTCCAGCCATCGAGACGACGCCGCTCGGTGCGCTCGAGGTACAGGCCCACGCCTGAGCCATCATGCCGCCGTTCGAGAAGCCGGCGACGACGATTCGATCGACGTCAAGCCGCTCCCGCAGGCTGACTGCCAGAGCATCGAGGAAGAGGGTGTCGTCGCTGTCCCACAGGGCGGCCTCGCCACAGCAGTCCGGGGATGCGCGCCAGGACTGCCGGAAGAAGCCGGTGCCGTCAGGCACGGCCAGGGCGAGGCCCGCAGCGGGAGCGGCCACGTCCAGACCTGTCCTCTGGGCGAAGGTGCGGTCTCCCCCGGCGCCGTGGAGCAGGATCACGGCGCCGCGGGCGGCTCCATCCGGCTCGTGCAGATCGACGGTGCGCACCCGCCCGCGGCTCTCCACGTCGAAGGTGACGGGAGCGCCGAGGGCCGAGCCGAGCAGAGCGAGGGCAAGGGTCATGGGGGCTCTCCGGTCCAGGCCTGCCAGATGGCCTCGAGGGCAGCAGTCGCTCCGAGCCGCAGGCGCACATCCACGTCGCGGCTGACCTCGCTCTCCCCGGGGTTGATCTCGACGGCGTGCCCTCCGTTGCTCCGTGCGAGGTGGACTGGAGCGGCGATGTAGGGAAACACGCTGGTCGTGCCGATGGAGAACACGAGGTCGACGCCCGCCTCGAGGAAGGACTGCAGGCGACGTAAGGGTGCCTCGCCCAGCAGCTCGCCAAAGAGGACCACGTCGGGTCGGATCAGCTGATCACAGCGCGGGCAGGTCGGGACTGCAGCGAGGTGGGCGTAGTCGGACACCCGCTCTCGCCAGGTGCAGCGGGTGCAGCGGAGCGTGTGGACATCGCCGTGGATCGCGACCGTGTCACTGCCTGCCGCCTGGTGGAGGCCATCGACGTTCTGGGTGAGCAGCAGCGACTGCGGCAGGCGAGCCTGCATCCGCGCGACGAGGTGATGGGCTCGGCTTGGCTCGGCGCCACGACAGGCCTCCTCGACCTGCGTGAGGTAGCGCCAGGTGAGCTCGGGGCGCGCATGGAACATGGGGCCCGAGAGGGCGACCTCGATCGGGATGCCCTCGGGGGTGTTCGCCTGCTCGTAGAGACCGGAGACGCCCCGATAGGTCGGCAGGCCCGCCTCTGCGGAGATGCCAGCGCCCGTGATGAACACGACCCGCTCAGCGTGATTGAGCCACTCCACTACCCGCTGTAGGTCCGCCTGGTTCATGCCAGCCTGCTCCGAGGACTCTCCCGGGTCGAGTAACACCACTGTCGGCCAGCCCGGAGGGCTGCTCAGGGCAGGCTCTCGCGCTCCAGTGCTGCCAGTCGCGCGGCCTCTGAGGCCCAGAATGCCAGGTGGTCGAACCCAGGGGCCGTCTCGCCCACGAGGTGGCCGACCTCATTCATGTGATCGGCCGATAGCACGCCCAGGAAGGTGCCCCAGCGCGCGGAGTCGACACTGACGAGGCCATCGTTGTCCCCCTCGAGGACCTGGATGACCCAGAACGGGGTCGCGAGAGGAATGAACACCGCCTCGCCCCCGTTGCCCGCCTGGCAGAGCAGGTCGAGGACGGCGCACGTGCGACCTGCCCAGGAGAAGTACTGGACGTCCTCGCGATCGGGCACCTCGTCGTTGAAGCGCGCCATGGTCGGTCGCGACATCGCGTCGAGCTGGTCCATGAGGTCTTGCTCGCTGGGAGCACCAACCCACTCGGCGTAGGCGTTGGACAGCTCGTCCAGGATCCAGCTGGTGAGGATCGCATCATCGACGAGACCGAGCAGTGCATCGGCCACCGAGGTGCCGTGGTTGGGCGTGCCCAGGGTCGTCACACTGACCACTCGCCGCTCGGGGTCGAGGTGGGTCGCGAGCCAGCGGGCATCGAGTCCGCCCTGACTGTGACCGGTGATGTGGACCCGTCGGGCAGTGCCGGTGGCCCACAGGTCATCGAGGTGCTCGTTCCACTGTGTGGCGCGAATCTCGGGGGGCTGGAAGGGATCGACAGCAGGCGCCTCGACCCGGTAGCCCGCATCCTCGAGGTGAGGCTCGATTCCCCACCAGTAAGTGACGATGTCGAGCCATGCGTCGGTTCCGGCCATCCCGTGCATCAGGAAGAGCGGATAGCGCGTGTAGGCGAGATCGCAGCCCGAGATGCACGCGTGGCTCAGGGCGTAGGGCGTGGTGGGCAGATCAGGGTCCTCGGCGATCACGCGGAGCAGGACCTCGCCGGACCAGGGCTGCGTGAACGTGACGGCTTGGTCGCGGACGACACCCTCGGCGCTACCGAGGACCGCCCCGTTGAAGTCGACGAGCTCGAGGCGGGCCAAGGCATCGCTGGGCCAGTCGACCAAGCGAACCTGAACCTCGCTACCCTCGGCGCTCGCGAGGGCGTGCACGGCAGACGTGCAGGCGGACCGGGTGCCCTCGACCAGGGCATCCCGCTCGAGGAAGGCCCCCTCTGGCGCGAGCTCGACAGACTCGCAGCCACCGCTCGCGGACTCTCCGCTCGAGGGCGATGAGCCCCCAGTGGCGCCCTCCAGCTCAGCGAGTGGCACGGGCGCCATGGTCTGGGCGCACCCGAACAGTGCTGCAATGGCAAGTGAGCGCACCCTGCCCCTCCGACCAGCGACAATAGCAGGTCGACGGCGGCGTGGGGACGCCCTTTGCGCCCTGCGTCATCCCAGCTTCAGACTCCGCCCTAGGACGACGGCCGCGAGGTCGGCGGTCTGCTCGGTCAGGCCTCGGCGTCCACGGTCGCCGCGTAGAGATCTCCGCGCACGTCCTCGTCGTAGGCAGCGTCGAGGACCTCGAGGGTGGCGTCGTCGAGCGCCAGAGGCGGGACGATACGGAGCTCTGCGTACAGGTTGCCGGGGCCCTTTCCCTTCGTGGCGAAGCCCTTGCCGGGGATTCGCAGCCGCTGACCGGAGCGCGAACCCGACGGGACGCGCACGCGAACGGCGCCGGTGAGGGTCGGGACACGGACCCGCCCACCGCGAATGGCCTCGGGGACCGTGAGGGGGAGCTGGACCACCAGGTCGTCGCCCTGTCGGGAGAAGAAGGCGTGAGGGTCGACGTGAATCGTGAGGAGCAGGTCACCGGGGTCTCCACCCATGCGGGAGGGCTGCCCCTTGCCTCTTAGGCGGAGCGTCCCGCCATCCTTCACGCCGGGAGGTACACGGACCTTCATGCGACGGCCGTCCGCGAGCTGCAGCTCCCGCTGGCCGCCACGGGCCGCAGTCATGAAGTCCACGCGGAGCTCGGCTCGCGCGTCGGCACCCTTGGCGGCCTCCGCACCGAACCCCGAGAAGGGATCTGCGCCTCGACCTGCTCCGCCCCTGCCGCGCCCACGACCGGCGCCGAACAGGCTGCCGAGCAGATCGTCGATGTCGGGGCGTCCTCCGCCGGGAAAGCCTCCACCGCCGAAGCCACCACCCGGGAATCCCCCGCCAAAGCCGCCGGAGCGTCGCGGATCGAATCCCTGCTGCAGCGAGATGTCCCCGTACTTGTCGTACAGGTCCTTACGCTTCGGATCCGACAGCACGTCGTGGGCTGCGTTGATCTCCTTGAAGCGCTCCTCTGCCTTCGCGTCGTCGGGGTTGCGGTCTGGATGGTACTGGCGAGCAAGCTTGCGGAAGGCCTTCTTGATGTCGTCGGCGGAGGCACCCGGAGCGAGGCCGAGGGCGCGGTACAACTTCTTGCCGGACATTCAGTGCTCCCGCTGGGTGACGATGACCTTGGCGGGACGCACGAGTCGCCCCTCTGCCATGAAGCCTTGCTGAGTCACGGATGCGACCCGGTCGGAGGTCGGGCCAGGGACTCGGCCTACCGACTCGTGCACCGTAGGATCGAACACGTCTCCCTGTACACCGACGGGCACCGCGCCGAGCTGTCGAAGGCCGGCGTCCACCGTGTTGAGGAGGGAGCGAGTGCCCGCGAGCCATGCATCGTCGGCACCCTGTCGGCCAGCATCGAGGGCGCGCTCGATGTCATCGCGCACTCGTGCGAGCTCCGCGATGCCTTGGGCACGTGCATCGGAGGAGGCCCTCGAGATGGACGCCTCACGTTGGCGTCGAACGTTCGCGAGGTCCGCGAGGAGGTTCGTCGTGCGAGCCTGTGCGGCGTCGTGCTGTGTCGAGAGCTCGACGGCAGCCTGGCGCTCCTGAGTCTGCTCGGCACGTGCCTGGTCGAGCTCGGATCGCAGCGCATCCCGCTCGGCACGCAGTGCGGTGGACTCGCGATTCAGTAGCTCGATGGTCCGCTTAGCCTGCTCGAGGGCATCACGGTTGGTCCGCAGCTGTGTCGCCAGCTGCCGAGCGGTGCGCTCGAGATCGAGAGAGCGCTGGCGTGAGTGTCCAGCCACTTGCTGTAGACGCTGAAGCTCGCGTCGAATGCTCGGTGCACCGAGCGAGAGTGGGTCCCGCATGGAGGCCTCCCGGCTGTCGTGTTGCCACGAACCTGTGCACCGAAGTCGCTGCCGGAAAGTCCCGCGGAGCACGTCGGGTGCCCGAGGGTGCCGTCAGTCGATGCGGCGGGGAGTGCGACGGAGTCCGAGGGCGGGGAGCACCAGCAGCCAGCCCAGCGGGAGCGAGCCCGTCGTGTTGCAGCCGCCCGCCTCCTCCTCCAGCGCCTCTGGCTCTGGCGGTGGAGCGCAGTCGATGTCTTCGGTGTCGCAGTCCGGGTCACAGACCCCGTCGCCGTAGCGTCCCTCGATCTCGCACTGGTCGGTGGTGCCGTGTGTGATCTCGATCTGTTCCAGAATCCAGTCCGCAGCGATGTCTGTGCGTGTGGAGCCGGAGTTGAAGACGCAGCCGATGTCGCCCCAGGAGTGAACGGCCCACTGCTCGAGGCTGCCGTCTTCGAGCTCGAAGTACTGTGGGCCGCCGCTGTCACCGCTGCAGATGTTGGCGTTGTTGCGGTTGGACTGGGACTCACTGATCACGAACATGTCGTCGATCTCGTCGACGGTCAGCTTGGCTGACTTCTTGACCCCAGAGCCTCCGTTCTCGTCTTGGCCAAAGCCCACCGACCAGACACGGGCTCCAACCTCAGCTTCGACATCGAGCAGGTCGAGGCGCGGCCAGACGGGCTCGACGGGTGCGTCCGCTGAGAGCTGGATGACGGCGAGGTCGTACTGGCCGAGGTTGGCACCGTTGTCGCTGAGTGGAATGTAGTCGGGGTGGACACGAGCATCGACGAAGCCGACGGTGTGGTCGGGCGAGCTCGCCTCGGTGCCAAAGTAGGCCTCGCCGAATGCAACCACGAGCTCGACGGGAAGGTCCGCGCTGCAGTGCGCGGCCGTCAGCAGGAGCCGCGGTGTGATCAGGCTGGCCGAGCACAGTGTGAACCCGCCGGCACCCACGCCAACGGCGGCCGGAAAACCGTCTTCGACTTTCCCATTGATGATGGGCGCGGCCTCTCCCAGCG
The DNA here is from genome assembly GCA_002862085.1 of Planctomycetota bacterium. GTDB lineage: Bacteria > Planctomycetota > UBA1135 > UBA1135 > Saltatorellus. Next base: position 8,084 of record PKCK01000034.1, on the reverse strand, counting down.
AGTCGCCGAGAGGGAACTCGGTGTCGCTCAGGCCCTGAGCGTGCGGGGCTGCGAGGGCTGCGAGGGTGAAGAGTCCGCTGAGCATGGTGTCTCCGTGACGGGCGGGAGGGAGGGTGTCCCACTGACTGCCGTTTCGCAACCCAGAGGTGTCGCGCAACAGTGCCCGGCTCGCCAGGCTGGCCAGTCTTGCACAGTCCGGTGTTCTCCGCGCCGTAGACGACGCGAGCGGCCCGAGGATCGTGACCCGCCCGGCCTCGTCGCTGTGCTCCGGCGGCTAGCAGCCCCCGTCGGCGAGATCACAAAGGGACTTCGGGGTGATGGACTCCATGCCCTTGGCCTCGGCGAAGTCGAACCAGTCCTTGGCCGTCTCACCTGTGCGCTGGCGCATGGCGATGGCGAGCGCCTCGGTGTCTTCGGAAGGGGTCGCGGCGTAGGCCGACTCCGCGGACTGCCAGAGGCTCTGCGCAATGGCCGCACGAAGCTTGTACACGGAGTACGTACGATCGTTGTAGCCTTCACCGGCCCAGATGCTCCGGTTGGCCAAGGCCACGTCCGCCCACTGGCCAGCCTCGGACAGCCCCGTGCCGCCCTCGAAGAGATCGAGCGAGTACTGGAAGGCGAGCGTGGGGTTGCTGCCGTCGATCTCGTAGAGGTGGGTGCGGACCCGCTCCCGCCAGGCGTCCTCGTTGCCCCGGCCCTCCTCGTTGGCGATCAGCAAGCGGCTGATTCGGTCTTGGGCCCGTGGCTCGGTCATGGAGCTCATCGAGCCCTCTAGGCAGCGGATCTCACTGGCCGCCAGCGCGCCCGTCGCAGCGAGAGGCTGGAGCGTGTCGGGCTCGCAGGCTGGGTCGTATTCCTCCATCGGCTCGGGCACAGGCTCGGGTGCTGGACGCGGAGCAGGCCGGGGTGCCGGTGCAGGTGCTGGGGGCGCGACGGCATCTGCAATTCCGTCGTCTGTCGGTGCGGGCGCCACCGCCGCAGCGGCGGTCGCTGGTGTTGGTGCGGGAGCCGGCGCTGGTGCGGGAGCCGGCGCTGGTGCGGGAGCCGGCGCTGGTGCGGGAGCCGGCGCTGGTGCGGGAGCCGGCGCTGGTGCGGGAGCCGGCACGGGTACGGGAGCTGGTGCTGGTGCTGGTGCTGGTGCGGGAGCCGGCTCTGGCTCGGGTGTCGGCTCCGTGGGAGCTGACTGTGCGGAGGGTGCATCGCTGGGCTCTGCTTGCTCCGGAGCTGCCTCGCCTGGTGTCTGGTCCGTCTCGAGCGCCGAAGGCTCGGCGGAAGCCTCCGGGGCGGGAGTGGCCTCTGGGGCGGGAGCGGGCTCTGGCGCTGCCGAAGGCACAGGAGCGACGGAGCTCGAAGGAGCACTTGCCGGCGTGCTCGAGCCCCCCGAGCCAAGCATCCACAGGCCACCGAGGAGGGCGATGACCACGACGCCACCGACCAGCGGAAGCACAAGCCCACGCCGCCCGTCGTCATCATCCTCGACGGTCTTGGCCGGACCTCGCCGGCGTAGATCCGGCGGCTTGTGGGATGTCGTGGGCTTGGCATCCGTCGCGACGACGGCCGCTGGGGACTGAGCGGTGGGCGTGGGGACGGCAACCGGCGGCTCCGGCTCCGGCTCCGGCTCCGGCTCCGGCTCCGGCTCCGGCTCCGGCTCCGGCTCCGGCTCTGGCTCTGGCTCTGGCTCCGGCTCTGGCTCTGGCTCTGGCTCTGGCTCTAGCTCCGGAGGCTCGGTCGATGCGTCGACTGTCGGCTCGAGGTCCTCGTCGGCATCTGGGAGGGTGACGGGATCCGTGGGGAAGGGAGCCAGCGCCACGACCGTCGCAGCCTCTGCCGCGTCATCGTCCGCGTAGTCAAAGGTTGCGCCTGTCTCGGCTTCAGCCTCGGCCTCAGTCTCCGCGATGATCGACGCCAGCATCTCGGTGGTGGGGTCGTCGTCGGCCTGCCTCGTGTTCTGGACGACGCCGTCGTCCCGCGCGGCATCGTCCTCCTCGTCGAGGTCGCTCAGGATGTCGTCGCCAAGGTCGGAGGGAAAGGTACGTGAGCGCTGCGTGGGAGGGTCGTCGTCGTCCTCCTCGAAGTCCTCGCCACCCGCTCCAGAGGGGAAGATATCGCTGGGGACCTGGAACGGTCCGGGTGCATCGCCTCCGGACTCGGGCACGCCATCATCGCTGCCACCCGGGCCTTGGTCGGTGGCGTCGATCTCCGGCGGAACCAGGAGGGGCTCCTCGCCCGGCTCTGCGGTGGGCAGCTCCGTGATGCGTGCATCGCTCGCGGGAGCGCCTGCCTCCATGCTCTTGACCCAAGAGTGGACCGCTGCGCCCGGCCGGCTGGAGACCGACCATGGATCGTCGTCGTCCTCCTCCTCGTCGAGGTCGAACAGGTCAGACTCGGCGCCCTCGAGCGACGAGGGCTCGGGGTCGCTCTGGCGCACACCTCTCCATCCCGACGCAGACTCCAGTGTTCGCGCCTCCGGACCGATGGAGCGTCCTGGGGTGTCTCGTCGCTCGGCGGGCGGTGGTGTGAGGGCGGGGTTGTTGCGCATCCACTTCTGGATGTCGAAGGCTGCCTCGGGCGTCGCGTACGGGTTCTCTTCTTCCTCCACTTCCCGGAGCAGGAGCCGGCGGAGCGCGTCCTTGTTGCGGATGAGGAACGTGGCCTCTTCGCGATGCGTGCTGTCGCTGACCATCATCCGCGCCCAGACCATTCGACGCTGGAACGACTCGGTCGCCGTGATCCCCAACGGGTTCAGGTAGTCGATGAAGCGCTTGACCCCGTGGTTGGCCAGGAAGGCGCGTAGCTCCTCTTTCGTCATCCGAGCCGGCTCCGGGAGGCTGTTCGGCAGCCGTCTGAGAGTACAGGAGGAGGGTTTGCCTCATCGCGTAGGGCTGCCGCCGTAGGACGGTAAACTCGTTGGGATCGTCGCGTCGAGCCCCTTCGGCTTTCCTAGGACTGGGGTGAGTGGTTCGAGGTCTCTTTGATCATATTTAAAGCTACTCTTTTGCTGATTGCGGGTTGGGGCGGGTTGTTGGCTTCGTGGCAGGCGACCGAGAGGGTGAGCGTTGGCCAGGCGGCACTTTCTGGTGGTCAGGCCCAAGGGGGGCGCGGGTATGGTCCGGTGTGACGGGGGAGCACGAATGAGACGGGTGGCGTTGATCGTCAGCGTGATGGCCTGCAGCGGTGGAGAGGGCGACAAGCTCGACACCGCCTCTGCACCCGACGGCGGGGCCGGCACGAGCACCGGAGGGAGCTCCATCCCGCCCGAGGGCGATGGGGCGCCTTGGTTCTGTACGTCGCTGGAGCCTGTCGTGGAGTCCTCGCCCGAGGGCTCTCGCGTCTCGACGGAGCGCTACGAGCTGGTGCTGGCTGTCGATGACGAGGCGGCCGCACGGGACATGGCACGCTTCGCGGACGCGGCGTGGGAGGCGATGCACGACTGGTTCGGTGCTGAGCCCCCTGCTGCGGTCACCCCGCTGAGCGTGCAGCTCTATGGAGACGTCGACAGCTGGGCCGACGACATCGCCGCCGCCGGCAGCGAGGTACCCTTCGGGGCTGGCGGCTACTACTGGCCACCCAGCGAGAAGGCCTACGTCACGCCCCAGCCGACGGTCTACTACGAGTACACGCTGGTGCTGCACGAGATGATCCACCAGTGGCATGATCTCGCGCGGCCTGGCGAGGGCGGACGCCCGACTTGGTACGTGGAGGGGCTCGCCGAGTACCTGTCGCGTCACGACTGGGACGGCGAGTGCCTGCGCATGGGGCGGATACCGCTCGTGTCCCAAGAGGATGCCTTTGCGGTGGCCCTAGACGAGCTCGACGGGGCGCCTGTCGACGTGTCCGGGATCGTCGGTGGGCGAGTCGAGCCCTCGCGACCGCTGGCGATGGCGCTCGTGCGTCACCTCGACCTGTCAGACCGCTATGGGCCTGGCTTCGATGCCTGGCGGGACGAGATGGACGCGGTCGGCATGAGCGATCCGCTCACTCGGTTCAGTGAGCTGGTCGCCGAGCCCGACGAGGTCGGGTTGGATGTGGCCGAATCACTCGCGACCGAGCAGGAGCCCATGGTTCCGGTGTTTCTGGAGTGGTGGCACCGCGCGCCTGACCGCGTCGACTCCCTCGTCTGGGACGTCTTCAGCACGACGCGACTGAAGCAGACGCCGGCCCGCCTCGACGTCACCGTCTCGGGATGGGAAGGCGACGGATACATCGGTCTTCTCGGGGCCTATGACGACGACGGAGACTCGATGCTGGGGCTGCTCCTCGACTCGGCGGGGAACGTGAGCACCTTCGATGTCAGCGGTGGCGAGGTCCTCTGGGCGGACGTGGATGCGGTGCCGGCGCCGGGGCGGTCCGTCGTGCTCTCGCTCACTCACGAGGGGGGCGAGGCGGTCTTCACAGTCGACGGCGAGAGCGTGAGGATCCCGATCAGCTACGCCGCTGCGGCAGGTCTTGCCGTCTACGATGCACGAGTGCTGTTTTCCGAAATCACGTGGGACTGACTCGGATGTCGCGAGCTCGTGTGCGGCCGGTCACGATTTTTTCGGCCTGGGTGGACGCGTAGGGTCGGGGTGGCGGTTTACAGGGGGCCCGACCACGAGGATGAACATGACGCGCGCACTCTCGGCCATCTTGGCCCTCGGTCTCCTGCTCACCCACACTCCTGCCGAGGCGAAGCGCGTGAAGATCGCGGGCGCCACGGCCAGCTCCGAGTACGACGAAGAGGGCACGCACTACCCCGCGCGCAACGTCAAGGACGGCAAGGGCACCACGGCCTGGTACGAGGGAGACAGCGGCAACGGCCTCGGGGCCTGGGTCGAGGTCGATCTCGGAGGGGAGATCAGCGTCTCCAAGGTGGTGCTCTACGCGGGTGACTGGAAGTCCGAGCAGGACTGGGGCCGCGCGAACCGGCCGGGCGAGCTGGAGCTCAAGTTCAGCGACGGCTCGACCGAGACCTGGAAGCTCCCTGACGAGTACAAGCCCCAGAGCTGGTCTCCGTCGGGTGGCAAGACCACCACGAGCATCCGATTCCGGCTGAAGTCGGTGCATGCCGGCACGGCGTTCACCGACACCGGCATCTCCGAGATTCAAGTCTTCGACGACAGCCCCGATCCTCATGTCTCGGTCAAGGCCGTCACCGCGTCGAGCGAGTTCGAGCCCGACGGCAACTACTACTGGGCCACCAACACGACCGACGGCCTGAAGGATTCCTACTGGTGCGAGGGGAGCAAGGAGGGCGACGGGGTCGGTGAGTGGCTGATGTTCGACTTCGGCGGCTCGCAGACGATCAAGACCCTCGAGATCCTCAACGGCATGGGCACGAGCTTCGACCTGCACAAGAAGGGCAACGTGGCGACCAAGGCCACGCTGCAGTTCTCCAACGGCAGCACCAAGTCTATCGATCTCAAGGCCTTCGCGCTGCCGCAGAAGATCGACCTCGGTGGCGTGACGACGTCCTCCGTGAAGATCACGGTCGATGCGATCCGCAAGGGTACCGAGTTCAACGACCTGTGCATCTCCGAGGCGTACTTCCACCCGTAGCAGGTAGGCGCTCGCTCGGCGGCCGGTGCCCCTCAGTCGAGGGCCTTGGACCAGTCGAGCGCGCCCAAGATGGTCACCGTGAGTGCGCGCTTGGAGCGTGGCGGAACGCGGGCGCGCAGGTAGGCGCTCACCGCGGGTGACTCGAGCGCGCGAGCGGCCTCACGGGCTTGGGCCTCGGAGTTCATCGGGAGGAAGACCGTCGTGTCGTCCACCAAGACGGGCAGCCCGTTCTGTGGACCCACGACCCGGAAGACCGTGGGGCGATGGATCGCCGGCGCGACCACCTTCCAGGGTGCGAAGCTGTAGGGGCCCAGGCCGAAGAGGCCAAAGCGAGGCCCGCTCCGCCAGATGCGGCTGCGCCGCGCCTCCAGACGCTCAGCATGACGCTCGAGGTAGGCGAGGGTGCGCGGGGCCTCGTCGTGGAGGCCTCCCGTGTCGGCACCAGCGCTGCGATGGGGCAGGATGAGCTGCCGCGATGGGGGGCGTCCTGCGGCCACGTCGGCCCCCTTGAGAAACGGAGCCCGGTGCGTCGCCTCGGTGTCGACGAGCTCGCCGAGGCCGTTCCGTCCGTCGGGGTCGATCTCCATGACAGCCGCGCAGTCGTGCTTCACTCCGGAGCGCCACGCGATCGGCGCGGTGCCGAGCAGGCGTCGCCCGTCTCGCCAGGCCTCGGCATCGGCGATCCACCGACCCTCCTCGATGCAGACCCGACGGCTAGGAGGCGTGTCCAGAGTCGACGACACGGGGCACGGTCCCCCAGGACCGCCGGTCGTGACGACGAAGAGGCAGGCGTCGACGGATGCGCGGAAGGCCCGTCGGGCGTCGATGCCCCACATGCCCACCGGAGTGAGGGGGAGGCCCAGGCGGTCTGCCGTGAGCAGGACGCGTCGAGCGGTGCTCGCCTTGACGAGCATGGCGACGGTCGCGCGCCGAGCCGCGAGGGCCTCGAGCCAGGCCACGAGCAGCCACTCTGCGGTGTCGAAGTTCGCCGCGCCGGTCCGGCCGTCCCCGCGGACCTGTCCACGGCGTCGAGGCGGACTGAGACCTTGGACGCGGGCGAAGGCGTCGGCCGTGCCCCAGGGTGGGTTTCCGAGCATCAGGAGTCCTGGCTCGGTGGGCAGGATGGCCGGCCAGTCCAGCGCGAATGCATCGCCTCCGTGTACGGTCCAGGGGCCCTCGCCGAGAGCGGCTCGCTTCTCGTCGACCAGCTCCCAGCCCGTCAGCGGTACACCGGGCCACGCCGCTGCGGCTGCACGCAGGAAGGCGCCAGAGCCGCACGTCGGCTCGACGATGTGGGAGGGCTGGGGAAGCCGGCGTGCGAGGTACTCGCACACGGCTCGCGCGAGTGGCTCGGGTGTGGGGTAGTCGCCGAGTGCGCGACGCCCGGATGGCATACTCCACGGCATGCGATGGTCTAGCCCATGGTTGGTGCTCTTCGCCCTCTCGGCAGCGAAGAGCGGGGTCGAAGAACAGCCCTCACCGGACAAGCTCGAGGAGACCATGCGAGTCCTGTCGGGGGAGGTTCCTCTCGAGGGGCAGCCCCTGCGCTCGCGCAACATCCACCATCCGGACCACCCGCGCGCGCGGGCGTGGCTCCGGAGCCGGCTCGAGGGCATCGAGGGCCTCGTGGTCTGGGAGGAGCCCTTCGAGGCAGAGGGGCGCGCGGGGCTGGGAAACCTGATCGCGGAGCTCCCAGGCGCGCAGCCGGATCGGCCGATGATTCTGGTCGGAGCCCACCTCGACTCGACAGCGTCGCGCACCGACGGCTGGGACCCGACCGTGGATGAGGCGCCGGGGGCTGACGATGATGCCTCCGGAGTGGCGGCCGTGCTGGAGATCGCCCGGTTGCTGGCTCCGGAGACGCTGGCATCGACAGTGCGCTTCGTGCTGTTCGACGCCGAGGAGGAGGGGTTGATCGGCTCGGAGATTCACGCGGCGGCCTACGACGCTGGCGAGATCGCCCTCATGCTGTCCCTCGACCCGATCGGGCACAATCCTGGAGGGGCCGGCTACCTATGGATCAGCTTCGATCCTCGATGGCCGAGTGCGGCGGAGGCGGTCGTCTCTTCGGGGGAGCGCCTCCAGACCCCCCTCGTGATGCAGCCTGTCGATGGCTCCTTGCTGGGAGCGAACTCCCAGCGCTCCGACCACGCACCGTTCTGGAGTGCGGGGCATCCGGCCCTTCACCTGGCCTCCTTTCCGCAGCCGCCCGACTACCACCAGGTGACCGACACCCTCGACGTGGTGGACGTGGCCTTCACCGCGTCTGTCGCGGCGCTCGTCCGCGCTCATGTCCGGGACCTCGCCGAGCCCATGCCCGATGTGGCGCCGCGAGCTTCGACGCCAGAGCGGGGAGGCTGTGGGGGCTGAGGGCTCTGCGTCAGCCGTTGATGGTGGGCATGAAGTCCAGCTCGACGACCGGTGCCTGCGCGGCCGACTTCAGGGAGTAGGTCTCCTCGGCTCGCTGAATGGCCTCGTGCCAGCTCGTCGAGGGGCTGTCGCCGACGCGCGTGCGGATCGGGCCTTCGAAGGACTGGGCTTGCTTGAGG
>PKCK01000128.1 GCA_002862085.1 Planctomycetota bacterium | reverse complement strand
TCCTCGAGGAATCCGCTGAGCTCGAGGCCTTGGACGATCTCGTAGCCGCCGCTCCCGTCGCTCTTCACGGGGAACGACGAGATGAGCCCCTCGGGAACGCCGTAGCTCCCGTCGGACGGCACGCAGACGGAGCGCCAGCCTCCGTCCTCGGTCGCGACGGAGAGGTCGCGCACGTGATCCACGAGTCCGTTGGCCGCGGACGCTGCGCTGGAGAGGCCACGAGCGGCGATGATGGCGGCGCCGCGCTTCTGCACGGTCGTGAAGAAATCGCCCTTCAGCCAGTCGTGATCCGTGATGACCTCGGCGGCGCTCTTGCCGCCGATCCGGCTGTTCTCGAAGTCGGGGACCTGGGTCGCCGAGTGGTTGCCCCAGATGAGCACGTGACTCACGTCGGCGGTTGCGACGCCCGCCTTGGAAGCCAGCTGCGCCTGCGCGCGATTCTGGTCGAGACGTGTCATCGCCGTGAAGCGCTCGTTCGGCACGTCCTCGGCGGCGTGCATGGCGATCAGCGCGTTGGTGTTGCACGGGTTGCCCACGACCGCGACCCGCACGTCGGAGGCCGCGTGGTCGTTGATCGCCCTGCCCTGGCCCACGAAGATCGGGCCGTTCTCCTTGATGAGGTCGCCGCGCTCCATGCCCGGGCCGCGGGGCTTGGCGCCCACGAGGAGCGCCCAGTTGGCGTCCTTGAACCCCTCGTCGAGGTCACTGGTCAGGACCATGTCCTGGAGCAGCGGGAACGCGCAGTCCTCGAGTTCCATGGCGACGCCTCCGAGCGCTGCCAGCGCCTTCTCGTGGGGGATCTCGATCAGGCGCAGGACCACGGGCTGGTCGGGGCCGAACATCTGGCCGCTGGCGATGCGGGGCAGGAGGGCGTAGCCGATCTGGCCGGCGGCGCCGGTCACGGCCACGTGGATGGGCTTCTTGGACATGGCTGGGAGGGGATCGCGGGAGAGATGGGGACGCAGAGCGGCTCGGGCGGACCCCCCGGTCGAGGACCGGGCGCGCGCCGTGCGGGGCAGGGATTCTGCCGATCGGGATCGCCCCGAGACACCGTCGACCGCCGCAATCGATGCCGATCGGGCTCTTCGCCGCGGGAGTCCCGTTCGGGGCCCAAGACAGTTCATCGAGACAGGGCGGTGGCCTAGGATTCGGTGGGCGCGGCCCCGCGCACGATCCGATGAACCGTCTGACCGAAACCCTCGATCCCGCGCTCGCGCGCCACATCCTGCGCGAGCTCGGCGAGGAGGCGCGGGAGCACCGCTTCGAGGTCGCCCCGAACCCCTGCGTGGGCGCGGCCGTGCTCTCGGGGAGCTCGGTGGTGGCGCGCGGGTTCCACAGGGCGTGGGGAGGGCCCCACGCCGAGGTCGAGGCTCTCCGCATGGCGGCCGAGTCCCCCGTGCCCGCTGCGGACTGGGACACCATGCTCGTGACGCTGGAGCCCTGCAGTTCGACGGGGAAGACCCCGCCGTGCGTCGAAGCGATCAAGGCGGCCGGAATCCGTCGAGTCATCGTGGCCGCGCAGGATCCCGATCCTCGCCATCGTGGCGCAGGGCTGGATGCGCTGCGCCAGGCGGGGATCGAGGTCCTGGTCGATCCCGTGGCTGCGCCCCTCGAGGTCGTCTCGCCGCACTTCCTCGCGTGGAACGACTACGAGCGCCGGCGGCGACCGAGGCCGTGGACGATCGCGAAGTGGGCTCAGACGCTCTCGGGGCACCTGTCGCCCCCGGAGGACGTGGGCGACGGGCGTCGGATCTCGGGCGCCGCCTCGCTCCAAGAGGTGCACCTGCTGCGCTCCCGGGTCGACGCGGTCGTGACGGGCGTCGGGACGGTGCTGCACGATGACCCGCGGCTGACGGTGCGGCTGCGGACCGAGGCGAGCGCTGCGCCGATCTCGGGGCCGGAGCGCGTGGTCCTCGACAGCTGGCTCCGCACTCCTCCCGAGGCGCGGCTCTTCGAGGCGCCCGGCGAAGGCGAGTTCGGTGGACCGGTGCACATCATGGCCCACCCTGGACCTGATCCGATCCGGCGACGGGCCCTCGAGGGCGTCGGCGCCCGTGTGCATGGTGGACGTGGCATGGACCGTCACACGCTCGACCTGCGGGATCTCTGGACGTGGCTCAGTGACCGGGGCTTCGAGCGCGTCATGCTCGAGGCCGGTCCGACGCTCCTGCGGAACGCGCTCGAGGAAGGGTTCGTCGACCAGGTGCGTGTCTACACGGGCAACGTCCGTGGGGGCGAGGGCGAGTCCCTGGCGTCCTGGCTCGAAGCGTCGAAACTCACCGAGCGGCTCCACCGGGAGGCCGGGGCGGACGGCGTGCTCGAGGCGTTCCTCGGTTGATCTCTTCGGGCCTCCACCGGGACTCGTGGGGTTTCGCTCTCGGGCTTCTCCTCCTCGCCGGCTGCGCCAGTGCTCCGATCGGCTCCAGGGCGCCGGTGCCCGAGGGGGCCTCGCTGGCCATGCACCGCGCATGGGCGGCCTCCCGTGAGCCCGGGTTCGAGGACGATCGAGCCTCGCTCGATGGCGCCATCGCAGATGCACTGACGGCCGCTGACCTCGACCCGACCTGGGCCGTGCCGAGGCGCTTCCTCGACGACTGGGTGCATCGCCGGGGCCTGACCCTGCCTGCGGCCTACGGCGAGCACCTGCGCGCCGCGCGATCCGGGAGCGCGGTGGACGCCTACCTGGCCGGCCGCCTCTCCGGCGACGGCGCGGACGTGCTGCTCGACCAGGCGCGCCGGCTCGACCCGATCCTCGGCTGGGCCTGGCACGGTGAGGCCTGGCGTGCCTTCGCCGCGGGCCGTATCCACCGGGCGACGGTGGCAGGCTCGCGGGCCGTCAGGTACGCGTCCGACCCGCTCGAGCTGGCTCACTTCTCGTGGGCGCTGTCGAGGTACCTGCGCGCCGACGAGCGGGCCGAGGCCGCTCGGAGCGTGCTCGAGGCGGCTCTCCTGGGTACGGAGCAGCTCGTTCTCAGGCCCGCCGAACGGGCGATGGTGGGGGCCGAGCTGGCTCTCGCGGAGCTGGAGTCCATCGAGAAGAGGGCCCGCCGGCGTGGAGCGGCGCGGGCCCTCGAGCTCGTCGCTGATCCGCATCTGACCAGAGCGGAGCGAGCTTCGCTCGCCCTGGTCCTCTCCTCGCTCGACGACGACACGGTTCCCGTGGAGGCGCTGGAGCTCGCGCTCTTCGAGGCGGCCGAGGAGTCTCTGCTCGAGCCGTCGGCGGCGGGGTCTCGTCGTGGTCAGCTGGCGCGGGGGTTCGCGGCGGGGCTCGACGGGGCCGAGATCGCGCGAGCGTTCGAGCGCTGGCGCGCGACCCTCCCCGCAGGAGTCCTCGACGAGCAGGGACTGCCGCGCCGCCCCGAGTTGGCCACCGTGGCCCGCGCGGTCGAGGAGCACGCGAAGGCTCGCAGCCTGGACTCCGGCCTCGAGCTGGGCGCCGCATTGATCGAAGCCGGCTGGTTCGCGGAGGCCCGCGCGTTGACCGGCGTGCTCGCGCGGCAGGCACGCGAGGAAGGGACCGCGGCGCGCGTCCGCGAGGTGCGCGGGCGTGCCCTCAGGGGCGTCGCTCTGCTGGCCGAGGTGGGGGCCCTGGCGCGGCGTGTCGATGCTCGGGAGGCTTTTCTCCGCTCGGGCGCGACGGACGCGGACGGCGTGACCTCCGACGAGGCCGGCCTCGTGGATTCGCTCGGTGAGCTGACAGCGGAGCTCGCCCGTATCGCCGGCGCGGAGGCGGTCGCGGAGTCCTCTCCGCGGATCCAGTACGGCCCGATCGGAGAGATCCTGCACCCCGGGCCGCTGTTCTCCGCGGAGGACGAGGCGCTCGGGCGCGGGGACCAGGGGGACGCGGTCGGCGGCGTCGCCGGGCTCTTCCTGGAGCTCGGTCGCTTCGCGCTCGTCGGACAGGGCGTCGGGCAGGGAGGGCCGGATGCCACGGTCCTGCGGCTCGTCCATGTCGAGGAGCGCTCCGGACACCATATGGGGCGGCCGTTCCGCGGGACGGTCTTCTGGTGCGACGGCGCGGATGTCCCGGGGCGTTTCGGCCGCCAGGGCGCTGCGATCGCGGGCGCGGCCCTGCACGAGGGCTACTACGTCGATCTTTCGATGGTGGCGGTGGACCTCGCGCGTTGGGACGCTGTCCGGGAGCGCTTCTCGGGAGACGGCGCGGCGATCGCACGGGCGCTCGGCGCCGCACCGGCGGCCGCGGTGGGGGCGCTGCGCAGCATGACCTCGCCGCCGCTCGGGGCAGCGGATCGGATGCGGCTCTCTGTGATGGCGGACCGCGCCGGTGCCGCGCGAGCTCCGGCTGGCGAACTGGAGCCGATGACGCTGAGCGAGCTCGCGTCGGTCGTCGCGATCCACGAGGAGGGCCATCTCTGCGATCGCGGGTCCTGGTATCCGCTGGGGCTGTCGCAGGTCTTCAGGCTCATCTCCTTCGCGGCGGCCCACGGCTTCGACGGGAAGGAGCTCGCGCGGGCCCTCGAGGCGCGGGCGCAGCTCGTGGCGCTCTGCGAGGCGGAGGACGTCCGTCTCGCGTGGGTCGACATCCTGGATGCGGCCGAGGGCGGGGGCGCGGGGGTGACTCCACACGGCCGCGCTTATCGCGGGCTCCTGCAGGATCTGATCGACCGACTCGAGGCCGAGGTCCAGGCAGGGGGCTGGCAGGGCGCCGGCCTCGATGCGGCCGGGCGCTGGGTCGATCAGCTGCACCGCCTCGACGGGGAGGCGCTCCGTGGGCTCGCTCTGCGGGAGGCTCGGTCGCGCGGGCTCACCCGGCCCTGAGCGTGGACCGTCAGGCGCGCATCGCCGCGCGCACCAGGGCCTCCAGGTCGTCCGTTCCCACGTCGGCCGCCGCGGATTCGGCCTTCTTGGTGGCCTCCTTCTCCGCGTAACCGATGGACACGAGCGCGGTGATCGCGTCCGCGAGGTTGGGAGAGGTGGAGTCCTCGCCGGGATCGAGAGGCTTCGGTCTGGCGGCAGCCGCGCCCGCGACGGAGGCGAGGAGAGCGCTCTTGTCCCTCAGATCGAGCAGGATCTGCTCCGCGGTCTTCTTCCCGACGCCCTTGATCGCGGTGAACGCCTTCAGGTCGTCCCTCGTGACGGCGCCGGCGATCTCGGCCGCGCTCATTCCGGAGAGGACGCCAAGCGCCATGCTCGGCCCCACGCCTCGAACCCTGAGCAGGATGCGAAAGAGGTCGCGGTCGTCGCGGCTTGGGAACCCGTAGAGGGTCTGTGCGTCCTCGCGGACGACGAGGTGGACGTACACCTTCGCCGTCTCCCCGGGCGCCGCGAAGGGAGCGCCGAGAGGCGCGAGGAGCTCGTAGCCCACGCCCGCCGCCGCGATGACGACGGAGGTCGCGCTGCGGGCCTCGATGGTTCCTGCAATGAACTCGTACACGCCCCCAGGGTCGCCGAGCGGGACGTGCGGTTCAAGGCTGGAAAGGACGCGGGGCGCGCGTCCGGCTCCGGACGCGCGCCCCGCGTGGCTGGGGGGCCACCCTCCCCGATCAGTCGTCGCCCTTGAGGCTCAGGCTGTACTCGGCGAGGCGGTTGCGCAGCTCCAGCAGCGAGGTGACGCCGAAGTTCGGCATGCCGAGGAGCTCTTCCTCGGAGTGCTGGGTGATGTCGCCGAGGGTGAGGCAGCCGAGGTTCTCGACGGTGCGCCGCGCGCGGATCGAGAGCTTGAGCTCCGAGATCGACTTGTTGCGCGGATCGTTCGGGTCGAGATCCCGGCCCTCCTGGGCGCTGCGTGCCTTGGCGATGCTCGCCACCGCTTCCTCGCGCGCCATGCCGAGGCGCAGGCCCTTGCTGCCGAGGATCTCCTTGATCTCCGTCAGGGAGGTCTCGCCGAAGTTCTTGTAGGAGAGCAGCTCGGACTCGGTCTTCTTCACCAGATCGCCGAGGGTCATGATGTCCATCTTGTTCAGGCAGTTGCGGGCCCGGACGGACAGTTCGAAGTCGGTGATCGGGATCCGGAGGATCTGGTTGAGGCGGTCCTCCTTCTTCTCGAGGTCCTCGTCGTAGTACATCGACATCCCGGCCTTCGCGTCCTGGAGGTAGAGACGCGCGAAGCGGTCGGTCGGCGCGGTGCGCACGATCGTGTCGTAGCAGGCGGCGGCGTCCTGATCCCGACCGAAGTCCTCGTAGAGCACGCCGAGGTTGATCATCACGGCGCGGTCGACGGGGAGGAGGGATGCCAGGGTCTCGTACGCGTCCAGGGCGAGGGCCTCCTGGCCGCAGCGCTCGGAGAGGAATGCGAGCCGGAAGAGGTTGCGTCGGTGGGTGGGGTCGGCGGCGCGCGCGGCCTGGAAGCACTCGAGCGCCTCCTGGTAGTCGCCGGAGAGCTCGGCGACGCGGCCGCGGAGATGACGACCCTCGACGCTCTCACCGAAGGTCTCGGGAAGGCCGGCGAGCGCGGCCTCGAGGGCGCTGACGGCTGCCTCGGCGTCGCCCCTGCTGAGCGCGAGGTCGAGCTCGGCGTCGAGCATGTCGCCGCGGGGGCGCGGCTCGGCCGGATACTTCTCACTCAGCTTGCGGAAGATCGCGGCGGCCTCTTCGAGCCGCTGGAGCGACACGAGCGAGCGCGCCGCGGTGTAGGCCGCGACGTCGTCGTCACCGTGGCTCACGAGAGCCTCAGCAGCCTCGGCGTAGCGACCGAGCATCCACAGACCGAGGCCCCTGCGACGCCCCTCCTCGCCGGAGGAGGCGAGGTTCTCGACGTGACGCAGGAACGTGTCGTGAGTCCGCTGATTGGTGAACACGCCAGGGCGTGCCTGCATCAGCGCCCCGAAGCTCGGGATCTCGCCGTGGGCGATGTCGAAGACGTCCGTGGGAGACGGCTCCGGCTCCATGACGTCGTCATCGCCGGCGGAGTACGAGCCCATGACGGGCGTGAAGGTTTCCTCGGCCTCGGGGGCCTGTTCGGATTGATCCATCGCGGCTGTTTGGCTGCGCGTTGCGCGGCGAGTGCTGTGGACGGGTGCGGGAGGGCGTGATTCGACGTCCGACGTGCCCTCTGCGGAGCTTCCCGCGCCCGATCGAAGCCGAAGAGGATACGGATCCTCTGCCCGGAGCGTCAACCGACGGGGCTCTCGGAGGCCGTTGATCCGGGTGGCGGAGCCCCGCGGCGCTGGAGGCTGGGCGTGGAATCGGGGGGTGTCTGGTTGATACCGTCGGCGCTCACGGGCCGGTGAGGGGCCGGCCCTGCAACCCAAGAGCGCCGATGGGGCCCCGTCAAAGGGGGTCTCGCGCAACGCCGTCGCGGCGCGCGACGGGCCTCCCTGGAGGGGGAGGGAGACACGATGGACAAGCTCATCATCGAGGGCGGCCGCCCGCTCGAGGGGACGATTCGCACCTGCGGGTCCAAGAATGCCGTCCTGCCCATCCTGGCGGCGTCGCTGCTCACCGGGGAGACGCTCCGGATCACCGGCGCGCCGCGGCTCGCGGACGTGTCGACGATGCTCGACATCCTCCGGGACCTCGGCGCCGAGGCGGACCAGGCCGAGGACGGAACGATCGAGATCTCCGCGGAGGGAGACATCAGGGGTGAGGCCCCCTGGGAGCGCGTCCGTCGGATGCGTGGGTCGGTCTGCGTCATGGGGCCGCTCCTGACGAGGCTCGGCCGGGCCAAGGTGAGTCTTCCGGGCGGCTGCGCGTTCGGCGTCCGTCCGATCGACATCCACCTCAAGGGGCTGCGAGCTCTCGGGGCGAAGGTGCGCATCGAGCACGGTTACGTCGTCTGCGAAGCGCCCCCCGGAGGACTGCGCGGCGGGCGCGTGTTCCTGGGCTCGGCGAACGGGCCGAGCGTCCTCGGGACGGCGAACGTCGTGATGGCGGCGACCCTCGCCAGGGGGACCACGACCATCGAGCAAGCGGCCTGCGAGCCGGAGATCGTGGACCTCTGCGACTGCCTCGTGAGCATGGGCGCGAAGATCAGCGGGCAGGGCTCGCCGATGATCACGGTCGAGGGCGTGGACGAGCTCCACGGCGCGGAGCACCCGGTGATCCCCGATCGGATCGAGGCGGGGACCTACGTCCTCGCGGGGGCGCTCGCAGGCGGGCAGGTCCGCGTCGAGAACTGCGTCCCGACGCATCTCGGCGCGCTCTTGGATCGGATGACCGAGGCCCGCGTGCCCTACACCTCGGGGGAGGACTGGATCGAGACCGAGGCTTACGACCTCGGCGAGCGGCCGCCCCGCAGCACCGACGTCACGACCCACGCCTACCCCGGATTCCCGACGGATCTGCAGGCCCAGTGGATGGCGCTCATGACGCGAGCCGAGGGGCTCTCGATCATCACGGAGCGCATCTTCTCCGACCGGTGGATGCACGTCCCGGAGCTCGAGCGCCTCGGGGCGCAGCTGCGCCGCCAGAACACGGCGGTGGTGGTTCGTGGGACCCGGGAGCTCTCCGGGGCCCCCGTCATGGCGTCCGATCTCCGCGCCTCGGCTGCGCTCGTGATGGCGGGCCTCGTCGCCCGCGGTTCGACGGAGGTCCACCGCGTCTACCACATCGATCGCGGCTACGAGGCGATCGAGGAGCGGCTCCAGGGAATCGGCGCCGCCATTCGCCGCGAGCCGGAGTGATCCTGCCCGTGGCCCTCCGCGGAGGGCCACGACTGGGGCCGTGCGAGGGGCGCAGGGGCGGCCTCGGGAGAGACTCCAGGCGGCTCCGGGGGAAATCCGGTGGTTGTTCGTCCGGCGGTCGCGCCGGGGGTCAGTTCGGGTCGAACGGGATGGGAAGCACTCGTCCCCCTACCACGACCCCAAGACATGCGACCGACCGTCATCGCCATCGCTGCTGCTGCCCTGGCTGGAACCGACGCGGCCCAGGCCCAGAGCCGTTTCCTCTTCTCCGTCGACTGGCAAGGCCCCACGGTGGGCACGCCGGACCCTTCCGGCACCCCGATCACCGAAGGCGACATCATGGCCCCGACGACGGGCTCCTCGCTGCCCGCCCTCGGCCCGCTCCCGACCCCGTCCATCGTCCTCCCGGCGACCGCTCTCGGTCTCCCGGGTTTCTGCGTGGGGCACCCCGGCGGCACCCCCTGCGTCGTCGACGTCGACGCCTTCTCACGGGGCGGCGACGCCTACTTCCAGCCGAACCTCCCGATCCGCGACGGCCAGCTCGTCTTCTCCGTGGACGAGTTCTCCTACGGCACCGGGACGAGCACCCACTTCTCGGTGGACACCGAGTTCCCGGTCGGCAACGGCGGCGCGGACACCTTCACCAACCAGACCACGCTTCCGCCGGCTCCGGTCGGCCCCGGCCCCGGCATGAACACGTTCATGAGCGATGGCGACGGCATGATCTCCGCCAGCGGCGCCATGAACCCGGGCATCGGTCTGAAGGAGCCCAACGGGCCGCTCTCCGGGCTTCCGGACACGGGGGACAACCTCGACGCGCTGGACATCGTCGAGCCGATCGGCCCGTTCACGGGCGGCCGCTTCTTCAGTCTCGATGCGGGCTGGGTCGACCCCCTCGAGGGCTTTCCCAACTCAGGCTCGGCCCTGGCGAACGGTTTCTCCGCGGCCGACGTGCTGACCCCCGGCCCGGCCGGTGCTCCCGTCGTCTACGCGCCTGCGACGGCCCTCGGCCTCGACATCGCCCTCGGTGAGGACGACCTCGACGCCCTCATCCTCCGCGAGAACGGCGTCCCGGGTTTCCAGCCCTCGAACGCGCTCTACGACTGGATGGGCGGGGCCAAGGACATGCTCGTCTTCTCGGTGCGCCGCGGGTCCGCCGTCATCGGCATGCCGGATTCGATCTTCGGACTCCCGATCGAGGAGGGCGATCTGCTCGTGCCGCCGATCGCCGGCGGGGCCTCTCCCTTCCCCGGGATCTTCATCGCCGCCGAGAGCCTCGGCCTCGCGACGCTGCGCTCCGGCACGGGGAACCACGGCGCCGATCTGAACGCCGCTGACTCCCTCCTCCGACCGATGCTCGACTGCGACATGGACAGCGTCGAGGACTCCGTCGCCATCGCGAACGGCCTGGTGCCGGACGCCGACTCGAACGGCATTCCGGACAGCTGCGGCGGTCCGGTGATGGGCGCCATCGGCGCGGTGAGCTGCGTCTGCACCTTCGCGGCGGCCCCCTGCGGCAACTCCTATCCCGGCGGCTGCATCAACGCGACGGGGATCGGCGCGACGCTCTCGGGCTTCGGCACTCTCGCCGGGGGCGGGGCGGCCTCCCACCCCGCCGACGACCTCGTCCTGACCACGGCCGGGATGCCGGGTGGGTCCTTCGCCATGAGCTTCATGGGTCCGTCCCTCGGCGGCCCCTTCCCGCTGGGCAACGGCCTCCTCTGCGCCACCGGGGGCATCGTCCGCCTCGGCGTCGCCCCCGTCCCCGCGTCCGGGACCACCACCTACGGGCCGGGCATCATCGCCGCCTCCGGCGGGGTCATCCTCCCGGGCAGCACCTGGCACTTCCAGACCTGGTACCGCGACCTCGGCGGCCCCTGCGGCGCCTTCTCGAACCTGTCGAACGCGCTCAGCGTCACCTTCCTGTGATCCGGCCAGGCGGGGTCCGGCCGGGGTCCTCCTGCTGAGCCTCGCCCGCGCCATCGCGGCCCGCGCCCCCTCTGCCGGGGCGCGGGCCCTTCTCGTTCCGCCGACTGTGGGTGAAGGCGAGGAGCGGCCCGGATACCCTCGGCGCCATGTTCGAGAACCTGACCGAGCGCTTGACGGGCTCGTTCTCCTTCTTCCGGGGCAAGAAGGAGCTCACCGAGAGCAACATCGACGAGGGCCTCGGCGCGGTGCGCCAGGCCCTCCTGGAGGCCGACGTCAACTTCCGCCTCGCGCGCGACTTCACCGAGCGCGTCAAGGCGCGAGCGCTGGGCGATTCCCGACTCCAGGGGGTCGAGGCCTCCGACCAGTTCGTCCACGCGGTCCACACCGAGCTCGTCGAGCTCATGGGACCGGAGGACGCGACGCTGGAGGTCGCGAAGACCGGGCCCACGATCATCCTGATGGCCGGGCTGCAGGGTGCTGGCAAGACGACCACCTGCGCCAAGCTGGCCAAGCACCTCCGGGACAAGCACGGGCGCCGGCCGCTGCTCGTGGCGGCCGACGTCAAGCGTCCCGCCGCTGTCGAGCAGCTCAGGGTCCTCGGGCGCAGCCTCGACGTCCCCGTCTCCCACAAGGAGGGCGCGAGCCCGCCCGAAGTGTGCGCAGCGGGCGTCGAGGAGGCCAAGGCCACGGGCTGTGACGTGGTGATCCTCGACACCGCAGGCCGACTCCACGTCGACGACGCACTGATGGAGGAGGTCGCCGAGATCGCGCGGGTCACCCGGCCTCACAACCAGGTGCTCGTGGTCGACGCGATGACCGGCCAGGACGCCGTGCAGTCCGCCAAGGCGTTCCACGAGCGGCTCGAGCTGACCGGCGTGATCCTCACGAAGATGGACGGCGACGCGCGGGGCGGCGCGGCGGTGAGCCTCAAGGAGATCACCGGGGCGCCGATCCTCTTCCTGGGCGCGGGGGAGAAGGTCGACGACCTCGACCCCTTCGTCGCCGAGCGCATGGCGGGCCGGATCCTCGGGATGGGGGACGTCGTCGGCCTCGTCGAGACCGCCCAGGAGCGCATCGACGAGGACGAGGCTCAGGCCGCCTACGAGAAGATGGTGATGGGGTCGTTCACCCTGGAGGACATGCTCGGCATGCTCCGGATGGTGAGGAAGATGGGCCCGATGAAGAAGGTGCTCTCGATGATGCCGGGGGTGGGCAACGCGGCTCAGGGCCTCGACGTCGACGACAAGCAGATGAACCGCATCGAGGCCCTGTTCACCTCGATGACGCCGCGAGAGCGGCTGGAGCCGGGCATCCTCGACATGAGCCGGCGCCGGCGGGTCGCGCGCGGCTCGGGTCAGGAGCTGAGCGCCGTCAACGAACTGCTGAAGCGCTTCAAGGACATGAAGAAGCTCATGAAGCAGCTGAACAAGATGGGCCTGGGCTCGATGCTCGGCGGAAAGGGCAAACGCGAGGCCCTCGCAGGCCTCTCGCCGACCGGGGAGATGATCGACCCCAAGGCGGGCAAGGGCCCCGGGTTGCTCGGCGGCCTCCTCGGTGGCGCTGGCGGCGGCGGCGGTCTGCCAGAGATGCCACCCGGACTCGAGGGGCTCGCAGGGGCCCCCGGGGGCCTGGGCGGCCCTCGTCCGATGGGGAGCTCGTCCACCCGGGGCGCCTCGAAGACCCGGGACCGCAAGAAGGAGAAGGCCAAGGCGAAGCAGAAGCGCAAGAACCGCAAGAAGCGCTGAGCGAGGGGCCGCCGCACCGGGAAGAGGCGCGGGGCCGCGTCGGGCTCGGATCCTGGGTCCGCTCGGGGCGTCCGCCGGGGCGCGGGGCTGCCCTGGGACCCAAAAAAAAGGGGTGCATGCGCTGGACACATCCGGATCCGTTCGGTGTCCTCTTCGGCCTGGATTCCGGGAGGAGCGCCATCCGCTGGTCGATCGGCACACCCGCCCCCGCCGATCCCGGCGACTCCCGCCCTCCTTTGGCGCTTCTCCCGGTCCTTTTCTCCGCTCCGCCCGCCCGGCGAACGGCCTCCTGGCCGTGCGCAGTGATCCGGCCCACGGGCCAGCCGCTCCCTCCGGGCGGCAGGACACGGAGCCGAACACTCAGCATTCCTCAATGGCAGTCGTCATCCGCATGAAGCGCACCGGGCGCAGGAACCGCCCGTGCTATCGCATCTCGGTGGCCGATTCGCGCTCTCCGCGCGACGGCCGCATCCTCGAGACCATCGGTCTTTACGACCCGGTGTCCAAGGACGAGGAGAAGCAGGTGACGCTCAAGGTGGAGCGCGCCCAGGAGTGGCTGCGCAATGGCGCCAAGCCGTCCGAGACCGTTCACTCCATCTTCAAGCGCCAGGGCGTCTACACGGAGGACCTCGAGCGCTCGAAGCTCGCGGGGAAGATTCGCCGTCGCCCGGGCCGTAAGAAGGCCACCGAGACCTCGAAGCGCCGCGCGGCTGACAAAGCCGCCCGCGCCGAGCGGAAGACGGCCCGCCGCGGCGAGCGCGTCGCCGCGGCCCGAGCCGCCAAGGCGGTCGAGGCCTCGTCCGACGACGAGTGATCCTGCGGAGGCCACGCCGCAAGACCACGGAGCGGTGCTGACGCCGCTTCGACCAGCCGATCGACGGACCGCCCCGCAGGAGCAGGAGCGGTCCTTCGCGTATCTGGCGGCCTCGGCCGCCCATCGAACGCGCTCCTCCTCCCGCACCTCTGTCGCCGCGCCGGCGGAACAACGTTGAGCAAGAAGAACGACCTGATCGCGCGCCTCATCGCCGAGGTGAAGCTCCGGCATCCCGTCCCCAAGTCCAGCATGGAGGGAGTCAACCTGCTGGAGCAGGGCGCCGTGTTGGTGCTGATGCGCCACATGACCCAGAACCAGGCCGAGCAGTCCGTCAAGTCGCTCAAGGCGGCGTACGAGGACTGGAACGAGATCCGGGTGGCTCAGTCCCAGGAGATCGCCAAGGCGCTGCGGACGAGCTCGCGGAAGAAAGGGGTGGCGCTTCTCCGGGCTCGAGGCGTCGTGGCCATGGCCCTCAAGGATTATCTGCAGGACGTCTTCCAGCAGACCCATCACCTCGATCTCGAGGAGCTACGGGAGGATGAGCAGACCGCCGGAAAGGCTGCAGCCAGCCTCAAGGTGCTCGGATTCCCCGGCGCGGCGTTCTTGATGTACGTGGCCGCGGATGGGCAGTTCCCCGTCCACCTGCCGCTCGTGCGACTGATGGATCGCCTCGACCTCATCGGGCGGACGACGTCGCTCAAGAAGGCGCGGGCTGCCATCGAGCCGCTGATCCCGAAGGGCCAGGAGCTCGCCTTCACACTCGCGTTCCACGAGATCCTCGAGCGCTGGGAGGACGAGGACGAGCCCATCTACATGACCGTCAAGTCGCTCCGGGAGACGCCCTACGGCAAGAAGACCGCCAAGGAGCGGGAGACCGCCATCGCCCGCGCGGAAGCCGCTGCTCGACGGGAAGAGGAGCGGATCCGCAAGGAAGAGGAGCGCGAGCGCAAGAAGCTGGAGGCCGAGGCCAAGAAGCGCGCCCGTGAACTGGAGCGCAAGCGGAAGGCGGAGGAGAAGAAGCTCGCGGAGGCGAAGGCGAAGGCGGCCGCCGCCGAGAAGAAGAAGCGAGAGGCAGCCAGGAAGAAGGAGGAGGCCGCCAAGAAGAAGGCCGCAGAGAAGGCCGCTGCCGCCAAGAAGAGGGCGGACGAGAGAGCCGCCGCGGCCAAGAAGAAGGCCGCGGAGAAAGCAGCCGCTGCCAAGAAGAAAGCAGCGGAGAAGGCAGCCGCTGCCAAGAAGAAAGCAGCGGAGAGGGCGGCTGCGGCCAAGAAGAAGGCGGCGGAAGCCGCCAAGAAGAAGGCTGCTGCCTCGAAGAAGAAGCCCGCCAAGAAGAAAGCGCCGGCGCGCAAGGCTTCGCCCAAGAAGAAACCTGCGACCAAGAGGTCGGCCGCGAAGAAAGCCGCGACCAAGAAGTCGGGCGTCAAGAAGACCTCGACCAAGAGGCCGACCGCCAAGAAGAAGGCGACTGCGAAGAAGGCCGCTGTCAAGAAACCGGCGACGAGGAAGCAGTCCGCGCGGAAGACCGTCGCCAAGAAGAAGGCGACGACGAAGAAAGCGACGACGAAGAAAGCTGCCGCGAGGAAACCGGCGGCGCGGAAGAAGGTCGCCAAGAAGTCGACGCGCAGGCGCTGAGGGCCAGGCCGTGGAGACGAGCCGACCGGAGCACGCGGTGGTTCTCGCGTCGGCCTCTCCACGTCGGCATCGGCTGCTGGCGGAGGCCGGGGTCAGGTTCGAGATCGAGCCTGCGGACGTCGACGAGTTCATCGACGTGTCGCTGGCAGCGGCCGATGTCGCCGAGGAACTGGCACGGCGCAAAGCGCTCGAGGTGGCGCGCCGCAGGCGCGAGGCCGGGCCGGCCGTACCGCTCTCGATCATCGGCTCCGACACCATCGTCGTCCTCGGGCTCGACGGAGCCGAGGATCGGCGCTTCCTCGAGAAGGCGGCTGACGCCGCCGAGGCCCGCGACATGCTGGAGGCGCTCTCGGGAACCCGTCATCGCGTCATCACCGGCGTCGCCGTCGCCCGGATCGTCCCCGGAGAGATCGAGGCGGATGTCGTCGTCGGTCACGAGACGACGTTCGTGACGATGCGCCGGCTGTCCCCGGACGAGATCGACGCCTACGTCGCCAGCGGTGAATGGGAGGGCAAGGCCGGCTCGTATGCCATCCAGGAGAACGCAGACCGTTTCGTGTCCGTCCTGGAGGGGGGCGGCTTCGACAACGTCGTGGGGCTCCCCGTCGCGCTGACGCTCGATCTGCTCGAAAGGGCGTCCCGTGGCGCGGACTGACCGGTTTCGCCCGGATCCGGCTTTCCAGGACTTCCAGGTATGGGCCTCGACGTTCCGAGGCTATTCTCTTCGCCCTTCATCGCCGTCCGGGCGGCTCTGCCACCATGGAGCACGCCATCGCCGGAGCGAACATCATGAAAGCTGACATCCACCCCAAGTACGTCGAGTGCAGCGTCCGCTGCGGTTGCGGCAACACGTTCACCACGATGGCTGCCGTTCCCGAGCTCAAAGTCGAGATCTGCAACGTCTGCCACCCCTTCTACACGGGCAACCAGAAGTTCGTGGACGCCGCCGGTCGCGTGGATCGCTTCAAGCGCAAGTTCGCCAAGAAGTCGGCGAAGAGCTGATCCCTTCGGCGCGTGGGCCGATCCGGTCCCGGCCGGGCGCGCCTTCGCCGACCGCGTCCAACGGATCAGAAACCCCGACCCCCCCGACTGCGGCGTGCGCGCGTTCGAAGACGCTCTGGTGGCGGCCCTTGCGGAGCGTGCCGCGCGCTACGACGCGATCACCGAGGAGATCTCGAAGCCAGAGGTCGCCGGTGATCCGAAGCGTCTCCCCGCGCTCCTTCGAGAGCGCGGCAGTCTCGAGCGTGCCCATCGAATGCACGCGGAGCTCGCGGATCTCGTGGCGCGGCGCGCCGAGGCTGAACGGCTCATCGGCGGCAGCGACGAGGAGTACGCGGATCTCGCGAGGGAGGAACTCCGCGTCGTCGAGCGTGCCGAGGGCCGCCTCGAGGAGGAGATCAAGCTCGCGCTCATCGCGGACCCCGAGGACGAACGCTCGCGCGTGATCGTCGAGATCCGCGCCGGGACGGGCGGAGACGAGGCGACCCTCTTCGCGGCGGATCTCTTCCGCATGTACGGCCGCTTCTGCGACGCCGTCAAGCTGAAGCTCGAGCCGATGAGTGAGAGCCAGAGCGACGTGGGTGGGTTCAAGGAGATCACCTTCGGTGTGAGCGGAGCCAACGCCTGGCGCTTGCTTCGCTTCGAGTCCGGCGGTCACCGCGTACAGCGCGTGCCGCAGACCGAGACCCAGGGGCGGATCCACACCTCAGCGGCCACCGTGGCGGTCCTGCCCGAGGCCGAGGACGCGGAGATCGAGCTCCGCGAGGCCGATCTCAAGATCGACACGATGCGGGCTGGCGGCGCAGGGGGCCAGCACGTCAACAAGGTCGAATCCGCGGTCCGGATCACCCACGAGCCGACGGGCATCGTGGTCGTGTGTCAGGACGAGCGCAGCCAGGGCAAGAACAAGGCTCGCGCCATGCGCATCCTCCGCTCCCGCCTCCTCGAGCGGGAGCAGGCGAGGATCGCAGCAGAACGGTCCGAAACCCGCCGCTCGCTCGTCGGTACGGGAGACCGCAACGCCCGGGTGCGAACCTACAACTTCCCCCAGAATCGGGTCACCGATCATCGTCTCGAGGACGGGGACCGGAAGAACTTCAACTTGGACGGAGTCATCGAGGGGCGACTCGACCCTCTTCTCGATGCCCTTCAGGAGATGGAGAAGCGACAGCGGCTGGCGAATCTCTGAGCAGCTCCGCATCCTGTTCGTCCCAGGGCTCGCCGAGAGCGTACGGCCCGACACCTGCCGGCGCTCTCCCACGTACGCCCGCACCCCCTGATCCCCGCCCAGGCCCTGATCCACAACGGCCCCATGTCCGACGAGCCCACCCGCCGCCCCGCCGCCCCTGCCGCCCCTCGGAAGCGTGAGCTCGAGCAGGCACCCCAACTGGTCCGCAAGGCCGCCGGGGTGCTCATGGTCGGCGCTCTCTTCCCGTGGCTGTCCTCGATCTCCACGGGTGGCGAACTTCCGTGGGGGCACTGGTTCGGCGCGATCGTGCTGACGCTCCTCGCCGGCGGGATCCTCATGGAGTCCGCGAAGCATCGAGCCGGGCTCAAGGCCAACGGGCTCGTCAAGAGCATCGACGAGTCACACCCCATGGCGAGCCTCATCGCGGCGCTCGCCTGCTTCCTCGCGGCGATCGTCGTCTGCTTCATGGGCGAGTCTGTCTGGACCGGCGGCAACGCCTACGGCGAGATGACTCGCTTCATCGAGGCCGGGACCGACCCCGGCGCGATTCCGGACAGCGCGCGCGACACGTTCAGGTTCCGGGCAGTGATGGAGATGGGCACCCTCTTCCTCGCGGTGGCCACGCTCGCGCACGTCCTCGCCTACGAGTACGGAGGGAAGTTCAACCCGATCTTCCCGCTCATGTTCATCGGCCCGGCGGTGGCGGGCGTGCTTCAGGCCCTGGGCGCCTTCAGCCTGATGGGCAGGCAGCCGCTCGTGCCCCTCGGCATCATCGGGTCTCTCATCGTCGCTGCTGGTGGCTTCATGGCGATGTACACGATGTTCGTGTCGATGAAAGAAGCGAAGGTCCAGGGCGAGATCAAGGCCGCCGCGATGCGTGAGGAGCGCAAGCGCCAGCGCGCGGCGCGGCGCGAGAAGAGCCAGGGCTGAGCGTGACGGGCACGGGCCCCTCAGGAAGCGACAGCCGCGGCGGCCCCGCGGGCGCGGCCCCCGGGCCCGCTCGCAGGGCCGCCGCGCCTTCGGGCTCGCCGCGGCCCCCCGGTACGGCCCGGGAAGTTCTCTCCATGAGCACGGCCTTCCTGGAGCGCAAGGGGCTCGAGAACCCGCGCCTCGAGGCCGACCTGCTCGTGGCGCACGCGCTGGGGATCGAGCGTCTCCAGCTCTACATGCGACTGGACCAGCCGCTTCTCGCGGCGGAGGTCGATCGCGCGAGGGACCTCCTCGTGCGACGCGGACGGCGCGAGCCGACCGCGTACATCGTGGGCCACCGCGAGTTCTACGGACGCGATTTCCAGGTCGGGCCAGGCGTGCTCGTCCCGAGGCCGGAGACGGAACTCCTGGTGGACCGTGCCCGTGAGCTGCTCGCCGGGTACGAGGCGCCGCGCGTCCTCGACGTGGGGACGGGGTCGGGCTGCATCGCCGTGACGCTCGCACTGGAGCTCGGGGGGAGCGCGGACGTCCACGCCGTCGACATCTCGGCGGACGCTCTCGAGTACGCGGAGAAGAACGGGGTCCGACTCGGCGCCGCGGTGACGCTCCACGAGGGTGACGGGCTGGAGACCCTTCGGCGACTCGCCGCGGATCGGCCCTTCGATCTCGTGATCTCCAATCCCCCTTACGTGGAGCCTGGCGAGGCCGCGGGCCTCGACGAGGAGGTCAGGGGTCATGAGCCGGCGGTCGCGCTCTACGCGCCCGAGGGCGACCCCGATCGCTGGGCGCGGGCGCTCTGCGAGCTCGCAGGCTCCGTGCTCGAGGATCGAGGAGCGCTGCTCGTGGAACTCGGCCACCTTCAAGCGGCACGGGCGAGCGACTTCGCGGGCCCGAAGGCCGTCGTGCACGACGACCTCTCCGGCGTCCCTCGAGTCCTCGAGCTCCGGCCAGGGGCCTGACGCGCTTCCGCCGCTCTCAGCGCACGCCCTTGACGTAGGCTGCGATCGTCTCGCGATCGGGGGCAGCCATGTCATGGAGGAAGACCGCGATCTCGTAGTGGTCGACGGAGAGCGCGATCTTCTCACAGCGCACGACCGCTCCCTGTCCAGTGATGCGCCTCACTCCGGGGTCCAGGGGAAGGTCGAACTCGATGCGGAGCGCCGTCATCTCCGGGACGGGACGATCCAGGAAGAAGCAGACGCCGCCTCGGCTGACGTCCCTGATCTTCGCCTCGTGGACGCCGTCATCGAGGAGGATCGTGATCGGCAGGTCCGCCCTGGCGCGGGCGTCCTTGCGCCGCTCGCGCCCGGGATCCGGCTGGCGCTCGGCCGCGTTGGGGGAGAAATGGCTCATGTGCAGAGCGCCTGAGGGGCGCGCGGCGCTGCCGCCAGGGAGTCGTCGAAGAGGGCAGCCCGGATCATGGTAGGAAGAGCCGACCGGCATGTCTCATACTGTTCGGACCAGGCCCGCGGCCGATCGCTTCCGGTCCCGGCGGGCAGCCCCCGGGCCCTGCCCACCCGTCCCCGTTCCCCGAAGACCCCCTTCCTCCCGATCCGATTCCATGGCGTCTTTCAACAAGGTCATCCTGATGGGCAACCTGACCCGCGACCCCGAGCTGCGCTACACGCAGAGCAACATGGCCGTTTGCAAGGTCGGGCTCGCCGTGAACCGCAGGGTCAAGGATCAGCAGACCGACCAGTGGCGCGAGGAGCCCACGTTCGTCGACGTGACGATCTTCGGCAAGCGCGGCGAGGCCTTCGAGAAGTTCCACAAGAAGGGCGCGTCGGCGTTCATCGACGGCGAGCTCCGCTTCGACCAGTGGGAGGATCGCGAGTCCGGCCAGAAGCGCAGCAAGCTCTACGTCGTCGCCAACAACTGGGAGTTCGTCGGCAGCCGCCAGGACCGCGAGGGCGGCGGGGGCGGTAGCTGGGGTGGTTCCAGCGGAGGCGGGGACGGATACTCGCAGACCGCGGGCGCATCCACCGGCGGCTACGGCGATTCAGCTGGCGGCGGCTATGGCGGCGGCGGCGGCGGCGGCGGTCAGGGCGGCGGCTACGGCGGCGGTCAGGACGACGGCGGCGCCGCGTTCCTCGGGGACGACGACACCCCCTTCTGATCGACGCTCCAGAGGCGCCGGGCTGCCGACGCATGCGGATCGAGATCCAGCTGTTCGCCGCGCTCCGCGAGCGCGCCGGGACGGAGCGCGTCGTGCTCGAGGACGTGCCCGAAGGGACGACGGTCGCGGGGCTCAAGGAGCTGGTGCGCGCTGCCCACCCCGCGCTGGGGGACCTCGGCTCGGTGGCGGGCGTCGTCGGCACCTCGTACGTGTCTCCCGAGACCGTGCTGGAGCCGGGCGACGAGGTCGCCCTGCTCCCGCCCGTGAGTGGGGGCGCGCCGACCGAGGACGAGGCCCTGTCCAGAGGCGTCTTCGAACTGAGCGCCGATCCGATCGACGTCTCCGACCTGCAGCGCAGGGTGGCGCACCCCTCCTGCGGGGCGATCGTGGTCTTCACCGGCGCCACGCGCGACACGAACAGGGGGCAAGAGGTCGTCAGCCTCGACTACGAAGCCTTCGACGCCATGGCCGGGCCGGAGATGGGCCGGATCTTCGAGGATTGCGCCGCGGCCCACGGACCTGCGTCGGCCGGCGGCGATCCCAGGCTGGCGCTCCGGATGCTCTGCGTCCACCGGACGGGGACGGTGGATGTGGGGGAGCCCTCCGTGGTCATCGCCGTGGCGAGCCCGCACCGCGACGCCGCCTTCCTGGCTGCCCGCTTCCTCATCGACACCCTGAAGGAGCGGCTGCCCGTCTGGAAGAAGGAGGTCTACCAGGACGGTCATCACTGGATCGGTGACCGCTCCTGAAGCGCCGTGTGCCTCACAGCCGGGCCCGGGCGGCCCGGAGGGGCGATTCCACGGCGGTCTCCAGGTAGACTCCTCGCCCCGAATCCCGTCCCTCGGTGCCGTGAGGCCCGGTGGTGGGACGGCCCCCAGGGGCCAGGGGATGCACCCGGGCGCAGCCCGTTCTCCGTCCACTTCCGAGTCACCAGCCCTCGCCACGCCTTCGATGAAGCCGAACCTGATCTCCCTCAATGCCAAGGACGTGGAGCGTGAGGAGCTCCCGGTCGACGTGTGCATCGTCGGAGCGGGAACGGCAGGGCTCTCATGCGCGATTCACCTCGCGCGGCTCCTCGAGGAGGCTGGCGATCAGGATCGGACCATCCTCGTCCTCGACAAGGCGGAGGAGGTCGGACATCACACGCTCTCGGGCGCGGTGATGGACCCGCGAGGCATCGCCGAGCTGTTCCCCGACTGGAAGGAGCGCGGCTTCCCTGTGGGCACCGTGGTGGAGGACGATTGGGCCGAGGTCCTTCGACCGGGCGGCGGTTCGATCAAGCTCAAGGGACTGCTCTGCCCGCCGCAGCTCAGGAACCACGGCAACCACATGATCTCCCTGAACGAGGTGGTGAAGTGGCTCGGCGGCCAGGCGGAAGAGCTCGGGGTGGAGATCTACGGCGGGTTCCCCGTCGCGGGGACGCGCTTCGAAGATGGCAAGGTCGTCGGCGTCCAGACACGCGACAGCGGCATCGCCAAGGACGGCAGTCGAAAAGCGACCTTCGAGCCCGGGATGGATGTCTCCGCCGAGGTCACCGTCTTCGCAGAAGGAGTGCGCGGAAGCCTCGCGAAGAACCTGTTCCGTGACCTCGACGTCATGGACGGGCGCAACCCGCAGACCTACGGGACAGGGATCAAGGAGATCTGGGAGGTCACCCCGGAGGTCGGCAAGGAGATGCACGGGAAGGTGGTGCACACCGGCGGCTACCCCCTGGACATGAAGAGCTACGGCGGCTCGTGGGTGTACGGCATCGCCGAGGACAAGCTCTCGATCGGTTTCGTGATCGGTCTCGACCAGACCGACGCCAAGCTCGACCCCCACGCGCTCTTCGTGCAGTGGAAGCAGCACCCGCGGATCGCGAAGCTGCTCGAGGGCGGCAAGCCGATCAGCTACGGGGCCAAGTGCGTGCCCGAGGGGGGATACTTCTCTCAGCCGCGGCTCCATGGCGATGGCTTCGTCATGGTGGGGGACACCGGTGGATTCCTGAACGCGGCGACGCTCAAGGGCATTCACCTCAGCATCAAGTCCGGGATGCTCGCAGCGGAGGCCATCGCCAAGGCGCTGGCCGCGGGGGACACGTCCAAGGAGGGCCTCGCCTCCTACCAGGAGTCCTACGAGGCGTCCTGGGCGAAGGCGGAGCTCTGGAAGTACCGCAACTACCGGCAGGCCTTCACGAAGGGACTCGTCGCCGGCACGATCGACTTCGCCGTCCAGCAGGTCACCGGTGGCCGCGGCCTCGTTGCGCGACGCCCCGGGCACAGCGACCACGAGACGATGGAGCCCGTGGCCCAGTCGCGCCTCGAGAAGCCCGGGTACGACGACCGGCTGTCCATGGACAAGCTCACGGACGTGTACCTCTCAGGCGCGATCCACGAGGAGGATCAGCCGGCGCACCTCCTCGTCAACGACCCGTCGATCTGCACGGATCGATGCACCCGGGAGTTCGGCAACCCCTGCCAGCACTTCTGCCCGGCCGCTGTCTACGAATGGCCTGAGGGCTCGACGGCTGTGACGATCAACGCGTCCAACTGTGTTCACTGCAAGACCTGCGACATCATGGATCCCTACGAGAACATCGAGTGGGTCGTGCCGGAGGGCGGCGGTGGGCCCAAGTACCTCGGCATGTGAGCCGAGGCGACCTCTCACGGCGGCTCATCCCGCCTGCGCCGGAGCCTCGGCGCCGCCCGCGCGGGGCGTCACCCGCCGATCCCCAAGAGCCCACACCCCGATCCCCCGCTGATGAAGTTCACCTCGAAGGACGCCGCCAAGCCCACCAAGTGCGACCTCCTCGCCCTGCTCGTGCCCGAAGGCGAGGCGGCGGACGCCCCGAAGGGCGTGGACGTGCCCGAGGCGTTCCTGCGGGGCTTCGAGGGAGGATTCCGGTCGAAGCGCGCGACCTTCGCGACGGGGGGGCCCGCGCGCGAGGTGCTGCTGATCGGCCTCGGCGAGACCGGTGAGATCGACGTCGAGCGCATCCGAAGGGCGGCGGCGGTCGCCTCGAAGGAGGCGCAGGCGAGGAAGGCTTCGAGTCTGCAGGTGAGCGTGGCCGACGTCGCCGTGGAGGCCGCCGGTGGCGGAGAGCTCGCCGGTCGGGCCGCCGCGGAGGGGGCGCTGATGGCCAGCTATGCCTACAACGACTGCAAGAGCGACCCCGACCCGGGTTCTCTCCGGTCCGTGGTGGTCGCCGGGCGGGGCGCCGCCTTCAAGCGCGGCGCGAAGCTGGGCGAGACCCTCGCCGCGGCGAACATGTTCACGCGAGACCTCCAGAACGGCGCGGGGAACGTCGTGACGCCGACGGCCCTCGCCAAGGCCGCGCGGTCCATCGCGCGCAGGAGCTCCGCGATCACCGCCAAGGTCCTCGACGAGGCGGCGATGAAGAAGATGGGTATGGGGCTGCTGCTCTCCGTGTCCCAGGGCTCGACCGAGCCGGCGAAGCTGATCCACCTCACCTACAAGCCGAAGAAGAAGGCGAAGGGGCGGATCGCCTTCGTGGGCAAGGGGCTGACGTTCGACGCGGGCGGCTACTCGCTGA
>PKCK01000129.1 GCA_002862085.1 Planctomycetota bacterium | reverse complement strand
CTCCGAGGCACCGTCGTCGACCTTCCAGGTCAGCACACCGTCGGCGTCGAGCACGTAGTAGGCGTGCTGCGAGCGCCCGCCATCACCACCCCACTTGAGCATCCACTCGCCCTCGGGGTCAGCAACAGAGATCCAAGTGAGGCCGAGCTCCTGCTCCCACAGGGCTGCGGTCTCTTCGTCCGAGCGGGACCACTCGCCGTCGAGGGCGACGACGTTGATCACCACCAGGTCGTCGGGGGCATCGCTCGCGTACCAGTCATGGAGACCCTGAACCAGGGTCACGCAGCCCATTCAAGCCTCGGCACTCCCGATGACGGCGACCCGCCCTCCCCGCTGCTCGTGCAGCGAGATCAGCTCGCCCGCGCCCGTCGGGAGGCTGAAGTCGGCGGGACAGCGGCCGATGCGCATGCCGGCCTGGCAGTCATCCACCGGCTCGGTCGCCGTCGTGAGCTCCGAGCCGCTCGTCGGCGTGATGAGGGCGTCGGTGCCCTCCTCCGCTGCACATCCTGCAGCGAGCGCGACACACATCCAGAATCGGATCACCATTGCCTCCTCAGCGTGGCGAGGGTGGCCTCGCACATGAGGCCTCGGATGACCACAGCGTCACCCAATCTGGCGGTGGTGTCGACCACCGAGTCGGGCTGGGCGTCGATGTCGGCGCTGGCAGAGTGTGGGCGACCTGTCCGCAGCGCCAGGCCGGGTGCGTCTGTTGCCTGGGGGGAACCCGGCCCAGGGGTTCGAGGAGCCGTTACACGATGCCCATGTCCACACTCGCCGATCACATTCCCGAGCGCGGTTTTGCCGACGACGACGAGGCCCTCGAGGCCTTCCTCGAGTGGCTGTTCACGACGGGGATCGAGCCGTATCCGGCCCAGGAGGAGGCCTTCCTCGAGCTCTTCGGTGACCGGCACGTGCTGCTGAAGACGCCGACGGGCTCGGGCAAGTCCCTCGTGGGAGTGGCCCTTCACTTCCGCGCCTTTGCGGCCGGGAAGCGCAGCGTCTACACGGCCCCCATCAAGGCGCTCGTCTCGGAGAAGTTCTTCAGCCTCTGCAAGGTCTTCGGGGCCGAGAACGTGGGGCTCGCCACCGGTGATGGCTCGGTGAACCGCGACGCGCCGATCCTCTGCTGCACGGCGGAGGTGCTCGCGAAGCTGTCGCTGCGGCACGGCGACGAGACGCCCTACGAGGCCGTCGTGATGGACGAGTTCCACTACTACGCCGACCGCGACCGTGGCATGGCCTGGCAGCTGCCGCTGCTGACGATGCCGCACGCCCAGTTCTTGCTGATGTCGGCGACGCTCGGGCCCACGACCGAGATCGAGCGCGACCTGGCCGAGCGCTCGGGTCGTGAGGTCAGCGCGGTGACGAGTGCTACTCGGCCGGTCCCCCTCGACTACAGCTACAGCGAGGTGCCGCTGCTCTCGAAGCTGCGTGATCTGGTGACCGGTGGCTATGCGCCGGTCTACGTGGTCTGCTTCACCCAGCGGGAGGCCGTCGAGCTGGCCCAGTCGCTGCTCTCGACGGAGCAGATCTCGAAGGAGCGCAAGGCCACCATCGCCAAGGAGCTCAAGGGCTTCCGCTTCGACTCGCCCTTCGGGTCCACGCTGCGGCGCATGCTCCTGCACGGTGTGGGTCTGCACCACGCCGGCCTGCTCCCGAAGTACCGGCTGCTGGTCGAGAAGCTCTCGCAGCAGGGCCTGTTCGCCGTGATCTGCGGCACCGACACCCTCGGGGTCGGCATCAACGTCCCGATCCGCAGCGTGCTCTTCACGCAGCTGTGCAAGTACGACGGCGAGAAGGTCGACATCCTGAGCGTCCGGGACTTCCGCCAGATCGCCGGTCGAGCGGGCCGCAAGGGCTTCGACGACGAGGGCCGCGTGGTGGTGCAGGCCCCGGCCTGGATCATCGAGAACAGCATCGCCGAGGCCAAGGCCAAGGCCAAGGGCAAGAAGAAGAAGTCCAAGGCAAAGCCGCCGACCAAGGGCTACAAGCACTGGGACCGCGTCACCTTCGAGAAGCTCACCTCGGCCCCTCCCGAGGCCCTCGAGAGCCGCTTCCGGGTCGACCATGCGCTCGTGCTCTCCCTGTTGCAGCGTGGCGCCGAGGAAGGCACCGATGGTCTGGCGGAGGCTCACGAGCTGATCGATCTCGCGCACCTGACGCGCCGGGATCGCGAGGCGGCCCATGCCGAGGCCGATGCCCGGGTGGAGCAGCTGCTCAAGGCCGGCATCGTCGAGCGGGAGCGCACGCCGGAGGGCACCCGCTACACGGTCTACGACGACCTGCAGGAGGACTTCAGCCTGCACCACGCTCTGTCGCTCTTCCTGGTGCACGCGAGCCGTCGCCTCGCTCCAGACTCCGACACCCACGCCCTCGACGTGCTCACGGTCGTCGAGTCGATCCTGGAGCACCCCGGGGTGATCCTGCGCTCCCAGAAGCACCGCGAGAAGGGTCGGGTGCTGGCGGATCTGAAGGCCGCAGGGGTCGAGTACGAGGAGCGGATGGAGATCCTCGAGGAGGTGAACTGGCCGCGGCCGAACGCCGAGTGGATGCAGGCCACCTTCGACAGCTACCGCGAGAATCACCCCTGGCTGGCCGACGTTCCCCTGCGGGTCAAGGGAGTCTCTCGCGAGATCTACGAGGAGCAGGCCGTGTTCTCGGCGTGGGTCAAGGGCCTGGGGCTCGAGCGCTCCGAGGGCGTGGTCCTGCGCTACATCTCGCAGGCCTACAAGACGCTGCTGCAGAACGTCCCTGCCGAGGCCCAGACCGACGAGGTGTGGGAGATCTTGGGCTTCTTCCGCGCGATGCTCGCCCGCGTCGACGACAGCCTCGTCACCGAGTGGGAGTCGCTCAAGGATGGAGAGGTGGCCGAGGCTGCGGTCGAGCGCCCGACCGACATCTCGGCGAACCCGAAGGCCTTCCGCGCCCGCATCCGGGCCGAGCTTCACGCGGTGGTTCGTGCGCTGGCGATCGAGGACTGGGACGAGGCCGCCGCCTCGGTGCGCCAGGTGGAGGGCATGGAGTTCGGTCCCAAGGACTTCGCGGAGGCCCTGAAGCCCTTCCTGGCGGAGGTCGGACGCGTGGTGTTCGACGGTCGCGCCAAGCAAGCCTGGAACACGGTGATCACGCCAGACGGTCCGCACCGCTGGACCGTGCGCCAGGTGCTCGTGGGCCCCTTCGACGCGGAGGCCGACGAGGACGGTGCCGTGTGGTCCATCGACGGCGTGGTCGATCTGCGCGACGGCACGGATCCGCAGGGCCCAGTCGTCCAGGTGCTGCGCATCGGGGAGTGAGTCGACGCACAGCGGGCTAAGGGACTCCACGAGGAGGGCCGCATGGTTCGCATCACGTACTGCGTGTCTTGAAACTACAAGCCCAGGGCTGCCCGTGCGGCGGCCGCCATTCAGGAAGCGCTCGGCGTCGACGTCGAGCTGGAGCGTGGGCACGGCGGCATCTTCGAGGTGCGGGTGGGTGACCGCCTCGTCGCGAAGAAGACGCTGGACCATGGGTTCCCGTCGCCAGAGGCCTGTGTCGAGGCCGTGCGGGCGGCGCTGTAGCCTCATGTTCGCGGTGCTAGGCAGCCTCGCCCTCCCCTCGGTACGGGGGAGGCCAGGGGCGCGTTAGGTCGACGGACCCGAACGGAGCGTCGATGCCACCCGCCCTTCCCCGAGCCCTGCTGCTCGTGCTCGTCGTCGTCGCTGCACGGTGGCTGCCGCTCTGGGGCCTGGTTGCCCTCTTCGGTCTGCCGCTGCTGGCCTATGGTCTGCTGGCCAACCGCACGCGTCGCCACGCCGTGGCGGGCGCGCGCGTCCTGGTCACGGGGGCGTCGTCGGGGCTCGGCCGGGCCCTCGCGCATGAGGCGGCTCGCCGAGGTGCGAGTGCGGTGATCCTCGTGGCGCGACGCGTCGAGCGCCTCGAGGCCGTCGCCGACGAGATTCGGGGCTTCGCTCCTGCCTGTACTCCGGTGGTGCTGCCCTGTGATCTGCTCGATCCGGAGGCCATCGCCACCACCCTCGACGCGGTAGTCGAGGAGCACGGCACGCCCGACATCGTCGTGAACAACGCGGGCGCCGGTGCGTGGGAGCACATCGAGGAGTCGACTGCGGAGGCTGCGCGCCGGATGGTCGATGTGCCGATGATGGCCGCGGTGCACGTCACCCGGGTGCTGGCTCCCCGGATGATCACGCGTCGGCGAGGACATGTCCTGTGCGTGACGAGCGCCGCCTCGGTGACCGGACTTCGGGCGGCGGTCGTCTACGGAGCGGCCCGCTGGGGCGTGCGAGGACTGGCCTGGAACCTCCGGGCCGATCTGGCGGGGCGGGGCATCGGCGTCACCCTGCTCAACGCCGCAGAGGTCACGGACACGGAGTACTTCGCCGAGGGTCCGGGCCGGGCCGGAGCGCAGTCCCACTCGCGGCTCCCGATGGTGTTCCAGCACCCTGCGGTGAAGGCCGTCAGCTACACGTCGGCGCAGACGGCCGTGGCGGCCTGGGACGCGGTGGAGGGCGGCACCTTCGAGGCGCTCGTCCCGGGGTACATGCTGTGGCCCATCGACGTTCTCAACGCCCTGGTGCCGGATGCCGTCTACGCGGTGGTGGGGCTCGGCGACCCCGGGAAGCGCTGACCGGGGATCACTCCGGACCCTCGACGGCGATGGCGAGGCCCTCTCGGCGCGGGTCGACAGCTCCGAGGAGGCCCTCAGGAGTTACCTGGATCGCGTGCAGGCCGCTGTTCAGGGAGCGTCGGCTGATCGGATGACCGCGCCCCTCGAGGGCTGAGACGGTGGCGTCGCTCCAGGCGGGCAGGCCGCAGTCGCTCTCGAGCTCCAGCGACGATCCGCTGGCCAGGTTGGGCCGGGTGATGGCGGCCTGGGCGTCGAGTCCGTGGTCGAGCACGCCGACCAGCGTGCGCGCCACGTACTGGATGATCCGCGAGCCACCCGGGGAGCCGAGGGCCAGCTCGACGGCTCCGTCGGGCCCGTAGACCACGGTGGGCGACATCGAGCTGCGCGGGCGCTTGCAGGCGGCGGGGCTGTTGGCGGTGCCGGGGGAGCGGGCGAAGTCGGTGAGCTGGTTGTTGAGCAGGAAGCCGTCGACCATCACACCAGAGCCCCAGGCATTCTCGATGCTGGACGTGAGGCTGACCACGTCGCCGGATGCGTCGATCACCACGAGGTGGGTGGTGTCGTCGCCCTCGGGGCATGCGCCGGCTTCTGGGAGAGTGGGCACGGGCAGCTCGCCCGGCTCGAAGGCCTCAGCGCGCCTGGACGTGAGCAGCCGTGAGCGCGTGGCGAGGTAGGCGTCGTCGAGCATCGCGTCGACGGGCACTGCGGCGAAGGCGGGGTCGGCGAGGTAGCGATCGCGGTCCGCCCAGGCGATTCGCACGGCCTCGGCAAACAGATGGGTGGCGTCGGGGCCGTCGAGATCGAGGACCGCCAGATCGGTGGACTCCAGCAGGCCCAAGATCTGGAGCACGGTGGTGCCCCCAGAGGTCGGGGGCGGGTGTCCACACACCCGGTGCCCGCGGTAGTCGAGGCAGACCGGCTCGCGCTTCACGGGGGCGTAGCGCGACAGGTCGTCTGCCGTCAGCGTGCCGGGGTTGTGAGCGCCCGCGACGGCGTCGACGATGCGCTGGGCGCGCTCGCCGGTGTAGAGCGCGTCGGAGCCGCTCTCGGCGATGTCGCGCAGCGTGGCCGCCAGCGCAGGGTTGCGCAGGGTCGAGCCGGCCTGGAGGGGCTGGCCGTCCGGGTAGAAGTACGCGCGGGTGGTCGGGTGCCTCCGCAGGGGATCGATGCTGCGGAGGAAGTCGGGCAGGTCGGTGTGCCCGGCGCAGTCGGGGTGAGGGTCGTCGAGCCCCTCCCACTGGCAGATGGAGGCGGCGAGGCGCGGGGTGACCGTGAAGCCCGCATCGGCCAGCCTCGAGGCGGGCAGGATCACCTCGGCCCAGGGCAGGCGCCCCTGCTCCGTGTGCACCGCCTCGAGCATGCGAAGCAGACCGGGAACACCAACGGACAGTCCACCGGGGACCACCTCGGGCCACGGGCGTGGCTCACCGTCTGCGAGGAACAGCTGGGGGGTGGCCGCGGCGGGCGCGGTCTCGCGGCCGTCCCAGGCGGTGAGCGTGCCGGTCTCGGCGTCGTGGTGCAGCAGGAATCCCCCGCCCCCGAGGCCGGAGGACTGCGGCTCCACGAGTGTCAGGGCCACGGCCATGGCGGTGGCGGCGTCGACGGCGCTCCCGCCGCTCCGCAGCACCTCGGCGCCGATTCTGCTGGCCTCGGGGTGGGCCGAGACGACCATCCCGCCGCGGCCACGCACGGGCTCGACCGCACGGCATCCCGATGCGGCCTCGGGCTGGGCCTCGACGGGGACCGGCGCGGCGCTGTGCCGGCAGGCCGTGAGGGCGGTGAGGACGACGAGCAGCTGCATCAGCTCCGCCACTGGTCGGCGGTGAGGGCAAAGACCTCGACATCACCGCGTGTCTTGTGGCGCCAGCACCCCCGCAAGGTGGCCTCGTGGACGAGCCCGCATCGCTCGGCGACCCGCATGCTGGTGGTGTTCTCGGCGTCACAGCGCCACTCGAGGCGGCGCCAGCCCCAGGTGCCGAAGCCCCAGTCGAGCATCGACCGCAGGACGGCTTGGCCGAGTCCCTTGCCCGCCTCGGGTGAGGCGATCCACATGCCCACCTCGGCATCTCCGCGCGCGTAGGGGGAATCGCGGGTGTGGAACCCCGTTCCGCCGAGGACCCGGGTCTCCGTCGGGTCGAAGACGGCGACCACGAAGTTGGTGCCGGTGAGCCAGTCTGCGCGGAAGGTCCGCACCCGCATGGCGAGCTCGTCGGGCTCGGGGTCGGGGTCGGCCCAGGGCATCCACGGCTCCAGGTGGGCGTAGGAGGGCAGCAGGGCCTCACGCAGGGCGGGACCATCTCCCGGGAGCCACGAGCGGAGGACGAAGCGCTCGGTCTCGAGGCGGTCCGGCAGCTCGTGGATCGGCAGCATCGTCACGCCTGGGGCAGATCGGTCGCGTGCTCGAGGAGGGCCTCGAGGGGCACCCGCTGAAGGGCGGCGGCGTGGGTGGCGGAGAGGACGACGGGGCAGGCCACGCCCGAGCGGTACGCCTGGTACCAGCTGGCCGCGCAGACGCACCAGCGGTCACCGGCCTGGAGCCCGGGGAAGCCGTGCTCGGGGGCGGGGGTGATCAGGTCGTTGCCGCGCTCCTGGAGGTAGACCAGGAACTCGGACGTCACCTGAGCGGCCACGGTGTGGGAGCCGCGATCGGAGGCATCGGTGTTGCAGTGCCCGTCCCTGAACCAGCCGGTGAGCGGCTTGTGGGAGCAAGGAGTGAGCGGCGTGCCGAGGACGTTGACAGGGTCGTGCTTCATGCGCGCCGGCTATCCGCTGTCGCGTCGGTCGACGAGCCTTCTCCCCGCAGCGTGTCGCAGACCGCAGCGGCGACAAGGCCCAACCTGTCGATCGCAAGGGGACGGGTGATGCGGGCTGCTGCGGTGCACGCTGACGGGTCGGAGTGGCCTCAGCGCTCCCGGGCCGCTCGACGCAGGCGCTCCTTCACGCGCCTCCCTCGGCGCTCCATGAGCGGGCCGAGCACGCGACGGAGGCTCGGTAGGGTGGCTCCGAGACCCGC
This sequence comes from Planctomycetota bacterium, assembly GCA_002862085.1. Taxonomy (GTDB): domain Bacteria; phylum Planctomycetota; class UBA1135; order UBA1135; genus Saltatorellus. The sequence continues at coordinate 15,975 of PKCK01000129.1, read as the reverse complement.
GAGCAGACCGCTCGAGCGGGGCTGCTGGCGCTCGGGCCGACCATCCGCCGCGCAGGCAAGGACGAGCGCCGCGATGTCGCCGGGCGTGCTCATCGGCTGGGCCAGCGTGATGTCGCCGACGGAGTCGAGGTCGTCCAGGATGAAGGCTGTGGCGACGGGACCGGGAGAGACGACGGACACCCGAACCCCCTCGAGACCGCCAGCGAGAGCCAGGGAGAGCGTGCGCAGGCCCGCCTTGGTGGCCGAGTAGACGGCGGCCTCGGGCAGGGGCAGGCAGCCGGCGAGGGAGCCGACATTCACCACGGAGCCGCCTGTGGCGCGCAGGTGCGGCAGCGCGGCGGCCGTGAGCACGATGGGGGCGCGGAGGTTCACGTCCACCATCGCGGCGTAGGCGAGTGGGTCGTGGTCGCCGAAGGGGCCGCGGTGGTGCAGGCCAGCGTTGTTCACCAGCACGTCGAGGCGACCCAGGCGCTCCACGGCTGCAGACACGAGGGCGAGACAGGCCGCGGGGTCTGCGACGTCCGTCGGGATGACCTCCACCCGTCCTCCGAAGGTGCGGAGCTCGGCAGCGACGGCCTCCAGGCGCTCTGCGCCACGCGCTGCCAAGGCCAGGTCGGCGCCGTGGCGCGCGAAGGCACGGGCCACCTCGAGGCCGATGCCGGCGGAGGCGCCGGCGATCAACACGGCGCGCTCGTCGAAGCTCATGGCTCTTCCTCGCGGCGGACCAGCGTGAGGAAGACGTCCTCGAGGTAGCGCTCCCCCGTCAGGTCCTGCAGCTCCTCGAGCGTCCCCGTGGCGAGTGCTCGGCCGCGGTGCAGGATGACGATGCGGTCGCAGAGGCGCTCGGCCTCCCGCATCACGTGGGTGCTGAAGAGCACGGTGCGTCCCTCGTCACGGATGCGCTCCAGCTCGGCCAGCAGCGTGGCCCCGACGAGGACGTCGAGACCTGCGGTGGGCTCGTCGAACACGAGCACCGGCGGGTCGTGGACGAGGGCGCGGGCGATGCTGGTCTTCTGCTTGTTGCCGGTCGACAGGTGTGTGCAGCGCTGGCTGGCGTGCTCGGTGAGCTCGAAGCGCTCGATGAGCTCCTCGGCCCGCTCGCGCGGGTTGGCCAGTCCGTAGAGGCGACCGAACCACCGCAGGGTCTCGCGGACGGTGAGGCGCTCGTAGAGCCCGGTGTCTGGGGAGACGAAGCCGAGGGCGGCGCGGACCTCCCGAGGGGACTCGCGGACGTCGTAGCCGGCGATCCGGGCGACTCCCTCGTCGGGTGCCAGCAGGGTGCTGAGCATCCGCAGAGTGGTCGTCTTGCCGGCGCCATTCGGTCCGAGCAGGCCCACGATCGTGCCGGGGGACACCTCGAAGGAGAGGTCGTCGACCGCGACGATCGGGCCGTCGGGGCCTGCAAATCGCTTGGTGAGACCGCGCGCCTCGATCATCTACGCCTCCCTAGGAGTGCCACCGCGGCGAGCCCAGCGGCTCCCGAGGCTCCGAAGACAGCGGCGTCGGGGTCGTCGAGTGCCGACAGCCCGAGGGCGACCGCGTTGTTGGCCATGTGGGCGAGGATCGCCGGAACCAGGCTGTTTGTGCGCAGCACGAGGAGCCCGAGCACGACCCCGAGGGTGGCCGTCGGCAGCAGGCGTGGCGCATCGAGGTGCAGGATCCCGAAGGCGACTGCCACGACGGCCACGGCCACGCCGTCGGGCAGGCCGTCCCGGGCGAGGCCGAGCAGTGCGCCCCGGAAGAGCAGCTCCTCGCAGATCCCAGGCAGGACAGCGATCAAGAGCAGGTTGGCCCAGAGGGGTCGCGAGCCCAGCAGCTGGCTCGAGAAGCTCCTCCCCCAGTCTTCGGGTGTGGGGATCAGGGGGCCCTGGAGCCACATCACGGCCAGTCCGACCAGCGGCATCGCACAGCCGAGGAGCAGTCCCGCGAGTGCGTCCGTGGCGCGCGGAGGCTGCAGGGAGAGGGTCGAGCGAAGGGGTCGGCCGAGCCAGCTGACACCCGAGAAGGCTGAGGTGGCGATCAAGCCGATCTGCAGGAACAGCAGGCCGCCGACCAGGTCGATGGCTGTCGCGGCCTGTCCCAGGAACCAGACGAGCAGCATCGCGATGGTGTAGAGCGCGAGGGCCTGCCGGGGGCCTCGCTTCCGAATCTCTCCGTGCTCGCGGTCCCAGAGGGTGACGGCGGCTCGGCTCGTGGCCCAGGCCCAGCCGGTGGTCGACAGGAGGCAGATGCCCAGGAAGGCTGGGTTGCCAGCGTCGCAGGCCTCCCGCACCGCGACGGCGGCTCCCGAGAAGGGCAGGAGCGCAAGGGCCAGGGGTGGATCGGGCAGGAACACGGCGATGGCCGCCGCGAGGGCTGCCGTGAGGACGAAGCTGCCGACGAAGGAGCTGGTGCGGCGGTCGGGGGCCCAGGCCGACACGGCGCACCACGCGCCCGTGAACTGCACGGCGAGGGCACACAAGGCGATGGTCAGACCAAGCAGAGCGAGCGGACCGAGAGGGACGACGCCATGGCTCACCCAGCTCGCTCCCAGCCAGGCGAGCACCGCCAGGGCACCGTTCGCACAGCCCAGGAGGAGCACGACCAGGGCCTTCGCGCCGTGGAGCTGGGCTGGCGTGGCCGGGACGAGCGAGAGCGTCTGTCGCGTCTTCTTCTGGCGTGCGGTGGTGTAGGCGTGGGTGGAGGCGCCGAAGGTGTTCAGCCCGAGCACGCCCACGAGCAGGAAGGCCAGCAGCGCGGTGGGTGGGATCTCCGAGGGCGCCGGCTCGACCTCTTGCACGCGGTACTGCACCAAGGTCACCGGATCGACGGACGAGGTCAGGCTCCAGTCGTCGCGCCAGGAGCGCCGCGCCTCCTTCTCGAGCACGGCCTCGAGCTGAAGGGCTGCCTTGCGTCCCTTCGAGCCATTCCACCGCACGGACCAGCCCGTCTCACCGGGACCGACTGCAGCCACGGCCCCGGCCGGCACCTCGTCGAAGCCGGTCGCGGAGGTGGCGGCCACCGTCAGGCGGTCGCTGGCCTCGACGGGCGACACGAAGAGCTCTGGGATGGCGACGGGCAGGGCAGGTCGATCCCGCTCCTCGGTGGGGAGGTCGAGCGCCAGGGTGTCGGTGGTGACTTCGCTGCCGAAGACGGCGAGCCCGACGCCGCCCAAGATGGGCGTCAGCAGCAGGAGCACCAGCGTCCGACTCCGGAGCTGGAGCTGGAGCTGGAGGAAGAGCAGCTGCCGGAAGAGCGGGCTCACGCGCGGAACCTCTCGCTCATGACGACTCGGCGGCTGGCCTCGGCCAGGACTGCAGCGAGGGCGACGTTGACCAGGGCGCCGCTGCACGCGGTCTGCAGAGTCAGCTCTCCGGTGAGGCCGTCGGTGCACAGCGACACGGTGTTCACCAGCGGGAGCCAGGGGCTCGGGTCGAAGAACGCAGCGCTGGTCCCCACGGCCGCCAGCAGGGCGGTCATGGCCACGGAGCCTGCGGACTCGGCCGACTGTGCGGTCCTCCAAGGCAGCATCGCGAGCAGGAACACACTCCCGACGAGCAAGCCCGCGCTCGCGAAGACACCGAGGCCGAGCAGCAGAGGCCAGGGAGAGGGCGGTGCGGGCCACACGACCACGAAGTCGGCACCGAGGGAGGTGACGACCACCGCGAACAGGTGCGCGAAGGTGATCGTGATGGCCAGGCCCTGTGCGGTGACCGCGAGCAGCGACAGCGCAGTGATCGACAGCAGCTTGCCCCAGACCAGCGGGCCTGGTCCGCCGGCACTCACGAGCGAGGTGGTCAGGGTGCTGCGCTCTCGCTCGGCCGCGGCATCGAGCGTCGGGTACAGCGCCATCGTCGCCAAGAGGACGATGGCCAGCCCAGGTAAGGCCGGGAGTAGAGGCTCGAGCTCCGAGAGCGCCTCGCCGAGGTCGAACTCCTCGCTGTCGGAGTAGAGCAGCTCGACATCCCAGGAGGGTGCTGCAGGCGCGCTGTAGACCGTCGCGATGTCGGCGGCTCGGGCCTTGCGAATGTCACGCACCGCGTCGCGGAGTCGTCCGTCGGGTCCGCCGGGCAGGTCGGGCACCTCACCCGTGAAGACCACGCGGTCCCAGGTCTCCTCTGCCCTCACCCAGCCATCGGCCTCACCTGCCTCAGCGACGGCCTGTCCACCCGGAACCCACTCCACCTCGGCGTCAGCAAACCACTCGGGGATGTGAGGGTCGCCCTCCCACGCCAGGACGATGCCTCGGCCGCCGCTGGTGAGCAGGGTGTACTGGGTGACGCCCCAGAGCATCACTGGGTAGAGCACGAGTGGGAACAGAAAGATGCCGAGAACACGCCCGTCTCGGAGAGTCTCCCAGAGCTCTCGCTGGGCGATGAGCAGGCAGGTGCGGAGCGGTTTCCGGAGGCTCCACCGTCTCGCTGCGCGGGAGTCGCTCGGTCCGTCGCTGCGGTCGGCCCCTGCCACGCCCTGTCGCCTCCTTCGGTCGAAAGACTACCCGAGGCGTCAACAGGATTTGTAGAGGGACGCCAGTTCTGTGCGGGCGAGCCGTGATGTCGGCGCGTCTTGTCCACAGTGCCTCGCGTCGGCATGCGGCATGCGGCCTGCTGTGCGGGTGCTGCCGCTGTCCGAGGTGGACGACTACCGACGTCTCGTCAGTGGGTCGGGTATCTACACGATGGAGGCGTCGATGTGGCTGCTCGCTCTGCTCGCGGGGTGTACCCAGACGGATCATCTCTCGGCGCGGGTCGATCTGCTCCTGCCGACCGGCGAGGTCGCGTTCTGCGGCGGTGACCGCTCCATCGAGGCGCCGACCGTGGAGTCCGACGACGACTGTCTCTACCGCTCGGACGCGTCGCTGCAGGTGACCACGCGCCAGGCCGGCAAGGGGCCCTGCCGACCTGGATCTGGGCGGTCGACGACCAGCTCGTGGAGGTGGAGCCGGACTGGTTCTTCGTCGCCAAGGAGCGCGGCGAGTCCGAGGACGATCCGTCCTTCATCGTGCGGAGCTCACGGCTCGACCCGGGCCTGCTCGTCGGAGAGCATCTGATCGGGTGGATCAACGACGGGCTGCTTCAGAGCCCGCTGATGATCATTCCGATTCAGCTGCCGGAGATGATTGTCCTGGCAGTCGACACCGACGGGAGGCAGGCGGGGCATGGCTCGGAGACCTTCGCGGTCCTCACAGAGCCGCCAATCGACGGGGAGCTGCTGGTTCAGGGCAAGATCGATGGCCGTCCTGTGGGGCGTCCCCTGACGCTCGATCTCGATGCACATGGCGAGGCACGGGTGCTCTTCGACGTGCCCTCGACGGTCGGGGCCTGGACGGTCGAGGCCACGGTGGACGAGCTCCTCACAGCCGAGTCATCGCCGATCGACGTGTCGCTGCGAGGTCCGCTGGAGCTGGCGGTGGTGGCTGAGCTGCCCGATGCGCTGTCGGGCGATGCGGTGCGCGCAGCCGAGCCGCCGCAGCGTGCGGTCTCGGAGCGACCGGGCTGTGCGTCCCTCCACCTCCTCGCCTACCATCCCGACCCGCCGCCGAATGACACGGGGCTCGTGGACTCCAACCTGGTGTCGCTGGCCGGCGCACTCTCGCTGAGCGATGCCGGTCTGGCGAGCCTGCCCCTGTCGCTGACCTCAGCAGAGCTGGTCTCGATCGAGGTCGAGCACGACGAGCTCCCATCGACTCGCTACGAGCTTTCCCTGCTCCCGCTGCGTCCCTCGACACTCAGCAAGGTGCTCGAGGGTGCGGATGCAGAGGTCGGTGTGCTCGGCACGCCGCTGTCGTCGATCGAGTACGAGCTGCTGACCAGCGAGCTGCTCCCGCCCACGGTGCCGGCAGGAATTGGGGCTCCGGAGATTGCACTCGTCGCGCGTCCGCGCGGAGATGGCGTGGAGCTGCCCTGTGGGACTCCGGTGGACGATGAGCGCATCGCCTGTGATCCGCAAGACGTAGACCCGGAGCTCGACGGCGGCTGCTTCATCACACAGGACTTCCCCACTCCGATCTTCGGGCGAAACACGCTGCCCCTGTCTCCTGGCGTGTGCTGGTCTGGTGAGCTGGAGCTGGAGCTATGGATGCGGCCGTGGCTGGAGGCCACCGACGCTTGCATCGGGGAGTGGCCGCTGGCTCCGTGGACGCGCATCTCCTCCAGCACAGCCCGGTACGTCCCGGCGGCCGACTGAGGGTCAGCGCCGCTGCTCGAAGGCCCACGCGGTCGACACGATGGTGTCGAGGTCGGTGAACATCGGAGTCCAGCCGGTCTGGGTGCGCAGGCGTGTGGCGTCGGTGACCAGCGCCGGGGGGTCTCCGGGACGGCGCGGCGCCTCGACGACCTGGAGCGTCCGCCCGGTCACACGCTCGACCGCGGCGAGGACCTCTCGCACCGAGTGACCCCGCCCCAGACCGACGTTCAGCGCCTCCCAGCGACCGGCCTGGAGGTGATCGAGCACCGCCTCGTGAGCCGCTGCCAGGTCCGCCACGTGGACGTAGTCGCGGATCGCCGTGCCGTCGGGAGTCGGGTGGTCGACGCCGGTCAAGACGAGCGGGCGGCCGAGGCGTGCAGCCCGGAGGGCGCAGGGGATCAGGTGGGTCTCGGGGTCGTGGGATTCACCGAGCCGTCCGTCCCGCGAGGCTCCCGCGGCGTTGAAGAAGCGCAGGCAGGCCACGGCCCACGATGCGTCGGCCGCGACCTGCTCGGCGAGCAGTGCCTCGCAGGCGGCCTTGGAGGCGCCGTAGGGATGGGTCGGACGCAGGGGCGCATCCTCGGTGAGCGGGAGCTCCTGGGGCTCACCGTAGACCGAGGCAGACGAGGCGAAGACCAGGCGCCGGATGCCGGCGGTCTGCATCGCCTCGACGAGGGTGCGGGTGCCGCCCACGTTCAGGGTCCAGGTGCCCTCAGGGTCGGCGATCGCGTGCGGCACGATGCTCTGAGCGGCGAGGTGGACCACACTGTCGACGGGATGCGCGGCGAGCACGGCGTCGATCGTCGCCCGATCACGCACGTCGCCGACGATCAGGGGCACGCCCTCCGGCACCGCCCAGCGGTGGCCCTGGGACAGGTCGTCGAGCACCACCACGCCGCGCCCGCGCAGTCGCTGCACCACGTGGGCACCGATGTAGCCGGCGCCGCCGACGACCAGGACCATCCTGCCTCCGCGGGACGGCTATCACCGTCGCCGGGTCGCCCCGACCGGCAGGGTGTCGAGCGTGCCCATCAGCTCGTCGTCGAGGGGGTCTTCGCCACGGAGGAAGGCCTCGACGAAGGGGCGCTGGTCGTCGCCCCAGAACAGCTCGCCGTCGACCAGCAGCGTCGGGACGCCGAACACGCCGGCGGTGAGGGCCGAGTCGGTGCTCGCCCGCAGTGCGGCCTTCACGTCTGGATCGTGGGTGCGGGTGACGAGGGATGCACCGTCGAGTCCGAGGCCGTCGAGGACGGCGGCAAGCTGGGCCGGGTCGCCTGGGTCGAGGCGGTTGGCCCAGACTGCGGTGAGCAGTGCGTCGACCACGTCGTGCTGACGGGGTCCGGCGACCTCGGGGAGGCAGAGCCGGAGCGCGGTGACGGGGTTGAAGGGGTGGCAGGCCGGTCCGGTGAAGGGCAGGCCACGAGAGCGGGCGAGGCGCACCACGTGGGCGAAGGTGTGGCGCCGCTTGGGCACGATCTCGGCGGGACCGAGCTGCCCCCAGTGGTTCAGCACGGCGGCGAAGAGAATCGGCACCGGCTCGACGGCCCGCCCGTGGGCCGCCGCGATGGGGCGGACCCACTGCCAGGCGAGGTAGGCGTAGGGCGAGATGGGGTCGAAGCAGAAGCGAATCGGTGGGTCGCCTGCTCCGCTCACAGGTCCCCCGCGACCCGCTGCACCTCGGCGAGGATCTCCTCACCGCTGAGGTTGTCGTTGCCCATCGGCGTGCCGTGGCTCGACGAGAAGACGATCTCCATGGTCGAGCGGGGGACGATCAGGTCGAAGCCGCGTCCGACGCTGAACTCGCTCTCGTCCCACACGTCGGCATCGGGCTTGGTCTGGTCGTCACCGACACACCAGCCCTGCGTGGCGCCGAGCTCCTCCATGAGCGCGAAGCACTCGGTGGCCGTGCCGTCCTGGAACTGCGGCCCCTGCTCGAGCACCCAGATGATCTGGGCACCTGCAGCGATGATGTCACTCTCGACGGCGACCACGCTCCCGGCGTGGTCTCTGCAGTCGGGTCACCAGGCGGGGATGCTGACGAAGAGCAGCATGTCGAAGGGCGACCAGTCGATGTCTTCAGCGGCATCGCAGTGCGCTGCCGTGAGGTCGAGGGCCGTGCGGGTGCCGTCGATCAAGCTCTTGGCCTTGGGCCAGCTGAAGGCGGGCATCACGGCGTCGAGGGTCATCGGGTCGACGGCCCCGGCGGGGTAGTCGCAGGCCGGCGGGGTGGTGGCTGTGGCGGCGGCGGTGTCACCCTTGGGGGCGTCGCTGCCGCAAGCCAGCGCGAGCAGAGGGAGGAACAGTCGTCTCATGAAGTGACCTCACACGCTGCGTCCTGACGTGCCCGTCGTGTGCGCGTCATCGGAGCACGGGTACGCGCCACTCGCCGGAGCACCGCGGCCCAAGACCCTCACCCTTGTCCCCTGAACCTCGGTGGTGCCAAGAGAGGTCCGGGATGCGGCTACTCGCTGGTGCTGCCATCGGCCATCACGCGCCAGACGATGTCGTCGTGGGTCTCGAAGGCGCCGTCCTCACCGGCCGAGCGGAACGTGGCGACCCGAACGTAGGCAGGCTCTCGCTCGCCGCGTGCGAGGGCCTCGAAGGGCTTGGCGTCGGTGGCGAAGGCGAGGCGCAGGGCACGTCCCCAGGGGTCCTGCACCTCGGCAGCAGCGCGCTCCAGGGTGTCTCGGGCGGCCGAGGGGACCAGCACGTCGTCCGAGTCGTGGGCAGCGAGTGCGGCCGTCCAGGCCTCGTGCAGCGCGGTCGCGACAGCCTCGGCGGTCGGCCGGTAGGCGGCACGGGCCTTCTCCCGCTCGGCCCGCTGCATCGGATTGTCTTGGGAGCTCCCCGAGCTCAGGCCGACCATGCGTCGATCGATGGCCTGGGGCCAGCGGTTGTCGCTGAGGTCGGTGTCGGCGATCTGCCCGTGGGTGTCGATCTCGACGAAGGCGAGCTCCTTGTCGGAGAGCACCACCTTGGCCACGCGCTCGTCGTTGCGCCGCCACAGCTCGGCGGGGAGCAGGAGCTCTTCCTCGGTGCCGTCGGTGTAGACCAGCCGCAGCGGCACGGGCATCACCACACCGCCCTGGTTCTCCAGGTGGATGGCGTAGAAGTAGCCGCTGCTCTCGAACGCCTCGACCGCAGCCCGCTCGTCGTCGTCCAGCCCGCGCTTGAGGTTCGTCCAGGCGCGGGTGTCGGCGGGTGTCGGGTCGAGCTCGTCGTAGTCGTTGTAGAAGTCCAGCAGCTCGGGGAAGCGCTCGCTGCGCACGGGCATGCCGGCGTTGCGCTGCTCCGTGCGGCTCTCGGCGAGCTTCTCGTCCCGCACCCACTTGTCGTGGGCGGCCGTGCGCTCGGGCTCGCCCCGCAGCGCGTACTGCTGCACCCCGGTGACGGCGATGTCGACGTGGCCCGTCGTGTAGAACCAGCCGCGCCAGAACCAGTCGAGGTCGGTGCCCGACGCATCCTCGAGGGTGCGGAAGAGGTCGTGGGGCTGCGGGCGCTTGAAGGCCCAGCGGTCGCTGTAGGTGCGGAAGGCGTGGTCGAAGCGCTCGCGGCCTACGACGGTCTCTCGCAGGACGTTCATCGCCGTGGCCGGCTTGGCGTAGGCGTTGTTGCCGAACTGCAGCAGTGATTCGCTGTTGGTCATGATCGGGCGCTGGTTTCGTGAGGCCATGAAGCCGGTGATGTTGCGGGGCTCGCCGCGTCGGGAGGGGTAGTCCTCCTCCCAGGACTGCTCGGCGAGGAACTGCACGTAGGTGTTCAGGCCCTCGTCCATCCAGGTCCACTGGCGCTCGTCCGAGTTGATCAGCATGGGGAACCAGTTGTGGCCCACTTCGTGGATCACGACGCCGATCAGCCCGTACTTCGTGCGCTCGGTGTAGGTCCCGTCGTCTTCGGGGCGGGGCCCGTTGAAGCAGATCATCGGGTACTCCATCCCGCCGACGGGCCCGTTGACGCTGATCGCGACCGGCCAGGGGTAGGGCGTGGAGAACTCGGAGTAGACCTCGAGGGTGTGGGCGACGGCCTGGGTGGAGTAGCGGCTCCACAGGGGCTCCCCCTCCTCGGGGTAGTACGACATCGCCATCGTCGTGCGATTGGTGCCGGGGATCTTCACGCCCCAGGCATCCCACAGAAAGCTTGGTGAGGCGGCCCAGGCCACGTCGCGCACCTTGTCGGACTGGAAGGTCCAGGTGCGCATGCCGGTGGGCTCGCGGGCCTCGTTGGCCGACGCCTCTTCGGAGGTGATCACCATCACGGGACGCTCGGAGGTCCGTGCTTCCTGGAGGCGGGCCTGCTGGGTGCGGGTGAGCACGCTGCCCGGGTTCTTCAGCTCCCCGGTCGCGGCAACCACGTAGGTGTCGGGAACGGTGATGTTGAGGGTGTAGCTACCGAACTCGAGCGTGAACTCGCCGCTGCCGATGAACGGCTTGTGCTGCCAGCCATCGATGTCGGTGTAGGCCGCCATCCGCGGAAACCACTGGGCGACCTCGTACAGGGGCAGGCCATCGTCGAGGACCTCGACGCGGCTGCGGGCCCACAGTGGCTCGGGGACGACTCGGTGGGACCAGTCGATGCCGAGCCGCTGGGTGCCACCCGGCCGCAGCGGACGCGGCAGGTCGACCCGCATCATGGTGTCGACGATGGTGTAGGGGAGCGCGCTGCCGCTGCCGTCGACCACGGCGTGCACGTCCATGCCCGCCTCGAAGGTGGACAGGGTGTGCATCTTGGCGAGCCAGCCGGGGCTGACCGAGCCGCTGAGGTCGGGGCCGGGGTCGGCGAGGGTCGAGAGGCTGTCGTCGCGGAACTTGTTCTGGTCGAGCTGCACCCACAGGTAGGTCAGGGTGTGGGGACTGTTGTTCCGGTAGGTGATGCGCTCGGACCCGTGCAGCGCGTGGGTCTCTGGATCGAGGGTCACGTCGATCACGTGATCCGCCTCGTTCTGCCAGTAGTCGGGTCCGGGTGCGCCCGAGGCGAGGCGCACCTCGTTCGGATCGGGCAGGACCTCCATCAGCTGCCGGAAGGGGTCGTCGCCGGGAGCGGGGGCAGCGGCGTCGAGCGGGACCGGGCGATGGTGAGGACCACGGTATCCGTCGTGGTGCGGCTCGTGAGCGAGCGCAGGGAGTACAGTGAGCAGCAGCGAGGTGATCATGAAGGCAGTCCGCGTGTCCGCGGCTCTTAACGGCACTCGTGCGGCGAGGGAGGCGCATGGCCCAGCGTGACGGGACTCCCCGGGTCAGCCTTTACGCGGCACCGGAGCTCGGCCGCTATGGCTACGTCGAGAAGGCGTGGTTCCAGCCAGACGTTCGGCTGCGGTCGCTCCTCGATGAGCTGGAGCGGCGGGAGCTGCTGGGTGCCGTAGCACACCCACATGCGCCGCCGGCAACGCGGGAGCAGCTGATGCTGCTGCACACCCCAGATCACGTCGACCGTGTCCGTGAGCGCTGTGCCCGAGACGAGGGGTCGCTGGATCACGGCCCCACCCTCGCGCGGCGACACGTGGAGGTGGCTGCGCGTCACGTCGTCGGGGCGGTGCTGCATGCGGCACGGGCACTACTGGAGGGTCAGACGCGAAGTGCCTTCGTACCTATCGCAGGCTTTCACCATGCTCTTCGGGACGAGGCACGCATGTATTGCCTGTACAACGACCCGGCGATCGTGCTGCAGTGGCTGCTGGGGCAGGTCGATGGGAACCTGGCCTACATCGACATCGACGTGCACCGGGGAGACGGCGTCTACACGCTCTTCGAGTCGGAGCCGCGGGTGGTCATCGCGGACCTGCACGAGCACCCGCGCACCCTCTTCCCCCACTCGCCGAGCGCTCCTGGCCCTGTGAGCGCACCTGGACCCGAGGCGCTGCGCGGTGTGGGGCCAGCGCGCGGCTCGAAGCTCAACGTGCCGCTGCCACCACGCACCGACGACGACGCATACCTGGAGCGCTGGGAAGAGGCGGAGGCCTTCATTCGTCGCGCCGCGCCGCGCTTCGTCGTGCTGGTCAGCGGAGTGGATGGCCTGCAGGGAGATCCGCTGTCGCACCAGTGCCTCAGTCCTCGCGTCATCGGGGAGGTGACCCGGCGGGTGCGCGCCATCGCCGATGAGTCGGCCGAGGGCCGGCTGCTGGTGCTGGGGGGCGGAGGCTATGACCTCGACAACGTCGCGGCGGGGTGGTCGGCTGTGGTGGAGGCCCTGGTCTCGTGAGCCCCAGGGCCTCGCGCGCCAGCCAATCCAGATCGTCAGTGAGTCTCACGCGCTCGAGGCCACAGCATCCGCAGGGCTCCCGCACAGGCGAGGCCACCCACACAGCCGAGTGCGACCCGGAGTGGGATCGGGTCGTACATGAGCGTGACGGCCAGGCACAGGAGCCCGGCCCCCGAGCCGGCCAGGGCGAGGCCGCCGGCGATGCGCGTCCAGCTAGCGGCTGTGGATGTGAACAGAGGGCCTCCGTGCTCGATCTCGGCTGTGTCGTCCAGCGGCGGCAAGCGGCAGGCGCACCCGCCGGGCTTGCCGACGGGCGGCGGGCTGGACTGACGGCCTACTTCTTCACCTTATCGCGGTGAAGCACGGTGCCCGTCGAGCTGTGAGCCGGGTGGCGGGTGCGGCGACCGAAGCGGCCTCGGGTGGTGTAGGACTGGCCTCCGAGAGCACCGGCCTTGCCGTAGTAGTCACGCTCGCCGTTCGACACGAAGTAGGCGTGTCCAGCCCCACTGCTCAGCGTCGCGTTGTGCTCGTGCAGCTCGCTCCGCGGCGCGGTGCTGGCGTGGTCCTTGAGGCCCAGTCGACCGACCTGCTCCATGACGTTCCCGGTGATCTCGCCGTCCTCGAGGGACTGCAGCGCTCGGGAGTAGGACATCGTGTTGGGCTTGAAGCCGTCATTGCCCTCGATCTGGGCGCGCTTGGCAGCGACCGCGTACAGCTCGTTGGCGTTCTTCAGCAGGTCGTTCCGGTCAGCCTCGGTCTTGAAGCGCGACGAGGCTGCCGCAGCCTCCAGCTCCTCGGGAGAGACCTGCAGCTCGAAGCCGTCGCGCATGACGATGCTGAGGCTGCCGTCCTCGCCAGTGAGAGCGCTCGCGAAGACGCCTCTCGAGGGGTCTTCCGTGTTGGCGAGCTCCGGTCCGAAGGTGGCCTGGGCGGCCTTGATGGCGGCGACAGTCACGCAGTTTCCCTTCGAGGTCTGCTTCCAGCCCTCGATGATCTCGCGACCGGTCGGGAGGGTGTCCTGGTTCGGCTCCCGAGGGCTCAGGTTCGGAGCGGGCGGCTCGACCTCGGGGGTTGGAGCCACGACCTCGGGAGTAGGCGTGACGACCTCGGGGGTTGGAGCCACGACCTCGGGAGTGGGCGTCACGGGCTGTGGGGCCGGGGTGACGGGCCGTGGGGCTGGCCTCGGTGTGTTCCTCCGGAAGAGACGCGAGAACAGTCCGTCGCGTCCATCGCCTCCTCTTCGGCCCGTCGAGCGCTGCTGCGCGCTCAGCTCGGCCTCGGCGGCGTCGCACCAGCTCGGCTCGGCGCTCGAGCGGGTGTTGAGCTGCTGGAGCTGGAGTGCAGCCTGGGCGTTGCTCATAGGCAGGCCCGGCGAGAAGCTGGGCGAGGCGGGGTGTTGGTGGCCTTGTCTTCGAGAAGTTCTGTTTCGACGTTGCTTTAACATAAAGTAGACCCCATAGAAGTGGCGGCGAAGAGCACCGCCGTCAGAAAGATATCGACCGCTCTAGTGCGGTGGATGTTGCGGAGCGGGTCCAGACTGCATCAGTGTATTTATCGCCCTATAAAGCTCACTACGATGGCCTTGGCTGACGTGATTGTCGGATTTCTGTAGCATTTGCCGCAGCTCGTGGGGGCCTGCCGCGGGGCCGAGTGGACTCTTGGCGCTCGGGTCCTCTCGGGATTCGTCACCGGACGTCTGGCGTCGGTGGTTGCGGGCGGCTAGGTTCCACGCCATGGAAGCGTTTCTCCTCGGCATAGCCGTAGCGTCGGTGATCGGTCTGGTCATCGTGTTGCGGCGTCGAAAGGCCCCAAGCCCCCAGGCCCCGTCCAGCCAGGAGCTAGCGCATAAATTTGATGACGCGAAGCCGCGACGAAGCACGAGCACGATGATCATGACCCTCGACGACGTCCTTGCCGAGGACGAGGGCGCCGAGTAGACGTGACTCGTTGGTTATCGGCCAAAGATGCCGCTTATCTTATTGCTACGTCGATTCTCGCTGGGACCGTTGTCAACGCTTACGCCGGCATCTGGTCGAGCGGACAGCGCCTCGACCTCTACTCGCTGCTCACTGGCGGCGGGCCGTGGTCGCCTATCGGGTGGGGCTCCCAGGAGTGGCTGCTGCTCATGGTCTTCTGCGGGGTCGTGTACGTCGGCCTCATTGCGGATCAGGAAGGGGCGGGGGGGGCCGAAGAGGGCAACCCGGAGCCCCTGCCAGCGGGAGAGCCAGCGTCGTATAGACCCCTTGGGCCGGGAGAGCTGATCGGCAGCTACCAGGTCGAGGCCCTGATCCACGCGGGCTCGTTCATCTCCCGCTATCGGGTGCAGCACACTCGCCTCGAGACCCATCACTGCTTGCTCACAATCACGCGCGACGTGCCGATGATCCGTGATCGCCAGCACCAAGCCGGTCGTCTCCAGGCCAGCCTCAGGCACCCGAACCTCGTGCGAGCCACGGACATGGTGGTCGTGGGAGACGATCTGCCGTCGGTGGTGCTGGACTGGTACGACGGCGCTCTTCTGTCGCGTCACATCGCGCTGACGGGGCCGATGGCTGTGGACGATGTCGATGGACTAGCCGTGGGGCTGTGTCGCGCACTTGACCACATGCACCAGCATGGGCTGGTGCATCGCAACGTGAAGCCCGGAGGGATCGCGCTGATCCGCTCCGGGGACACGCTCGTGCCGAAGCTCACCGACCTCGCGCTCACCAAGGTGCGATCCTCTGAGCGCAAGATGACGCAGGCCTTCACGAAGATGCTGATAGGCACCCCCGCCTATATGCCTCCCGAGCAGATTTATCTTCCGGACGAGGTCACCGAGGCCGCTGATGTCTGGTCGCTCTGCGTGGTGCTGTACGAGGCACTTGCAGGCCATCCCCCCTTCCAGGGCGATGACGCTCGCGCTGTGCTCGGGGCGGTGCGCAAGGGAGAATTCGAACCGATCGAAGCGGTCGTTCCGGGCCTGCCGCAGCGGGTGATCGACGCTCTGGGCCGGGGTCTCGAGTATGACGTCGAAGACCGCATCGGCAGCATGCGGGAGCTTCTTGAGATCTGGTGCGGCGACGAGGAGCACCTCGGCACGCTCCACTCCATCCCCGCACCCAGCGGCGACGTGACCCTTGTGTTCACCGATGTTGAGGGCTCGACCGCTTTCTGGGATGAAGACCCGGGCTTGATGAGCAAGGTCCTCACCGCCCATGACTCGATCATGCGCTCGCAGCTGACTCACCACGGAGGCTACGAGGTCAAGACCGAGGGAGACGCCTTCATGGTCGCCTTTCCGCGCCCAGAGCTCGGCATCCAATGGTGCCTGGATGTTCAGACGGCGATCGACGAGCAGCCCTGGCCGAAGGAGATGAGGGACCGCGGCTGGCGGCTGCGAGTGCGGATGGGTGTGCACTGTGGCAGCCCGCAGTGTCGCCCTCACCCGACCACGGGAGCGATGGACTACTTCGGTCCGATGGTGAACTGCGCGGCGCGCATCAGCAACGCGGGCCACGGCGGGCAGGTCGTGGCGTCGGCATCCGTGGTCGAGCGCTGTGGCGAGGCGTTGTCGGGGCTCTCCTTCACGCAGCTTGGAGCGTACACGCTCAAGGGCATCACCGAGCCACAAGA
>PKCK01000080.1 GCA_002862085.1 Planctomycetota bacterium | reverse complement strand
GAGAAGGAGGTGAAGGAGGAGAAGGAGAAGGCTGACAACTTCAACCTGCACTGCAGCTCCACTTGTGCTGTACCCAGACGCCGCGTTCTGCCCGCAGTAACTTCCATCAAGCAGCTTCCTGTTGCTGTCGTGGCCGAAGTCGCACTCGTCGAAGCGCGAGTCGACACCGCCGTCGTCACAGACCATGTCGCCGGCCCACCTGCAGTCGTCTTCGCAGATGAAGCCAGGCGGCGTCGTGCCCGTGGTGGGGGAGGTCCAGGTGCCGGAGGTCGTGCCTCCACCGGTGCCCGTACCACCTCCGCCGGTGCCCGTACCGCCTGTGCCTGTGCCTGTGCCGCCTCCGCCGGAGCCAGTGCCGCCGGTGGCCGTGGCAGCTGTGCCAGAGCCTCCGGTGCCGACATCGGTGTCCGTGTCTGTCTCGGCGTCGGTGGTGCTGGTGGAGCCCGTGTCGATGTACTTGGGCTGCAGCCCGGAGCCGTCACAAGCCCACAGTCCGACGGCGAGGGCACAGAGATGGATGGTGCGCATGACCCCTCCTCTGTGCCCCCTGTATCGTCTGCTTGTCGGCGAGTAAGCCGAGCAGTGGTGGTCAGTCCTCGTCCTCCTCGTCCTCCTCGTCCTCCTCGTCCTCCTCGTCGTCGTAGTCGCCTTCTTCCTCGTCGTAGTCGTCCTCGTCGTCGTAGTCGTCCTCCTCGTCCTCCTCGTCCTCCTCGTCCTCGTCGTCGTAGTCGTCCTCCTCGTCCTCCTCGTCCTCCTCGTCCTCCTCGTCCTCCTCGTCCTCCTCGTCCTCCTCGTCCTCGTAGTAGTCGTCCTCGTCGTCGTCGTAGTCGTCCTCCTCGTGCTCCCCCGTGTCGTCGAGCTCGTCGTCGCAGTCGTCGCAGTCGTCCTCGCCGAGGCGAACCTCGGCGTCCTCGAT
This sequence comes from Planctomycetota bacterium, assembly GCA_002862085.1. Classification (GTDB taxonomy): domain Bacteria; phylum Planctomycetota; class UBA1135; order UBA1135; genus Saltatorellus. The sequence goes on along the minus strand of PKCK01000080.1, from coordinate 23,596 downwards.
GAGGGATCCCAGATCGGCGTCGAGCTCGAGCTCGCAGGCCGTGAGTCCGAGCGCGAGCAGTGGGGTGAGCAGAGCGATTCGCAGCATGGTCGACCTCCTGTGGTGGGGTTCATCCCCACTCCAAGCTTGCGGTCGGATGTAGAAAAGTATGCCTTTGAGGTCATCATTTCGTACGTTCTGAGCCGTACGCGGATGACCCGACCCTGACGGGGCGGGTGCGGGCGGGTGGGTCGACTTGACAGTACTGAGGCTCTGGATGCGCTCGCGACAGGCGTGTCGCGATCCCGAGGTCTCCTCGCGCACAGGGTCGACGAGACCTGGGGAATCGGCTGGCATAGAACCTGCTGTACCTGTGTGCACACCGGAGGTTCGATGATTCGATCACTGCTTGCCGCGGCCGCCTTGACGGCCGGCGCGCTCACCGCGCTCTCACTGCAGCCCGCGACGGCCTTGTCCTGCTTCTGTGGTGCTGAGACCTGGGAACTGGAGCTGGTGTCGGCCAGCTGCGAGGACTGCGCACCACCGGCGACCGCCGAGCTCTACCAGGATGACTACGAGCTCTCGCTCATCGCGGACGAGCAGTACACCAGCCTCGCCGCAGTGGAGGAGTGATGCGCACCATCAGCACCGTGTTGACATCGTTTGCCGTTGGCTTCGGCGCTATCCTCCTGACCGGCTGCCCCATCTTTGGCGGTGGTGGTGACTGCAGCGGCTACTGCGGTGGCATGCAGGTGGAGATCCTGCCGGGGCTGTACGAGCCGAACCCCATCGGCACCACCGACGCCGTGGAGCCCACCGACTTCGACGTCGTGCAGGTCGACATTCCCAGCGACTCCGACGAGGTGGTGATCACCTTCACGGATGCGTCCGGGGAGGAGCACACGGCGGTCTACGCGGTGGTGAGCCGAGAGACCCTGTGAGGTGACTCGTGCGCTGCTCCGCCGGAGGGGACAACCCCTCTCGGCGGGGCGAGCAGCGGCCGCCCGGTCGGGCTCCACAGTGGCTAGGAGCTGCACGACCGGGCGTCCACGCCGAGCCCATGACGGTCAGTACTGAGGGTCGCCGCCGACGTGGCAGTCGATCTCGGGGAGCTCGAGGTTCTCGGCCAGGGTCTCCATGAGCAGAGCCTCGGCCCGCAGGGCGTCACTGTCCTGCTGCTCCGCGGCTCGGGCCAGGCGGTCGGCGGCCTGGCGGACGTTGGCTGCCGCCGCCTCGGCGTCGATCTCATCCCAGCAGTAGTCCGAGCCGAAGTCGAGCGCAGCGAGCTCGTCGATCAGCAGGGACATGGTGAACACGCCCGCATCGTCGGCGGCATGGGTCGTGAAGTCGCCCTCCTGCAGTGTGTGAGCCTCGCCACCGGCGAAGGCCGTCTGGGCCTCTGCGTAGACGGTCTCGTCGCTCCGGGCGGGCTGGTAGGAGAGTCCCATCTCCACCCAGGCATCGGCGTCGTCGAGGGGCATGCCCTCGATCCCGGTGAGGGTGATGCCCATGCCTCCCCCCTTGCGGCTGAGGAACAAGGTCGCGGCGCCGAAGGCGACCCCCGAGGCGGGGTCCACGGGTGCACCGAAGCCCTCGTCGGCCTCGAGCTCTGGGGAGGGCGTTCCCTGAACCGCCAGGTCGTAGGCCACGGGGGTGACCATGAGGTCGAAGTCCTCGTCGAAGACGCTGCGGATGAGGTCGTTGTTGTGGAGGGTGTAGCTGCTTCCTCCACGGATGGTGGCAAGCTCGCTCGTCAGCTCGGCTCCTAGATCCAGGCCCACCCCGAAGGAGGTCAGCCCAATGTCGCGGTCCGCGTAGGTCCGCGCCAGAGCGAGGAAGGAGTCGGGCGTGGTCGCGCCGACGTTGGGCTGCGCATCGGTGAAGAGCATCACCCGCTTGGAGGCTCCAGCGCGAGGAGGGACGGCATCCAGCAGCTTGAAGGACTCCTCGAGGCCGCCCTCGATCCAGGTTCCGCCGCCGAGGGCGAGCTCGTCGATGGCCGCCAGGAGCTGGGCACGGCCCGCGTCGGTCACTGGCTGGGATCCTGCGATCACGGAGACCTCGTCGTCGAAGTCGACCAGCCCGAGGGTGTCGTCCTCGTCCAGCTGGCCGACGAGGGCCTGGAGCGCATGGCGTGTCGCCGCGAGCTTTCCGTCGCTCATCGAGCACGAGACATCGATCGCGACCACCAGATCGAGCGCGTCTCGCTCGAAGGTCTCGAGATCGATGTTCGAGGCGAAGCCGAGCTGGGCGAGCATCCGCGGCTCGTCATGGCCCACCGTCTCGATGCGTGCCATCGCCACCCGGGGGCACAAGAGCGCGTCGCAGGGCTCCCCCGCCAGGGTGAGATCATGCTCGCTGAAGAGGCCCTCGGCGCGGTAGTGCGAGCGGTCTGGAATGCCTCCAGCCTCGATGATCTCCCGGGCGAGCGTCATGTCCTGCAGGCCTCCTGGCGTCAGTCCGGCATCCATCGATGCGTGGTAGCCACCGCAGCCGCCCAGGGCGGCGAGGACGACGGAGAGGGAGATGGTGCGATGCATGTGCACTCCTCGGCGTAGGTTGCGACACCTACGAGAGCAAGGCGTGTGCCAGTCGCTGTGGTTTTGGTCGAAGCTGTGCTTTGGGGGTCAGGGGGTGACGTGGTGAGGCCACGGTCGAGACATGCATGTCGCGGCACGCCGGCGGAGTGCTACGGAGCGTGGCCGCAGTACACGCCCGAGCAGCCCCATGACGTCGGGATCAGGTCGTAGACGTAGAAGCGGCCGCAGTTCGTCACCCGGATGTCGTGGCTCCAGGTGCAGTCGTCTCCGGGGCCGCTCCAGTCGTAGCAGACGGTGTGGGCGGTGGTCTCACCGAGGTCGAGGTCCGGGTGGCCATCGAGCCAGCCCGGCGCGTGGGTGCCGCAGGAGTAGTCGCCGGGCGCGTAGTCGAGCATCTCGGTGCCCGCCTCCCCGGTCACGCGGTACCAGCCCCCGCGCAGGATGTTGTCGCAGCGCGGCATGTCGTACTCCCAGGTCACGTTCCGCCACGCGTCAGACAGCTCGGTGTAGTCGCTGCACTCCGGGTTGGGGGCGATGCACGGCCGGTCCTCGCCGTCGCAGTCCTGGTCGATGCCGTCCTCGCAGATCTCCTCGGCGCCGGGGAAGGTGGTGGGCTCGCCGTCGTCGCAGTCGAGGCCGATCCAGTCAGGCTGAGCGAGCGGGCTCGGCGGGTCACAGGTCGGGGTGGGTGCGATGGGTTCACCGGCACCGAAGCCATCCCGGTCCTCGTCCGCGAACCACAGGCTCGGCGGACCCACGGTGGGATCGGTGTCGTCGCAGTCGTCGCTCGAGGGTGCGGTGCCGTCGGGCCGCGAGCAGGCAAGGACGACGGACTCGTCGCCGCTGAAGCCATCTCCATCGCCATCCGCGTACCACTCCAGGATGTCCACGTCGGTGACGCCGTGACGGTTGGCGATCCACTCCTCGTCGAGCCGCTCCCGCAGGTCGTAGTGGCCCCAGGGGCGCCATTGACGGTGACCAGAGTCGGTCGGGAGCCCATGCGGTCGATGTCGATGCCCGCGACGAGTCGGTGGGCGACGGCATCGCGCATGTGGGCGCCCGTCTGGCAGAGCCCGTCGGTGCTGGGCGTGGTCGTGTGTGTGGGAGTCTCGCTGGTGGAGTCGTCCGCCGCTGTCGAGGAGTCGGGTTGAGCCCCAGTGGGTGAGGGCTCACATCCGAGGAGGAGCAACAGAAGCATGGGCGGAGGGTCTCAGTTGGCAGGCGGCACGTCGGAGGGGGGGGCTGGCGGTGCCCGGTCCCGCCTGCGGGGATGTCTGCGCGATTGCCTGCTCGATAGGCGCGTAAGGCGGCATGGTGATCGGGCAGGACGAGGGGCTCCAGCGGCTCCGGGTCGTCGAGCCAGGGTCCCCCTCGAAGGCAGGATGAGGACGAAAGCCCGGGTCTCGACCGATGTGGTGTGGCGGATGACTGTGCCGCGACGGCTGCTGCGTCTGTTCGGAGTGGCCTAGTCGAGATACGAACTCGAATGACGGCCGCACCTCTCCTTGTTGCCCTCTTCGCCTGCGGTCCAGAGGCAGGCTCCGGGCGAGGGGCACCTCCGACCAAGCCGGACGGCTCGACAGCCGCCGGCATCACCGCCGACGTCACGTCGACCGAGTCGACCGTTACCACCGAGGAGCGCTCGCCGAGTGGTTTCGTCATGCCACCGTTCGTCGCTCGTCCGGGCTCCGGTGTGGGGCTCGTCCGTGTCGTAGAGCTCGAGCTGGAGACCGCTGCCGCAGTGCGCGTCACTCTCGATGATGGCGAGAGCGCGAGAGAGCTCGTGTTTACCGCGGTCGAGACACAGTGGCGCCTGCCGCTGCTCGGTCTGCGGCCCTCCACGGCCTACACGGTAGAGGTGGCGACTGAGCCGCCAGGCCCCACCGCGGTGCTGGAGTTCGAGACCGATCCGCTGCCCGATGGCTTCCCCATCGTCGATGTGCTCGCGAGCGACCCCGCCCGCGCAGAGCCGGGCTGGACTCTCGTTCCGGCGCGACGAGGCGATGAGGGTACGCTGGTGGTGCTCGACGAGGCGTTCGAGCCGGTCTGGTACTACCAACATGATGATGGCCTGACTGACGTGCGCCTGGGACCGGCCGGTGCCCTGTGGGCGACGGGTAGCGCCAAGGTGTTTCGCGTGTCGCTCTGGGACGGAGAGCTGGACAGCTGGGGACCAGCCGGGGAGACCGGGGTCGCTGTCGATGTCGACGTCCTTGCGCTTCACCACAGCGTGGTTCCACAAGCCGACGGGTCCTTCTGGTCGCTGACGTATGAGAGCGTTGACGTAGAGAGCTTTCCGCAGGCGTACACACCGTTCGCTCCTATGGGGCCCGAGACCGTCGCGGACGTAGAGGTCGTTCACGTCTCTGCGGGCGGAGAGCTACTCGAGCGTCACTCGCTGCTCGACCTGCTGGATCCACAGCGCCTGGGTTGGGATTCCCTGGATAGTCAGCGAGACTTCGGTGTGGACTGGTGCCACGGCAACGGGCTGGAGATCGACCCCGTGCGACGGGTCGCCCTGGTCAGCATGCGGCACCAGGACGCCGTCATCGAGCTGGACCTCGACACGGGGGAGCTGAACTGGCTGCTGTCGACGCCGAGCGGCTGGCGACCCCCGCAGAGTGACGTCCGCTTGGAGCCACGCGGGCGCACGGCCTGGCCGTACCACATGCATGCGCCCAAGTGGACGGCGGACGGGTCGATCCTGCTGTTCGACAACCGGAACTACGTGAACACTCCCCACGACGGCCCCCCAGAGCTCGGGAGGGCGTCACGCGTCGTCCGCTATGCCGTCGACCCGGAGCGGATGGAGGTCGAAGAGACGTGGTCCTACGCCGAGACCCTGACCGGAACGCTCTTTGTGTCGACCATGGGTGACGTCGACGAGCTGCCTCAGACGGGGCACATCTTGGCCAACTTCGGCAACATACGAGAGGAAGCCGGCGTCTCGAATCAGGCCAATGGCTGGGGCTCGGCGTCAGCACGCATCATCGAGATCGACCCCGAGAGCCCGGAGTCTCCGGTCGCCGATATTCGCGTACGCTCCGATCTGTCGACGAGCAGCGGTGGCTGGAACGTCTACCGGGCTGAGCGCATTTCTGCTGGCCTCTACCCCCCCGGGATGCTCTCGGACTGAGGTCGCTCGTTTTCGGGCGAGGGGGGTATCGAGAGCGCAGATCTCCATGCTATACCCTGCCGGAAGGGGCTTTGATTAATGGCTTACTTGCTCGTTGTTCTGGCAATCCTTGGCTGCGGAAAGCTTGAGAAGAAGCTGGACAAGGTCGAGCACAAGGTCACCAAGAAGCTCGATAAGACGCTCGAGCGTGCATCCGGTGCTGTCGGCGGGTCGAAGAAGGGGCAGGCCGACAAGTCAGTGCCAGGCACCGCAGACCCGTGTGCGGCGAGAGGAAAGGACGGCACGTATGCCTTCCAGGTCGACTTCGGTGATGAGACCATCCCCGTTGAGGTCTATCTTCCGAAGACGGCTGGGCCTCATCGCATGGCAGTCCTCCTGCACGGAGGCAACCAGGGCGCGGGCGCGATCAAGCGCCGTACGCTGTACGACGAGCTCGCCGCCGAGCGCGGCTTCGTCGTCGCGGTGCCGGAGGGACACGAGCTTGAAGGGCGCGGGCACAAGTGGAACACCGGCAAGTGGGACGAGGTGAAGGACCGCAACGACTCCGCCTTTCTCGACGCGCTGGCGCAGCAGGCCCGTGATCAGCTGTGCGTGAAGGAGGTTCTCGCCATTGGGTTCTCCAGCGGTGCGCAGATGGCGAACCGATGGGCTTGCGAGGGGCAGAATGTCGACGCAACTGCCTTCAGTGCCGGTGCTCTCCTCGTCGGCCACGACACGTGCAGCCAGCGAAAAGTGCCCATCCTCTCCTTCGTGGGCACAAAGGACGACGTCTTCCACGGCAGCACCCGTGAAGACCGTCCCGACTTTCCCTCGGGCCCAGAGAGTGCGGCGCGCTGGGCTGCGCAGCGCGGCTGCACGGGCGAGCCGAAGACCTCGAAGGTCGGTGAGGCCGAGTGTCAGAGCTGGAAGGCGTGTGCTGTGAGGCACTGCAACGTGGTCGGAATGGGCCATGACTGGCCGGGGGGCCGCGAAAAAGAGGCCTGGGGCTTCGATGCGACTCCCGACTCGTGGGAGTGGTTCACCGCTCTCTGAGCGAGGGCTGCTGGGGGGCGGCGCGCAAGCTGCGCTCGGGAGACTCGCGAGCGGGGGGCCGGACGACGTCTCGGCTGACCGGGACACAGCCCGGCCCATCGGTTCGGATCCGCTCCCCGGCCGTCTCGAGGTCGACGCCGTCGAGGACGACCGACCATGGGCCAGGCGCCTCTCCCTCGTGCAGCGGCGCAGCGCAGACGTCGACCGGCACTGGCGGTTGGCCAGAGCACTGTGGGACGCGCCCACAGCCCGCCTTCGTCTCTTCGCGGAGTGCCTTGAGCCGCTGGGGACGCTCGGCGCAGGTGTCGACCACCGTGATCGAGCCGCCCGTGATGCGAACGTCCCTTGGTCGGAGCAGGCGCCCCTGGGCCAGCGCCCCGTCGCTGTGACCGATCGTGAGGTGGGAGTTCTCGATCCAGACGCTGCTGTCCCGCGCGGTGAGGGCGAAGCGCGGGTGCCGGTCGACCACGTCCTGCACACGGATGACCGTGCCGTCGGTGGCGCCGAGGTCGAGTCCGCCGTTGATGTCGCCACCGTCGATGTGCAGGCAGCTGCCCGTGCGTCCGACGACGTGCCCGGGTGGCGGGCCGTCCGCATGGCACCACGGGGTCGTCGGATGCTCGCCCGGCCATCCGAGGGCGTCTCGGTCGGTCTCCACGTGGAATCCGAACGCCTGATGGTCGCCCGCCACCGTCAGGTCCTCGAACACGAATGCATTGTTCAGCCCGGTGACCGACACGCCGCCGCGGGCCGCATCCCGGACCTCGAGGCCACAGGCCCGGCCGCGCACATTGCGTCGAAGGTGCAGCCCATCCTGGTGTGCCCCGAGCAGGGTCACGCGATCCAGCACCACCTCGAGGTGGCCGGGCCCCGCGCCGCGTGTGCCGAGGAAGAGCACATCGGCGTGGGTGTGGAAGGACGACGGGCTCAGGGGCTGTCGGTTGCCGCCATCGAGGGTGAGCCCGCGCAAGACCAGCGGGGCCGAGTCCAGCTGCCCCTCGTAGAGGAGCTCGGCGACCCGCGGCCCGGGCAGACCCTCTTCGGTGTCGGGGCAGCCAGTGCCATCGTCACCCGTGAGCCGGACCGGCGGCAGCTCCACGGCCCGGACGAGCGTGGTGTCGTGGCCGATCACGGTGGTGCCCGGGCGCAGGTGGTCCGCCGAGAGCTGCGGGACAGGAAACGTCCCCGGCGGGAGCACGACGCACGGTCCAGCTGCGCTGGCGAGCGCGGCCGCGTTGGCTGCAGGGTCGGCCCCGAGGTGCAGGGGCGACGCGTCTGCGCACTGGGCGTCGATGATCGTCAGTCGGTGGAGCGCGCCGCCCGGCAGGGCGAGCTCCAGGACCTCGTCTCCCTCGGGCTCATTGTCGGTCAGCGCCTCGAGGATCAGTCGCTGGGGGCCGTGCGCCAGCCAGGGGGCGCCGCGCATCCAGAGGAGATCTCCGTCACCGCAGCGGGTGTCGTAGCGCTGCGCCGTGCCGCTCACGGTGATGGGCTCCGGCTCGTCAGGGATGCAGGATGCGTCGAGCGTGAGCTCGACCGTGCCGCCCTCGACCAGGCGCGTGGCTGCCTGGAGAAAGGTCCACACCGGCTCCTCGCCCGGGACACAGGGGGCAGCTAGGGCAGCGGCGGCGAAGAGCAGGGACAGGGACCGCTCCCGTGGCTGGTTCAGTCGGACTGCCGGGTGGTGTGCTTCCGGAAGCGTACGCCGATCAGTATTCGCGCTGGGCCGGTCTCGCTGACGTCCCAGCGCCACTGGCGCACCGCGACCGCAGTGGGGGTGTGGTACGGGGCGGGGCAGGCCGAGGTGACGACCTCGTAGGGCTGTCCCGAGTCGTCCACGAACGTGACGATCCGGCAGATGACCTCGTCGACGGCGTACTCCTTGAGGTCTTCTGGGAAGGCAGGGGCCACCGTCTCGAGGCGCCTCGGGATTGCTGCGGGATCGGTGATCAGTGGTCCGGGATCGTCAGGCCCCGGACCGAAGGTCGCCGTGCTCTCGTGCGGCAGCAGCACGTGAGCCGGCGGGAGCTCTTCGCGATGCCAGGTGAGGGGTTCCTCTGCGCGCTCAGCCACGTCGTCGAAGGGGGCAATGCAGGACGTGCCGGGGCAAGTCACCGTCTCGGGCAGGCTCGCGAGCTGCTCCTCGGTGAGGACCGGCCAGGGGGCGGCGTCGGCGCTCGGGAGGGGCCGCGTGATGGGGACGAATCCCGAGGGTCTCTTGGCCTGCGCTCGGGTGACGGTCTCGACCGTGCGGTCCAGGCTCGCGCTGCTGGCGGAAGACTGCAGCGCCACAGCGGCCACGGCCGCCAAGGCCCCCAGCGCCACGATGGCCGCGAAGCCGACGCTGGCGAGGATGATCCAGTTGTCTGCACCGGTGGATCCGGTGGCTTGGGTCGTCATCAGCTCCGTGGTCTCCTTCCGGGCTGCAGGTGGCTGGTGGAAGGGCTCGGGCTCGTCGGGTGGGAGCGGCTCGGCCACGGTGTACGGTGCGGGGTGGACCGAGTGAGTCGACGGCACGACGGACAGGGGGTCGGGTGCCGACCGCTCGGAGGTCGACAGGGCTGTCGACTCGTCCAGCAGCGCCAGGAGTGCCTGTGCGGAGGCGGGGCGCTGGGAGGGGCTGGGCTCGAGGAGCTGGTCCAAGATGTGGGCGAGCGGGTCGCTGCACTCGAAGGTTCCTCGCCACTCCACCGTGCGCTGCGGTCCGAGGAGCGTCGTCGGGTCGCGGCGGCTCAGCAGGGCCACCATCAGGACGCCCAGTCCGTACAGATCGGTCTGAGCGGTGGCGTCGCCCAGGAACTGCTCGGGTGCCATGTAGCCGAAGGTGCCCGCGACCGTGCTGCCGCCCAGATCGGCGTCCTTCAGCACGTCGCGCACACTCCCGAAGTCCACCAGTACGAGCGAGCCATCGGGGCGGCGCATCACGTTGCCCGGCTTCAGGTCGCGGTGGATCACCGGCGGCGACAGGGCGTGCAGGTACCCGAGGATGCCGCAGAGCTCGCGGGCCACCTCGCGCACCTCCTCTTCGTCGAAGCGCTTGCTCTCCAGCTCCACCGCGAGGTCGTGTCCCTCGACGTAGGTCTGGGCCAGCCAGAAGAAGCGCGACTTGCCGCTGCCCGAGAGCCCGTGATCGACGTAGGCAGGGATCTTTGGATGATCCAGCTGACGCAACACCCGGGCCTCACGCTCGAGCAGCTCTCGCGCCTTCTGGGCGTCGGAGGCACGCAGCAGCGTCTCCTTGATCGCGACCACGGCGCCTGCGTCGTCGTGAGCGAGGTAGGTCGTGCCCGTCGCGCCCTCCGCCAGTCGACGAATCAGCCGGAAGCGTCCGGCGAGTCGGGGCTCGGCGCCGCAGTGGGGACAGCTCTCTGCGGCGGGTGGCGTCTCCTCGCCACAGGCTGCACACAGGGCACTCTCGGGCGTGGCGTCCGCGGATGCCGACAGGTCGAACGTCCCCATCGGGTTGGAGGGCGCCTCGGCGGTGGGCATCAGCGTCGGCCGCATCGGTGTGAGGTCGGGCCAGGAGGCGGGGCTCTCGATGGCGGGAGCCGCGGCCCAGGCTTCGGCCATCGCGGCCGCATCGGCGAAGCGGTCGGCCGGCTCGGGAGACAGCGCGCGGGCGATCACGGCCAGGCGCGCGTCGTCGAGGGCGGGGCAGAGCTCCTGCAGGGGCTGATAGCGAGAGGCGGCGGTGGCCTTGAGCAGCTCGATCAGGTCGGTGTGGTCAAAGGGGCGAGCGCCCGCGAACAGCTCGTAGAGGACGACGCCGAGGGCGAACACATCGGCGCGCGCATCCACGTCGCGGGCGGCGCGCACCTGCTCGGGGGCCATGTAGGCCGGCGTGCCCAGCAGGGCGTCGGAGCGGGTCGAGCTCGTGGCTGCGTCCGTGCTGAGCACCTTGGCGAGCCCGAAGTCGGCCACGCGTGGGCGAGGACCCTCGGCGTCGAGAGACAGCAAGACGTTGGCGGGCTTCAGGTCGCGGTGCACCAGTCCGCGGCGATGGGCCTCGGCGACGCCTGCAAGGATGCCCACCGACAGGGCGTTCGCCTGCGCGATGCTCAGGGTGTGGGCCCGCAGGACCCGGTCGAGGCTCGGTCCGTCCACCAGCTCCATCACCAGGGCCGGGGCTCCCTCCACCGCGATCACGTCGGTCACGCGCACGACGTGCTCGCCGCTCAGTGAGGCCTGAATGCGACCCTCCTGCACCAAGCGCTGGCGCACCGACGGCGAGGGCACCTGCAGCACCTTGAGGGCGTGCTGGGTGTCGAGCGTCGTGTGGCGCGCCGCGTACACCACCGCGAGTCCGCCACGGCCGAGCAGACCGAGGACCTCGTAGCGGTCGACGCGCTTGCCGGGCTCGAGGAGGCTCTCGTCGGTCATCTGGGTGCTTTGTGCCATGCACTCACGCGGTTGGTGGTCGGCGGTCGGCGAAGCAAGGTCTTGCTGCGAGGGGCACGATAGCGCACGCGCCTCCGACTCGATCGCCTGCTCGGCGAGGCTCTGGGATGACTGATCTCCACGGGGCTCCACAGGGCGGCGTAGACTTCAGCAAGCGGTTGCCCCACGTGCGGGGTGAAGGTCGGAGGCCTCGTGTCTCGCGTGTTCAAGATGAGCGTCGCGTCGGTCTACGTCCACTACGTCAACAAGGCCGAGAAGAAAGGTCGGACGAAGGAGGCGGTCGACACTGTGATCTGCTGGCTCACCGGGCTCGACCGTGCGGAGCTGCAGGCACACCTCGACGACGAGACCACCTTCGAGGACTTCTTCGGCGCCGTCACGCTGAATCCGCTCGCGGGACTGGTCAAGGGGGTCGTCTGTCGCGTGCGGGTCGAGAACGTCGAGGACCCCTTGATGAAGAAGATCCGCATCCTCGACCTGCTCGTCGACGAGCTGGCGCGAGGCAAGCCGATGACGAAGATTCTGCGGGAGCCAGCTGCGTAGCGGCGGCGCGGCGTGCAGCATCAAGGTCGCACCGGGGGTGTGCTGCACCGGGAGTGGAGGGATACGCCGGTCAGCCTGGTTCGGAGGACTTGTGCGGCTCGCCCCACCCCGCGGTACCCGAGACTTCTACCCCGACGACATGCGAGTTCGGAACTGGCTCTTCGATCTGTGGAGAGAGGTCTCGGAGGCGCATGGGTTCGAGGCCTACGACGCTCCTGTGGTCGAGCACGAGGAGCTGTACATCCGCAAGGCCGGTGAGGAGATCACGGGCCAGATCTACAGCTTCGAAGACAAGTCTGGGCGACGACTGGCCCTCCGCCCCGAGATGACGCCCTCCCTGGCTCGCATGGTGCTCCAGAAGGGCAGCGGGCTGCGGTTTCCGGTCAAGTGGTACGCCGTGCCGCAGTGCTGGCGCTACGAGCGCATGACCCGAGGCCGCAAGCGCGAGCACTTCCAGTGGAACGTCGACATCTTTGGCGTGGCCGGCGTGAACGCCGAGGCGGAGCTGCTCGCGGTGCTCACCTCCTTCTTCCGCCGAGTGGGTCTGGGACCGGAAGACGTGGGCGTGAAGATCAGCTCTCGGCGGGTGCTGCAGTCGGTGCTCGAGGACCTTGGCGTCACAGATGAGCAGTTCGCACCCGTGTGTGTGCTCGTCGACAAGCTGGAGAAGATGCCCCGGGAGCAGCTGGAGGCCGATTTTGCGGCCCTCGGTCTGGCGCCCGGAGTCGTCGATCGCATCATCGAGACGCTGGGCATCCAAGACCTCGATGCACTGGCGTCCGTCCTGGGTGAAGAGCACCCGGCCGTCACCGAGCTGCGCGCCCTGTGGTCGCTGGCCGAGGCCTATGGCTACGCCGACTGGCTTCAGCTCGACGCCTCGATCGTGCGCGGTCTTGCCTACTACACGGGCACGGTCTTCGAGGCCTTCGACCGGGGGGCGTCGCTGCGCGCAGTCTGTGGTGGTGGCCGCTACGACCGCCTGCTGTCCACGTTCGGTGGGCGTGATGTGCCGGCTGTCGGGTTCGGCTTCGGTGACGTGGTCATCCTCGAGCTCCTCAAGGACAAGGGGCGGCTGCCCGTGCTCGAGCGCGGCATCGACGACGTGGTGACCGCCTGGCGCGCCGAGCTTCACCCCGCGGCTGTCGAGGTCGCCACACACCTGCGCGCGGCCGGTCGTCGGGTCGACCTCGTGCTCGACGACAAGAAGGTCAAGGCGGCCTTCAAGCACGCGGCTCGCGTCGACGCAGCTCGGCTCGTGCTCGTGGCTCCGGACGAGTGGGCGAAGGGCGAGGTGACGGTGAAGGATCTTCGCCTCGGGCAGCAGCAGACGGTCCGGCTCGATGCACTGAGCTGATCAGGGCGCCTGCCTCCTCGAGTCAGAGCGCCCGTGCAGGGCTCCTGCACGGATGCCCTCAGCCTGCGCTCGAGGCCTTCAGCGCCACGTAGGCCGGTCGGGGGCGGTCGGCGCCGTCGAGCAGGCCGTCGCGGCACCAGTAGCCGCGGTCCTTGTCGTAGAGCAGGTCGAGGAAGACAGCGGCGTCGGTGTGGGCGTGGGCTGCGGTGTCGGCGGCCAGCACGCGCTCTGTCACCGGGGTGGGATCGGTCTGGCGCACGGCCTCGGTACCGAAGGGAAGCTCCACGTGCATCAGCGCGCGGACTCCGAGCGCCTCGGCACGTGCGGCAGCGGCAGTCGCCTGCTCCGCCACGGGGGCCTCGGCGCCGATGCGGAAGGCCACACCGGCAATGGCCGAGCCTGCAGCCCTCACGAGCTCGTCGAGGGCGGGGTCCGCGGGGTGGAAGCCCTGCCGGGGGAAGTGGGAGAAGTACGAGGGTGCCGACCCGTCGGGCCGGTAGGGACGCCCGATGCGCCCGATCGTGAGAGGAGGACCGTCCCAGTCGGAGAGCAGCGGACCGAGGGCCTGTACGTCGGCTGGGCGCACCACCACCTCCCAGGCCTCCAGCGTGTGCTGCTCGGCGAGCGCACGCTGTGCGGGTGTCGGGGGTCCGCCGGAGAAGGCGGTCACGCGCACGCCGTAGCGGGCGAGCCAGGCGACTCGCTCAGCGACATCGGGCTCGGCCAGATCATCGAGTGGGATTCGGATGCGGGACAGACCGAGATCGAGCACGGCGAGCATCGCGGCGTCGTCGCGGGCGACCTTTCGGGTGAGGGCGTCTAGGTCGCCGTAGGGCACCTCGGCGCGTCGTCCGAGGCGGCGACGGACCCACGTGCCGAGGGGGCGAGGAGGAGCCCAGGGCCCGCCTGCGTCGGTGTGGGGACGCCAGACCTCGAGGCGGTGTCCCGTCTCGTCGAGGGTGAGCCGTGCCAGGCCGAGGTGGGGGCGGTCATCGCGACCGTTCTCGATGTCGACCGGCGGCACGCCTCGCAGGGCGGCGTACTCGGGGCGAACGAAGGCCACCGAGGGGATCGTGTAGAGATCGACGCCCTCGTAGCGGTTGTAGAAGAAGCGGTGGACGTGCCCGCTGAAGAGCGCCTCCACGCCGTGCGTCACCAGGCGCTCGAGCAGCCAGCGGCGTGGCTCGGGGGCGAGGTTGTCGTAGTGCTCCGGCTCGTCGGGCTCGCAGAGGAAGGGCGGGTAGTGGGTAAACACGAAGATCCGCCGACCGGCGGCCGCGGCCAGGTCGGCGTCGAGCCAGGTGCGCTGCGCATCGGCCTCGGGGGTGTCGAGTCCGAGCAGTCCGCCATCGACCACCACGAGGTGAGCATCGTCGACGTCCAGCGAGCGCCACGTCGGACCCCACTGCGCTTCGAATGCTGCGCGCGCCGAGGCGGCGAGGGTCGGTGCGTTGATGCTCGCCCGCTTGTCCCCCACGTCGTGGTTGCCGGCCACGACCACCAGGGGTGCGCCAAGATCGCCGTACAGCTCGGCGGCGATCGCCAGGGCGTCTCCGTGGCTCGGCAGTGTCGGGATCGGATGCACAACGTCGCCCAAGTGTAGAATTACGTCAGGGCACATCTCGGTGACGAGGCTCGCCGCGAGGCGGTTTCGATCGTTGTGGGTCGCGTCGGACGGGAATGCACGCTGACCGTCGTCATAGTGCGGTCGAACGTGGGTATCGGTGATCAGAGCCAGCGTGGTCATCGGGTTCCCATGTCTCGTGGGCGTGAACTGAGCCCTATGAACCATGGCGAAGTGGAGCAAGTTGGGGCACGTTGCGATGTCGTCAGGAGGCCGGGATGCGGATTGTATGGGGAGCAGTGCTCGCGACGATGGTCGCAGCATGTGGCGGAGACAAGGGCAGCACCGACAGCGGAGACGCGACCGGAACCACCACGACGGGCAGCGCCACCGCGGGCACGGCCACCGGCGGCGGCAGTGGCGGTGATGCCGACACGGACGCCGATGCCGACACCGACGCCGACACAGACGCGGACACCGATGCCGACACGGACGCCGACACGGACACGGACACGGACACGGACACGGACACCGACGTCGACGCGGTGACCATCTCCGACCTGGGCTGGGAGCTGCACCCCGACCTCTCCTCTGTCGTCTACGTCACGTGGACGCAGGACGTGGCGACCGATGCCCACATCGAGTTCAGCGTCGACGACGGCATCTGGATGTCGTCGCCCGTCAAGCGGGCCAGCGCCGGTGAGAACCGCCAGGTCCTGGTCGGCATCCCCTACTCCCACGATGCCATCTGGCGGGTCGTGGTCGGCGACCGCGTCGTCTACGGAGACGAGATCAGCACGGGCCCGCTCCCGGGCGGCCTACCGCTTCCCACGCTTCGCGCCTCCGAGCCCAGCAAGTGGGCCAGCGACGACGTGTGGTTCCTCTCCAGCATCAATCAGAACGATGGTGGCTGGACCGGCGGCACCTACTGGACCTTCATCACCGACCGCCAGGGCCGGATGGTTTGGGCCCGCTCGGCCCCGGCGCGGCACTGGACCCTGTTTGCCCAGGTCAGCCAGACCGGCGACCACATCCTGTGGGATGAGGCCACCTACTGGTCGGACTGGGATGCCGGCCGCGGCAGCAAGATCCACCGCACCTACCTGGACGAGCACATCGAGACCATCAGTGCTCCCGGCCTGCACCATGCCTTCATCGAGCTGCCCGACGGCACGCTCGCCTGGGGCAGCCAGGCGCATGGCGGCGGTGAGGCCCTGGCCGAGCTGGCTCCCGGTGCGGCCGAGGAGACCATCATCTGGACCTGCGCAGCTGACTGGCCTGGCGTCAGTGACTGCGAGAGCAACTGCCTGTACTACGACGAGACCCGCAACACGTACCTGTACAGCTTCTACACCAACAGCTCAGTGGTCGAGGTCGACCGTGCGACCGGTGAGAGCCTGTGGTGGGCCGGAACGGTGCCGGGCGGTCTGAGCTTCGACCCGCCCAGCTCGCAGTTCACCTGGCAGCACGGCATCTCGTGGACCGACTCCCGCACCATCCTGCTCTCGTCGCACGCGCTGGCGGGCCCGGCGACCACGCTCGTCCGCGAGTACGAGCTCGACGAGGAGGAGGGCGTGCTGAGCCAGGTGTGGATGCACGACTCGATCGTCCACGCGGAGACCAACGGTCAGGCGTGGCGGCTGAACAACGGCAACACGCTGCACGTGATCGGCAGCGGCGCGGCCGTGAAGGAGATCACCCCTGACAACGAGGAGGTCTGGGCGCTCACTTGGGAGTCGGACCGCCTCCTCGGCCAGGGTGAGTTCGTCGAAGACCTGTTCGCGCTCGTCGCGCCCTGAGGAGACCCCCATGACTTCACGCACACTCTTCTTCGCTGCAGCACTCGCCCTCGTGGCGTGCGGTGGTGACAAGGACGGCGGCGACAGCGCCGAGACGACGGGCACGGCGACGGGCGGCACGGCGACCGGTGGCACGGCGACGGGCGGCACGGCGACGGGCACGGCGACGGGCGGCACGGCGACCGGTGGCACGGCGACGGGTGGCACGGCGACGGGCGGCACGGCGACCGGTGGCACGGCGACCGGTGGCACGGCAACGGGCGGCACGGCGACCGGCACGGGCACGGGCACGGGCACGGGCACCGGAACGGGCACGGGCACGGGCACCGGAGCCGCGAACACTGCGCTGCTCACGCGCGTTGGTGTCGCAACGGTGGACCCGGCCTACGCCGGTAGCGAGTCCCTCGAGCTGGTCGATGACAGCAGTGGTGAGATGGTGTGCCAGATCACCCTCGATCTGACCGCCACCGGCCCGCGCGACGACTGCCCCGACTGCATGTGGGGCTTCGACCTCGAGATCTCGAACACGATGGTCGTGACCGACGTGGACGGTGCCTGCATGACCGTCCACGGGATCGACGCGGACACCGCCTCCTCCTGGGACGGCATGAGCCGCACCTATGGCTACAACGACGACTACGTCGGGCATGCCCAGATCTTGATGTTCTTCGACGGTGTTGCCTGGGGTCCGGGCACCTACGCCGTGTGGGACGACGAGATGCGGACCATCGACTACGAGTGGGTGGAAGGCTTCTATGACTACTAGGCTCTTCCTGGCGCTCGCCCTCGTCGCCTGCGGCGGCGACGGTGAGGACAAGGGGCCGAGTGACACGGCGACCGCCGGCGGCACCACCACCGGCACGCCCACGGGGGGCACCGCTGCGGTGCTGCCCCTCGATGTCTCCGCGGTCGTGTCTCCCACGATGGGCACGGTGATCCACGTCACGTGGTCTACCGACGTCGAGTCGTCCGGCTACGTCGAGTTCGGCATCGACGGTGCCCTGGACCGGGCCACGATGCCGACCGCCGTCGGCACGAGCCACAGCGCCACGCTGGTCGGTCTGCCCCAGAGCACCGAGGTCTCGTACCGGGTGGTGGTCGACGGCGAGAGCGAGACGGCCACGATCGCGACGGGCACCCTCACGGATGCGCCGACCTTCACGGTCGAGGGCACTGGCAACGACCGGTTCCTCTCGCTGCCGCTGGTGCGCGACGACATCTCGACCGCCACGATCCTCGACCCGCAGGGGCGCGTCACCTGGCAGCACACCGACACCCGCGGGCTGTCGGTGTACCGGGTGCACGTCAAGCACGACGGCTCCGGCATCGTCTACAGCGCTACGCTGGTGGGCGGTCGTCCGAACGAAGATTCGGTCTTCGTGCACGTGAACTGGGATGGTGAGGAGCAGGAGGTGGTTCCCGTGCCCTTCCTCGCCCACGACTTCCTGGAGCTCGACGACGGCAGCCTCGTGAGCCTGGCCCACGAGTGGCGCGACGACGTCGAGGGCAACAAGCTCGTCTCCCTCGCGCCGGACGGCACCCTGTCGGACATCTGGAGTGCCTGGACCTGCTTCGACCCCGCGATCCACGAGAGTGTCGACCCGGCGCAGGGCTGGACCCACGCCAACGCGCTCGACTACGACCCGATCCAGGACCAGTTCCTCGTGAGCATCCGCAACCTCACGGCGATCACGGCCATTGACCGTGCCACCGGGGAGTGCAGCTGGATTCTCGGCGGAGAGGCCGGAGACGTCGCCATCGACGGCCCGACCTTCTACCACCAGCACCAGTTCACGCGGACCGAGGACTCGCTCATCGTGTTCGACAACAGCGGTGCACCGGGCCTCGAGTCTAGGGTGCTCGAGTACGCCCTCGACCCGGTGGGCAAGACCGCGGACATCCAGCGGGAGATCCACGCCGATCCACCGCTGCTGAGCTTCATCCTCGGCGATGTGCACCGCTTCGACGACGGCGACACGCTCATCGTGTGGTCCGTGCCGAGCACGATCGATCGAATCGCTGCGGACGACACGCGCACGTGGCGCATCGCCGCGGAGCGTGGAACGGTGCTCGGATTTACGGAAGCGCTGGTCGACCCTGTGAATCCGATGCTTGGCGTGTCACGCTGACGAAGGCGTGACCCGCACAAGTCGTCCCAACGCGGTACCCAGACCCCGGTGAGGAGTGTGTACATGACTCGGTGGATGTTCCTGGCGTTGATTCTGGCGACGGGCTGTGGCTCGGACGACAAGGGCACCGACTCCGGAGGCACCGACGAGACCACGTCGGGCACGGGCGGCACCTCCACGACGGGCCCGAGCGGTGGCACGGGCACGATCCCAGGCGGTACCGGTACGGCGACGGGCGGTACGGCGACGGGCGGCACGGCGACGGGCGGCACGGCGACGGGCGGCACCACGACGACTGAGCCCACCACCAGCACGACTGCGACGGGTGCCGACGCAGACGGCGATGGCTTCGTGTCCGTGGCAGACGGCGGCGCCGACTGTGACGACACGCGTGCCGACATCAACCCGAGCATGCCCGAGATCTGCAACCCCGACGATCCGGTCGACGACGACTGCAACGGCCTGTCCGAGGAAGACGACCCAGGGCTGGACGCGCTGAGCCTGTTGCCATGGGCCGAGGACGGCGACGGCGATGGCTACGGGTCGAGTGTCGACGTGGTGTGGGCCTGTGCGGCGCCCCCCGGCACCGTGGAGGCCTACAGCGACTGCGACGACACGCGGGCCGACATCAACCCGGGCATGCCCGAGATCTGCAACCCCGACGATCCGGTCGACGACAACTGCAACGGCCGTGTGGACGACGCCGATCCAGACCTGAGCACCGACGATGCGCCAGCCTGGTACCTCGACGAAGACGGTGACGGCGTGGGGGTGGGTGCTCCGACCTACGCCTGTGCCCCGCCTGTCGGCCACGCCCCGGTCGACGGGGACTGCGACGACACCGATCCGACCATCGGCGCGCCGTCGCTGTGGTTCCCGGATGGCGATGGCGACGGCTACCCCATCGAGGGCGCCGACCCTGACGACCCCACGCCGAGCTGCGACCCGGTCGAGGGCTACGCACCCGAGACCCGCGGCTGGGACTGCGACGACACCCGCGACGATGTGAATCCCGGCGCGACCGAGGTGTGCGGTGAGGCGGGTCTCGACGAGGACTGCAACGATCTCGCCGACGACGAAGACCCGGGGCTGGATCTCGAGTCGGCCACCGACTTCAGCCTCGATGGCGACGGCGATGGCTTCGGCGCCTCGATCGGGCTCGTCAAGGCCTGCGTGGCCCCGGTCGGCTACGGCGTCGCGTTCTCGGACTGCGATGACGACCGGGCTGACATCAACCCCGGAATGCCCGAGATCTGCAACCCGGACACCCCGACCGACGACGACTGTGACGGCCTCGTCGACGAGGACGACCCCGACCTCGACGAGGACAGTGCCCTCATGTGGTACGTCGACGACGACGGTGACGGCTTCGGTACGCCCGGCTTTGCGGTCGAGGCCTGTGCGGGTCCCGTCGGCTCGGCCTCCAACGACTCGGACTGCGACGACTCCGATCCCACCGTCGGCCCTCCGGCCCTGTGGTTCGCCGACGACGACGGTGACACCTACGGCGCCGGCGATCCGATCGCCGACGAGCTGACCTGCGAGTCTCCGGTCGCCGGGGCTGCTCCGGACTGGCGCGGCTTCGACTGTCTCCCCGAGGACCCCGCGGCCTACCCGGGAGCCCCCGAGATCTGCGAAGACGGCATCGATCAGGACTGTGATGGTGAAGACGCTGCGTGTGCACGCCTGTACGCGGGTGAGAGCGGTGGCGGTACCGGCATCTGGGAGATCGACCTCGACGCGGGCACGGCGGTGTCGCTGTTCGATCCGGGCGTCGCGCTCACGGGGCTCACCTTCGACGATGCGGGTGCGCTGTACGGCATCACCGGCGGCCTCACCGGTGCGGGTGATGTCTACCTGATCGACATCGAGAGTGAGAGCATCGCACTGATTGCCTCCACCGGGCTCAACGAGGCGACCCTGGCCTTCGCGGGCGGGCTGCTCTACGCGGCCGACCAGTTCACGTCCTACATCAGCATCGATCCCGCTACGGGCGACTTCGTCGTCCTCGGGGGCGACCCGGGCGGTGCGGCGCGCGGCTGGGGCTACGCGAACGTGTGGGACGGCTCCGAGATGTACCGCATGAACGAAGACGATCTGCGCATCGTCGACGCCATCGGGAACGACGACGTCGTCACCCGCGTCTCCGGCATTCCGGGAAGCAACGGCGGTGGACTCGCCGCGTGGGACGGCATGCTCCTGTACGCGGCCCATAACGGTGGCGACAGCACGATCTACGTCGTCGACAAGGTCACGGGCGACAGCAGCGAGCTGCTGTCGATCCCGTCCCGCTTCATCGACTCTCTCGCCGCTCCGCAGTAGCGCCGCCCGAGGCTGGCGGTCGGTCGGGATGTGCCGCGTTAGCGGGTGGCCTCTGGAGGTTCACCATGCGGTACATCGCACTCGTCCTGCTCGTCGCCTGTGGCGCGTCCGAGCCCACTGCTGCGCCCGAGGCCGCTGCGCCCGAGGCTGATGAGGCCAAGACCGCCGAGGCGGCGACGCCAGCGGCTGAGGCCACCGAGGCCAAGCCCACCGAGACGGCCCAGGCAGCCGAGGCGCCCGCCCGCGACGACGCCACCTGGAAGTACTTCGGTGAGCCCTTCACCGTCTCCGAGGCCGTCCCCGCGAAGACCGTCTTCGCGACGCCCGAGGAGCATGCCGAGAAGCCCGTGCGCATCGTCGGTGAGCTCACGCAGGTGTGCCAGAAGATGGGCTGCTGGGCGGTCGTCCGTGATGGCGAGGGACACACCATGCGCATCACCATGAAGGACCACGGCTTCGGCATCGACAAGGACACGGCGGGGCGCCGCTGCGATGTGGAGGGCACGCTGGTCTCGAAGAAGGTCGATCCGGAGCGCCTCGCGCACTTCGAGTCCGAGGGGGCCAAGGACCACCCCGAGACCGGCAAGGATGTTGCCTGGTCGCTCGTCGCGTCGTCGATCGCGGTCGCTCGTCAGTGACGTCCGGGAGGAAGGCCCCGCGGCGTACCTGAGCGGTTACGACGGGCAGTACGCCCCGAGTCCCGAATGCGCCTGCTCTCCGTCTTCCTCCTCACCGCCTGTGGCGGTGGTGTCACCGACACCTGGACTCCCACCGAGGACCGTCCGGTCGTGCCGGGGGCACCCAAGGTCGGTGCAGCGGAGGGCTTCCTCAAGCTGCCCACGGGTACGCCCCTGTCTGGCTACTCGACGCGCTGCTCGTGTCTGTCGGGGCAGTCCTACCAGGATGACCGGCGCTCGCCCTTCACCGTCGGCTTCGTCCCTAGCACTGGCGTCCAGACCTTCCCGACGATCAAGGTGATCTGGGTCGAGAACGGCGACGACCACCTGGTGCTCACCAAGACCGACTCGATCTACAGCTTCGACGGGCTCGTGGAGGATCTGGAGCGTCGCCTGGGCGAGGCGACGGGGCTCGATCTCGACGGCAAGGTGATTCACACCACCAACCACAGCCACAGCAGCTACGGCACCTTCTCGGACCAGATCACCTTCTACCTGGGCTCCGACAAGTACAACGAGGAGAACTTCCAGCGGTTCTCCGGCCAGGTCGCCGACGTGGCACTGCAGGCCTTCGAGCAGCGTGAGGATGCCAAGATCGGCATGTCCTGGACCGATGACTGGGACCCAGATGACAGGGTCTACCGGGATCGTCGAGGTGAGAACGACGAGCTCGTCCTGCCGGAGGACTACGACTACACCACCGGCAAGGACCCGTACCTGGCACTGATGCGCTTCGACACGCTCGCCGACGAGCCCATCGCGGTGATGGTCAACTGGGGCATGCACGGCATCGTGCTCTCGGAGAAGAACCCCCTCGTGAGCACCGACTCCGGCGGCGGCATCGAGGCGGTCTTCCAGGAGCAGTTCGACGACGAGGTCGTCGTGATGTACACCCAAGGGGCGGGCGGAGATCAGTCGCCTGCCGGCTCTGACAGCGACTTCGCGCGGATCGAGAGCCTCGGGCACCGCGCTGCGCCGCTGCTCTGGGAGGCCTACGAGGCCACCCCCACGAGCGAGCAACCCATCCGGCTCGAGACGGCCGAGCGCCACATCAGCCAGCATCCGTCGCAGATCCACGTGACGCGAGACGGCACGGTCGACTGGCGCTACCCGCCCTACACCGAGGGGCTTCAGCCCGACGGGGATCCGGCCACCTTCGACGAGTTCAACTCGAAGTATGGCTACGTCTTCTGCGGCACAGGCGACCTCGACTTTCCTGTCGGAAAGCTCAACACCGACGTCTTTCCGTACACGAACTGCATGGACGTCGAGCTGATCAGTCGCCTGCTCCTGGTGTTCTTCGATCTCGCCGAGGACGAGCTGCCCCTGCCGCTGCCCGAGTCGCTCAAGGCGGGCACGTCCGCCTCGCGCCTCGGCCCGATTCGCACGCTCACGGCCACCGGCGAGCAGGTCGACCGCGACCTGCTGATGGGCTTCTTCCCCGGGGAGGCCACGTCGCTCTTCACCCAGCACTTCCGGCACCGCGCCGCGACGGAGCTCGGCTACGACTTCCCGCTGATGGTGGCCTACAGCCAGGACCACGAGGGCTACTTGATGATGCCCGAGGACTGGATGGTGGGCGGCTACGAGCCCGACATCGGGCTGTGGGGGCCGCTGCAGTCCGAGCACGTGCTCGAGCGCTGGATGGAGTACGTCGACCTCGTGCTCTCCACCGACGTGCACGAGGACCCCGATCCGCTCGGACGCCACGCTCCCACCGACTACCCGCTGCACGAGCTGCCTACCGTGGCTCCCGACCCCACGCCCACGGCCGGCACCTGGCTCGACACACCGCCCGAGTACTTCTGGATGCCGATGGAGATGACGCTGGAGCTCGGCATTCCCGAGGAGGTCCCGCGCGTCCAGGGGCTCGTGAAGTTCGCCTGGAGCGGCGGCGATCCCACGGTCGACACGCCGACGGTCCACCTGGAGCGCGAGGAGGGGGGCGCCTTCGTGCCGGTGACCACCCACTCGGGCCGCCCGGTGACCAGCGAGGGGCACAGCTTCCTCGTCGGCCACACCCCCGACCCGCTGTACCCCTTCGACGCCGAGCAGACACACAACCGAGTGGGCGTCTGGCAGGCGGTGTCGCACATCGACGACCGCGCCGGACTCCCCCTGGG
>PKCK01000038.1 GCA_002862085.1 Planctomycetota bacterium | reverse complement strand
GCGGCGTGCCCCACGCGGACGAGGTCACCGAAGCGCTGAGGGAGGCCCTCGAGGTCGAGGACATCAGCGCGGCGGCAGCGATCGCGGACGACATGGACGGTCCGCTGGGCGATGCGCTGCGGGCGCGAGCCGGGTCCCTCTGAGCCGGCTCCTCCGATCCGGCCTCCCCCGAAGGTCCTATCCTCCGCCCATGACCTCGGCCCCGCTCACCGCGCGCCCGCTGGGCCTCGCCGCGGTCCTCCTGTCGGCGTGCACCTCGACGGACCGCGTACCCGACCGCCTGCTGGCGCTCCTCGACGACGCGCGAGCCGGCGGCGCCGTCGAGATCGAGCTCGACCGCGACGGCGCCTTTCGCGATCTCGAGGCGGAGATCTCCATCGAGCGGGTCCCGGTCCCCATCGTCTCCGCGCTCGCGACGGCCTTCCCAGGGGCCCACATCACGGGCGCCGAACGGGAGTGGCAGGACGGCGCCTGGACGTTCGAGCTCGGCCTCCTCGTGGACGGTCGCGCTCTCCAGGCCGTGCTCGACGAGGACGGCCGCCTGCTGGAGACCGAGGAGCCGGTGCCGCTCGTCGACGCGCCCGCGTCGGTCGTCGCGGCGTCCATGGTCCTCCTGCCGGCGAGCACCCTGGTGAGCGTGGATCGCGTCGAGGGCCCGGAGGGCGTGCGCTACCACGTGAAGCGCGTCCGTGAAGGCGCGCGCTACAAGGTCGTCACGCGCGCCGACGGCGCCGTGCTGCGAGCCGTCCGCGAGATTCCGGCGGAGATCGAGATCCCACTCCTCGCGGACTGAGCGTCGGGTCTCCTGGCCGTCACGTGTAACGAAGCCCGTTCTTGCGCGCGTGGATCAGCGGCTCTCCCTCTCGCGCGAGCACGCCCGACTCGACGATGCCGAAGACCACCACGTGGTCGCCGGCGTTGTGCTCGCCCGCGACGCGGCAGTCGAACCACGCGAGCGCCTCCGCGAGAACGGGCGAGCCCGGGCCGCCGGCGCCGTCCGGCGCCGAGGTGTGAGCCACGTCGTCGAAGGGAGAGCCGTCCTCCGGTTTCTTGAAGAACGGCTTCATCAGTCCCTTGTCCTGCTCGCCGAGCACGGAGACGCCGAAGCGGCCCGCGGCGCGGATGGCGTCCAGGTGCTCGCGGCCTTTGGCGACCGCCACCATGACGGTGGGCGGGTCCAGGGAGACCTGCTGGACGAAGGAGCCGAGGAAGCCCATGGGCCGGCCGCGCTCGTCGCGCGTCGTGACGATGAACAGTCCGCTCGCGAGGCGGCCCAGGGCCGGGCCGTAGGAGTCCGCGTTCGCGGGATCGGAGGCGTGGGAGGGTTCCCCCTGGGGGTCGTCGGTCATGGCAGGAATCGGTGGAGCGCGCAGCGCAGGGTTGCGCCGGGGGGCCGGGAGGACGATGGTACGTCGATCCCCGGAGCCGCACCCCGAGCCGCGCACCGCACATGTCCGCCGAAGATCCTTCGACGTCCATCTTCGAGTGGACGCCCCCCTCTGCCGGGGTTCCGCGCCCCGTCCTGGGGACCGATTCCCTCGCCGAGGCCGTGGCGCCCCTCGCCGACGACCGCGGCGCCGCCGCCGACGACCTCGTGCGCCGCCTCGCGCGGACCGTCCGGGACTGGCTCGAGGGCGAAGCGAGCCCCGACGCGGGCGTCCATGGTCGCCTGGTCGAGGAGCTCGGCGAGGTCCTCGAGGCCCAGGGTTGGCGCGCGCCCGTGATGAACCTGTGCGCGGCCCTGTCGCGAGTCGCCGGGGACGTCGCCGACGACGGAGGGCCGGCGCTGCGCGAGGCGCTCGCCGCGGAGTGCGACCGCTGGCTGGGGGCGGACGAGGAGCCGCCCCTGCTCGGGGACAAGACCCGCGTGGCCGCGCCGCTGCTCGAGGGCATCGCGGCCATGGGCGCCGGCGAGACGATCCTCGTCCACGGCTGGTCCGAGACCGTCGCCCGCGGCATCGAGTTCGCCCAGGCTCGTGGTCTGCGCCCGTCGGCGATCGTCTCCGAGGGCGGCCCCGACCTCGGCGGCCGACGCCTCGCCCGCCGGCTCGTCGCCAGCGGCGTGCCGACGCGCTTCGTCTACGACGCGGCGCTCGTGGCCGCCGTCGGCCGCGTCGACCGGATCTGGCTCGGCACCGAGGCGATCGGCCATGAGACCTTCGTCGGTCGCGTGGGAACCCACGCTCTGCTGGAGCGCGCCCGGCACCTCGACGTCCCCGTGGCGATCCTCGCGACCTCCGACAAGGTCGCGCCCGGTCCTCTGCGCCTTCCCGAGTGGCCGGCCGCGGAGACGTGGCTCCTGTGGGAGGGAGCACCGACCGACGTCGTCGTCGAGTCCATGAGCTTCGAGGAGGTTCCGCTCCACCTCGTCGACGTCCTCGCCACCGAGCAGGGGCTCGCGTCGCCGGTCCAGAGGACCGTCGTCGGCTGAGCGAGACTCTCTGAAGAAAGCGCGCGCTGCGTGTAGATTGCGGGCATGTCGAAGGACAAGCCCAAGAAGAAGGACAAGGCCGCGAAGCGGAGTGACGGGCCGACTCCGGCCGATGCGGAGATCGTGCTCAAGCTCTACGAGCTGCGTCGTGAACCGGTGATGCGGGCCTCGAGAGAGACGCTCCTGCGCTGGTTCCCCGAGTCGTACGAGGAGCTCGCGGCGCTCGCCGACTTCGGGAGCGAGCAGAACGCGGCCTTCCGTCAGGTCACCAGCTACTTCGAGATGGCCTTCGGGCTCGCCCGGCGCGGGGCGGTGCATCCCGAGCTGCTCATGGACTGGTGCGGCGAGGGAGTCTTCCTCTACGCGAAGCTCGAGCCGTTCCTGGCGGAGTTCCGCGAGCGCGTCTCACCCACGGCCTTCGCCAACACGCAGTGGGTCATCGAGAACACCGAGGCCGGGCGCTCCAAGCTGGAGCTGCACCGTTCGCGTCTCGCGAAGCGCGACTGAATCGCGCCGGGCGTCCCCTCCGGCGAGGCGGTCCGGGCTGGGGACGCCGGGCGCTCGCGTCAGGTCTGTGTCCTGGCAGCGGGCGCCCCGTCGACGCGGCGGCGCGGATGGGGGAGACTGGGCCTCATGCGCGCTCCCCAAGCACTGCTCCTCATCGCTCTCCCGTCCCTCGCTCTCGCCGCCCCTCAGGAGAGGACGGCCGACGTCTGGGAGGCCTTCCGGTCGAGCGCCGCCGCGCGCCACGGTGACCTCGGCGCCCGCTGCGCGACGTTCCTCGCAGAGAACCGCCCGCCGGGGGACGAGGCCCTCTCGCTCCAGCTCCTCGAGGAGAACCTCTTCCTCGCCCTCGCCGCCCGGGAGGCCTTCGCCTGGGCCAAGGACGTCTCCGAGGAGATGTTCCTCAACGACGTGCTCCCCTACGCCGTGCTCGACGAGTCGCGCGAGCGCTGGCGGGGCGAGATGTTCGCGCGGGTCGTTCCCATCGTGATGGGCTGCAGCTCGATGGAGGAGGCGGCCATGCGCATCAACGACGAGCTCTTCGACGTCGTCAACGTTCACTACAACACCGGACGCAAGCGGCCGAACGCGTCGCCTTCCGAGTCGATCGCGCAGGGCCGCGCGACCTGCACCGGGCTGACGATCCTGATGGTCGACGCGTGCCGCGCTGCGGGGATCCCCGCGCGGGCGGCCGGCGTGAGCCGCTGGCACGACGACCGCGGCAACCACACGTGGGTCGAGGTCTGGGACGGCGCGCGCTGGCGCTTCTGCGGCGCGGACGAGCACGACCCCGCCGGGCTCGACCGCGGCTGGTTCACCGCCGACGCGGCGAAGGCGACGGCCGGGGACCGCGAGCACGCCGTGTGGGCCAGTTCGTGGAAGCGCGAGGGCGCGACCTTCCCCCTCGCGTGGGCGCGTGCCAGCGAGCGCGTGGCGGCGGTCGAGGTGACCTCGCGCTACGTGAAGGACGAGGCCGGCTCGGACCTCGCGAAGCTCGGCAGCGGGGGCGAGGAGCTTGGAGAGGAGGCGGCGGGGCGCCTGATCGACTTCCTCTGGAAGGAGCGGCGCGCCGTGCTCGCGGAGGAGCTGAAGGCGGAGGACGAGGCCCGCGCCTTCGAGGCTGCCGGCCACGTCCTGCGGATCAAGGAGCGCCGCTTCGGGGACGCACCCGAGGGCGAGCGCAGTCTGTGGATCTCCATGCACGGTGGAGGCGGCGCGCCGCCTGAGTTGAACGACGGTCAGTGGAGCAACCAGATCCGTCTCTACGAGCCGGAGGAGGGCATCTACGTCGCGCCGCGCGCCCCCACGAACACCTGGAACCTCTGGCACCAGGGGCACATCGACCCGCTCTTCGATCGGATGATCGCCAGCTACGTCGCGCGCCACGGCGTCGACCCGGACAGGGTCTACCTGATGGGCTACTCCGCCGGCGGTGACGGCGTGTACCAGCTCGCGCCCCGCATGGCCGACCGCTACGCAGCGGCGGCGATGATGGCCGGCCACCCCAACGAGACCCGGCCCGACGGCCTGCGGAACCTGCCGTTCATGATCTTCATGGGCGGCAAGGACGGCGCCTACGACCGCAACAAGATCGCGGCCCGCTGGAAGGAGACGCTCGAGGGCCTCGCGGAGGAGGACGAGGGCGGCTACGAGCACCTCGTCACGATCTATCCGGACAAGGGGCACTGGATGGACCGCGAGGACCGCTCCGCCCTGCCCTGGATGGCCGCCAGGCGCCGCGACCCGTGGCCTTCCAAGGTGATCTGGCTCCAGGACGACGTCCGGGGTCGCCGCTTCTACTGGCTCGAGCTCGTCGAGCCCGGCGACGGCGACGACCGCGCGCGGATCGCTGCGGAGGTGAAGGGCCAGACCGTCGCGATCGAGGCGAAGGGCCTCGATCGGATCGCGCTGCGCCTGCGCGACAACCTCATCGACCTCGACAAGGACATCGTCGTCACCTTCGACGGCGAGACGGTCTTCAGCGGACGCGTGCCGCGCACGCGCGAGATCATCGAGGCGTCTCTCGCCGGCCGCGCCGACCCGCGCAGCGCCTGCACCGCGCGGCTGGTCGTGAAGCGGAAGTGAGCCTCCCGCGGCGTCGGAGCGCATCGGTCGAGCGCGGCGAGGAAGGGTGCCTGCAAGCGCTCGTCGGCTCCGCTGCGCCCGCTCCGTGCAGGGCTCCGGACGGCCGCCCGGAGCGCGCTTGTCGGGCGCGCTGGCGAGGGGCGGATCGTGCGCGCTCCGGACCGCGCCCGAGGCCCTCGCTGGAGCGTCCCCGGGGGGCCTCTGGGAGCTCCCTGAGGGGGCTCCTCGGCAGGCCCCGAGGAATCGTCCGATTCCGGCGTCCTGAACCCCTTTAGACGCTTCTCGCGGCCCTCTCGGGCTGCGATAATCGGCCCTTCGAACGGCGCGCCCCCGGGATCTCCCGGAGGCCCCCGTTCGCCCTCCCGCGAGCGCCCCTG
The DNA here is from genome assembly GCA_002862085.1 of Planctomycetota bacterium. GTDB lineage: Bacteria > Planctomycetota > UBA1135 > UBA1135 > Saltatorellus. Next base: position 19,544 of record PKCK01000038.1, on the reverse strand, counting down.
GATCCCCCCGCCGAGCCGCGCAGAAGCCGCGTCCCGGGCGCTCCCCCTCGCGGGCCGCACCCAAGAGCCCCCATGAGCGACGAGTCCGTCGAGCAGAACACCGAGGAGCCCATCGAGGCCAACACGACCCCGCGCGCGATCGAGCGCGAGATGAAGGAGTCGTACCTCACTTACGCCCTGTCGGTCATCCACAGCCGCGCGCTGCCCGACGTGCGGGACGGCCTCAAGCCGTCCCAGCGCCGGATCCTCGTGGCGATGAACGACCTCAACCTCACGCCGCGGGCCAAGTACCGCAAGTGCGCGAAGGTCGCGGGCGACACCTCGGGCAACTACCACCCGCACGGTGAGTCGGTCATCTACCCGACGCTCGTGCGCATGGCGCAGCCCTTCTCGCTGCGCTATCCGCTGGTGGACGGCCAGGGGAACTTCGGCTCCATCGACGGCGATCCTCCCGCGGCCATGCGCTACACGGAGGCGAAGATGCAGGGGATCACGATGGAGCTCCTGTCCGACCTGGACAAGGAGACCGTCGACCTCGAGCCGAACTACGACGAGACGCGCATGCAGCCGACGGTGCTGCCGTCGCGCTTCCCGAACCTGCTCTGCAACGGCTCGGACGGCATCGCGGTCGGCATGGCCACCAGCCTGCCCCCGCACAACCTGCGCGAGGTCGGCCGCGGTCTCATCGCGCTGCTGGACGACCCCGGCCTCGCCGACGAGGAGCTGCTGAAGCTCGTTCCGGGCCCCGACTTCCCGACCGGCGGCACGATCATGGGCCGCAGCGGGATCGTCCAGGCCTACACCACGGGCCGCGGGCTCATCCGCATCCGGGCGCGCTACCACATCGAGGAAGGCAAGACGACCGACCAGCTCGTCTTCACCGAGATCCCGTACCAGACCAAGAAGGCCGGTGACACGGGCATCATCTCGAAGATCGTCCAGGTCGTGAAGGACGGCCGGATCACCGGGATCTCGGACGTCACCGACCACTCCAACCGCGAGGGCATGCGCCTCGTGGTGAAGCTGAAGAAGGGCGAGGATCCCCACGTGATCCTCAACCAGCTCTGGAAGTTCACCCCCCTCCAGAGCACCTACTCGATCATCAACCTGGCGATCGATCGCCGTCAGCCGCGGACGATGTCCCTGCGGGACCTGATGCAGGCGTGGCTCGGCCACCGACGCGACGTCATCCGCCGTCGCACGAGGTACCTCCTGCGCAAGGCCGAGGAGCGCAAGCACATCGTCGACGGACTGCGCATCGCCGTCGACAACATCGATCGCGTCATCGAGATCATCCGGGGGTCGAAGGACCGGGACGCGGCGAAGAAGGCCCTGGCGGCCGAGTTCGGGCTCTCGGAGCGTCAGAGCCAGGCGATCGTCGACATGCGCCTCGGCTCGCTGACCGGCCTCGAGCGCGACAAGCTCGCGGCCGAGCACGCGGAGCTGATCGAGCGCATCACCGACCTGCGCGACATCCTCGACCGGGCGGAGCGTGTCACGGCGATCATCCGCGCCGATATCGAGGAGATCGTCGAGAAGTACGGCGACGAACGCCGCACTGAGATCAGCCTCGAGGAGGTCGACGGGTCCATCGACATCGCCGACCTCATCACCGAGGACCTCACGGTCGTGACCCTCTCGCGGGACGGCTACATCAAGCGGCTGCCGCTGGACACCTACCGCGCGCAAGGCCGCGGCGGCCGCGGCGTGCGTGGCGCCGAGCAGAAGGACGGCGACGTCCAGCGCGCGCTGGTGGTCACCTCGACCCACGACTACCTCCTGTTCTTCTCGAACATGGGGCAGGTGTTCTGGCGCAAGGGCTACCAGATGCCCGAGGCGGGCCGGAACAGCAAGGGGCGCTCGATCCAGAACTTCCTGCAGCTCCGCGAGGGTGAGGAGATCCAGGAGATCCTGCGCGTGCCCGAGTTCGACGACGAGCGCTTCATCGTGTTCGCCACGAAGAAGGGCATCGTCAAGAAGACCAAGCTCGAGGCCTACTCGCGCCCGAAGAAGGGCGGCATCCGCGCGATCCTCGTGGACGAGGACGACGAGGTCGTCTCGGTGCGCCTGGCGGCGCCGGGCGCGACCGTGCTGATGAGCGCCGCTTCGGGCCGAGCGATCCGCTTCGACGAAGCCGGAGCACGTGCCATGGGCCGCACGACTCGCGGGGTCCGAGGCATGAGGCTGCTCGAGAACGACGAGGTGGTCGGCATGGTCGTGGCCGAGCCGGACGCGTTCCTCCTGACGGCCACCGCGAACGGTTACGGCAAGCGCACGCCGATGTCGGACTACCCCATCAAGGGCCGCGGCGGCCAGGGCGTGCTCGACATCAAGACGACCGACCGCAACGGCGAGGTCGTGCGTGCGCGCTTCTGCCGTCAGGACGACGAGATCATGTTCATCTCGGAGAAGGGCATGGTCGTGCGCGTCGCCGTGGCGGACGTGTCCTCGATCGGACGCAACACCCAGGGCGTGCGCCTCGTGAACCTGAAGGACGAGGACCGACTGGTCGCCGTCGAGATCGTGAGGGGCGACGACCTCGCCCGGTTCGACTCGGGGGACGGCGAGGACGCGTCGGACAGCGGAGTGGGAGCCGGAGAGGCGCCCGAGGCAGGAGCTGCTCCTGACCTCGACACAGGTTCCGACTCCGAGACGCCCGCCGAAGGCCCCGACGACGAAGAGGAGTGATCGATGACCGCTGCGCTCGAGACCCAGATCCAGGAAGACATGAAATCCGCCATGCGAGCGGGTGAGACGCTCAGGCGCGACACCCTCCGCATGCTCATCGCCGCGCTCAAGAACGAGCGCATCGACAAGGGCGCCGACCTCGACGAGGACAGCGTGCTCGCGGTGGTTCGCCGCGGCGTCAAGTCGCGCAAGGACAGCGCCCAGCAGTACCGGGACGCGGGGCGCGACGAGCTGGCGGACAAGGAGGAGGCGGAGATCGCCGTCCTCGAAGGCTACCTGCCCCAGATGCTCGACGAGGCGGCCACGATCGCCGCGGTCGAGGCCGCCATCGCCGAGACCGGCGCCTCCGAGAAATGCGACCTCGGCAAGGTCATGAAGGCCGTCATGGCGGCCCACCGGGGTCTCGTGGACGGAAAGCTGGTCAACCGCCTCGCGGGGGAGCGCCTCGGCTGAGGCAGGCGGAAGCAGGGGTCTCCCGAGGACCCCTCGGGGCGCAGTGTTTCGGGGCGGGCCGATGACGTAGTTCGAACGTCATGGCCCGCCCCGAAGTCGTAATCAGTGGGTGTGATCGGCGCGCGCTATGATCCGCGCCCGAACCTCCGACCCCTCTCCCACCACTCATGAAGAAGTCGATCCTCACCGCCGCGATCCTCGGCGGCATGGCGCTGCCGCTGGCGGGCGCCGCGTCGCCGCTGGGAACCGGTGCCCAGGAGACCGCGAAGCAGGGGGCCGAGAAGGCGCCCGTCGACCCCGCGGTCGCCCTGGCCAAGGAATACGAGGCCGCCTACGAGGCCTACCGCAAGAAGCTCCGCGAGGCGGACCGCGAGGCGCGCAAGGCGCTCCGCAATCAGGCTCCGATCAACGAGTACTGGCCCCGGTTCGAGGCGCTCGCGCGCGAGAACAACGGGCTCGCGCTGCTGTGGCTCGCCGACAACATCAAGTCGAACAAGGCCATCAAGAAGGACCAGCGCGCCAGGGTCCTCTCGCCGATCTACGACGCTCTCGCCGAGCATCACACCGACGCCGAGTGGTTCGGTGACGCCCTCGCGAGCCTCAGCAAGAACGCCAGGGACTTCGAGCCCGAGAAGGTCGCTGCCCTCTTCACCAAGGTCGTGGAGGGCTCCACGGACAAGGACGTCCAGGCCCAGGCGCTCTTCCAAGGCGCCAAGGCCCTCGCCAAGGAGGACCCCAAGACCAGCGCGGCGTTCCTCGCCCGCATCGGCGACGACTTCGGGAACACCCACTACTTCACGATGGCCCAGTCGCTGTCCGTGAAGGCCGCCGACGTCGAGCAGGGCAAGACCGCGCCCGACTTCTACGGCGAGACCATCGATGGCTTCGGCTTCAACCTCGAGGACTACCGCGGCAAGGTCGTGGCCCTCGACTTCTACGGCTTCTGGTGACCGCCCTGCGTGGGTGGGATGCCTCACCTGAAGGCGCTCGTTGAGCGTCACGAGAACGACAACTTCGAACTCATCGGCATCAACACCGGCGACGCGCCGGACGTGTACCGCAAGGGCCTCGAGGAGCACAGCGTCTCCTGGATGTCCGCTTACCAGGGTCAGAAGGGTTCGCCCATCGCGGACCTCTTCAAGGTCCAGGGTTACCCGACCTACCTCGTGCTCGACGTCGACGGGACGATCGCGTACCGGGGCCACAACGGGAAAGCGATCGACGACGTCATCGCCAAGCTCCTGAAGAAGGCCGGCAAGTAGCGCGGGCCGGACTCCCATGAACGTCCCCGGACGAGGAATCGCGGCGCTGGCCCTCGGCCTGTGCGCGTCCCTGCCGCTCTTCGGAGCTGGCCAGGACGACGAGCCCAGGAAGGCTGTCGGGCCCGACACGCGACCCCTCGTTCCGGAGGACACCCTCCCGACCCCCTTCGTGCGCACGGCGCCGAAGGGGGTCGAGCCCCTGGCGGAGGGGTTCACCGCCAGCGAGGAGGAGTTCGCCCTCGGGCGCGCCCTCTTCTTCGATCCGGTGCTCTCGGGCCGCGGCACGATCGCCTGCGCGTCCTGCCACCGCCCCGAGTTCGCCTTCGCCGACAACCGCGCGACCTCGCGCGGCATCGAGGGCTACCTCACGCGCCGCAACGCGCCCGCGATCTTCAACAAGGGGCTGAGCGAGAACCTGCTCTGGGACGGTCGCGCATCGACCCTCGAGGAGCAGGTGGTGATGCCCATCGAGAATCCCGAGGAGATGGCGCTCGGGATCGCGGCCGCGGTGAACCGACTGGGCTTCGACGAGGACTACGACCGCCGCTTCCGCGAGGTCTACGGCCGCGAGGTCAACGGCGAGGATCTCGCCAAGGCCCTCGCCGCCTTCGTGCGGGGTCTCACCGTCGGCGACTCCCCCGTGGACAGGTTCCGTCTCGGCGAGCGCGCGGCGCTCACGCCGGACGAGGAGGCGGGGCTCTGGATCTACGAGGGCAAGGGCGGCTGCTGGAAGTGTCACAACGGTCCGAACTTCTCTGACGAGGACTTCCACAACACCGGCGTCGGCGCCGTCGACGGCGTACCCGCTCGCGGCCGCTTCGAGATCACCGGGGACGAGGCCGACCGTGGCCGCTTCCGTACACCCGGCTTGCGCATGCTCACGAAGACCGCGCCCTACATGCACGACGGCAGCATCGAGACCCTCGCGGAGGTCGTCGAGTTCTACCGACGCGGCGGCAACGTCAACTCGAACCGCTCCGATCGCATGCGGGAGCTGCGACTGACGGACACGGAGGCTCGCCAGCTGGTGGCCTTCCTGGAAGCGCTCTCACGCTGATCCACGCGCTGACGCGCTCTCCACCGTGCCCCCCCGGACTCCTCAGCGGCCCGGGGGGGCGCGGTGCGTTGAGGGTCATCCCCTTGCTCGATCCGGACGGCCCGGCGCCCGGAACCAGGGCCGCGCGCCGTTCGTCCCCCCTCCCATGATCTCCGCACTCCTCCTCGCCGCGGCGCTCCAGGCCAGTCAGGCCGACGCCCAGACCACTCCGACGGCCTTGTTCTCGGACGTTCCGCTGCCGGAGGGCCACCGTCACGAGGCCTTGAGCCTCGTGCGAGTCCTCGGGAACGGCCGCGCGCTCCTGCGGCTCCAGCGCCTGGATCTCGATGTGATCCGCAAGGACCTCGCCAGGGGCGAAGCGGTGGCGATCGTCGACGAGGCGGACATCGAGGCCATCGAGGCGCTGCAGCTGGAGGTCGAGGTCCAGGTCCCCGACCTCGCGGCCTACTACGCCCGTCGACTCGCCTCGGGCGACGGAGGGGGATCGTCCCGCGTCGCCGGGGGCACCTACGGCCAGTCCCTGAGCCCCGCCTTCGGCCAGGGAGGCATGGGCGGCTACTACACCTTCGCCGAGATCGTCGGGATCATCGACCAGCTCCGGGCGAGCTACCCGAGCCTGGTCTCCCAGAAGACCTCGATCGGCCAGTCCGTTCAGGGCCGCGACATCTGGATGTTCAAGGTCTCGGACAACCCGAACGTCGACGAGAACGAGCCCGAGTTCCGCGTGGACTCGCTTCACCACGCGCGCGAGCCCCAGGGGATGCAGACGACGATCTACTTCATCAGCTGGCTGCTCGAGGAGTACGGAACCGACCCGCTCGCCACCTACCTCGTGGACGAGCGCGAGATCTACGTCGTGCTCTGCGTGAACCCCGACGGCTACGAGTACAACCGCTCGATCGCCCCTGGCGGCGGTGGCCTCTGGCGCAAGAACCGCCGCAACAACGGAGACGGGACCTTCGGGGTCGATCTGAATCGGAACTATCCCTTCCAGTGGGCCGTCGCCGGCTCGAGCAGCAACCCCAACTCCGACATCTACCACGGTCCCTCGGCCGGCTCGGAGCCCGAGACTCAGGCCATGGTCCAGTTGATGGGGCAGCGCTCGTTCCGCAGCGCCCTGTCGGTGCACACCTTCAGCGATCTGTGGCTGTCCCCCTGGGGCTACGTGCCCCAGTTCCCGCCCGACTGGTCCGAGATGGAGGTGATCGGCGACCTCGCCGTCACCGAGACCGGCTACCCCCACGGGCCCGCGTCGATCCTGCTCTACGAGGCGGCCGGCACCACCATGGACTACGACTACGGCGCGAACGGCACCTACTCGTGGACCCCCGAGATCGGATCGGACACCGACGGCTTCTGGCCCGCGCAGAGCCGCATCGTTCCGCTCGCCGAGGACAACCGCCTGGCCTTCGCCCGGACGGCGCTCGCGGCCGGTCCCTGGCTGCGCGGAGAGGCCGTGGCCCTCGCGGATCTCGGGGACGGCGACGGTTCCTTCGAGGCCGGTGAGCAGATCGGCGTGACCGTCACGATCGGGAACACCGGCCGCGCCGCGAGCGGCGCGGCGAGCCTGACCCTGACGAGCGGCGACCCGGGCCTCCTCGTGATCGACGGCGCCGCACCCCTGCCGACCGTCGCGCCCTTCACGAGCGGCCAGAACACCGCCGCCCTCACTCTCGCGGTGGCGGCGGGCACCCCCGCGGGGGCGGTTCTGCCCTTCACCGTCACCGTGACCGAGGCCGGGCGCAGCTTCGAGCTCGCCGGCGAGCTCACCGCGGGCGTGCGCACCGTCGCCTCCTTCGACTTCGAGTCCAGCGGGAACCAGGGCTGGTCCGTCGCTGCGCCGAACGACGCCTCGACCGGTAACTGGGAGGTGGGTGATCCGGTGGGCACCACCGCACAGCCCGAGAACGACAACACACCGGGGGCTGGCGCGCGCTGCTGGTTCACCGGCCAGGGCTCCGTCGGCGGCAGCGTCGGCGCCAACGACGTCGACGGAGGCAGCACGACGCTCCTTTCCCCGACCTTCGACCTCGACGGCGCGGTCAGCGGAACCCTGCGCTTCGCGCGCTGGTACTCCAACGACGTGGGTGGCTCCCCGAACGCGGACGTGTTCGAGGTCGATCTCTCCGCCGACGGAGGCGCCACCTGGACGAACGCACTGACGGTCGGTCCGACCGGCGCGGGGACGAGCGGCGGATGGATCGAGACCATCCTCGACATCGGCGCCAGCGTCCCGCTCACGGCGAACGTGAGGGTCCGCTTCATCGCGAGCGACCTCGGCGACGGCTCGATCGTCGAGGCGGCGATCGACGACGTCGCCGTCTTCGCAGTGGACGCTCCGTCCTGCCCCCCGATCGCCAACTACTGCGTCGGCGGCGTGAACGGCTTCGGAACGAGCGCGACGATGGCCGCGAGCGGCTCCCAGGACGTCGGCGACCAGAACCTCGCTCTCGGAGTCTTCGGCGCGGCGCCGTCCCAGTTCGGCCTCTTCTTCTACGGACCCTCCCAGGCCTCGACCCCCCTCGGCAACGGCACGCTCTGCGTTGGTGGGAGCATCAACCGCCTCCCGGTGATCGGCACCGGACCCTTCGGCGGCGCGCAGCAGCCCCTCGTCTTCGGCGCGCTGCCCGCGCCCATCGCCAACGGCGACGTGTGGAACTTCCAGTTCTGGTACCGCGACACCGTCGGCTCGGGCTCCAACCTCTCGGACGGCCTGCAGATCACCTTCTGCGCCGCCCCCTGAGGCCCCGAGAGCCTTCGCCACTCCCAGGCGCTCCTTCCCCGGGCGCCCCGCTCGCGAGCGAGTGGGGCGCCCGCTTCCTTCTCCCGGTCGCCGCGTGCAGGCGACGCGTCGGTGGGCAGGAGCGATCCGCTCTCGCGCCCGCCCGCCGGTCGAGCGGCGTCGTCTCCAGCGGCGGTGAGAGCGCAGCGCCCCGGTCGCGCGCGAGAGGGGCTTCTGGATCGTCTCGGCCCCTCGGATCGTGCGCGGCGGGCGGGGATTGGGCGCGGGGGACGGCGCCTTCGCGGCTAGGCTGCCCCGCCGGCTTCCGCCGCCGCTGCGCCGTGAACGAGAACCCCCGCGACACCTCCGATTCCTCGCCGGAAGGCGGGGAGTCGCGCGTCCGCAGCGGCCGCCATCGCCGCCTCGGGCTGCGGGCGGCGCTCGTGTCGTCGATGACCCTTCTGAGCCGCGTCCTCGGCTTCGTCCGGGAGTCGCTCGCGGCGCTCCTCTGGGGCGACAGCTCGGGGATCTTCGACGCGTTCATCACGGCGTATCGCGTGCCGAACCTCTTCCGACGCTTCCTCGGCGAGGGCGCGCTGTCCACCAGCTTCCAGACCGCGCTGACCGCCGTGGACGCGGACCACGGCGAGGAGTGCGGTCGCGTTCTCTTCTGGCGGACGCTGCGGCTCCTGCTGGCGCTGCTCGTGGGCCTCGCGCTGCTGGTGATGGGCGCGGTGTCCCTGCTCCCGGACCACATGCCGGTGACGGGGTGGGCGTGGCTGGGTGCGGACCCCGAGCCCGTGCGCGAGCTCACGGTCCGCGTCATGCCCTTCGTCGTGCTCGTGTGCGTGTCCGCGCTCTTCACCGGGGCGCTCCACGTCCGCGGACGTTTCGGGGCGCCCGCCCTCGCCCCCGCGGCCATGAACGTGACGTGGATCCTCGCGCTCCTCGGGATCTGGTGGGGCTACGGGCTGCAGGGTGAGTTCGCGGGCACCGGGGAGAGCGCCGGGCTCGGACGCAAGGCGCGCGATCTCGAGATGGCGCGATGGCTCGCGTGGGGCGTGCTCGTGGCCGGAGCGGTGCAGCTCGTCGTCCAGTGGCCTGCCCTGCGGCGCGCGGGCTTCGTCGGCGGCGCGGCGCGCGCCCCCTCCCTACCGGCAGGCGCGCCTGGACCCATGGAGGTCCTGCGGCGCGCGGCGCCCCTCGCCCTCGGAGCAGCGGTCTACCAGGTCAACGTGATGGTGGACGGGCTGATGGCGGAGGGGCTACCCGACGGCGGCCCGACGGCTCACTACTTCGCGAACCGGCTGCAGCAGTTCCCGCTCGCGCTCATCGCGGTGGCCGCGACCAGCGCGGTCTTCCCGGCGCTCCAGGAGCTCGGACACGGCGGCGACCGGCGGGCTCTGCGGGCGCTGCACGACCGCACGCACCTCGCCATAGCGGCCGTCGCCCTGCCCGCGGCGATCGGGCTCTTCGCCCTCGCGGAGCCTGTGGTCGAGGTGGCCTTCGAGCGCGGAGCCTTCGGACGCGAGGGCGTGGAGCGCACGACGCTGGCGCTCCGGGTCCTCTGCCTCGCGATCCTCCCGGCCGGTGCGACCGGGCTCGTGGCGCGCACCTACTACGCGATGGGCGATTTCGTCACGCCGGTCAAGGTGTCGATGGGGATGCTCGTCCTCAACGTCGCGCTGAACGCGTGGTTCCTCGTGGGCCTCGGTATGGACGTCGAGGGGCTCGCGGCCGCGACCGCGATCACCAGCGCACTCAACGCGGCGCTGCTCCTCCCCGGCCTCACGCGCCGTCTCGGCCTGCCTGCTTCGGAGCAGTCCTGGCCGGGCGCCTTCGCGCGCATCTCCCTCGCTGCGCTGGCCTGCGGCGCCGCGGCGTTCGTGACCGAGCGGGTACTTGACGAAGTCGTCGGACGTTTTCTCGCGCTCGCGGCCGCCATGACGGTGGGCGGTGGGGTGTATCTGGGCGTTGCCGCCGCGGTGCGGCTGCAGATCGTCGTCCAGATCGCGGCGCGCTTCCGACGTAAGGCCGCCGGGCGGGACTCCTGACGCCCGACGCGGCTCGTTCCCGCCTCTGAAGCCCTGCGAGCCCCCTCGACAGTCCGCCGCGGAAGGGACTGCGCCCTCCTCACCACTCGGACCCTTGCATCTGGGTGGAACTCCGAGCGATGATCTGGCTCGCGCGCCCCTGACCGCACCAGGGCGTGCCCCTTCCCGCATAGATCTCTGGAACCCGACGAGGGGGAACCTGTGACACCGATCGACTCGACCCAGGCCACGCCCGAGGGAACCATGCAGGTGGACGGTGAGCAGCTTCAGCCGGGGATCGACATGACGGTGGCGTCTCCCGCCGCCCTCGATCGAGTCGATCCTCCGGAGGACCTCGCGGAGCCGGATCTCACGGAGAACGCACGGACCGTTCTCGAGCGCCGCTACCTCATCCGGGACGAGGCCGGTGAGCTCGTCGAGACCCCGCGGCAGCTCTTCTGGCGCGTCGCGCGCACGGTCGCCAAGGCGGAGCTCGCCTACGACGCCGAGCCGGCGGAGGCCCTCGAGGTCGCGCGGGACTTCTACACGTTGATGAGCCAGCGGATGTTCCTGCCGAACAGCCCGTGCCTCACGAACGCCGGTCGCGGGAGCGGGATGCTCTCCGCTTGCTTCGTCCTACCGGTCGAAGATTCCGTGGAGTCGATCTACGACGCGGTCAAGGCGACCGCGCTCATCCAGAAGGCCGGCGGCGGCACCGGCTTCAGCTTCTCGAGGGTTCGCGAGGCGGGCGACCTCGTCGAGGGCACCGGCGGCCACGGCGCGGGTCCCCTCACCTTCATGGAGGTCTTCTCGAAGGCGTCGGACTCCATCACCCAGGGCGCGTTCCGCAAGGGCGCGAACATGGGGATCCTGCGCATCGACCACCCGGACATCGCCGACTTCATCGTTCACAAGGACGACCGCTCGAAGCTCACCAACTTCAACATCAGCGTCGCGGTCACCGACCGATTCCTCGAGACGCTCGAGTCCGACCCTGACGCTGCGCACGAGGTTCGCAACCCGCGCACCGGGGACCATCGTGTCCTCGAGCGCGCGGATGGCACTCCCTGGACGGTCGGGGAGATGTGGCAGTCCATCGTCGAACACGCCCACGCCTCGGGCGAGCCCGGCATCATCTTCATCGATCGCATCAACGCGTCGAACCCGATCAAGAACGTCGGCGAGATCGAGGCGACGAACCCGTGCGGCGAGCAGCCCCTGCATGCCTGGGATTCGTGCAACCTCGGCTCGATCAACCTCGGACGCTTCGTGATCCCCGACCCGGGCTCCGACGGGGAATCGGGCAACGCGACCTTCCACTGGGACGCCTACCGCGAGGTCATCCACACCTGCACCCGGTTCCTCGACGACGTCATCGAGGTCAACGAGTACCCCCTCCGTGAGATCGGCGAGATGTCGCGCATGACGCGGCGCATCGGGCTCGGTGTGATGGGCCTCGCGGACTCCCTCTACCAGATGGGGTTGCCTTACGACTCCGACGAGGCGATCGAGTTCGCCGAGAAGGTCATGTCGGTGCTCCAGGAGGAGTCCCACGTGGCGAGCGAGGTGCTGGCGGAGGAGCGCGGCGTCTTCGCGGCCTGGGAGGGCTCCGAGTGGGAGACGCGTGGGGTGCGGCTGCGCAACTCCTACACGACGACGATCGCACCGACCGGGACGATCTCGATCATCGCTGGCTGCTCCGGAGGGATCGAGCCGATGTTCAGCCTCGCCTTCGAGCGTCAGGTCATGAAGGACGCCGAGGGGCGCCCGACCGTGATGCGGGAGACCAACGAGGTCTTCGAGAAGGTCGCGCGCGACGCGGGCTACTTCACCGACGAGCTCGTGGGCAAGATCCTCGAGGAGGGGACCCTGGCCCACGCACCAGAGGTCCCGGACGCTCATCGGCGCCTGTTCGTCACGGCTCACGACATCGCGCCACAATGGCATATGCGCATGCAGGCCGCGTTCCAGCGCCACTGCGATGCGTCGATCTCCAAGACCATCAATTTCCCTCGCGAAGCGTCGGTCGACGACGTCCGCCAGATCTACGACATGGCGGTCGAGCTCGGCGTGAAGGGGGTGACCGTGTATCGTGATGGCTGCCGCGACATGCAGCCGATGGCTCTCGCCAGCTCCACGAGGAGCGACGAGGAAAAAAGTCCCGCGGGAGGGACTGCTTCGGAGGCGGCGGGGACCGAGACCGCACACTCGGGACCCGTCGCCGACGTCGCTGATCGAGCGGGGTCGCTCTACCGACGTGAGTCGGAGGAGCTGTCTCCCGTGAAGCTGCCGGAGATCATGCCGTCGCTGCGCATCCGCCAGATGACGCCCTTCGGCAACATGCACGTGAAGGTCTCCGTCGATCCACGGAGCGAGCGCGAGCGCGAGGTCTTCGCCCAGCTGGGCAAGGGCGGCGACGTGGCGAACTCCGACCTCGAGGCCATCTGCCGGATCCTGTCTCTCTGGCTGCGGAGCAACGGCAGCCTCGAGACGGCGGTGAGCCAGCTCTCCGGGATCGGCAGCAGCCTGTCGGTCCCCACGAAGGACGGCCGGATCATGTCGCTCGCGGACGGCCTCGCCACGGCGCTCCTGCGCTACAAACGCGCCAAGGAAGAGCACGGGCTCGAGGCGCTCCTCCTCGGCCGCGTCGAGCCGGCTGCGCTCGAGAGCGACGGCCCGGTGGAGCGCCGCAGCTCCGAGAGCCGTCGCTCCTACAAGGTCAAGTGTCCCAACTGCGGGGTGGGGCACCTCGTGGCCGAAGAGGGCTGCGAGAAGTGCTACTCCTGCGGCTACTCGAAGTGCTGAGCCGAGCCTGATCGGACCGTGAACGAAGCAGGGGCCGCGCACGTCGAGTGTGCGGCCCCTGCTTCGTCCAGGGGTTCACTCCCCTGCCCCGCCGATCGCGGCGAGATCAGCGGTCGCCGTCCTTGCGGCCGTCAGCCGCCGGCGGAGGAGATCCGGCTTCCTCCTCCCCGGCGGGTTTCTCGCGCCCGAAGACGTCGCGCTCGCCGGAGCCGGGCTGCGAGCGGCGGCCGAAGAGATCGCGTCGGCTGCCGATCTTCTCCCTGGACCTGGCCGCGCCGAAGATGTCGCGCGTGAGCGGGCGCGCGGGGCGACGTGGCCGGAACACCATGCGGTTCGTGCCCTCGCCCTCGGTGCCCCAGCTCAGCTCCAGCTGGTTCGCCTGCAGCGTCACGCGGTACTCGCGCAGGTAGCCAGGCCGCTCCCATTGGACCAGCCCGGTCTGATCGTCGATGTAGCTGCCGATGATCGTCGCGGTCACCAGCTGGCCGGAGGTGCCGAGTGCGTACTCGGCGGTGAAGCTGAGGTGGATATCGGCCTCGGGGGTCTCGCCGTCGAGGGGAGCTTCCGCCACGGGCCACATGGCGTGAACCTCGAGGCTCATGAACCCCTCGGTCACGACCATGGCACCCTGGGCGATGCGTCCGGCCCTCTTCGAGCCCGCGAGGACGAGATCGGTCAGCTGCCAGCCGCCGATGAGCCGATCCGCTGCCGAGTACTGACGCGAGCTGGTGCGGCGGCCGAAGATGTCGAGCCGGGTGCCCTGGGCGGGACGAGCGTGCCGGCCGACCTCGCCGGTCTCCTCCTCACCGTCGCCCTGGCTGCCTGTCTGGCCGCCGGCGTCGCGTTGCGGGGCAGGGCCCTCCTGTCCTGCGCGGCCCGTCTGGCTGGGTTCGGCGGGTCCCGGGAGGGCCAGGGCCACGGCGGGGAGGGACAGGGTGAGGAGGGTCTTGAGCGACTTCATGGCTGCGGGGCCGGGGTGAGGAGCCTCCGGACCCCTAGAGTTTCGGAGAGATGACGCCGGAACCCAAGTGATCCAGCCCGGGAGCCTCCGAGAGGGCCTCGGCAAGGATCCTGTTTGGCCGCTCGAAGGCCTCGAACGGCTCCGTACCGACGTCGTTGCTACCCTCCGGCGCTCAGGCGGCCCTTCCGGCCCCCCGATCGATCCCCTCCCGATGACGAGACTCCTCGCACTCCTCACCTTCCTCCTTGCTCTCGCGAGTCCCTCCTGGGCCCAGGACCCCTCCGCGACCGCGAAGCTCTACGCGCGCTCCGAGGGGGGCGATCTCCAGGTCGCCATCAAGGTCACTCCCGACTTCGATTGCTACTTCTACGACGACGGCGAGGCCGGCGACGTGGGGGGGATGCCGACGCGGATCACTCTCTCCGGAGTCGACGGCGCCGCGTGGAGCGACGTCTGGTTCCCCGAGGCCCACGTCAAGGAGAGCGAGTACGAGGGCCTGGGCCCGAGCCTGATCTTCGACGAGAAGACGCTGCTCTACGCGGTGGCCAGAGGGGCGGGTGACCTCGACCCCTCGGAGCTCGTCGCCGAGATCAGCGGGCAGGTGTGCAACCAGCTGAGCTGCGTCCCCTGGGAGGTGACGCTGAAGAGCCCCGGCAAGGGCACCGACGCGGTCTGGGGAGACTTCCCCGCCGCCCTCCTCGCCGCTGCGCCGTCGAAGGCTTCGACCGGAGCGCCGCTCGGCGCCGGGCCGCAGGAGGACGCCGGTGCCGGTGAGGAGGCCGAGGCGCCCGCCTGGGAACCGATCTTCGCGGAGAACGAGGTCGCGAAGGCTCGCTGGTTCGGCCGCGTCGACGAGGACGACGTCGCCGAGATCGTCGTCGAGGTCGCGACCCCGGCGGGGTGGCACATGTATGGCGGCCCGGACGAGGCGGACAAGGGCCCCGGCATCGCCACGCCCACCGTCATCACCGTCGAGGGCGGGGGCGTCGAATGGGAGGAGGTCCACTACCCGCGCCCCGAGCACTACGTCCCGAAGGGCTCCTCGGCCGAGCAGTACGTCTGGATCTACGAGGGCACCTTCCACTTCGGCGTGAAGGGCGATGCTCTCGAGGGCTTCGAGCCCGACGAGATCACGGTCACGATCGGCGGCCAGTCCTGCGACGTGAACGGCTGCGTGCCGATCGACGCGATGGCTGTCCCGTACGAGGGAGAGGGAAGCGACGCGCTCTACGCCGCCGCTTTCGCGGGCTGGGTTCTTCCCGAGGTCCCCGGGCTCGCCGCCGCGGCCGGAGAGATCGAGGAGGATCCGGCTGGCGAGGCGACGGCCGAAGCCGCGCCCAAGGTGTTCGGCCAGGGAACGGAGAGCGAGGGCGGGCTCCTCGGCTTCATCCTGCTGGCCATCGGTGCGGGGCTCATCACCCTGCTGATGCCGTGCACCTATCCGATGATCCCGATCACGCTGAGCTTCTTCACGAAGCAGGCGGACGCGCGCGGCGGCAACGTGCTGCCCCTCGCCCTGATCTACGGGGCGGGGATCATCAGCATCTTCGTCCTCATCGGCGTCCTCGTCGGGCCCGCCATCGCGGCCTTCGCGGGTCACTACATCACGAACCTCGTGATCGGCCTGCTGTTCCTCGTCTTCGCGGGCGCGCTCTTCGGGATGTTCGAGCTGCGGCCCCCGGCCTTCCTGATGCAGACGGCGGGGAGCGCCACGCAGAAGGGCGGCTACACCGGCGTCTTCCTGATGGGCCTCACCCTGGTGATCACGAGCTTCACCTGCACCGCGCCCTTCGTCGGCTCGCTGCTCGCCGCGGGCGGCGGCGGTTTCCTGAAGATCGCGATCGGGATGTTCTTCTTCGGGCTGACGATGGCGACACCCTTCGTGTTCCTCGCGCTCGTCCCCGGCCGCCTCGCGAAGATCCCGAGCGCAGGCGCCTGGATGAACACCCTCAAGGTGTTCATGGGCTTCGTCGAGCTCGCCGCCTCCTTGAAGTTCTTCTCGAACGCGGACATCGCCGAGAACTGGATGATCCTGCCCCGCGAGGTGTTCCTCGCCCTGTGGGCGGGCATCTTTCTCGTCGCGGGCATGTACCTGCTCGGGCGGATCAACCTGAAGGGCGAGTCGGCGGACGGGAACATCGGTCCCGCGCGCATGCTCGGGGGCCTCGGCAACATCCTCTTCGGCCTCTACTGCCTGCTCGGCACGGTCGGGTATCAGCTCGACGGCTTCATCATGGGCGCCATGGCGCCGCCGCCGACCTACAGCCGCGGCCTGGTCATCACTCACCAGGGAGCGGGCGGGGGCGGCGGGCCGGTCTACCCCGAGGGTGTCGAAGCGCTCGAGGGCGGACCGGTCGCCGAGGACGACTACGACGTCGCGCTCGATTACGCGCGCGAGAAGAAGCTCGGGCTCCTCCTGAACTTCACGGCGCACACGTGACAGAACTGCCGCCAGGCGGAGGTCTCCGTCTTCCCCGGCGTCAGCGACGTCAAGAACCGCGTCGTCGAGGCGCGACTCCACTGGGACGCTCACGACGAGTCGAAGCGCCCTCGCATCCGCCAGCTCGTGGCGGACGTCGCGAAGAGCCGCGCTCAGCCCATCTACGTGATCCTCGACCCAGCGACCGAGACCGAGATCGCTCGCTGGCAGGGCGCGCCGCTCCCGAACCAGACGGACGACTTCCGCGAGTTCCTGCGGCTGGCTCTGCCGTGAGTCGGTCCAGGTCCATCGAAGGCACGGGGCTGGCCGGAGTGAGTGCTCCGGCCAGCCCCGTGCCGTTCCGGGCCCGCTACTGCGCGTCGCCGGCGAGGTTCAGGATGAAGGGGTCGGGGGCGTTCTGCGCATCGTGGTCGAAGGTGAGCGTGGCAGCCTTCGATCCCGTCCCGGACTCCGGCGCGAAGCGTACGCGGTAGGTCACCTGGTCCCCGGGCGCCATCGAGGCGTCCCCGAGGCAGCTCGCGTCCACGCGCTGGCGCATGATGTTCGCGATGTTCGGGTGGAACTCGATGTCGATGTTGTCCATCCCACCGCAGGTGTGGCAGTAACTCATGAGCGTGCCCTGCGAGCACGAGGTCGAGCCGCTGCAGTTGTCGTAGCAGGAGTCGATGGGCGGGCAGTAGCTGTGCGTGTGCGAGGCTCCGAAGTTGTGACCGAGCTCGTGGGCCAGCACGACGAAGTCCCAGGTGAAGCTGCCGGCGCTACCGCTCCAGCTGTTCCAGTTGAGGTTTCCGTTCAGGTTGGCGCTGACGCCGTAGCCGAAGGCCTGGTTGCAGAGCACGTTGACGTACGCGACGCCGCCGCCGAGGTTCGCGCCGGACAGGAAGTGCGCAAGGTTGGCCGTCGCGGGCCACCCGCTGGCGTTCCAGGCGGCGCGGAACTCGCTCAGCATCGAAGCGGTGTTGCCGCCCCCGTCGGGCGTGCTCCAGGGGTCCGCGGCGGTCGTGTGCACGCCGAGGTACGCGATCGACAGCGTCGTCTGCACGTCGCGCATGTAGACGTCGCTGACCGCCGCGACGAGCCCGGTCACGTAGGTGGTCAGACCGGACGACGAGCCGAACTTCTGGAAGAGCTGATGGTCGGTCTCGATCGCGAGGCGGCAGTTCGCGGGTGTCACGAGGTTGGAGATCGTGGGCGCGCCCATGGCCATCGGATCGATGTCGAGGTCGAGGTCGGCGCCGGGCACCAGCGCAGCGCCGCCGCACAGCGCGGGGCGGTCGAAGGCGGGGAAGTCCGCCAGATCCGCCTCGTGCACGATCCGGACGCGAGCCGGATCGCCGTCGGCGGTGGGAGGCTCTTCGGTGGTGACGTGGATCGTCCGGCCGATGCCGAAGGGGAGCTCCACGCGTCCCTCGGGCCCCTGGGGACCGAGCACGATGAAGGCGGTGCTCCCGGGGATCTCGACGGCGCTGCCCGACCAGACGGAGAGGTCCGACAGGAGCGCTCGCGGGCCGCCGGTGACCGGCACGCCGTCGACGCTCAGCACGGCGTCCGCCGCGATGGGCAGCGGGCGTCGCTCGAGAGCGAGGGTCACCTCGCCGAGGTCTGGCAGGGGGACGCCGTGCATTCGAACGGAGTCGATCCCGTCGAGGCTCCGCGCGGCGGCTTCGTCCATGAGGAGCGCGACGCCGGGGAGCGGGTCGTCGTCCCCGGCGGGCAGCGCGGCCCTCCGGAGGAACGGGGTCGGGACGTCCTGCGGCGGCCCCGCGGAGGGCGCGCCGAGGCCGGAGACATCCGGGTTCGAGGCGCCGGTGACCTCGATGGCGAAGTCGTCCGGATCGGCGCCCCCGAGGACGGGGGTGCCCAGCTGCATGGAGCCGCTGCCCTGGTTCCGGATGATGAGGACCGTCCCGGCGTTGGGTCCCAGCCCGTTGACCTCGGAGCCGAGGTCGATGCCGTCCCCCGATGCATGGTTCGTCTCGGTGCCCGTGACGCCCGAGCTCGCTGCGAAGGAGGAGCTGGGCGGAGCGTCGTCGTCGGTGATGGAGAGCACGTGCCGGGCCGAGCCGCCCCCGGAGACGAGCGCGAGGTCGGCGCCCGAGAGAGCGATCGCGAGGAACTCGGCCCCCTCGGCGTCTCCGTCGTCGAGGACCTGGACCTCGAGGTCCACCGTGGTCCCGTCGGGGCTCGCCGCGGGGAACGACACGGCCTGGGCGGCGAACGCGGCGTAGTCGGAGCCCGGGGTCGCGTCACCGGTCCCGTCGTCGCTGGCGACGAGGTCGATGTCGAAGGCCAGCGCAGCGCCCGGCGGCAGGTCCAGCTCGACGGTGAGCGGATACAGGGCCGCGGACTCGTCCGCGGTGATCGTCGCGCTCTGGGTGAACTGGACGGTCGCCGTCTGCGCGTCCTCGATGGCGACCGTGTGCTCTCTGACGCCCGAGACGGCCGCGCCCGCGACGCTCTGCAGGGCGAGTACGACGGTCTCGTCAGCGCCCTCGACCAGGTTGTCGGCGAGAGAGCTCAGCGTGAGGTTCCGGGTGGCTCCGTCGATCGAGCCCGCGGGGAAGGTCACGCGCCGGGGCGTGAAGGTCACGTAGTCGGTCCCCGGAGTCGCGGTGCCTCGAGCGGCGTCGACGACGTCGACCGTGATCTCGCCGGCCGTCGCCGAGCCGGGTGCGGACAGCACCACGGTGACCGTCGCCACTCCGCCGCTCTCCGCGGCCGCGCCGCTGGAGCTCGAGAAGGCGACCGAGGGTCCGACCTTCGCCGAACCGGTGTCGCCGGCACCGCTGCACCCGAAGAGTCCGCTCAGGGTGATCACCGCGGCCGCGCAGCGGCTCGTCTTGCGTCCCGTGTTCATTTCGATGGCTCCGAGGGCGCCGGCGCCCGGGGGGATGGCTGAGCGAGCGCGCCGATGGCTCCAGCGCGCTCAGAAGTCGGATCGGCGCCCGCTCCCCGGACCCTTGACGGGCCATGTGTCTCGATCGGGGACCGGCTCAGGTCGGGATCGAGGGCTGCGCGCTGCCGCCGCGATCTCGCCCTTCCCCGGGAGACTCCAGCTCGTCGCCGACCCCGCGCGATCGACGCTCCCATCGGGTGCCACCTCGGCCCGGTTCGTTCGAAGCC
>PKCK01000055.1 GCA_002862085.1 Planctomycetota bacterium | reverse complement strand
ACCACGGAGAGGCCCGACTCACGCTGCTCCTTCGCGAACTCCACGATCAGGATCGCGTTCTTCGAGATGAGCGCGATGAGCAGTACGATGCCGATCTGGGTGTAGACGTTGTTCCCGAAGGGCGTGAGCATCGTGCCGAGGGCTGCGCCCAGGAGCCCGAGCGGGACCGCCAGGATGATCGCCACGGGGAGCATCCAGGACTCGTACTGCGCGGACAGCACGAGGAACACGAGGAAGATCGCCAGCAGGAAGATGGCCCCCGCGCCGCCGGACGCCTCCTTCTCCTGGTACGAGAGCCCGTTCCAGGCCACGCCGTAGCCGGGGCCCGGGAGCGTCTCCTCCTTCACGCGCTCGATGATCTCGAGGGACTGGCCCGAGCTGACGCCAGGCGCAGCGCCGCCCTTGATGGCCGCCGCCGGGTACAGGTTGAAGCGAACGATGGAGGCGGGCCCCACGCGCTGCTCCACCTCGGCCACCGAAGCCACCGGGACCACGCGACCGTCGGCCGCTCGCATCCGGAGCTGGTCGATGTCCTCGGGCACGGCGCGCGCGTCGGACTCCCCCTGCAGCCGGACCTGGTACGTCCGGCCGAACTCGTTGAAGTCGTTCGCGTAGACCGACCCGAGGTAGGTCTGCAGCGTCCCGAAGACGGTCTGCAGCGAGATCCCCATCTGCTTGACCTTCTCCCGGTCCACGTCGACGAAGAGCTGCGGCACGTTCGCCCGGAGCCCGGAGCTCACGCGCATCAGCGAAGGGTCCTGGTTCGCCGCCGAGACGAGCGCGTCCGCGGCCCTCGCGAGGCCGGCGATGTCGCCGCCCGAGCGGTCCTGCAGCTGCATGTCGAAGCCGCCCACGAGCCCCACGCCGGGGATCGATGGCACGGGGAACGCGAAGATCTGAGCGTCCGGGATCTCCTGGAACTTCGCCATGAGCCCCGTGATGACCCCGCGCAGGCTGGTCTCCGGCGTCGTCCGCTCGTCCCAGGGGTCGAGCACCACGATGAAGCTCACCGTGGACGAGCTGGCGGCGCCATCGATCAGGGAGTAACCGATCAGGGCGACGCTCGACTTCACGCCCTCGGTCTCTGCGAGGATCTCGTCGACCGTCCGACCCACGGCCCGCGTGCGCTGCTTCGCAGCGGCGTCGGGGAGCTGGGCGGACACGAGCAGATAGCCCATGTCCTCCTGGGGCACGAACCCGGTCGGAAGTTTGGAGAACGTGTAGCCACCCGCGCCGACGACCCCGATGAAGATCAGCGCGCTGATCACGAACTTGCGGACCGCGAAGCCGACGATGCCCACGTAGCCCTTGGTCCCGAGGTTCAGCGTCCAGTTGAAGGCCCGGTAGAACAGGTTCTTCTTCCCGCTCGAGGGGCGCATGAGCAGCGCGCACAGGGCGGGGCTCAGGCTGAGCGCGTTGATCGAGCTGAACACCGTCGCGGCGGAGATGGTCAGCCCGAACTGCTTGTACATCACGCCCACGAGGCCGGGCATGAACGAGGTCGGCACAAAGACCGCGAGCAGCACCAGCGTCGTCGCGACGATGGGCCCGGTGACCTCCTCCATCGCCTTGACCGCCGCTTCGCGCGCCGGGAGCCCGGCGTCGATGTTCCTGGCGACGTTCTCCACGACCACGATCGCGTCGTCGACGACGATCCCGATGGCGAGCACGATCCCGAAGAGCGAGAGCGTGTTGAGCGAGAAGCCGAGGGCCGACATGACGGCGAAGGTGCCGATCAGCGACACCGGGATCGTCACGGTCGGGACGATCGTCGCGCGCAGGTCCTGGAGGAAGATCAGGACCGTGACGATCACGAGGAAAGCAGCGATCAGGAGCGTCGAGATGATCTCCTTGATCGACGCGTTCACCACGTCGGCTGCGTCGTAGGTGACCTGCGCGGAGAGCCCGTCGGGGTACGAGTCCGCCTTCTGCTCGAGCAGCGCTGCGACGCGCTTCGAGATGTCGATCAGGTTCGCGCCCGGCAGCTGATAGACCGCGATGGTCGCCGCGGGGCGCCCGTCGAGCGCCGAGCCGAGGACGTAGTTCTGCGCCCCTCGCTCGACCCTCGCGACGTCCCCCACGCGGAGGACCCGACCGTCCTCCCCGGTGCGGACCACGATCCGCTCGAACTCATCGGAGCTGGTCAGCCGGCCCCTGGTCGAGACCGTGTACTCGAACGCCGTCCCGGCGGGCGCGGGGTCCTCCCCGATCTTGCCCGCAGCCACCTGTACGTTCTGCTCCTGGAGCGCCCCGAGGACGTCACCCGGCGTCAGGCTCCGCGCCTCGAGCTCGTAGGGATCGAGCCACAGGCGCATGGAGTAATCCGCCGCGCCGAAGATGCGCGCATCGCCCACGCCGCTGATCCGCTTCAGCTCGTCGCGGAGGTTGAGCGACGCCCAGTTGCTCAGGAAGACCTCGTCCTTGGACCCGTCCGGCGAGAAGACCGAGATCATCTGCGCGAAGTCGGGCATCTTCTTCTTGGTCGTGATCCCCAGCCGGCGGACGTCCTCGGGCAGCTTCGGCTCGGCGGACGACACCCGGTTCTGGACCTGGACCGAAGCGATGTCGAGGTCGGTGCCCGGCTCGAAGGTGATCGTGAGCGTGTAGCTGCCGTCCGAGGCCGAGATGCTCGACATGTAGAGCATCCCCTCGACCCCGTTGACCTCCTGCTCGATCGGCGCCGCCACCGTGTCGGCGACCACGCTCGAGTTGGCGCCCGGGTAGTTCGCCTGGACCGCGATGGTGGGCGGCGCGAGGTCCGGGTACTGCGCGATCGGGAGCTTGACCAGGGAGGTCAGCCCCATCGTGATCACGACGATGGAGAGCACCGTCGCGAAGATCGGACGGTGGATGAAGAAGCGGGAGAGCATCGTGCGGTCTCCGTCAGTTCCCCTGGCGGACCCGGACCTTCGCGCCTGGCCGGGCGGAGATCATCCCGTTCACGATGACCATGTCGTCGGCCGAGACACCGGAGCGGACGACCAACCCTCCCGCGGTCCGGGTGCCGACCTGAACCGCCCGACGCTCGACCACGTCTCCCTCGCCGACCACGAGCAGGTAGGGGCCCTGCTGGTCCCGCCCGAGCGCCACCTCGGGGACGATGAGCGCGCCGGGGACCTCACCGGTACGGAGGCGAACCCGCGTGAAGAGACCACCCTTCAGCCGGCCGTCCTGGTTGTCGAACTCGGCGCGGATCCGGAGCGTCCCGGTCTCGATGTCCACCTCGGGATCCACGTAGTCGACGCGCCCCGTGAACGGGAAGTCGTCGTCGATCTCGCGCGCGAGCTCCACCGGCGGGAGCTGATCGAGGGAGTCGCGGAGCTGCCCCCGCTGGCCTCCACGCGCCGCGAACTCGAGCATCACGCGGTCCGGCACGGTGAACCAGACGTCGATCTTCGAGTCGTCGTGGATCACCGTCAGGGCGCTCGACCCGATCCCACCGACGAGACTCCCCACGACGAAGTCGCTGCGCTCGGCGCGGCCCGCGATGGGCGCGTGGATCTCCGTGTACGACACGTCGAGCTCTTTGATGGCGAGGTTCTTGTTGGCCACCTCGACCTCCTCGACCGCCACCTTGTGCTTCGCGCGGGCCTCGAGGGCCTGCAGCTCGGAGACCGCGCGATCCTCGTAGGCCTTCTCGAGCCGGGTCGCGGTGACGTCCGCGAGCTCCGCCTTCGCCTCGGCGCTCAGGACCTGGGCCGCCGCCGCGTCACGCGCCGCGATGAAGGGCGCGGGATCGATGCGGAACATGAGGTCTCCGGCCGCGAGGAGCGCGCCCTCCTCGTGAGCGATCTCCTCGAGCACGCCTTCGACCCGCGCGCGCACCTCGACCGTCCGAACCGCCTCCGTGCGTCCGCTGACGATTTCGTGGACGACGATGTCCTCGACCGCCGGCTTCTGCGCCTCGACGAGCGGCGGCTTCGGAGAACGCGGGGCAGGAGCTTCGGCGCACGCGCCGAGCCCGAGGACGAGCGCGACCAGGGGCAGCGCATGAGTCGATCGTGCGGGAAGGGACATGGCGAGCCGAGGGTATGTCGAATGGAGAGCCGCGTCGCGGCACGCCAGGGCAATTCTGCTACCGTCCGGAAGATGCGCTCGCGACGACTTCCCAACTGCGCCTTCGCCTTCTGCGCGGCCGCGGCGATGCTCGTTGCCTCGTGTGAGGTCGGTCCCGACTACGAGCCGCCCGCGCTCGAAGAAGAGGTCATCGAGGAGTCGTTCACCGCGGTCAAGGATCCTGCATTTAGCTCCGACGAGGGGGACATCCGCGAGTGGTGGACGGTCTTCGACGACCCGATGCTGACGTCGATCATCGCGCTGGCGGAGGAGGGCAACAAGGACCTCGAGATCGCGGTCTCCAGGGTGAGCGAGGCCCGTGCGCGGCTCGGGTTCGCGAAAGCGGGCCGGTACCCGTCCATCGGCATCGGCGGGGGGGTCAACGCCCAGAACGACTTCTTCACGGGCTTCGAGACGCGGACGGTGTCGTCCATCGGCGCCGACGTGAGCTGGGAGCTCGACCTCTTCGGCCGCGTGGCCCGGCAGATCGAGGCGGAGAACGCCTCGTACGAGGCCACGGAGGAGGACCAGCGGGACGTCCGCGTGACGCTCATGGCCGAGGTGGCGCGGGCGTACATCGGGGTGCGCGCGCTCCAGATGCAGCTCCAGAGCGCCGAGCGGAACCTCGCGAGCCAGGAGCAGATCCTCGAGCTGACCCGCTCGCGCACGTTGAACGGGATCTCGTCGGAGCTCGACCTCTCCCGCGCCCTCAGCGTCTACGCGGCCTCGGAGGCCGCCGTGCCTCCGCTCCGCGTCGGTCTCTCCAGGGAGGTGAACACCCTCGGCGTGCTGATCGGGAAGAACCCGACCGCGCTCCAGAAGGAGCTCGCCGAGCCGAAGCCCATCCCCGTTCCGCCGACCCACGTGACCGTGGGCGTCCCCGCGGACCTCCTCCGCCAGAGGCCGGACATCCGCGCGGCGGAGCGACGCCTCGCGGCCCAGACCGCGCGCGTCGGAATCGCCACGGCCGACCTGTATCCGACCTTCGGCATCGGTGGCTCCCTGGGCTTCAGCGACTTCGCCGGCGGGAACCTCCTCGACGCCGGGAGCCGCGCCTTCTCGCTCGGCCCTTCCATGCAGTGGACGCTCTTCGACGGCGGCCGGACCCGCAGCGCGATCGAGATCGCCGACGCCGGCGTCGAGCAGGCGCTCCTGCTCTACGAGCGAACGGTTCTGTCCGCCCTCCAGGAGGTCGAGACCGCGATGACCACCTTCACCCAGGAGGGCAGCCGGGTCGGCGCGCTCGAGCGCGCGGCCGCCGCGTCGCGTGACGCACTGCGCCTCTCCACCGGTCTCTACGAGAAGGGCCTGATCGATTACGAGCAGCTGCTCGACGTGCAGCGCAGCCTGCTCGCCCAGGAGATCGAGGTCGCCGCCGCCCGGGGCCAGGCCGCCACCTCCCTGGTGATGCTCTACCGCGCCCTGGGCGGCGGGTGGGATCCCGGCGAGCTCGACCAGGACGGAGACGCCCCCGGCGCGGACGCGGCGTCGGGCGACGCCGCGCTGAGCGACGGGAACGGCTGAGCGGTCCGCGGCCGAGGAGACCCACCGAACCGCCGCGGAGGAGGGCCCGACCTCGCGCGCGCCGGCCGCGCGGTCGCTCCTCTCCCCGACGCCCGGGTCAGTCCTCGCGGCCCGACTCGATGAGCCTCGCCATCTCCGCACGCCTCTCGCGGGCGCGCTCGAGCCGGGCGCGAGAGTCGTCCAGCGGGACCTTCGGGTTGTCCTTGTACCGCTCGATGAAGTTGGTGGTGCGCTGGATGAGCTCGTCGATCTCATCAACGGCCCGTCGAGCCCAGGGCTCCCGAGCACGCTCCAGATCGCCTGCGGCCGCGAAGTTCCGAGCGGCCAGATAGGCGGCGCTCGAATTGCGTAGGCGGATGTCGACGAGCCTGGGCCGCCGGTAGCGCGGCTTCCCGGGCTTCTCCTGGCTCCAGTCCGCGATCCGAGCGTAGCCCGCCGCGGCCGCGGCGTGGTTCCCGAGCACTTCGTTGTTCTCCGCGAGCTCGAGGATCCTGACAGCATCGTCCGGCTGCTTCGCGAGCTCGGCCGTCAGGCGCTCCACCGCGTGATTCGAGTCCTGGAAAACGCGGTAGCCCACACGAATGTCCTCGTCCGGCTCGAAGTCCTCGATGAGCCATTCCCACTCGCCCTTGCGCTTGGTGGTCGGAGCTGGATCCACAGGGCCGACACGGTCCAGACCGAAGCCGTCCGCGGCTCGCAGCAGGATGCGTGCGGAGCCGATCGTGTCGTGCCAGCCGCGCCCGGTCTTCAGCACGTAGATCAGCTCGCGAGTCCTCAGGGGGCTTCGCTGCATCAGGAAGAAGTCGTCCTTGGTCTCGACCTCGTAGCGCACCTCGACGCGGCACCGCTGCTTCGGCTCGAAGGTCATCGGCCAGCAGATCCACTTGCGGTGGACTTCACGCGGGTCGTCCTCGTCGACCTCCTTGCGCGTCGCCTCGACCTTCACTCCATCCACGCTCGCCGAGAAGGCGTAGATCACCCCTCCACCGCTCAAGATATCTCCGTAGCCAAGACCCTCCCGGACGCTCTTGACGAGCGGGCGCGCCTCCGTCGGAAAGCCCACCTCGAGAGTCTCGGACTCATCACCCGTGTGCTCCATGTCGAAGACGGCGCGCACCTCGGCGAAGTCCTCGTGCAGGACCAGCTCCACCACCTCGGCCCGCATGGCCACCTCGGTGGTCGCGCGGTCCGGCGCGAGGTCCATCGCCGAGCGGTTTCGGGGATTGGGCGCGATGTCCGGCGCCGCGACGGTGAGGAGTGCGAGAGGGAGGACTGCGATCATGATGGCGACCTGGTCTGGGTTGGTGGAGCCGGGGCAGCGCGGTCAACGTGGCGGGCGCCCAACGGTTCACGACGCTGGCTCAGAAGACGATCGGCGACCTCGAACTCACCCAGGCGAGCGCGGGTCGAAGGCCCCCACCAGACCCGGCCGAGGCCCGCTCGGCGGGCTCATCCGGTGCACCACCAAGCCGCTTCGGAGGCGCTCCGGCGATGACGCTGTCCGGCCATCAGCCCCCGAAGTCCAGGCGCGGGATCGGGAAGACCCCGAAGGACTGCACCTCGACCGACCTCGGCCCGGCCTGCTCCCCTTCGGTCCCGGCCCGTAGCAGGCGCACCTCGTGCACCCCCGCTGGAAGCGCTGCCCACCAGTGCAGGCGGTCGGCCCGTTCGGCGGTCACGGCCTCGCCGGTCGCCAAGGAGATCTCGAGACCGGCGTCCACGGGCAGCGGCGCACCATCGATCAACGCGCGAAGTGGCACGTGGTGCGCCGC
The DNA here is from genome assembly GCA_002862085.1 of Planctomycetota bacterium. Taxonomy (GTDB): domain Bacteria; phylum Planctomycetota; class UBA1135; order UBA1135; genus Saltatorellus. The sequence goes on along the minus strand of PKCK01000055.1, from coordinate 18,143 downwards.
ACCCACGAGCGGGTCGAGCCGCCCCCCGACCTCGGGTAGGACATGGAGCATCGAGCAGCGCGGGGTCTCGTCCGGCAACGTCCGTTTCACGACGTATTGCCCGGGGAACAGCTCGAGAGTCGTGGGAGGCTCGCCCCCCACGTAGACGTTGACGATCGTGTCGGGCTTGCTGGAGGGAGAGCTGTGGGCGTCGATCGTGTAGCGACCGACGCGATCGTCGGAGCCCTCGGACGGAACGAGGCGCACCGGCAGCGGCGCGGGGAGATCGAGGAGGAGCTCGTGCGTCTCGCCGCGATCGAGCTGGACGACGTCGAAGACCGCGACGCCGCGGTCCCTCACCTGGACGTGCGTGTGCACGGCGCCCGGCGGGACCGTCATCTCGGCGATCCCCTCCGGTCGCACGCCCTTCAGGAAGGCCTGCTGGAGCTCCGTGTTGGTGAGGACGAGCTCGGCGCCGAACGCGGGCGCGCCCTCCGAATCGTGGATGCGTGCCCTGACGGTCGACATCCCGCGCGCCTCCAGCTGAACGGTGGTCCGCCGCGTCGTCGGATCGAGCTCCAGCCCGTTGACCACCGCGATGGAGCCGCTCTCGAACTCGCGGCCGCACACGGTCACATCGAAGCGACCATGGCCCGCGTCAGGGATGCGAATCTCGCCGCGCTCGTCGGTCCAGAGGACGCGAGTCCAGCGCGGTCGCGTGCTCGCGGCGTTGAAGACCAGGACAGGGAAGCCCGCCGCGGGGGCGCCGTCCGCTTGGTGCACCTCGAAGACGGCGGCGGGGCGCGCCTCGAGCGTCGGGTGCCACTCGATGGCCTCGCTCCCTTCACTCGCGCCCTCGAGCGCCGCGACCCAGGGGACCGGACCGTCCTTCACGGCCCAGAACCGATAGCGGCCGCGGCGCACGCCGCTGAGGACGTAGGAGCCGTCCGGGCCCGTCGAGGTGGCGCGAACGAAGCCCGACGCCCTCCGGTCGAAGCCCGGCCAACCCATGTGGGTCGGCGTGTCCCGGAGCGTCATCGGATCAGCGAAGACGCGCGCTCCTTCGACGGGTGCCCCGTCCGGGCCCAGCACGACACCTCGCGCGACCAGCCCGCGCTCGAGGTGAGCGTCGATCTCCCACGTGCCGGCCTCGTCCATGCGCCGCGTCACCTCGTACAGCATGAAGTCGTCGGTCAGCAGACGCGCCACGAGCTCGCCCTTCTTGATCCCGCGGAGCTCGAACCGGCCGTCGTCGCCCGTCGTGGTCTCGAGCGGCGTCGCCGTGGAGACGTATCCGTCGAAGGGCTTGAACTGGCTGATCCCGGGCGCGAGACCCACGACGATCCGCGCGCCACGGACCGGACGCCCGTCGGGATCCTCGACCGACCCGCGCACGACGACCTCGCCCGGGGAGAGGGTGACGGTGAAGCTGGCGTCCTTCATCCGTTCGAGGAGCTCTCGCGAGTAGGAGAAGATCCTCGACGTCTCGTAGCCCGGGGCCGCGACGCGGAAGCTCGCCATCCCTTCGGTGAGCAACTGGGCCGTGCCGTGGAAGTCGTCGGCGCGGAAACCGACCGACCAGGAGCCGTCCTCGGCGGATCGCCCGACCTCGCGGAATGCGCTCCCGTCGTGCACGAGAACACGCGCGCCGGCGACGGGCTCCTGGGTGTCCAGGTCGAGGACGTCGATGGGGAGCTCGGCAGCCGCCGGTCCTGCGCTCCCGAGGGTCACTTCCTCCGAGGATTCGAGCGCGACGACCTCGCTCTCCGCCGGAGCGGCCTCGGTCCGCGCGGGTGCATCCGGTTCGGCAGCCTTCGGGCCGGGCGGCGCGGTCGCCGTCAGCGTTTCACTCGTTCCGGAGCGGTGCTCCTCGTCGGCCTGGGCGAGCTCGGCCTCGTCCGATCGGATCGACAGGGGGCTGTCGACCGGCCGCGTCACGAACCAGAGCCCGGCCGCAGCGATCGCAGCCACCAGCGAGACCAAGGCCCAGCCGGCTCCGCCCGCGGCCCCGAGCGCGGCGGCACGCCGGGGCCTCGGGAAGAGCACCGCGAGGGCGCCCATCCAGGCCTCACGACCACCTTGGACGTCACGGTCGAGGATCGTGCGCAGCTCTTCGATCCCCCGCTTGAGCCGCCAGCGCACCGTCCCTTCGGGGACGTCGAACACCTTCGCGATCTCGACGGAGGTCTGACCGCCGAAGTACCGGAGCCGCAACGCCGTCTGGTTGGGCTCGCTCACCCGGGCCACCGCGTCACGCAGGGCGTGGCAGAGGTCCTCGTCCACGACGGCTCGGTCCGAGCCGGCGGCGAGGAGCTGTGGTTCGGCGCTCAGTTCGACGTCGCTGCGCCGCGTGTCCTCGCGCCATTGACGACGGATCATGTTCCTCATCACCGTCGCGAGCCAGCCGCGCGAGCGATGGCCCTTGGGCGCGCGCAGCGCCACCAGCCAGGTGCGCTGCACGATGTCCTCGGCGAGGTTCGGGTCCCGGACCAGCGAGTACGCCATGGCGCGCATCCACCGATCGTTCGCGACGGCAGGACCGTGCCCGAAAGGCATGCCGGAGGGAGCGAGGTCGTGGTCGGTCATGGGGGGAGGGGGCGGCGCGTGCGCTGCGCGGGCATGGAGCATCGGCGCTGGCCCACCGTTGGTTCTAACGCGTGATTTTCATTCTGTGCGGCTTCAAGTCGTTGCACGAGGACCGCTTGCGCATCCGGCTGGCTGGAGCTCCCAACCGATCCCCGGACCCCGGGGCTCGTCCTCGTGAGCACAGGAGGTCGTCAGTGCTGCGGCGAGAGCGCTGCGGCGCGGTCTCCCAGCGGCTCTCCGACCCCTTGGAACCCACAGGAACCGACACATGCGATTTCTTCACAGCCTTCCCCTCCTCGCCATGGCCGCCCTGGCCCTCCAGAGCGATACGGCCGCGACCTCGACCAGCGGCGGCGACTGCCTCGACGACGGTGACACCAGGACCCTCTGCTGGACCATCGACCTGACAGCGCCGGGTGAGGTCGTCGGGACGTCGATCGTCCCGGGCTCCGTGACCGGGTTCGAGTACGACTGGGGCAGCGACGACGCCCTCGGCGACGGGACGCTCAACGGCAACGAGATCTGCATCGCCATCTCGAACGACGGAGGTGACCTCTCCGGCCCGAACGGAACGGTCCAGTCCGGTGCCTCCGAGGGCTGCCTCGAGGTCTACCTCAGCTACGAGGTTCGCTGGCAGGTGCAGCGCTGCAGCGGCGGCTATCCCGGCTTCACGATCGGTGGGACCGTGCGCGGTAACGGCGGGACGATCGGGCTCGGTGGATCCGGACCGACCCGTTGTTGGATGGAGTGGGAAGGTGAGACCCGGACCACCGGCGTCGTGTCCGTCTGCGCCTGCGGCTGATGTCACTCAAGGGTCCTATCGCCTGCGCCACGATCCTCGGGGCTGCCTGGCTGTTCCAGGCGGCCCTGCGGGCCGCCGCGCCGGAGAGTGACGAACCGCCGGCGCGATCCTCGGCGGTCGAGGCCGAACCGGAGGAGGGCTTCGAAGAGACCACGGACCTCGTCGAGACGGGGCCGGGCCTCTCGCGCGCGGCGGTCGCGGCGCCCGGCGCTGCGGAGCTCGAGGGAGCAGACGCGCGAGACGGGGCGACGGCAGAATCACCGCCGGGCACCGTGAGCGGACTGATCCTGGACGTGTCGGGCCAGCCGCTCCCCGGAGGCCAGGTGCTCTTCCAGGTCCCTGGATCTCACGACGACGTCGCGTGGACGGCCGCCGACGAGGACGGTCAGTACGAGCTCGTCCTCGCTCCCGGCCCCTGGGACGTCTTCGCGCCGGCCGACCGAGCCGGGGGAGGCCCCTCGCTCCTCCGCGTGGGCGACGTCACGGTGCGGTCCTCGCAGGAGACCCTCTTCGACGTCGCTCCCATCGGCGAATTCTCGGTGACGGGCGGGGTGTTCCGGCCCGATCGGGAGAACTCGGTCGTCGTCGCCGAGCTGTACTTCGCCTTCGACCCCGACCGCCTCGTGGCGAGAGCCTTCTGCAGAACCGACGACCAGCTCCACGCGCAGCACATGGCCGAGAGGGACGCGGCAGTGACGCCGCCGGAGGGCGACCTCGGCGTCACGCGGGCGCCGGGCCTCGGCTGCTTCCGCTTCGAGGGTCTCGCTCCGGAGCTCTACGAGCTCCGGGTCTACATGGACGTGGGGAAGACGTACTTCGCCACCTTCCCGATCGATCTGACGAACGGGGACGTGGCCTTCGACCCGGTGCCCGTGACCGAGGACGAGTTCCTGACGAGGACGGTCTTCACCGGTCTCTGAGCTCGCCGACGACCTGCTGTCGACCGGAGGAGCCCGGCGTCCACCTCCGTCCAGGCTCATGCCGTTCGTTCGAGGCCCGGCCCTCCACGTCCGACCGCTGTGCTTCCGCCGACGTCTCGCCAGGGGCGTCGGCCCGTTCTCGTGCCCCGGCGCGCCGCCCTGATGTCTCGAGAACGACCACGACTTATCCGCCGGAGCTCCGTTCGGTCGCCGCTCGTCCCCCGCTTCCTCTTGCGAACGACGACCCCCACCTGCAACGAATCCAACGCTCCGAACTTTGAGCACAAGGCAGGTGACCGGGGTCGCCGTTCGTTCGTGCTCTCACGGACGCAGCGCGGCTGGCTGGCGCGCTCACGCACCGAGCGCTGCTCGAGGCAGCGCCGTCCGACCGGCACGCCGCTCCGCGAATCGACACGGACCTCGAGCGCGCGGATCGAGGCCCTCGCGGCCGGCCCGCACAGCTCGCTCGCCCTGCGGGCCTCACGGATCCGCAGCCGCGCCGCCAGGCCAGGGTCGTGCGGCGCCCTATCCCGGCGAAGGTGCCTCGCTGCGAAAGATCGATCCATGGCCCGAACCGTCGCGGCGAAGAGGTCCTCTCCACAAGACGCGTCGCGATCAGGAGGCGTCGACGACGAGCCGTCGATGCAATCGACGACGCGGCCGCGCCGTCAGATCGTCAGGAGATGGCGCTCGGCCCCGAGGAGGAGCCCGTCGCCGGCGATCGCCGCGCTCTCCTCGACGCAGAAGGGGCCCCGGCCTCCTGCGCGTCAGCTGGAGCGAGAAGATCGAAGAGCCCGTGCGGTGTCCGTGGGCGAGGACGAGCGCCTGTCCGCAGGGAACAGGACGCTGAGCGGCGAGGCGCCGTCGATGGCGCGGCGAGAGCCGCGGCCGCGCTTCCGCGCCGGCGCACGCGACGCCTGCGTGAATCCGTCGCGCCCCGCACGACGAACCTGCTTCATGCTGTCCGATCGATGCTCGCGCCCACAGTTGTGGGCAGAGTTCCTTCGAATCCGCAACCCCTGCCAAGCCCACGCAGCCCGCCTGCTCGGCTCCCCACGATCATGGCTCTCCGTAAGAGCACGGCGCAGGCTCGCGCCGGCGCGGAATCCGACGGCGCGGACGTCTCCGCAGCCACGGAACCCGAGCGTCGCGACACGTTGTCGCACAGCTGGAAGGTCGAATCGGTCTCTCGCCGATCTCTCCTCGGTGGGCTCGCCGCCTCCGCGGGCACGCTCGGCGCAGGCGTGTTCACCCTCTCGTCCCCGGCCGCCGCGGCCTTCAGAGACCCGATGGCTCCGGGTGTCCGTCAGAGCGTCGCGTACCGCGCTCGACTCTGGGCGGCGAAGACCCAATCGGCGCTTCCCTACCCGACGCATGTTTGCAACGGGGACGAGGCCCTCTACGCGGACTTCCGGAACCAGTACACGAAAGGACTTCCGCACAACGCGTTCGGTGAAGTCGATCCGGCTGCCTACGACGCTCTGCTGACCGCGATCCGGAGCGGGGAGTTCGCCGACTACGAGGCCATCCCGCTCGGCGGCAAGCGCAAGCTCACGTGCCCGCTCGGAGCCCTCTCCTTCGAGATGGTCGGGCCCGACTCGCACCATGTCACGATCCCCCCTGCGCCCGCGTTCAACTCCGCCTGGCAGGCCGGCGAGATGGTCGAGGTCTACTGGAAGGCTCTCCTTCGTGACGTCAGGTTCGAGGACTACCGCACTGACGCGGCCGTCGCGTCAGCGGCCGCGGAGATCTCGAGCCTCAGCGATTTCCGTGGTCCGACTGCGAACGGGATCGTCGCGACCGACCTGCTCTTCCGCGGATCCACCGCCGGCGATGCCGTCGGTCCTTACATCTCACAGTTCCTCTGGAGCGACGTTCCGTTCGGAGCGACCGTCATCAGCCAGAAGTACGAGGGGATCGCGGCAGGCGACGACCGCGGCGTGACCTACGCCGACTGGCTCGACATCCAGAACGGCGACGTGCCCGGTGACGAAAGGAACCTCCCCGGTCCGACCCGGTACATCATCACCGGCCGCGATCTCGCGCAGTACGTGCACTTCGACTTCAGCTACCAGGCGTACCTCAACGCCGGCCTGATCCTGCTCTCACTCGGTCCCGCCGCGACCGCCCAGAACAACCCCTACAAGACGTCTGCCACGCAGGACGCGTTCGTCAACTTCGGCACCCCCGAGGTCCTCGACCTCGTCGCGAAGGCGAGCGGCTGCGCGCTGAAGGCAGCGTGGTTCCAGAAGTGGGGCGTCCATCGCCGCTCGCGGCCCGAGGACTTCGCGGGCCGAGTGCACAACGAGATGACCGCTCGGAAGTCGTACGGGATCCATCCGGAGGTCCTGAACTCCGCGGCGGTCGCCGCGACACACTCCCGCTACGGCACCTACCTGCTCCCGCTCGCATACCCGGAAGGGTCGCCCACGCACTGCTCGTATCCCGCCGGGCACGCCGTCATGGCGGGCGCGTGCGTGACGATCTTGAAGGCCTTCTTCGACGAGAGCTTCGTCCTGCCGGCGCCGGTCATCCCGTCCTCGGACGGCAGCGCGCTGCGGCGCTACTCGGGCGCTCCGCTCACCATCGGTGGAGAGCTCGACAAGCTCGCATCGAACATCGCGATCGGCCGCAACATCGCCGGCGTGCACTGGCGAACCGACGGTCACTACGGCATGCGTCTCGGCGAGGAGCTGGCGATCGGTCTCCTCCGCGACTATTCCAGGACGCGACCCGAGCCGATCTCGAACTTCACCTTCACCAGCTTCGACGGCGATCCGGTGTCGATCTGACGACGTCGAGCACTCGGCGCTCGTGCAGAGCGTCGGGGATCGTCATCAGGTCCCAAAGGCTCCCCCGCGCTTCGGTTCGCGGGGGGGCCTTTTTCGTCCGGCTCGACCGCGCGCGTGCTTCGAGCAGCCATCTCGCCAGATCCGCGCCTGAAGCTCGTCGCGCGTTCGTCGATGGACAGGCTCCTCGACGGGGGCAGCCCCGAGACGTCTCACCCCGACCGAGCCAGCCGGCGAACGCGCCGCTCGGCCTTCGAGAGGGCGACGCACGCGCCCCCCGACCGCGACTCGCGGGCCGTCATGCCCCTGGGGGAAACGGATGGGCCGACCGCCGGGAGCAGGCCGCGGCGCGGCCTGGAAACCGGTTCCTCGCTCCGAGGCGATGGAGCGCCGCCGCCCCCCGGAGCTCTCGCCGTCGACCGGAGTCGGGTCTACGGCTCCTCCCCTCACGGAAATCGCATCGGCGTGACATGCTGCGGCATGCCGCGCTGCACCAGACGCGGACGAACCGCTCCGATTTCCCGGCGTCGCGCCCTCTTCACTTCCAGAGAGGACGCGCGCTCGACCGCGCCTGGAACCGATTCTCTCCTCCTGGAAACACGATCATGAAGCTCCTCCTCCTCAGCGCGGCTGCAGCGCTGCTCACTCCCACCGCCCTCGCACAGGGCGGCAACGATTGCGCCAATGCGACGGCGATCAGCGGCTACGGTCTTTACAGCTGGGACAACACCAACGCGACGACGACGGGCCCGGCGGACTGCAACGGCCGGCCCGCCCGGAAGGATCTCTGGTGGGCCTGGACCGCCCCGGCCACCGAAGGCGTCCGCTTCGAGACCTGTGGGACGAGCACGACCCTGAGCACGCGAATCGTCGCCTACGACGGCGCGGACTGCGGCTCGCTCGCCGTCGCGAGCTGCGCCGCGCAGAGCTGCTTCGGCGGTCAGTCGACGGTCTCCTTCCTGGCGGTCGCGGGCCAGACGTACCTGCTGCGCGTCGGCTCGCGTCAGGTGAACGCGAGCGGCGCCGGCGAGTTCCGGCTCAGGAACGATCCCTGCCTGACCGCTGTGGACGACACGCTCGAGGAGAACGACGACTGCGCGGACTCCAGCGTCATCACGGACGGCTCCTACAGCGACCTCTACTGCTCGAAGTCGGATCCCGACTGGTACGAGTTCTGCGTCGCAGCCGGCGCGACGCTCAACATCGACGTCCTGTTCAGCAACAACACCGGGGACATCGACATCTTCCTCGGTGACGACTGCGGGGCTGCGGGCAACCTCGCCGTCGGTGGAACCGGCAGTGACAACGAGAACGTCAACTGGCTCAACGCCGGGACGACCGACGTCACGGTCTGGATGCGGATCGAGCTCTGGGCCGGTGACGTGTTGAACGACTGCAACAGCTACTCCATGACCGTCACGGGCGCGATGGGCTCCTGCGGCGGCGGCGGCGGCGGGATCGGCTCGAACTACTGCTCGACCAACCCCAACTCCAGCGGCCTCTCGGCCCGGATGACCGCCGCGGGCTCGGCCATCGCCGCTGACAACGACCTCACCCTGTCAGGCGTCCAGCTCCCCGTGAGCGTGCCAGCGCTCTTCATCACCAGCTCGACCCAGGGCTTCGTCACCAACCCGAGTGGCAGCATCGGCAACCTCTGCCTCGGCGGCGCCATCGGTCGGTACATCGGCCCGGGCCAGATCCAGTTCGCCGACGCCATGGGCGTCGTTTCGCTCCCGATCGATCTGACCATGGTCCCGCAGTCGAGCGGCTTCGTCTCCGTGATGTCGGGCGACACCAGGAACTTCCAGGTCTGGTTCCGCGACCTCGTCGGCGGCGCCCCGGTGTCGAACTTCACCGACGGCCTCGAGATCACCTTCCAGTGAGCCGGGCGGCGGCCGGGGCGAATCACTCCCCGGCCGCGCGGCCCCCGACTCCTCGTGAGCCACGGGAACCGCGGGGCGCGGTCGCCGCGTCCCGCCGCATCCAGGCGGACACGGCGGGCAGGATCACTCCGACTGCGCCAGCATGCGCTTGATCGGCCCCACGAGGAGGAACATGACGAAGGCCATGACTCCGGCGCCCAGCGCGATGTAGCTGAAGAGCGCCGGCAGCGCGAGGTCCTCGTAGAAGCCGGAGACGGTCCCGCTGACGAAGTTGCCGACGGACGCGGCGAGGAACCAGACGCCCATCATCAGGCTCGCGACGCGGGCGGGCGCGAGCTTGGTCATCGACGAGAGGCCCACCGGCGAGAGGAACAGCTCGCCGATCGTGTGGAGCAGGTACACGCTGAAGAGCCACAGCGGTGAGACGCGTAGCCAGCCACCAGAGCCCATGGCGCCACCGGCGAGGACGAGGAAACCGAGGCCCGCGAAGAAGAGCCCCACGGCGAACTTCGCGGGATCGGAGGGCGCCTTCGATCCGAGCCGGACCCACATCCACGCGAAGACCGGAGCGAGCGCGACGATCGCGAGCGCGTTGACCGACTGGAACCAGGAGGCCGGGAACTCGTAGCCGAAGACCGACAGCTGGGTGTTGCGCTCGGCGAAGAGCGTGAGGGTCGAACCCGCCTGCTCGAAGACGCCCCAGAACACGGACGCGCCGAGGAAGAGCACGAAGATCGTCACGAGCCGCGCGCGCTCGCTCTTCGTCCAGCCGCCTCCGAGCAGCAGCTTCCCGAAGAGCGCGAGGATGATGACGAGCATCAGCACCGTGTACGCGCCGGTGATCACCTTCTCGTTCAGACCACCGACCTTGAAGTCGCCGCCGGGGAGCGGGCCCGATCTCGCGCCCGCATCGATGCTCGCCTGGACCGCCGCCGCGGTCTCTGCGCCGACCTCTTTCTGGAAGCCGTCGAAGGCGATGTCCGCGACGTAGACGGTGGGATCGTCGCCGTCGGAACCCGCGCCGAAGATCGCGTAGCGCGGCACCGACTCGGACTCCCAGCGGATGCTCCTGATGGTGGAGCCACCGGCGGAGATGTCGAGGTCCTCGACGACCCCCGATGCGCCCTCGCCGAACTGGATCGCCGCCAGCACGTCCGCGCCGATCGAGATGCGAATATCACGCGCCTCCACGGGCTCCCCGCCGGCGTAGGGGAACTCCTTGTCGGGGCTCACACCGACCAGGCGGTAGACCGTCCCGGTGGAGTACTCCCAGCGCGGACTCTTCAGAGGCGTCGCGGTCTGCTGGTAGGCGAAGGCGGCCGCGAGGATCGCCGCGACCCCCGCGATGCCGATGCTCAGCGTCCGCTTCCGCGCGCGGCGGTCGTCCTCATCGCGGATCGGCGCCGGGTGTCTGCCCGCGTCCCCGAGGTTCTTCGAGGTGAGCGAGTACTGCACGAGCCCGAAGAACATGCCGACCGCCGCCGCGGCGAAGCCCCAGTGCCAGGAGTTCTTGGGGTCCATCCCCCACCCCTCGAGCACGGCGCTGAAGTGCGTGCTCTCGGCGAGGTAGCCGCAGACCAGCGGCGCCGTGAAGGCGCCGATGTTGATCCCCATGTAGAAGATCGAGAAGCCCGCGTCCCGTCGCGCGTCCTCCTTCGAGTACAGCTCCCCCACGATCGAGCTGATGCACGGCTTGAGCAGACCCGTGCCGAGCACGACGAAGGCGAGTCCGCTGTAGAAGAACGGCAGCCCGTGCATGGCGAGCAGGACGTGCCCGATCATGATCAGGATGCCGCCCGAGAAGACCGCGCGCTGCGCACCGAGGAAGTTGTCCGCGATCCACCCGCCGGGGACCGTCGACAGGAAGACCATCGACGTGTAGAGCGCGTAGATCGGGCCCGCCTTGCTCGGAGTGAAGCCGAGGCCGCCCTGGGACAGCGAGGCCGTCATGAACAGCACCAGGATCGCCCGCATCCCGTAGTAGCTGAAGCGCTCCCACATCTCCGTGAAGAAGAGCGTGCGCAGCCCCCGGGGGTGGCCGAAGAACGACGTGTCGTCGAGGGCGGCGTCGTTGGATCCGGCCGATCCGGCGGACGGGGAGGAGGTGTCGTTCATTCTCTTGCGGTGCTCGGGGGGCGCGCTCTGCGGGGGAAGGAGCCGCGGAGGATAAGTGATCCGTCGGGGCTCCAGCCCCGGGGCAGGAATCAGGCGTCCCCGGGCCGTGAAGAAGGACCTCCGCGGACGCGGTCGCGCGCGCTCCCGATCGCGCGACGCTCGCGGAGCGAGCCGGTGCGGGGTCCGCGACGCCCCGGATCAGACCTCCGCCGCGTACGGCGGCGCGGGGTCGTACTCCATCTGCCTCTGGGCCTCGCGCGCAGCGTCCACCCCGGCGATCTGCCCCACCAGCCAGAGGGCCATGTCGATCCCGGCGGAGACCCCCGCCGCGGTCACGACCTTGCCATCCCGCACGTAGCGGACGCCCTCGAGGACCTCGCAGTCGCCGAGGCCGCGCAGCGTCTCCGTCCAGGTCCAGTGCGTCGTGACGCGCCGGCCGGCGGCCACGCCGCTCGCCACGAGCAGGCCCGACCCGGTGCAGACGCTGGTCATCCACGTCGTCGACGCGTCCCGCTCGCGCAGCCACGAGAGCATCGTCTCGTCGTCGAGGAGCGCGCGCACGCCCCGCCCGCCAGGGATCACGAGCACGTCGTGGGCGCCGGCGGTCTCCAGCGTCGCGTCCGGAATCACCCGCAGACCCTTGGCGCAGCGCACCGGCTCCGGCGTCGGCGCGATGAGCTCGACCGAGCTTTCCTCCTCACCCTGCGTCGCCATGCCGAACACCTCCCAGGGGCCGACGAAGTCGAGCTCCTCGGCGCCTTCGAAGACCAGGATCCCCACGCGCAGTTTCATGGACTCAGCGTGCCCGCGGCCGCCGCCTCGCTCAAGGGCACGAGTGGCCGAACCCTTCCCGGTCCACGCCGCGGAGATCTCGGACCTGGCGGCGCCGCGTGCCTGTCCGGCTCATCCGGGCCCGCTCGCGGCGCGCGGTCCTCTTCCTGATCCTCAGCGAACGACGACCGTCACGGAGTTCGACAGCTCGGTCGCCCCACCCCCCGTCGTACGGCTCGATTGCACGTGGATCAGCGTCCCCGTGGGCAGGGCCGGAACGACGAAGGGGAACGAGCTGGATCCCGTCCCGGGGGTGGTTCCGAGCCCCACGCCGCGCTCCGCCGAGTGCAGCAGCGGCACCTCGAGGCCCGGCACGGAGTCGACCACGGGACGGCGCCCGAGGACCGCACGCAGCACCGAGCCAGGCTCCGCGTGGACGTCGAAGAGGGCGGTCGTTCCGGGCGCTGCGGATCCGCTGAGAGCGAGCCACGGCAACCCGGGAAGCGACGTCACGGTGCCTGGGCCGGAGAGTCCGTAGAGGAGCGAGGTGTCGGACTCGACGACCGTGCTGCCGCCGTCGAGGAACTCGATGGAGAGCCCGAAACTGCCCGAGGGGAAGCCGAAGCAGTTGTACCCGGGGAAACCGCCGTTGATCTCGGACCCCAAGAGACGGACGTCGGACGAGCGCAGCGCGAGCGCAGGACCACCGCTCGGGACGTACCCGCCCAGGCAGAAGCCCTGGTCACCGCCTTCACCGCCCTGGATCATGCAGTCCGTCAGATACAGCGTGCTCCGGGTGGAGGTGATCGCCGGGTATCCGTCCTCCTCGAGGCCGAGTGGGACGCCCGGCTGGATGAAGAGGTCCAGGCACTGGACGAAGGAGTCGACGACGTCGAGGGACCCGGGACGGCCGAAGTAGTTCCCCGCCAGGGACTGGAGCCGGGCATCGGCGCAGCGCGCGACCTCGATACGGTCCGCCCGAGCCGCGTCGACGACCAGGGCGCCGTCGGAGTCCGTCAGGACGAGCGTCCTGACCGTCAGGTCGGCGAGGACCGCGACCTCCCCGGACATCACGCCCGTGAAGACTCCCTGGTTCACGAAGGCCGTCCCGGAACCCGAGTCCTTCCCGATGATCGACACCGGGCCCGAGGCGACGAACGAGCCGTAGGAGCCGTTGCGCACCTCGATGCGATCCAGGGGCCCGGCGGCGTCGATCGCGGGCTGGATGTCGGTGTAGTCGACTCCAGCGCCGCCGTCGTCGTCCACCACGATGACGGTCTGAGCGAAGGCGGGCGTCCCTGAGAAGGCGCAGAGACAGGCGGCGAGCGTGGGGATGAGCGTCTCGGTCATGTGGACGGGAAAGTCATCTCTGCGGCGAGCAAGGACCTCCCCGAGTCTACTCCTCTCGGTGAAGAACGACATCGCGCGCGGTCCGGCGGACGACGCATCCCCGCTGGCTCCGCGTCCCACGGACGATCGCAACCGATTCCCGGGAGCGACCCGACGTGATCACGGTGTCCGCACGATCTCCCGGAGCGCCGATTCCGCCCACTCGGCGCTCCGGAGAACGAAGCGTGGCGCGGCTCGCCCCGGGGTGGAACGGGGCCGCGCCTCACTCCCCCCTGAAGCGAACGACGGCGAGGACGGGGAAGTGATCGCTGGGGTCGCGGCCATCGAACTGCCGCCGATCGATGCTCGCCGCGACGGTCTCGAAGCCGTCGTCGGCGAGGACGTGATCGATCTTCGCGCCGCCCGTCCGGCCCACCCATCCGCCAAAGGTCCCGACCTCCGTCGCGCCAGGGTGCGCGTCCCGGAAGGTGTCGCGCAACCCCTCGGCCGCGAGCGCCGCGAGCACGGGCGTGGACTCTCCCGCGTTGAGGTCCCCGAGGACGAGGTCGGGAAGCGCGGAGGCCGCGACCCGCGCGCCCAGGAGCTCCGCGCTCCGAAGCCGCGCGATCTCGCCCCGGTGGTCGAAGTGCGTGCACCACGCCCGGAACGCTCGCCCCGTGGCGCGGTCCTCCAGCTCGACCCAGGTGACCATCCGCGTCAGCGCCGCGTCCCATCCGACCGACGCCGTCTTCTCCGGCGTCTCCGAGAGCCAGAAGCTCCCGTGATCGAGTTCTCGGAAGCGATCGGTTCGGTAGAAGATCGCCGCGTACTCGCCCCGCTTGCCTCCTTCGCGGCCCTGCCCGACGGCGGCATAGCCCTCGAGCCCGCCGCGCAGGAACCGCATCTGCGCGTGCAGCGCTTCCTGGACGCAGAGGACGTCGAGATCGAGCGCTTCGATCGTCTCGAGGACGTGCCCGCGCCGCCGCGTCCACTGGTCACGCGCGTCGCGCTCGCGCGCAGCGGCGTAGCGGATGTTGAAGGTCGCCGCGCGAAGCGTCGCGTCGGCGCCCGGCTCCTCCGACGTCGCCTCTGCTGAGGAATCCGGCTCGCTCTCGACAGGTTCGGCCGCCTGCACTCTGGCGACGTCGCCAGGGCTCCTCATGCAGGCGAGGGAGAGGCATCCGAAGAGGACGCTGAGCGCCGTGGAGACGGAGCGGTGAGAGATGGAGCGGAGTCGCATGGCGTCCGGGGGCGGTTGAGAGCGCGTGGGGGCACGTATTCTGTCAACCTCCGGGGCCCGCGGTCCTCCGCTCGTCCCGCCGCCGGCCGCGGCGATCGCGCCTCTTCCCGGGCTCGGCTCGGGCGGCGCGGGCCTGAAGTTTGGCCCATGCGATCGACCGCGCTCTCATCTGCTTCGCGACGAGGCGCGAATCACGAGCATGGCCGGGTCCGGAACCAACCCCTTCGTGACGTTCTTCGATCACCTGGAGCGGCTGTGGAGCTCGGACCGCACGCGGGTGCTGACGTCCAGACTGCTGCTCTTCGCCTTCCTGGGCTCGGTGATCTGGATCGAGCTCGCGCGCCGCGGGATCGCTGGCGAAGTTCTCAACCGGGAAATACCGACGACTCACCTCGCCGCCATCAGCTGGGTCGTGACGCTTCTCCTGATCGCGGAGACCCTGGACCTGATCTTCGGACTCGCCTCGTCCGTGGCCGACGCGCTCGGCAAGCAGCTGCAGATCTTCAGCCTCGTCCTGCTGAGGAAAACTCTCGACGAGCTGCCGAACCTGGGCGAGCCCGTCAGCGTCGTGGGGAACCTCGACGTGGTGCTCCGGATGGCGTCGGACGCCACGGGCGCTCTCCTCGTCTTCGCCGGGACCGTCATCTACACGCGGCTCCTGCGGCACGACCCCATCTCCGACGTGCCCGACGACGTCGAACGCTTCGTGGCGACGAAGAAATTCGTGTGCCTGGGCCTCCTCGTTGCCTTCGTCTGGATCGCGGTCCTCCAGGGCTTCGACTCCCTGACGGTGCGCCCGGACGCCGAGAACGGACAGCTCGACCTCGCCTTCTTCGAGGTCTTCTTCACCGTCCTGATCTTCGCCGACGTCGTGATCGTCCTCGCGTCCCTCGGCTCGACGCGGACCCACTCGGTGATCTTCCGTAACTTCGCCTTCGCCGCGGTGACGGTCTTCCTGAGGCTCGCGCTCTCGGCCGGTCCGTACACGAACAGCATCCTCGGCGTCGGGGCCGCTCTGTTCGCCGTCATCGCGGTCTGGATCTCGAACAGCGCCGTCGAGCCCGCCGGCACCTCCGCCAACAAGCGGGCCAAGACCTGAGGCCCCGCCGCTGCGCGTCGAGATCGTCCACGCCAGGGTGACGACTTCGTCGAAGGCACGCGCACGATCGTGGCGCAGGACGAGCGCGGTCTCCGGGCCGCCTCGCGGGATCGGCGCGATGTCGCCGAGGAACGCCGTCTTCGACCGGGCGTGGACTGGCCGCTCACTCGCAAGGGGCTTCTTCCGCGCGCCGGAGCAGCGACACGCCCCCGCCCCGCTCAGCCGAGCCGACGCTTGACGATCTCGGTCAGGTTCGCGCGAGCGCGGCGGTGGAGCTGCTTGGCGGCGTCGATCGACGCCGCTCCCACCTCGTCGGCGACGAAGGCCCAGGACCCGCCGGCGTAATCCCGCGCCAGGATCACCTCGCGGTGCCGCTCGGAGAGCTCGCAGATGCAGTCGTCCAGGACTCTGGCAGCCTCGTCGGCCTCGACCCTCTCCAGGGGTCCGACCGAGTCCGTCGGCAGGGAGTCACGCAGGGGCGCGCGAGAAGTGACGCTGAGATCGAGGCTCGTCTCGCGGCGCGGGTCGCGCTTGACCGCCTGGAGCATCCTGGCCTGATGGATGATCTCGTTGCGCGCGATCCGGGCCATCCACTTGACGAGCGCCGCGTCCTCGCGGAACTCGAAGGAGTCCAGGGACTCGACCGCGCGCAGCATGACGACCTGTACGACGTCGTCCGCTTCGAGCTTCGACTTCAGTTCGCCGCTCAGACTCGCGCGCACGATGCGGAAGACGCGCGGGAGATACCTGTTCAGCAGGTCCTCCAGCGCGGCCGCGTCGCCGGCGCGGTAGCGCCGGAAGAGGGAGATGGATCGGGGTTCGTCCAAGGTTCTCTGGGTCCTCCGTCGAGCCGCCTGGCTGTCACCCGCCAGGCCGGGGAACCGCTCTGCGCGCCTCCTCCAAACCACGGTGGGCGTGCAGGAGGAAGGGGTGCTCGCGGTCGAGCTCGTACCCGAGCAAGGACTCGGCGCGCTCGAAGGCCTCGACCGCGCCCGCGGGTCTTCCCAGGGCGAGCAGGGCATCTCCTAGCGCGCTGTAGATGTACCCCTCGAGAGACCCGTCCACGTCCTCGTAGCCTCCGCCGAGAAGTTCGGTGAGGACCTCCTCCGCCTCCGCTGGCCTCCCTGCGGCGATCAGCGCCGCGCCCCACTCGCGGCGCTCGACGATGGTGTCGTGAAAGGCCCGCCCCCAGATCCTCTCGTAGCGCTCCACGACTTCCGCGTAGGACCGCTCGGCTTCGCTGGCGCTGCCGCGTGCCAGCTGCATGCTCGCGCGCAGCGCGAGGGCTCTCGCGGCGATCTCGGAGCGCTCGCCATCCCGCGCTGTCCCCTCGACGATCAGCTCCCCGAGGATGTCGTGCGCCGACTCGGAGTCACCCACGTCGCGGAGGTACTGGGCGAGGAAGATCTTCGCGTCACCGAGGGCCCGCGCGTGGGCCGCGGGCAGCTCCTCCAGAATCTCGACGGCCATCCGCTGGAGCGCGAGCGCCCTGTCGTACTGCGCCAGAGGATGATGCCAGGCCTTCGCGACCTTCGAGATGGCCTGCGCTCGTGCGACGGGGTCCGCCTGAGCGCCGTCGTCGATGGCGCGCTCGATGGGTTCGAGAATGGCCCCGCCAGCGATCGTGACTCCGAACTCGATGCTGGGGATCGAGGAGAGCGCGGCTTCGAAGAGGGCGCGCTCGTCGGGATCGAACCCTTGAACAGGCGGTGACTTCATCAGCATGGCCTTCGAGAGCTCGCCCAGGTCCCTCGGAGACGTCCTGAGCGCGATTCCGAAGTAGTTGATGAAATCACTCTGCCGGGCGACTTCCGTCTCCAGTCGCGCGTTCGCGCTCTCCAGCGCTCTCGAGCGCGCCTGCGCGATCGCGGCGGCCGCGGAGGTCGCGACGGCGCCGATCGAGGCCACGAGGAGCACCGCCGCGGCCGCCTGGTTCCGCCTGCGCCACTTGAGCGCTCGTTCGACGAGTCCCGCGGGGCGCGCGAGGACCGGTTCGCTCCGCAGGTAGCGGCGCAGATCGCGCGCGAACTCCGCCATGGACGGATAGCGCCTCGCCGGATCCTTCTCGAGCGCCTTCATGCAGATGACGGAGAGGTCCCGCGGCGCGTCCGGCCGGAGCTCCGTCGGGGGCGCCGGATCCTCGAGGGCGACGCGCCGTGTGATCTGCTGCGGCGTGTCCCCCTGGAAGGGCCGCGCCAGGGTCAGGAGCTCGTAGAGCACGACGCCGAGACTGAAGACGTCCGAGCGATGATCGACGCCGGCCGCCCCACCGGTCGCGAGCTCGGGGCTCATGTAGACGTACGTGCCGACCATGTCGCCCTGACCGGAGATCGAGTGCTCGTCCAGGACCTTCGCGAGGCCGAAGTCGGTGACCATGGGCTCGCCCACCGGCGTGACGAGGATGTTCCCGGGCTTGACGTCCCGATGGATCACGTCGGCCCGGTGCGCCGCCTCCAGCGCGTCGGCCAGCTTCGCGACGACCTCGGCCGCCTGTTCGAAGTGAAACGCCTCGAAACGCGGACGCTGCCGCAGTTCGTCGAGCACTGTTCGGAGGTCGCGGCACCCCTCGACGAGCTCCATCGCGATCCAGTGGAGGCCGTCGTCCTCGCCGCGTCCGTGGACGGAGACGA
>PKCK01000073.1 GCA_002862085.1 Planctomycetota bacterium | reverse complement strand
GACGAGTTCACGCGCCCCGACGAGTGGATCGACACCACGGACGAGCCCGACCACGACGGGCTCTGCCTGCGCGAGCAGGAGTTCCTCCTCGACGCGATCCAGAACGACGTCGACCTGACCGACCACGTCGAGGACGCGGTCAACAGCCTCCGGATCGTGCTCGCGGCCGACCGGTCGGCCCGCGAGGGACGCACGGTCGACCTGTGAACGTCGAGAAGGAGGCGGGGTGACCCGGCCCGCGCTCCTATCGGAACGGGCCGACCTCGTCGACGCCCGTCACGGCAGCGCGGTTCGGGAACGGGGGAGAGCAGTTGGACTCGGCGCGGGTGCCGCGGCCGCGTTCGAAGCGACCTGGCGCGTGCCACCCCCTGGCGAGGGAGCTCCTCCCCGAGAACGTGGGGTGCCCACGGGCGATCGCGAGGCGTGCGGCCGCTGACCCCGCGAGGCGCGCGCCGCGGCGGGACGGGGTCGTCCATGTACGAACGCGCGGGGCCGCCTCGAGAGGCGGCCCCGCGTTCATCACGGCCGGCGCGCGGCCGCGCTCGCGGTCCCGCGATCAGTCCGCGGAGATCACGACGTCGTCGATGTAGGCGTGCTCGTTGTTGCGGTTGGCGGTGAGCAGGAACCGGACGCGCAGGTTCGGGTTGTTGTCCGCGCCCGCGCCCAGCAGGAACGTCCGCGTGCCCCAGCCGGCGCTGTGGGTCTCGACGGTCTGCCAGCCGCTGCCGCCGTTCCACTGGACGCTGAGGCGCTCGCCGTTGTCGAGGCGGCGCGTCCGGCGGGCGTAGCTCAGCGTGACGCCGGTGCGTCCGGCGGTGCTGACCGCGATCTCGATCGAAGCGGTGCGGCGGAGACGGGCGCCGTAGGTGCCCGTGTAGTCCGCGGCGGTGCTCACGTTGGTGCGGCCGCTCCTCGACCAGCCGCCGGTGTTGAACGAGCCGCTCTCGAAGTCGTCGGTGAAGATGTCCCCGCCGCTCGGCGCCGTGACCGTGATGTAGCTGGTCAGGACCTGCGCGTCGGAGCCGCCGGCGTTGGTGACGGTCAGGGTGACCGCGTAGCTGCCCTCGGCCGTGTAGGTGTGGGCCGGGTTCCGGGCCGACGAGGTGCCGCCGTCTCCGAAGTCCCAGAACCACGAGGTCGGCTCACCTGTCGACTGGTCGGTGAAGTTCACGAGGAGCGGCGCCGTGCCCGAGGTCGGGGTCCCGACGAAGTCGGCCACCGGCGGCTGGGGGACGTCGGGGTCCACGACGACGTAGTTGGCCCGCGTGAGCGAGTCCGACCCGTCGGCGTTGCTGACCGTCAGGCTGACGCTGTAGGTGCCGGCGACCGTGTAGGTGTGGGTCGGGTTCTGGCTGGAGGAGCCGCTTCCGTCACCGAAGTTCCAGCTCCAGGCGCTCGGGCCGTTCTGGGAGGAGTCGCTGAAGCCGACGGTGAGCGGGACGGTGCCCGTGGTCGGGGCGCCGCTGAAGCCCGCGACGGGCGGGGTCGGGCCGCCGCCGCCGAGCAGGCTCAGGGAGCCGAGGCTGTCGAGCCGGCCGTAGCCGTAGATGTTGTCGACGCCGCCGGCGCCGAGGTCCGTGGCGCCCTGCTTCATGATCGCCTCGACCTGGTCGGCGGTCAGGCTCGGGTCGGCGGACCAGATGAGCCCCGCGAGGCCCGCCGCGATCGGGCACGCGAAGCTGGTGCCAGAGGCGTAGACGTAGGACGAGTTCGAGCTGCTCGAGGTCGTGGCCACTGAAGCGCCCGGCGCCATGAAGTCCACGAACCGGCCGTAGGCCGAGAAGGACGCGCGCGACTCGTTCTCGGCGGTCGCGCCGACGACGAGCAGGTCGTCGCTGTCGCGGTTGCCGAAGGTGACGTTGCGGTTGTCGTTGCCCGCGGCCCAGAAGAGCAGGCCGCCCAGCGACCTGACGTAGCTCGCCGTGGTCAGGTTCGAGCTGGTGTCGGCGCCCGAGTAGCTGACGCTCGCGATGTTGTCGCCGGCCTCGATCGAGGTCCGCGCCGCGTGCTGCAGGGTGCTCAGCGAGGCGCTCCCGCCCGACGAGTTGGACACGCGCATCATGCGGTGACTCAGGTTCCACCCGATGCCGGTGAGGCCGATGCTGTTGTTGCCGTTGGCGGCGGTGCAGCCGGTGCACTGCGTCCCGTGGGGGTGGACCGGCCCGATGTTGCCGCCCTGGCTCTCCCACTGGCGGTCCACGGCGTTGTAGCCCTCGAGGCGGTGGAGCTGCAGGTCGGCGTGGCTCGTGAGGACGCCGGTGTCGCAGATCCCGATGGAGATCGTGGGGCTGCCGGTCTCCAGGTCCCAGGCCGCGCAGGAGCGCATGGCGGTGTGCTGCCACGAGAACCCGAGGTACTGGTCGTTCGAGCACTCGATCGGGTAGAGGAGCCAGTCGGGCTCGACGTACTGGAAGGCGCCGGTGGCCATGAGGTCCGCGGCGAGGGTCGTCTCGGTCACGCCCGCCGGCACCTCGAAGATGTACTCGTCGGTCTGCGCGACGTAGCGGTCGACCTGGAACTGGGTCATCCGGAGCCGCGCGGTCGCGAGGCTCTCACCGATGGCGTCGGAGGAGAGCCCCTTCGCGGCGAGATCGACCGCCTGGAGCGGACGGGCGATCATGCGGCCGGTGAACTCGCGCTGGCCGGGGACCGCGACGAACTCGGGCGCGGCTCGATCCTCGGCTTGCTGTACAGGGGTCTGCGCATGCGCGAGACCTGCCAGCGCGAGAGCGAGAAGGCCGAGAGTGCTTCGTGTACTCATGAAGAAGATTGCTTTCGGGAAAGGGACGAACTCGAGCAGGCCTCTTCGAGGTGAAGAACGCGTTCAAACGTTCCGTTCAATCTTCGAGGCAGCGAGCGCGCTCTCCCTTCGCGTGCCCTCGGCGCGTCGGCTTCATCGCCGCGCGCTCTTCCGGTCTTCCTGCGGCGTTGCGATCGAGGAACCGTGTCCAGGGCCTCGCAGCGAAGGTCATTTGCGACATGCAAAGCAGTCGTCGCAAAACGAAGTCGCATCCTCATCGCCTGCGATGCACGCGATGAAAAAAATCGGCGCGACGATCGTTTTCCTCGATCGCCGCGCCGGGTGGAGACGGCGAGCGCGCTCTTCGGTCGGCGGCCGGTCCGGTCGCCGCCGACTACTGGAAGGTCACGCGGGTCGGGAGCGCGAGGTTCGAGGTCGCCCCGCCACCGACCACGTCGCGGTGCCACGCCTGGAAGTTCCAGGTCTCGCCGGGGAGGACGGGGACGCTGCCCGTGCCCTGGGGGATGGCGCCGAGCGCGATCGGGACGGCGGCGGCGCCCGTCGCGTCGGCCTGGAAGACCTGCCCGGGCGCGTCGAGGCGGCCGATGGTTCCGCCGAGGCAGAGGACGCCGCCGCCGACGGGGAGGTCTCCCGCGGCGCGGCTGACGGCGAAGATCCCGAACTGGCCGGGAGGCAGGTCCCGGACCGTGAGGGTCACGTCGTCGTTCGCAGCGACGATCGAACCCGTGGCGCCCGTCGCGCCGGCGACGCCGCTGCTGTTGGGGTTGGCCGTGCAGTAGGGCTCCCCGAGCTCGCCGGCCGTCTCCAGGGCGACGTTGTCGATCCGGACGTCGAAGACCGCGCTGCCGAAGAAGAAGCCCGGGACGGCCCCCGTGATCCACATCTCGTCGACGCTCGCGAGGATGCTCGTGAAGGTGGCCCCCGGCGGGAGGATGGGCTCGAAGGTGTTCGGATCCTCGTCGCCGAAGCCGATCCAGCCCGCGGGCAGGGACGTCGCGCCGGTGTCATCGATGGTGACGGCGAGACGCGTCCAGTCCGGCTGCGCCGACTCCGAGAGGACCGCCAGCTCGAAGAAGACGCCGGCCGGTCCGCTCGGCCCCGCGGCGTCGCGATCCACGAGCGCGATCCCCACGGAGCGCTCGATCGCCAGGTTCGTGAACGGTGAGCGGAGCGCGTCGACGCGCACGTCCAGGCTCAGCGTGACCCCCGCGAACCGGGTGTAGTCCCCGAGGAAGGCGGCGTTGGCGGGCTGGCCGGGCGCTCCCGTGGTGAGCGACGGGAAGAACGTCGAGAGCAGGATGTGGGCGTTCCCGTCGGGGTTCCCCCTGGCCGCCTCGAAGAAGAAGTTGCCCGTGAAGTCGCCGTTGGAACCGCCGTCGAAGCCGACGTTGACCGCGCTCTGGGACGCTGCGGCCGCGATGAGCGTCACGGCGCATGAAGTGGAGAGCGCGAATCGGTGGGGCGTCATGTGGCAGCGAGGAGGCGTCGTCGAGAGACGTGTGGGAGGAAGAGCGGCGCGCGGCGACGAGCCCGCGCTGTTCATCGAGGGTCCTGCCGGGCGGCGCGACCGAGCCAGCGCTCCACGGCCTTCCAGACCCCGAGCCGATCCATCGGCGCGTTCAGCCACCCGGTCGTGATACAGTATGCCCGGTCGAACGGTCGGCGATGGTGCCGCGCATGGCGCTCGGGGCTGAGGATTAACCCGCGCCCCTGGAGCCAGCGCGCAGGCCCGGGCGGGCGAGGCATGTGAGCCCAGCGGTGGATCAGGTTGGTGCACACCGCGCCGGCCAACGAACTCAGCAGCAGACCCCCGCTGAAGAGGAGAGGCAGGGAGTCCGGCCGGAGTGAGTGATGGGCGAGAGCCATGGGGGGGAGCGCGAGGATCGCCGTGTTCCCGACGAGCTCCACCAGCCCGTGTTCGACCATCTCCCGGGGCGCGACGTGGTGCCGACGGAAGGGGGCGATGAAGTTCTGGCCCACCAGCGGCGTCGTCTCGTCGAAGAACCGATCCCCGACCCAGTGCGCCAGCCCCGAGACGAGGTCGGCCACGAGGTAGCCCGCCACGATGCCGCCAGCCAGAACAGCGACCGACGCCGATCCCTCGACGGCGTCGACGAGTCGCCATCCGAAGAGCAGCGCGTAGACGACGAAGGCGACGGTGGCCGAGGTCTCCATCGCCCTGTGACTGCGTGACCTCTCCGCGCTCGCGTCCATGGAGCGAGACTATTCCACGCTTCGCGCGGTCACCAAGTGGGAACCGGCGCTCGCCGTCCGTGCCGCAGCGCCTCTCGCGTACCATCGCGACCGATGGCTTCCAGGGCGACCCAGAGACGGCGGATGCGGTTCGGGGAAGGGCGGATCAGCGGCGCGTTCTCGATCGCGTTCGGTTCGCTGGCCCTCGGCGGAGTGCTCTGCTTCCTCTTCCCCGAGCGGCTCACCACGCCGGAGTTCCGCGCTCGGTACGACGTCGAGGTCATGCGGCGGCTGCTCGAGGCGTCGATGCTCTTCGCGGGTCTCTGCGCGCTTCGGAGTCTCTCGAAGAACCCGCGCAAGCTCGCAGGTCTCGTCGGAGGCGGTCTCACTCTGCTGGCGCTCGCCCTCGGCGGGGCGCAGGTGGAGGTGGGTGAGGTCGGCCCATCAGAGATCTACCTGAGCCTCGATTATCTCGTGCTCTCGCTCCTCGCGATGGCTCTGCTCTTCGTCCCGCTGGAGCTGTTCCTCCCGAGGAACACCGAACAGACCAAGTTCCACGCCGAGTGGAAGACCGACCTCGTCTACTTCATCGTCGCCCACCTGATCGTGCAGGCCGTCGCGGCCGTGACCCAGCGCCCCGTCTGGGCGCTGTTCGGGAGCGTGGAGCTGGAGCGAATTCACGACGCTGTCGGAGGCGTGCCCTTCCCGGTCCAGGTCTTCGCGGCGCTGCTCATCGCGGACCTCTTCCAGTACGTCACGCATCGGGCCTTCCATCGCGCGCCCTATCTGTGGCGCTTCCACGCGGTCCATCACAGCACCCGGACGATGGACTGGCTCGCCGGCTCGCGGCTTCATGTCGTCGACGTGATCGTGACCCGGATGCTGGTGTACCTCCCGCTCTACGCCCTCGGGTTCGAACAGTCCGTCCTGCTCGCCTACGTCGCCGTCGTCTCCTTCCAGGCGGTGCTCAATCACACCAACACGCGGATCCCCTTCGGGTTCCTCGAGCTGCTGTTCGTGACTCCGCGGATCCACCACTGGCACCACTCCACGCTGAAGGAAGCGCACGACAAGAACTTCGCCGTGCACTTCCCCTGGATCGATCGCCTCTTCGGCACGTACCACGCTCCCGCGGGGACCTGGCCCGAAGCCGTCGGTCTCGACGACGCGAGGTTCCCGAAGGGCTACCTGCGGCAGCTGGTTCACCCGTTCGTCCACGACCCCGAGTCCGGGGATCTCGCCGGCGAGATCTCGGAGCGCTGAGTCGTGCCGTGATCGCGCGGCTCGGCAGCCGCTGACCGCGTCGCCCCTGGCCGTTCCGGCCCTCCGTCGGCGCGGGACACGGCTCGCGAGCGCTCCGCGCACCGCCGACGTGGCGGGGCGTGTCCGCGGCCGGCTGCGAGGCGGCACGGCCACGGGCCCGACCGTCGCCGAGGGAGAGCCGCCGCCGGACACCCACCTCTCGGCGGAGGCCCGGCGGCGCTGACTCAGCGCCTTCGGGGCGTCTTGACCGGGTCGGCCGGGCGCGTCGGAAGGGTCCTGGGCTCACGCCGGATCGCCTCGAGCACCTCGGCGACGCCGCGCTCCAGCTGGGGATCGCGGCCCGCGATGACGGACGCGGGGTCGTTCTCCACCTCGATGTCCGGGGGAACGCCGATGCCCTCGATGATGTACTCACCGTCCGCGTCGTTCGTGGCCGATCGGGGGACGAAGACCGCGCCCCCGTCCACCAGGCCGATGTTGCCGCCGCCGACGACGCCGCCCCAGGTGCGCTTGCCGATGAGGGGGCCGAGGCCGGCCTCGCGGAAGTAGTTGGGGAAGATGTCACCGTCGGACGCCGACGTCTCGGAGATCAGGCAGGCCATGTGACCGTGGAAGGCCGCTCCCGGATACGTCGAGGGCAGCTCGGTCGTCCGGCCGAAGCGGGTTCCGAGCACGGTGCGTCCGAGGCGCTCGATGATCATCGAGGAGACGTTGCCGCCGCCGTTCGAGCGCACGTCGACGATGAGGCCCTCCTTGCGGATCTGCGGGTAGTACCACTTGATGAACTCGGCGATGCCGTCCGCGCCCATGTTCGGGATGTGGAGGTAGCCGACGCGTCCACCGGAGAGCTCGGTCACGCGCGCGTGGTTCTCCACGACCCAGCCGAGGTAGACGAGGTCCTCCTCCGACGCCACCGGCCGGTACTCGACCTCGCGGGCCCCTTCGAAGGTGGGGGCGTCGTTCACCGTCAGGGTCACGGCGCCGGTCAGGTTCTGGAGCAGGCGGTAGGGGTTGTCGCCGCCGACGAGCTCCTGCCCGTCGATGGCGAGGACGTAGGTGCCCGGTCGCACGACGGAGCCGACCTCCGTCAGGGGCGAGCGGTACTTCGGCTCCTCGTTCTGGCCGGCGAAGACGGACGCGATCCGATAGCGGTCCGAGGCCGCGTCGAGCGCGAAGCGCGCGCCCGGCAGGCCCACGACGGGCCGGTCCGGGATCTCGAAGTCGCCGCCCGACACGTAGGTGTGGCCGGCGTTGAGCTCACCGATCATCTCGGAGATGACGTAGTTCAGGTCCGAGCGATGGGCGACGTGGGGGAGCAGCGCCCCGTACCAGGCGCGGAGCTCCTCCCAGTCGTAGCCGTGCATGTTCGGCACGTAGAAGTAGTCGCGGAACAGGCGCCAGGTCTCGGCGAACACCGCCCGCCATTCGGCCTCGGGATCGAGGTCCATGACGAGGCCGTCGGTGGACACGGCCTTGCCCGCGCCGCCGCCCGCGGCGTCGTGGAGTTCGTAGGCGCCGCCCCTGGCGACGAGCATCTTCGTGCGGTCGGCGGAGAGCGCGTAGCCTCCGACGCCGCTGGCGACCTCCTCGGCCTCGCGGTCCGCGAGGGAGAAGCGATGCAGGACCGTCGGGCCTCCGCTCCCCCCGTAGACGAAGGGGCCGGAGGTCGTGTAGAGCAGGTGCCCGTCGATCGCACTCAGCCCGCCGTAGTTGTCCGGCGCGACCGGGAACGCCATGACCCGCTCCCCGAGGCCGTCGAAGTCGATCGCGATCGCCGGATCCTCCGCCTCGGCGCCCTCGTCCTCGACGCCGTCGGGGCTCTCTTCCCCGTCCTCGCGCACGGCGACCGCGTCGTCCTCGGGGGGGAAGAGCGGCGCGACGTCCTCGCGCAGGGCGAGCGCGAAGATCCGCGCCCTTCGATTGCCCGCGTAGTCCCACTCGAGGTCCGAGATCTGCGGCGCGTAGTGACGGTCCGAGAGATAGAAGAGGTAGTCACCGTCGGGCCCCCACGAGGGTGACCACGCCGAGGCGAGGTCGGAGGTCACCTTGCGCAGTTCACCGGACTCCGCGGTCCACACGTGGATGCGCTGGACCTGGGCTTCGTTGCGCGAGCTGAAGGCGAGGAAGGCCCCGTCCGGCGACCAGTCGGCGTCGCCGATGCCCCACCACGGATCATCGAGCACGAGCGTCTCGGCGCCGCCCTCCACGTCGACCACGCTCAGGCGGCCGAGGTAGTCCGTGAAGGCGATGCGGGACGCATCGGGTGACCAGAGCATGCCGGTCAGCCGCGCGGTGTGGCCCTTCGTGAGCTGCCGCGCGGACGCGTCGGCGCCCTGCCCCACGAGCCAGATCTCGTCCTCGCCCGACGCGTCCGAGACGTACGCGATCACGTCGCCGTCGGGCGACCACGCCGCGATGCGGTCGTGCGCGCCGGAGGATCGCGTGAGGTTGCGCGTGCGGCCCTTCTCGATCGGCGCCGAGAAGACCTCGCCGCGAGCCACGAAGAGCGCGCGTTCACCGGCGGGGGAGAGGCCGAAGTCGCGGACGGCCCCGGCGACGGAGACGCGGCGCTCTCGCTTCCAGAGGCCGTCGTCGGGGACCTCGATCGAGATGGCCTCGTCCTCGCCCGTGTCGAGGTCGAGGACGCGCAGGGCGCCGTTGAGCTCGTACACCACGCGCGAGACGTGATCGGTGGCTGGCCACCGGACGTCCCAGGGGTCGTGGCGCGTGAGCTGCTGCACCTCACCGGTCGCGGGGTTCGCGCTGTAGAGGTTCAGGCGGTCGTCGCGGTCCGAGGAGAAGACGACCCTGTCGCCGATCCACATCGGGTCGCGCTCGGTGCGCGCGGAGTGGGCGATCGGCGTGTGCGCGGAGGTCCGGGGGTCGAACAGGTAGAGGTTCTGGGCCCAGCCGCCCTCGTAGCGCTTCCAGTGACGGAAGTCGCGGAACAGGGGGGAGTACACGACCTTCTCCCCGTCGGGGGAGAGATCGCCGGAGCCCGCGTTCGGCATCGGGAGCGCGGTCGGCAAGCCGCCGCCGACGGGCACGGCGTAGAGCCGGCCCTGGGCGCCCCCGCCCGCGTCGCGCAGCGAACGGAAGAGGACGGCGCTCCCGTCCGGGATCCAGCCCTGGACCTGGTTGTCGAAGCCCCATCGCGGCGGGAGGGGACCGCGCGCGGGGTACCACGTCAGGCGCCGCGGCTCGCCGCCGTCCGCGGGCATGACGTAGACCTGCTCGTCGCCGTCGTACTGGCCGGTGAACGCGATCCACTCGCCGTCGGGGGAGAAGCGAGGGAAGACCTCGCGTCCGGGGTGCGCGGTGAGACGGGTCGCCGTTCCGCCAGCTGCGGGCGCGCGCCAGAGGTCGCCGCCGTAGCAGAAGACGACGCGATCGCCGTGGATGTCCGGGAAGCGGAGGAGCCGCGTCTCGCTCTCCTGCGCCGCTGCGGCGGCCGAGGAGAGGGAGAGGGCGATGAGCAGGGAGACTGTGTGCATGGGAGCGGAGCGTCGGTCCATCGGTCGCGAGCCGCCGCGCGGCGGCTGCGGGCGCGAGTTTAGGCGGCGGTCCAGCTGGCTTGCCGGGCCCAACGCGCCGCGCAGGTGAGATCTTTGTCAGCGCGCTCGGGCGCGGCTCACGAGCGCCCGGATCCCGGGCGGGGGCCGGCGCCGATCCGCTGCCGCGCGGCGACGCTGGCTGGAGGGTCGCGGTGGGCGCGCTGACGACTTTTTCCGGCGCGGCGCCGCCACACCACGAGCCGGGCGATCATCTTCTCCGGACCGCTTCTCCTCCCACCCGCTGCGTGGGGGAGGATCCAACCCAGGCCGGCCCCACCCCTCCCTCCGGCCCCCGACCGCCTGCAACCATCATGCGCACAGCTCTCCTCCTCGGCCTTCTCGCTCCCCTCGCCGCCGCTCCCGAGACCCTCGACGTCCACGTCGAGAGCGGCACGAAGATCACGAAGACCTTCACGAGCGCGCTCCTGCTCGAGCTCGACGACTTCAGCCTCGAGGTCAACGGCGAGGCGCAGGACGAGGCCGCGGCGCCCGAGGTGACCATCGAGGACAACGAGGAGATCGTCCTCGTCGACGAGTACGTGACCGTCGACGATGGGCGCGCTCTCGAGCTCGTCCGGACCTTCGAGACGCTGGAGGATTCGAGCAGCCAGACCGTCGTCGGGCCCGACGGCGAGGAGACGGTGGACGCCAGCGAGGGCGAGAGCGAGCTGGAGGGGGTCTCGGTCCGCTTCGCGTACGACGCCGACGAGGAGGAGTGGGCGGCCTCGTTCGCCGACGAGGACGAGGACCTCGACGAGGCGCTCCTCGAGGACCTCGACCACGACGCGGACTACGCCTACCTGCTGCCGCCCGCGGACGAGGCCGAGGAGCTCGAGGCGGGTGATTCCTGGGAGCTGGACGCGATCGTCTTCGACCGGATCTCCAGCCCGTCCGGCGACCTCAAGATCGACAGCGACGACGCGGACGAGGAGACCAACAGCGAGTTCCAGGAGCAGTTCAGGGACAACATCGACGGCTCCATCGAGGCGACGCTGGACCGCATCGAGGACGGTCGCGCGTACATCTCCCTCGAGGGCGAGGTCGAGACGACGATCGCGATGGATCAGGAGCTGCCCGAAGGCGCCCCCGAGGACGCGGAGGTCAGTCAGGAGCTCCAGTTCGCCTTCGAGTGCGAGGGCGAGCTCGTGTGGGACCTCGAGCGCGGCGCCGCCGTGTCCCTCGAGTTCGGGGGCTCGGCTGCGCTGACCATCGTGAACGACCAGCGCGTCGGCGAGGAGTTCTCGGTCCTCATCACCCAGGAGTTCGCGGGGACGTTCGAGTCCACCGCCACCTTCGAGTGATCCGCCCGGGCGGCGGCGCGCCCGGCGCTCCGCCGTCTACCAGTACTTCTCCATGTGGAGCTGGCCCGGCTCGCGCTTGCGGTGCCGCTTGAAGTCCAGCTCCTCCAGGGCCTGCCTCACCTCGACGACCATCTGCGGGTTACCGCAGAGGAAGACCTGGCAGCGCGCCGGGTCGAGGGCGGCGCCAGTGAGCGCCTCGTACGCCGCGGGCGTGAGGTGCTGCTGGACCCGCCCCGTCAGCCCGCTCCACTCCTCGTCGTCGCGCATCCGCGTGATCGTCGGGAAGAAGCGGAAGTGCGAGCCCCCGGCCTCCAGGGCGCGGAACTCCTCGAGATAGCCGAGATCCTCGCTGTTGCGGTCGCTGTAGAAGAGCAGCACCCGGCCGAAGCGCTCGCGCGTGGACGGGTCGAGGATCATCGGGCGGTAGGGAGCGACCCCGGTGCCGGTGCCGACGAGGATGAGATCCTCGGCGTCCTGCGCCCCCTCCAGGGTGAAGTGCCCCGTGATGCGCTCCTCCAGGTAGATCCCGTCCCCCGGCTGCAGGTCGAAGAGGGAGGGCGTCAGCTCTCCGTCGTCGACGCGCCGGACGAAGACATCGACGTGCTCCTCGCCAGGGGTCGAGGCGACGGAGTAGGGGCGGCGCACGGCCTCGCCCTGCTCCGTGTCCCAGGCCTCACCTGCCGGAAGGGCGAGATTGGCGAACTGGCCGGGCGTGAAGGTCGGCAGGTCCCAGCCGACCGGGCGGACCCGGAAGGTCGCGAGACCGTCGGTCCAGTCGATCCGAGCGATGACTTCGGCGTTGGGGCCGTGGATCTTCATGGTGCGGTTCGGGGAGCGCCACGGAGCGGAGCCCCGGGGGATCCGGGTGCCCTGTGGCGATGTGGCGCGTCCTCTCCGTTTCGAGTGTGGTCGCCGCACGCGGCGATGCAAGGGGGGCGCCGCGCCTTTCGCCGTCCCGGTGCGTGAGCGAACGGGAACGCAGCCGCGGTCGGTCGTGACCGGTCAGGCCCACGATGGGATCACGGACACGCCCCACCGGCCCTCCTCGCGAGGAGCGGGCCCGTGAATCGAGGGGGCGCTTGCTCCGCGCACCCCCTGCTCCTACCTTCCCGACATGCCGTTGAGCGTGCTTCAGGGGTCGGGGCCCGCCCCGGGGCCTTCCCTCTTCGGGGGAGCGGACTGGTCCTCCCTCGGGATGGTCTCCTGCATCGTGGGCGCGTTCCTCATCGCGAACTCGACGCTGTTCGAGCACCCGCGCTCCCTCGTCGGCCGCCACTTCGGGCGGGCCACGGGCCGGCTCCAGTCGGTGCGCGAGTACGTTTACAACCGCGTCCAGACGACCCTCGGATTCGCGTTCCTCCTCGCCGGCTTCGGCTTCCAGCTCATCGGCCGGTTCCGCGAGGCTCCGGTGGGTGAGGCGCCCCTGTCCATGGCGTGGGTCGGCGTGATCGTCGCGGCGGCGATCGCGCTGCTGTTCAGCGGCTGGTGGTGGTCGGTCTGGGCCTTCCGCCGCTACGTGAGGGAGTACTTCACGGCGAACCCGCGGGACTTCCGCGCCGAGCCCGGCGTGGCCCGCGAGATCGGTGACCTCTTCGGGATCGAGTCGGGCGACGACGACACGGTCGAGGACTACGTCGCGCGGCTCATCCGCGAGACCGGGTTGCCCCAGCCGGGCCGCCGTGCCGGCGCTCCGGAGGCCGCCGCCCGCCCGGCGAACCTCGGCGCTCTCAGCGGGCTCCGTTCGCTGCCCGAGGACTTCGACCTCGACCCGGCCGAGGAGATCAGCTGAGCCCACGATCGGCGCGCCGCGTCGGTCCCGGCGACCGGCGGCTGCCAGGCGGGTGAGGGGGATCGCTCGTTCGTCCCCGATGCGTCGTCACCCCTCGGTGATCCGCGCGTCTGGTGAGTCGTGACGAGGAGCTTGCGCGCACGTACGAGTCACGGAGTCCTCGCAGCGCTCCGCTCCGCCCGGAGCTTCGGAGACGCGCTCGCAGCCGATGCGATGGACGCGATCTGGCCGCGCGTGTGCTGGGTGTGCGGCTCTCCCGCGGCGACCGGAACGAACCCGCTCGCCTGTGAGGAGCACGACCTCGGCCCTGCGATGGCTGCGATGCGCGACGGACCGCGATGCGGCAGGTGTGCGGGTCGGCTGCCGCCCGGGATCCGCAGCGGGCTCACCTGCGCCGCCTGTCGCCTCCGGGGCGGCTCCCCCTCGCGCGGGATCTGCGCCATCGACTACCGGGTCGCGGGCGCGGCGGACTGGCTGCTGCGCTTCAAGCACGGCGCGCGGAGAGATCTCGCCGTTCCTCTGGCGGGGATCCTCGCGGCCGCGTGCGTGGAGGCCGACGGATGGCGCGCGGACCGCCTGCTCGTTCCCGTACCGCTCCATCCGGCGAGGCGTCTCGAGCGTGGATACGACCAGGCCGCTCAGCTCGCGGCCGAACTGGAGGCGCTCGGCGCCGGCCGTCGCGCCCCCCTCCTGCTCCGGAACAGGCACACGCCGGCCCAGGGGGCTCCCGGCGCGCCCGCGAGGGCGGCCAACGTGCGGGGAGCCTTCGCGGTCCGTCGGCCGAGGGGGCTGGCGCGCGGGGTCTCGGTCTGGCTCGTGGACGACGTCCTGACGACCGGCGCCACGGCGGCCGCCTGTGCCCTCGCGCTGCGGCGAGCTGGCGCGAGAGAGGTCGGTGTGCTCGCCGTGGCGCGCGCGGGCGGCCGGCCGAGTACCCTCGCGCGGCGATGACCGAGTCCAACACGCTCCTCGTCGAGCCCTTCGGGGGCATGGCCGGCGACATGTTCCTGGCCGCCCTGCTCGACCTCGAAGATCCCCGTTTCCGGATCGACGACCTCCAGCGCTTCGCCGAGGCCGTGGTGCCGGGTGAGGCGACCCTCGGCGCCGAGCGCGTCTGGCGGCGCTCCCTGTCGGGCCTCCACCTCGACGTCAGCACGCCGGAGACCTCGTCACCGCCCCACAGGGGCCTCGCCGAACTCTCCGCGATGGTCGAGCGCTCCCCGCTCGGAGAGCGCGCCCGGGCCATGACCATCGGCGTGCTCCGACGGATCGCCGTGGCCGAGGGGCGCGTCCACGACTGCTCACCCGAGGAGGTGCATTTCCACGAGGTGGGGGCGGTGGACACGCTGATCGACGTCGGCGGCGCGGCCCTCGCGCTCGAGCGGCTCGGCGTGGAGCGCGCCCTGGTGGGCCCGCCGCTCCTGGGTTCGGGGACCGTCCAGTGCGCGCACGGGACGATGCCCGTGCCGGCGCCGGCGACAGCCGAGCTCTTGCGGGGCCGGAGCTCCGTGCTGGGGGACCCCGGTGCGCCCATGGGAGAGCGCTGCACGCCCACCGGCGCGGCGCTGCTCGTCGCGCTGCTCGAGGAGCTCGGCGGCGGCCGCGATGACTTCGGCGCCGACGCGGCGGGCTTCCGCTCCTCGGCCATCGGCTACGGCGCGGGCGGGCGTGATCCAGAGGCCGGCCCGCCGAACCTCCTGCGCGTCCAGCTCGGGGTGGAGGGCGCAGGCGCGGCGTCCGCTTCCTCCGCGGTGGACGAGCTGCGCGTCAATCTCGACGACATGACGCCCGAGGAGATCGGCGCCCTCGTCCAGGAGCTGCGGAGCGCTGGGGCGCTCGAGGTCTGGACCGGCGCCGTGTCGATGAAGAAGGACCGGCCTGGTGTTCTCCTGGGACTGCTCTGTCGCAGCGAGCAGCGCGAGCAGCTCGTCCGCGTGCTCTTCGAACGCTCCAGCACCTTCGGCGTGCGCTGGTCGCCGGTCATGCGCCTCGAATCCGGCCGGCGCTTCGCGACGATCGAGCTCGACGGGGTTCCCGTGCGGATCAAGGTGCGCGTACGACCCGACTACGCTGGACGCAGCGCTGACGGGCCCGGCGACCTCTTCGTCGAGCACGACGACCTGGTGCGCCTCGCAGAGGCCACAGGTGCTCCACTGCGTGTCGCGCGCTCTCGCGCGCTCGCGGAGGCGCGCGAGGTGCTCGGTGATCCTTGAGGCGCGCTGGTGACGCCTGCCAGGGTCAGCGCGGCTGCAGCTCGATGACGCCGCGCTCCTCCAGCGCGATGTCCCGGACGTAGCGGTTCTGCTCGTCGACCAGGATCTGCTTCGGCGTCCCCGCCTCGTCGCCGATGCCGAAGGCCATCAGGATCACCTGATCGCCCTTCTTCACGAGGTGCGCTGCCGCGCCGTTGATGCAGACGACGCCGGAGCCCGCGGGGCCGGGGATCGCGTAGGTCTCGAGGCGCGCGCCGTTGGTGTTGTCGACGATCAGGACCTTCTCGTAGGGCGCGATGTCGACGCGCTCCATGAGGTCCGAATCGAGGGTCACCGACCCCATGTAGTCGAGGTCGGCCTCGGTGACCGTGGCGCGGTGGATCTTGGCGCGGAGGAACTGTCGCATGACTCTGTTCACCCGGTCGGGCCGGGCGATCGCCGCAGGAGATTAGACGCACCGAGGCGGCGCTTCCAGGGGCGGACGGGCGCCGAGGGGCCGGTGTCCCGCGGACGGCGCGCCGTCGCACCCGCCGGACAGCCGCGCCGCCCCGGCCAGCGGGCCTCCTGGGCGCGATCCAGGCTCCACGGCGCGCCCCTCGCCTCCGCGCGGCGCCGCGCACGGGACCGGGCCCGACTTCCGGTCGCGGCAGCGCTGGAACCGCCCCCTCCCGATTCCCTAGAGTTCGGGCCGCGGGCGCCGCTTCGACGTCCGCGCACGCCGAGCCCGGGGGGCGTCGCACCGCGCGTCCGGGCACCGCACGAGGGGAAACATGATGATCCAACGACGATTGACCGCGCTCGCCGGCGCGGCGCTGCTGTCCGCGGCGCCGGCCGCGGCGACCCACTCCCATTCTCACCCCGCCGCTCCCGCGGCGCAGGAGACCGCCGACGAGGGCGCCGTCTACATGACGACGACGGGCTCGACGGTCCTCCGCAACTTCCAGGACCAGAACGGCGCCATGCTGGCGACGCTGCCCGAGCGGACCCTCGTGCGCGCGTTCCGCACCAGCGAGGGCCAGCCCGCGTTCCGCGAGGTGGAGGTGGCGGGCGGCTTCCCCGTGTGGGTGTACGGCGAGTTCCTCCAGCCCACCGACGCCGAGGGCGTGCTGCTCGTGACCGGGAACCGCGTCAACATGCGGCCGTTCCCGGAGACCAGCGCCAAATCCATGGCGCTGCGCACGAAGCTCAGCGCGGGCGAGCGGGTCAAGATGCTCGAGCGCAAGGGTTCGTCCGCGTCGTTCCGGGAGGACTGGATCCGCGTGCAGGCACCCTCGAGCGCGAGGGCGTGGGTCGCCGCATCGTCGCTCGAGGCCTACAGCGGCGCCGACGCGCAGGCTGCGTGGGCCAAACTGGACATGCCCTTGCCGAAGGCGCCCAAGGCGCCGAAGCCGAGCGCCACCGCGCCCGCGAAGACCCAGCCCCCCGCGGCGGCTGCGGTCCCGTCGGGGCTCCTCAGCAAGCTCGTCGAGGCCGAGCGCGCCTTCGCCGCCGCGGAGGCGATGCGCTCGCCGACGACGGAGGCGTGGCGGGACGTCGTCCAGGCCTTCAAGGCCATCGCGGACCAGGCGCCCACCTCGAGCGCGACGTACAGGAAAGCCGAGCGCCGGCTGCAGGAGGCGGAGCTGAGAATGGAGTTCACGGCTCTCCGCGAGGACCTGAACGCGGCCGCCGAGGCGAACGACGCGGAGATTCGTCGGATCGACGAGTTCCTCGACCAGCGCCAACGCCGGCAGACCGCGCGCTGGGGTCGCTTCGAGGAGCGGGGCTGGCTCGAGTCCCGCAACGTCGGGGGCGTGAAGCGCTGGTACGTGACCTTCGGTGGTGAGACCGTCGCCGAGGTGCGCTGCCTCACCGGCCGCTACGACCTCGAGGTCTTCGAGCGCTTCGAGATCGGGGTCATCGGCCGCGAGCTGCAGCCCGTCGTCCGCGCCACCGCGACGACCATGGCGGAGGCGCGCGTCGTGGACATCGCGCGCATCGAGGTCCTGTCGGGCACGTCGCGCCGCTGAGCTCTTCCCCGCGGCCCATCGCGGCCCGGGCTGGAATCGTCGATTCCCGCCCGGGCCGCGCGCGTTTAGGGTTTCGCCGTGAAGACGCTTCTCCAACGCCTTTTCGCGCCGCTCCGGGCGCTCTTCGGTGGCCTCGCGCGCACCGGCTCCTCGGGCTACCTGTGCGACCGCTGCAGGTGGGACTACGGCGACGCGTGCAGGCGCTCCGAACGCCCGAACGCCCGCATCTGTCCGGACTTCAAGGCGCGCTGACCCTCACCCGCGGAACTCGTCCGGCGTCAGGCGCCGCTCGAGCCGGGGAACCCACTCTTCGCGCAGCGCCGCGAGCTTCCCGGCGGGGATCGCCTCGCGGATCATCCGCATGAGCTCGTGGAACAGGTGCAGGTTGTGGAGCGACAGGTAGGTCGCGCCGAGCATCTCGTTCGAGAGGCACAGATGGCGGAGCACGCCGATCGGGACGTCCGACACGTGAGGGGCGCGGAACACCTCGTCGAGCGGGGCGTCGCAGTCCTTCCATCCTGCGTTCCGCAGATTGATGCGGCCGCGCGAGGTCCAGACCTGGTGGGTCCGGCCGTGGCGCGTCGGCGTCACGCAGTCGAACAGGTCGACCCCGGCGGCGATCGCGTCGAAGAAGTCCCGCGGCGTCCCGACCCCCATCAGGTAGCGAGGGCGGTCCGCGGGGAGCGCGGGCGCCGCGGCCTCGACGGCGACGCGCATGGACTCGCGGTCCT
Source organism: Planctomycetota bacterium (assembly GCA_002862085.1). Lineage (GTDB taxonomy): Bacteria > Planctomycetota > UBA1135 > UBA1135 > Saltatorellus. The sequence goes on along the minus strand of PKCK01000073.1, from coordinate 7,952 downwards.
CGCCGACGCTCACCCCACCGATGGCGTTCCCCACGAAACCGTGGGCCGCGACGGCTTCGACGGAGGCGCGCCTCAGGTCCTCGAAAGCCCCGCCCTGAACGATGCCGAAGAGCGCCTGGTTCGTGCCCTCGACGCCGCCGTCCGCGGCGAACCTCGCGGCGCAGCGGTCGAGCCAGCGGTGCGTCCGGTCCGTCGCCGTCTGCACCTGCCCTCGATCCCTGGGGTCGGCCGGGCAGTGGTCGAAGGCCATGAACACGTCGGGTCCGAGCGCGCGCTGGATCTCGATCGCGCGCTCGGGCGTGATGCGGATCAGGTCGCCGTCGATGATCGACTTGAAGGTGACGCCGTCGTCGTCCAGCGTGCTGATGTCCGCCATGCTGAAGACCTGGTAGCCGCCCGAATCGGTCAGGATCGGGCCGTCCCAGTTCATGAAGCGGTGCAGGCCGCCGAGCTTGGCGACCGTCTCCTCCCCGGGCCGCAGGTGCAGGTGCAGCGTGTTGGCGAGGATCATCGTCGAGCCCACCTCGCCGACGTCCCGGGGGAGCACGCCCTTGATGGATCCGCGTGTACCGACCGGCATGAACGCCGGCGTCGTGACGTCTCCATGGGGCGTCGAGAAGACCCCCGTGCGCGCGCGGCGCGCGTCCTCGTCCCCCGGCGTGCTCCCCGTGACGCGGAAGGCGAAGGGACCGTTCGAGCTCTGGATCGCGTCAGTCACGTGCCACGGGCAGCCGCTCCAGTCGGGTGCCGGGGTAGTAGTGGCGCAGGATGCGAGCTGCGCTCCATCCTTCGCGGGCGAGGTCGCGCAGCGCCTCCTGGCAGAGCCCGACCCCGTGGCCGCGGCCGCGGCCCTGGACGGTCAGACCCTCCGCGCCGATCGGACGGCCGGGCCTGGGGAGGGTCGTGACGATCGCCGAGCCCTTGAGGACGCCGTAGCCGATCGCCGCGCGGAGGTCGTCGAACGGCTCGACGCGGAGCGCGCGGTCGGGGCCGGCGACGTGCACCTCGAGCCAGCGACCCGCGTCATCGACGCGTGCGGGGGCGAGGAGCGTGACCGGGCCGTCGAGGCCCAGGGCCGCGCCGGCGCGTTCGAGATCGCCGGGCTCGAGCCGGGCGATCCATCCCAGCGGGCGCGTCGCGTCGGGCGCGCCGTTCGCCTGCTCGGCGGCGGCGCGCGTCGCGCACGGACGACAGTGCACTCCCGTGGGCCCGACGGCTCCGAGTTCGCGCACCTCGTCGGCGAAGACGTCGGCGAAGTTCGCGGTGTGGCGGCCGCAGGAGGCGTGGTAGCGCGCCTCTTCGAGGCTGTCCCCGCGCATCAGGACGAGCCCGCGCGTGGCCCGGACCGCCGCCTCCAGTCGCCGCTGCGCGCGGGCTGCGCCGGCGGAGCTCGTGCCCTCGTAGGCCCCGCAGTAGGCCTGGTCGAGCACGCCGTCGGTGAGGACGAGATCCGCGCCCGCGGCGCGTCGCGCGCGCAGAGCGGTGACGGCGAACGTCCGGGCGGCGATCGCCTGGGCTTCGAGCTCAGCGGGTTCCGCGGACCAGATGGGGAGCTCCGCGGCGACGACCGACGCCACGTAGTCCTCGAGGCCGATCTCGATGATCGTGCGGAGCTCACCACGCGCGCCTCCGGTGACTCGCACGTCGCCGCGGTGGAGGGCCTCACCGATCCGGACCGGACCTCGCACGATCACCTCCTCCCGAGGGGGCTCGGCGTCGAGACGGACCGCATCACCGGCCGCGGTGACGCGCCTGAACGTGCCGGTGGAGTCGACGATCGCGACTTCGGGAGCGCGCGCCACTGAGGTGAGCTCGACCGCCACGCGCGCGGGCAGCGCGAGGCGCGCCCTGGTCGCTCGCGGGACCGGCGCGCCGGGCCGGGCGGGGGGGAGCGCACCGCGCACGCCCCGAGTCACTCCCGGGCCGGTGCACGCGATCCCGAGCAGGAGGAGGGTCACGGGAACGGCCGTCCGAATACGCCCGAGGCCGCCCGACACGGCCGGCTTCGGCATGATCCGGGTCATGCGTCGAAGAGGGGCGCGGTCCCGGCTCCGTCCTGGAGCGCGCGCGCGTCTCGCCCGACGGCCTCGAGCCCCGCCGTGGTCACGACGCGGCCGCGCGGGGTCTTCTGCACGTAGCCGCAGCGAAGGAGGTGCGGTTCGAAGACGTCCTCGATCGTGTCCTCGGTCTCGCCGACGACCGCCGCGAGGGTCTTGAGCGCCGCCGGGCGCGGCGCGTGGTCCGCGAGGCAGTGCAGGATCCGGCGATCCATCTCCTCGAGGCCTCGTTCGTCGACGCCCATCTGGGCGAGAGCCTTGCTGGCGAGGGCCTCGTCGATGTGACTCGCGCCCTTCATCTGCGCCCAGTCGCGTGCGCGCTTGAGGAAGCGGCCGGCGATGCGCGGCGTACCGCGGCTCCGCTCCGCGAGCAGGCGCGCGCCCTCGGGGTCGAGCCCGACGCCCAGGATGCGGGCCGCGCGATCGAGGATGCGCTCGAGATCCGTGGACGGATAAGGAGAGAGGCGCTGGACGAGGCCGAAGCGACTGCGGAAGGGACCGGTGAGCAGGCCTTCCCGCGTGGTGGCGCCGACGAGGGTGAACGGCTCGACGAAGATCGGGAGCACGCGGGCGTGGGGGCCGGAGTCGAGGGTCATCTCGACCCGGAAGTCCTCCATCGCGGTGTAGAGGTACTCCTCGACCCCGATCGGGATCCGGTGGATCTCGTCGATGAAGAAGACGTCGCCGTGCTTGAGGCTCGTGAGGAGGCCGAGGAGATCCTTCGGCTTGTCCAGGGCCGGGCCGCTGGTGGAGTGGAGCTCGCTGCCGAGCTCCTCGGCCACGATGCGGGCCAGGCTGGTCTTGCCGAGACCTGGCGGCCCGCAGAAGAGGAGGTGGTCGGGGGGCTCGCCTCGGCCCTTGGCCGCGCCGAGGTGGGTGCGCAGGTTCTCGACGACCCCGTCCTGGCCCACGAACTCGTCGAGGCTGGAGGGCCGCAGGCCGATCTCGGTGACCCTTTCCGGGCCGTCCACCGGGGCGGATTCGGCGCCCTCGAGGGCGCGTGGATCGAAGACGTGGTCCGCCCCGCGGCGGTCCGCTCCCCCTGCGGATGCGTCGCTCATCGGGCCGAGGATAGCGCGCAGGCGTGGCGGATCCTCCTCTCGGATCCGCGCTTCGGGCGCTTGCTCGGCCGGGCGGGCTGCTCCCTGGCCCGTCGACGCTCGCCCGGGGCGCTCTCGCGTGCGGGATCGCTCGGATCGCGTTCATCGACCGGCGTTCGAGTGGCGTCACCGCACGTTCTTGACTCGTCACGATGGCTGCGACGTGGCGCGGTGTTCCGTCAGCGTCGTCTTAAGATGATTGTCAGTAGTCAGTTAGGGCCGGTCAGCGGCCGGCTTCGCAGGCCCTGTGAAAAGCCGAAGCGTCCCGGCACGGCGATTGTTGCCTCCCGACCGCGGAGCGCCATCCGGCCCGCCGGGCGGAGACCCGCGAGCCCTCCTTCGGGCCGGTGCCGAACTCCCGCCCGGGAGGTCTCGAGCGCCGACCTGTGCTTCGGCGGTGTCTCGGATGGCTCTGGTCCGTATATTTGACGGGCCCTTCTCGGCCGATTCGCGTCGACCGAGTGAGGCCCGTCGGTAGAGACGATCCCCCCCAGACCCTCGCGAACCGTCCGGTTTCGAGCGCGCGCGCTCACCCTCGTACGGCTCGTCAGGAGCGTTCCTCCTGGACCGTTCCCTAGACCACCCCCGACGTTCTTCATGCACGAAGATCCGATGACTGCCCGTTCCCTCCGAACGATCCCCTCGACGCTGCCGGCCCTCGGCCTCGCAGCATGCGGCGTGCTCCTCGCTTCCTGCGGCGGGGAATCCGGCCCGGGCAAGGGCTCCGAGTCGATCCTGCGTCTGAACGAGGTCGGCAACGGCTTCGGGCAGCTCCTCCCGCACCGGGTCGCAGAGCTCGACAACGCAGGGAACCCGACCGGTCAGATCCTCTCCATCCGCTCGCTGGAGGACATCACGGACAACGTGGTGCGCGGCAACCCGATCCTTCCTTCCGACACGTTCCGCGAGGGCGCGATCGAGCCGGACGGCCAGCCTGGCAACCACTTCCTCTTCGCGAACTTCACCCAGCCGGTGGATCCGCTCACGGTGCTCAACCCGAGCCCGACCGGATCGCCGCTCGCCGGGGCCGTCTCGATCACGACGATCAACCCGTTCAACGGCGCGACGCTGTCGGCGCGCGGGCGCGCCTTCATCGGCGGCCGCACGATCGCGGGCGAGCCCGTCGGCGATCCGCCGCGGCTCGATCTTCAGCGCTGGGTCGAGATCGACCCGGACACCGGCTTCCTCCGCGTCGCCGACGGCGCTCCGCCCCAGGCGGCCGGCTTCCCGGGCATCGGCAAGTTCGTCCCGAACGCGGCTCAGCTGATCTCGCCGAACACCGTCCTGTTCGTCGCCGACAGCGACAACGACCTGACCACGCCCGAGGCGTTCCCGAGCGGCGTCCAGGTTCGTTTCCGCGTCACCACCGCGCTGCGCTCGACCGCGGGCGAGGCGCTCGAGAACGCGGTGCTCGCGTCCTCCACGGTCGGGATCGACAGCCTTCCTCCGGAGGTCGTGACCACGCCGCCGCCCAACTCGTCGCCGCAGATCTCGCCGGGCAACGGGGACACCGACGTGGCTCCGACCACGGACGTGCGGATCGAGTTCACCGAACCGGTCCAGCCCTACTCGGTCGGCGTCATCGGTGGTCAGGGGCAGCCCTCGATCTCCTCGGCGCTCACGATCCGCTTCGGTCCGTCCACGTCGGTGACGAACATGCCGTTCACGGCGCTGCCGATCAGCCCGTTCGACCTGTCGACCTACGTCCTCACGCCGGCCTTCCCGTTCCCCGGGCGCGGCCCGAACATCCTCCAGTGCGGGACGTTCTTCCGCGTCGACGTCGATCTGGCGACCCAGCAGGTCGAGGACCTCGCGCAGACGATCCCGGACCCGAACAACCCGACGGTCACCTCCGGCAACCTGAACGCGGACGCCGCGACGACCTTCTTCGAGACGGGCGAGGGTCCCGGCGTCGTCAACGCGCCCGTGATGCCCGACGTGATCTACGCAGGCCGCGGCGGCGCTCGCCCCGGCCTCTCGGTCGTCGACCTGAACGGCTACGGCCAGTCGACGGGCAACCCGATCACGACGTTCCCGTCCCCGCTCGAGGGCGAGTCGCGCTTCCCCTTCGATCCGAACGTGACGCTGAACCCGGCGGTGCGTCCTGCGCTCGTCCCCGGAGACTGCACCGTCGACGGCGGCTCGGCCGGCGTCTTCACCCTGACCCGGGACAGCAGCCTCGACGACCTCGTGCTGAGCACGCCGCTCGTCAGCTCGCTCACCGACCTTCACGCCGGGCACGCCCTGGACGGAACGATCCGCAACGCGCCGCCGCCCTTCGGCTGCCAGGCCAGCGGCGGGTACATCTGCGCCTCGGACGGTCTCAAGCTCATCTCCGCGGTCGTCGGGAACCAGCCGAACACCGTGGCGCCGGCGCTCCAGAACCAGTTCGGCGCGCTGAACCCCGGCTACGAGAACATCATCTCGTGGGCTCCGCACCCGAACCCTCCCAAGCTCACCTTCCCGCCGGCCTGCGTCTCGCCCTTCCTGGGCGGCGAGGAGCCGACGACGGTGGACGTGGCGACGACCAACCTGCTCGTGACGGGCAACCCGTTCCCGATCCCGGATCAGGGCGTCCCGCCGAACGGTCTGCTCACCATCGAGCAGAACATGTTCTTCATCGGGCCCTCGGTGGGTCAGACGCAGCTCGCCGGCTGCTCGAACTACCAGATCCGTCAGCAGCTCGGCCACTACCTCTACATCGCCGACCGTCCGCGGAACGAGATCGTCGTGGTCAACTCGAACCGGATGACGGTCATCGAGCGCATCGCGATCCCGGACCCGACGTCGCTCGCGATGTCGCCGAACCTCGACGTCCTGGCCATCTCGAACCAGCTCGCGGACACGGTGACCTTCGTGGACATCAACCCGCAGTCGGCTCAGTTCCACCAGATCATCGAGACGGTGCAGGTGGGGAACTCGCCCCGCGGTCTGGCCTTCGAGCCGACCAACGAGGACGTGATCGTCTGCAACGAGCTCTCGAATTCGATCTCGATCATCGGCGCCGCCGACCTTCAGGTGCGCCGTGAGATCACCTCGCAGCTCAACCGTCCCTTCGAGCTGTCCGTCACCGCGCGGATGCTGACGTTCTCGTTCGTGCGGGGCGTGTACTACGGCTACATCCTGAACCGCACCGGGAACGTCGCGCTGTTCGAGTCGGGCCCCAACGGGGTCAACGGATGGGGCTTCGACGACGTCGTCGGCATCATCTCGTTCGAGTTCCTCGCGCCGAAGACGATCCAGCTCGACCCGATCAACCTCGACGGTTCGGTCTACATCGTCCACGAGGGACCGATCAACCCCGTGGACGGCCGTCCCGGCAACCTCGGCGACGGCGCGATCTCGCGCCTCCGGATCGAGAGTGCGCTCACCGGTCAGGTCCCGCTCGGCGGCAACCTCGGCGGCAACGCGAACCTCCGCGACCTGCAGTTCAGCGTGCCGCTCTCGCTCGGGCAGTCCGGCGGCCAGCTCTCCGGCCTCCCGGTCGACATCGCCTTCGACAACCAGCGGAACCTCGGTGGTCTGCCCTCGACGAACACCAACACGTTCGCCGCGGGTTCGCCGCTGCCGGCCAACGGCAAGCTGGTCTATCGGAACGGCACCCTCAACGCCTCCGAGCCGCAGTTCCTGCTGGCCTCGGTCCCGAACCCCGTCGGCGGCAGCGGCGTCATCGACGTGCTGGCCCTCGGCCAGTCCGGCGCTCGCCTGTTCGACACCGACCCCTACGTCGAGGGAGTCCAGTCGATCTCCGTGCCGCTCGTGACGATCCTGTCGGACTACTTCCGCCAGTGATCGGCCGGGCGTCTCGCCCCATCGGTCGAGGCGCCTTCGCGATCACCTCCGCTGCGCTCCTGTGCGAAGGCACGGGGGCGCAGCGTCGTTCTCCAGCGTCGCGTCCCCGCGTCGAGCAGCCTTCGCCGTGCCCGATCCTCAATCCGTTCGCTCCATGTTCGCCGGGATCGCCGGCCGCTACGACCTCGCCAACCGGGTCCTCTCGGGTGGCGTGGACAAGCGCTGGCGCAAGCGCGTGGTGAAGCGCGCTGGCGGGGACCTGCGCGGGAAGAGCGTGCTCGACGTCGCCTGCGGGACGGGAGATCTCGCAGCGGTGCTCGAGCGCGCGGGCGGAGAGGTGATCGGCGTCGACTTCACGCTGCCGATGCTCGAGCGCGCGCCGTCGAAGACCGAACGAACCCTCTGGGTCCAGGGTGACGCCCTCGCGCTCCCCATCGCGGACGAGAGCATCGACGTGGCCACGATCGCCTTCGGCCTCCGTAACGTGGAGGATCGACGCCGGAGCTTCCGCGAGATGCTGAGGGTGCTGCGGCCCGGCGGAAGGCTTCTCATCCTCGAGTTCGGCATGCCCGATCAGGACGCGTTCGGGAAGCTCTACCGGTCCTACCTGACTCATCTCCTGCCCCGGATCGGCGGCGCCCTCAGCGGGGACCGAGCGGCCTACACCTACCTCGACGACACCGTTCAAGGCTGGCCGGACGCGGAGACGCTCCGCGCTGAAATGGCCGAGGACGGCTTCGTCCGCTGCGAGGTGGAGAGGCTCTGGCGGGGAATCGCGTGCCTTCACGTGGGTGAGAGGCCCCGCTGATCCCGCCTTGCAGAACCACGACGAAGTCGACGAGGACGAGCTGCTCGAGGACGAGTGGCCGGACGAGGAGTGGGTGGACGAGGAGGAGCCTGAGCCCGGGGAGGACGACCTCGCGCCCGCAGAGCTGACGCGCACCCTGCGCTTCGGCCTCTTCGCCATGGCGCCGCTCCTCCTGATCTACGAGCTCGCGGTCTC
>PKCK01000113.1 GCA_002862085.1 Planctomycetota bacterium | reverse complement strand
GCCGCGAGGAGACCGAGGGCGCGGTCCAGTGGATCTTCGACACGATGAAGGGCGACCTGCGCACCACGCGCATGCTCGACCTGATGAAGGAGATGGCCGACGCGGGCGAGGACGACGTCGTGCTCGCGGCGGGCCGCCTGGGGGTCGAGGCCGGCCGCGACGACCGCTACCCCAACGCCGTCCACGAGGTGCACGGCCGCATGGGCCGGACGCTGCTCGACCGGTCGGAGCGCAGCGCGGATACCGCCGACGGGGCCTCGGACGATGCCTGGCGCCACCTGCTCTCCGCGGCCTTCGGGCTGCCGGAGGACGGCCGGATCAACTACGACCTCGGCCGCTTCTACGAGGGGCAGGGGCGCTACCGGCGCGCCTTCTCCCGCTACGTCCAGGCCGTCATCAAGCCCGAGGCCGGCGGCCTCGCGATCGACGCCCTGCAGCGCGTCCAGCCGCTGATCGCGGCCGACGGAGAGGGCGACGAGGGAGCCTTCTCCGTCGAGACGATCGAGCGGATGATCGCGGGCAAGGTCCGCAACTTCGGCGCCTCGAGCCGCTTCGTCGCCTCCGAGGAGCAGCCCTGCAACCGCGTGGTGCTGGCCGAGTTCTTCACCAACGGCCACCTCGGCGACGAGGCGCGCGGCGGGGCGATCGGCGGGGCCCTCGGCTTCGAGGGGCTCATCTCGCACTTCGGGCCCGGCGAGATGGCCTTCCTCGAGTACCACCTCCCGAAGCCGCAGCCCGACTCGCTCTGCTCGAGCATCGCGAAGGCCCGCGCAGGGGATCTGGGGATCGACGAGCCCCAGATCATCGTGCTGGACGGGGCCCAGGGCTCGCCCGGCGCCGGCAGGTGGCGCGACGCCGAGGAGATCTACAGCCGCGCGCGCCGCGTCGCCCTCGAGCGCATGCGGGAGCTCGGGGACTTCGACATCGACGTCGACGCGCGCCTCGAGGACGGCGGCGTCTTCGGCGCCGTCAGCCTGTACGGCCCGGACGAGGACGGCCTCGGTCTCCAGGTCGTGCTCGCCGAGAAGGGCGTGCTCTACCCCGGAGGCAGCGGCGTCGTCGTCCACCGGTACGTGGCGCGTGCGTCCTTGGTCGGGGACGACCTCGGCGTGTCCGTCGGCCTCGACGAGGACGACGTGGAGGTCGAGTTCGGCGCGACCTTCGCCGAGGTCGAGGAGGAGCAGCTCGCGTTCCTCGACCAGCTCGAGGCGGACGGCGTCGGCACCGCGCCCCGCATCTCCACGCGCATGGACCCGAACCAGGCGCGGGTCATCGCGTTCCTGTTCGACGAGCGGTCCGGTCGCGTCCTCGCGGCCGCCTCGGCGATCCCCGACGGCGTCGTGAGCGAGGACGGCGAGGTGGAGCTCCCCGAGACCGCAGGAGAGGATCGATGACCGAGGCGCCCGCCGAGCACCACCGCATCCGGGCCCTGCGGCGCGACCTGGACCTCGCCGCGGAGCGCGTGAGCGGCGAGCTGACCCGTGCCCGCGCGGCCGTGCGCCTCGACGGCGCACTGGCGGCGTCGATGCCGCTCCTCGCGGCGGTCCCGGGGCTCTTCGTGCTCGCGCAGCTCGCGGCCTGGGCCATCGACGCGCCGGCCCTCGGGCTGAGCTCGATCCTCGTCGCGGCCTTTGCGATCGCCCTGCCCCTCGCGTGGGCGTGGCGCGAGGCGGCGAAGGTGAAGCGTCGAGGCGTCCCGCGCGCGGGCGCGCTCGGCGCCGTCGACGCGCACCTCGGCCTCGAGGGCCGGCTCCTCGCCGCCGACGAGTTCCTCGGGCTCGACGAGCGCGGCCGTTTCCAGGAGGCGGCCATCGAGGACGCGGCCCGCCGCGCCCACGAAGCCGTTCGCAAGGGCATCGACGTCGCGCCCGCGCGCGCGGACCTCGGGGCGGCGGCGAGCCGCTGGTCCGCTGCGGGGGCAGCGCTGCTCGTCCTCGCCTCGCTCGTCGCGGGGCTCGAGCGCGGCCCTGGCGCGAGCGGGGGCGATCAGACCGTCGCCGCGGCGGCGGGCTCCGGCGGCGCGGCCGAGACGGCGCCGCGTGAGGACGCGGAGCGCGACCCGGAGCCCGACGAGCCCGTGCCGGCGCTCCCCGCCGCGGAGCAGGACGCGCGCCGGGATGGGGAGGAGGCGGCGGAGAGTCAGGACTCACCGGAGATCACCGGGGACGCCAAGGAGTCCGCCGGGAAGACGGGCGCGGGGCGCTCCTCGGGCGCGATGTCGTCCTCCGCAGCGAGCGAGTCGAAGAGCGCGCCCTCGAGCCAGGGCAAGTCCTCCGACCCCTCGAAGCCGCCGAAGAAGAAGCCGTCGGCCGCGAAGAAGCCCGAGGACTCGGGCGCCGAGCCCGAGCCCCAGGAGCGCCAGGAGGACGAGCAGTCGGGCTCCACCGCGGGCAAGGGCTCGAGCAAGGGGTCGAACAAGAACCCCACGGCGTCGGACTGGAAGAGCCGCGACCAGGTCACGGAGACCGACGACCAGGAGATCGAGGACGACGAGGAGACCGACGACGACGAGGAGGAGCAGGAGAACCGCGGCGGCGTCCAGCCGAGCCTGCGCGACCGGCGCCCTCCGGTGAGTCGCGACCTCCAGATCGGCTTCGGCAACCGGCCGAACCCCGACGCGAACGGCAGGGGCGGGCCCTCCGAGCAGAAGAAGTCGCGCGGCGTCGCCTCGCTCGTGCTCGGCGTGCCGATCCCCGACCGCATCAAGGGCCGCCCCGGGCCCGGCCCCACCAAGATCACCCAGGAGCGCATCGAGCCCGAGGCCGAGGACGCCGCCGCCGTGACGGCGGGCGCCCGCGCGCCTCGCTCCGGCGAGCTCGAGCGCCCCGGCGCCCTGCGCCTCGACCCTTCACTCCGCGCCATGGTGCGCGACTACTTCCTGGCTCTGCGGCGCACGCCGCCCCGCCAGTGACCCGAGCCCCCTGATTTGAATCCTCCGATGTCCGAACACGACTCCAAGAGCGGCGCCGCCGAGGCCCGCGCCGAGGCCGAGCGCTTCCGCGAGGCCTACGAAGCGATCCGCGGCGAGGTCGCGAAGATGATGGTCGGCCAGCACGACGTCATCGACGGCGTGCTGACGGCGCTCTTCGCAGGCGGACACGTGCTCCTGGAAGGCGTCCCCGGTCTGGGCAAGACGATGCTCGTCTCGTCCCTCGGGAAAGCCGTCGACCTCTCCTTCAGCCGGATCCAGTTCACCCCGGACATGATGCCGGCGGACGTGCGGGGCACGTCGGTGCTGGTCGAGACGGAGGGGGGCGGTCACGAGATCGAGTTCGAGGAGGGGCCGATCGTCGCCAACCTCGTCCTCGCGGACGAGATCAACCGCGCCACGCCGAAGACACAGTCCGCGCTGCTCGAAGCCATGCAGGAGCGTCAGGTCACGGTGGGCAAGCGCACCATCGAGCTGGACGAGCCCTTCTGCGTGATGGCGACCCAGAACCCGGTGGAGCAGGAGGGCACCTATCCGCTGCCGGAGGCTCAGCTCGACCGCTTCCTCTTCAAGCTCGTCGTCGGCTACCCGCAGGAGTCCGAGTACAAGGAGATCCTGCGCCGTACGACAGCCGCGATGGAGGTCGAGCTCTCTTCCGTCTCCGACGGCCAGACCATCAACGCGATGCGCCGCACCGTGCGCTCCGTCCCGGTGCCCGAGCACGCCGAGGACTACGCCATCCGCCTGGTCATGGCGACCCAGCCCGGCTCCGAGTACGCGCCGGGCATCGTGAACCAGTTCGTCTCCCTCGGTTCGAGCCCCCGCGGCGCCCAGGCGCTGCTCCTCGGCGCGAAGGTCCAGGCGCTCCTCGCCGGCCGCTTCGCCGTGGGCACGGAGGACATCGCCGCGGTGGCGCGCCCGGTGCTCCGCCACCGGGTGCTCCTCGGGTTCGAGGGCCTCTCCGAGGGCATCACCACCGACCAGGTGGTCGCTGAGATCCTCGAGAAGCTCCCGCGCCCGTCCGAGGCGACCGTCTGAGCGGTCACGCCCGGGTACGAAGAGCGGCGGCCCGGCTTCCCCTTCGGGGAGGCCGGGCCGCCGCTGTCATGGAGAGCCGGGCGCGGCTCAGTCGAGGCGGCCGCGCGAGCGGAGCTCGGCCATGATCTGATCGGCGGCGTCCTCGACGGTGCACTTCGTCGTCTCGATGTGCACGTCGGGGCTGAGGGGCTCCTCGTAGGGCGAGTCGATGCCGGTGAAGTTCTTGATCTCGCCGGCCCGCGCCTTGGCGTACAGCCCCTTCACGTCGCGGCGCTCCGCTTCCTCGAGAGGCGTGTCCACGAAGACCTCGATGAACTCACCCTCGGCCATGGCGTCGCGCGCCATGCGGCGCTCGGACCGGAAGGGCGAGATGAAGGAGACCATCACGAGCAGGCCCGCGTCGGTCATGAGCCTGGACACCTCCGTGACGCGGCGGATGTTCTCCACGCGGTCCGCGTCGGTGAAGCCGAGGTCCTTGTTGAGGCCGTGTCGGACGTTGTCGCCGTCGAGCAGGTAGGTGTGCTTGCCCGCGGCGTGGAGCTTGGTCTCGAGGACGTTCGCGATGGTGGACTTGCCGGAGCCGGAGAGGCCGGTGAACCAGACCACGCAGGGCTTCTGGCTCTTGGCCGCCGCCCGGGCGTTCTTGTCCACGTCGAGGTCCTGCCACTTGACGTTGTCGGAGCGCCAGAGCGCGAAGTCGAGGAGACCCGCGCCGACGGTGTCGTTGGTGATCCGGTCGATGATCACGAAGCCGCCGGTCTGCCGGTTCTCGCCGTAGGGGTCGAACGCGATGGCGTGGTCGAGGTGGATGTTCGTGACGCCGATGTCGTTGAGCTCCAGCGTGGGCGCGGGGAGCTCTTCGAAGGTGTTCACGTTGACCTTGTGCCTGGGCTCGGCGAGCGTGACCGGGACGATCTTCGCGCCGATCTTCATGATGTAGGAGCGGCCGGGGAGCATCGGCTCCTCGTGCATCCACACGATCGTGGCGCGGAACTGGTCCGCTGACTTCGGCGCGCCCGCCTGGGCGGCGATGATGTCGCCGCGGCTCGCGTCGATCTCGTCGTCGAAGCAGAGCGTCACGGACTGGCCCGCGCGCGCGGAGTCGCACTCGCCGGTGGGGCCGTGGATGCTCTTGATCGTGCTCTGCTTCCCCGAGGGCTCGACCGTGATCGCGTCGCCGACGTGGACCGCGCCGCTCGGGATGAAGCCCGAGAAGCCGCGGAAGTCCGCGCTGGGCCTGTTGACCCACTGCACCGGCATACGGAACGGCCTGGTCGTGTCGAGGTCGTCGATGGGCATCGTCTCGAGCACCTGCATGAGCGACTTGCCGTCGTACCACGGCATCTTGTCGCTCGCGTTGGTGACGTTCTCGCCCTCGAGCGCCGAGACGGGGATGCAGGTGACGTCCCCTGCGCCGAGGCTCTTCGCGAGCTCCTTGTACGCGGCCTCGGTCTCCTGGAACACCTGCTCCGAGTAGTCCACCAGGTCCATCTTGTTGATGGCGAGGACGAGGTGCCGGATGCCGAGCAGCGTGCAGATGTACGTGTGCCGGCGCGTCTGGGTGAGGATCCCCTTGCGCGCGTCGAGCAGGATGATGGCGGCCTCGGCGGTCGAGGCGCCGGTCACCATGTTGCGCGTGTACTGCTCGTGGCCCGGGGTGTCCGCGACGATGAACTTGCGCGCCTTCGTGGAGAAGTAGCGGTAGGCCACGTCGATGGTGATGCCCTGCTCGCGCTCGGCGGCGAGCCCATCCACCAGCAGCGCCAGGTCGAGCTTGTCTCCCTGGGTGCCGACCTTCGCGGAGTCCGCCTCGAGGGCCTCCAGTTGATCCTCGTAGATCAGCTTGGAGTCGTAGAGGAGGCGGCCGATGAGGGTGCTCTTGCCGTCGTCGACGCTGCCGCAGGTGATGAAGCGCAGGAGCTCCTTGTTCTGGTGCTCGTCGAGGTAGGTCTCGATGCCGTCGGCGCGGATCTGATCGAAGTGGTCCATCAGAAGTACCCCTCCTGCTTCTTCTTCTCCATGGAGGCTGCGGCGTCGTGGTCGATGACCCGGCCCTCGCGCTCCGAGCCGCTGGTCAGCAGCATCTCCTCGATGACCTGGGTGAGCGTGGAGGCGTCGCTCTCCACGGCGCCGGTCAGGGGGTAGCAGCCGAGGGTGCGGAAGCGGATGTTCTTCATCATGGGCGTCTCACCCTCGTGGAGCGGCATGCGGTCGTCGTCGACCATGATCAGCACGCCGTCGCGCTCCACGCAGGGCCGCTCGGCGGCGAGGTAGAGCGGCACGATGGGGATGTTCTCCAGGCGGATGTACTGCCAGACGTCGAGCTCGGTCCAGTCGGAGAGCGGGAACACGCGGAGGCTCTCACCCGGGTTCGTGCGCGTGTTGAAGCAGCTCCAGAGCTCGGGCCGCTGACGCTTCGGGTCCCAGCGGTGCTGGGCCGTGCGGAAGGAGAAGACGCGCTCCTTCGCGCGGGACTTCTCCTCGTCGCGGCGCGCGCCGCCGAAGGCCGCGTCGAACTTGTGCTCGTTCAGGGCCTGCTTCAGCGCCTGGGTCTTCATGACGTCCGTGTGCACGGCCGACCCGTGGGTGAAGGGCCCCACGCCCTGGGCGATGCCCTCCTGGTTCGTGTGCACGATCAGGTCGAGGCCCATGTCCGCAGCGAGCTTGTCGCGGAACTCGGTCATGGCCCTGAACTTCCAGGTCGTGTCGACGTGCAGGAGCGGGAAGGGGATCTTGCCGGGCGCGAACGCCTTCATCGCAAGGTGCAGCATCACGCCGCTGTCCTTGCCGATGGAGTACAGCATCACGGGGTTCTCGCACTCGGCGGCGACCTCGCGAATGATGCGGATGCTCTCGGCTTCGAGGCGCTCGAGATGGGTGAGGGACATGGGGGATCCGGAACTTGCTGGGGGAGACGGGGCGCGGATTCGCACCCTCAGCCGGGGACGGCCTCGGGTCGTACGAGGCCCTCGGCTTCGAGGAACTGGAGGATCTTGGAGACCGACTCCTCGACGGACTCTTCGCCGGTGTGGACGACGACCTCGGGGGCCGCGGGAGCCTCGTAGGGGTCGCTGACGCCGGTGAAGTGTTTGATGAGGCCCGCGCGAGCCTTCGCGTAGAGGCCCTTGGTGTCGCGCTCCTCGACGACCTCGAGTGGAGCGTTGACCCAGACCTCGACGAAGCGGGCGCCGCTGCGCTCCGTGCGCGCGCGGCACTCGCTGCGGATCGCCGCGTAGGGGGAGATGGCGGCCGTGATCGCGGCGCACCCGTTCCGCGCGAGCAGGGTCGCGACGAAGCCGATGCGCCGGACGTTCATGTCGCGATCGTCCTTGGTGAAGCCGAGGCCCTGGGAGAGGTGCGCGCGGATCTCGTCGCCGTCGAGGACCTCGACGGACGTCTCGCGCGCCTCCAGGAGAGGCGCGATCGACGCGGCGAGCGTCGACTTCCCGGCCCCGGAGAGGCCGGTGAACCAGAGCACGAATCCCGACGAGGCGCCCATGGCGTCTAGCGGATCATCCCCTCGAGGTAGGGGACCTCGAAGCACTTCTCGTGCATGATCGGCCCGTGGCCGAAGTAGCCGGCCTCACCGAACAGCTCGCCGTGGTCGGCGGTCACGATGATGTGGGTGTTCTTCGGCACCATGTCGTAGAGCTGCTCGAAGACGCCGTCGAGGTAGCGAACGGTGTCGATCTGACGCTCCTTCAGCTGGTCGAGCTTGTCCTGGTCGAAGAACTGGAAGTCCTCTTTGAACCTCTCCTCCTCCTCGGCGCTCTCCTTCTCGGCGATCTGGTCGTTCATCTTCCTGAAGACGCCGTTCACGCCGCTGATGCGCGGCCACATGGAGGAGTCCTCGTCCGGCTTCGCGTAGGGGTAGTGCGTCTCCCCGACGTTGAGCAGGTAGAAGTGCGGGCGCGGCCCGTCGAACTTCATGGTCGGGAGCATCGCCGCCATGTCGTTGTGACTGTCCATGAGCTGGAACGAGTCGAACGAGCGGTTGATGCCGGTCTTCGGGTTCAACACCGGCAGCGAGACGCGCGCGTGGGTGTCGTAGCCGAGCTTCGCCTGGAGGAAGCCGGGGAGCCACAGCGAGGGGACCATCGCGCCGAAGTCGATGTCCGTGCCCTTCGAGCCGAGGCGCTTGTTGTAGTTGTAGAAGTCCTCCTTGTAGTACTCCGACGCGTACACGTTCTGAGGCGTGGTGTGCGGGAGGAGGCCGGTGAGGAGGTTGTAGTGGGACGGCGCGGTCCACGACGCGTACGTGTAGCGCTTCTCCACCTTGCCGCCCGACAGCTTGGCGATCGTCTTCGTCTCCGCCGCCATGAACGCGTCGTAGCGGCAGGAGTCGAGGATGATGATCACGAAGTGGTTCTCCGCCTGCGGGTCCGGCTTCTGGACCATGCCGGGACGCAGGGGCAGGCGCGGGCGCGGCGAGGGCGTCGGAGCCGGCTTCTTCTTGAACTTGTCGAACAGTCCCATGGGATCAGGGTGCAGCGGGGGGAAGGGCTGTGTGGGTGGGGCGGTTGAGAGCGGAGCGGAGCTGGCGGCTCACAGGTAGCCGAGGTTCTCGAGCTTCTTCCTGATGTCGTCGAGTTCGGCCTGGGAGAACTCCCTGGGGTCCGTCCCGGGACTCGGATCCGCCTTGGCGGCCGGTGTGTCGCCCATGAGGTCGCGCAGCACGTAGACGATGAAATCGGTGGGCGAGTTGAAGCCCGAGTCGTCGACGACCTGCTGGATCTTCCGGTAGAGGGGCCGGGGGATCTTGACGGTGACCTTCGTTTCGCGCACTTGAGGGGCTCTCCAGGGGTCAGGAGGCGGGGGCACACCCCGATCACACTCCTATGACACTCTGATCGTACTCCAAGCCTGGGGCGAGGGGGGACCTGAGGTACCAAGGGGTCTCGGGCTCCCATTGATCGACGTTTCCGCTTCGTGCCTCCTGTCGAAACTCGGCGTTGCGCATGGCCGCGACAGGAAATTGGTCTTCGATGGCCTCGTGGCGCTTCGACGGGGGGGCGCTGGCCCGGACCGTCGGCTGCGTCAGAGCGCCACCACGGGCGCCTGGAGCTGGCTCCCATGGGCGGTGGCCCCTACGGGCCCCCGGCTCAGTCGACGAAGAGGGCCACCACGAGCAGGACGTACACGGCGGCGCCCGCGGCGGCCTTGCCGAGCACGCCGAGGAGCTGCCCTGCGGCCGCCGCTCGGCCCACGCGGAGCGCCTCCCCGAGGTCGCGCCCTCCGTCCCGCTCCATGGCCGACGAGAGCGCGAAGGCCCCCAGACCGCCGCCGACGAGGGTTCCGATGATCGGGACGGGGATGAGCAGCGTGCCCGCGATCGCACCCGTGATCCCACCCACCAGCGCCCCGAGCGCGCCGCGTCGCCCTGCGCCTGCGCGCTTCGCCTTGGAGGAGGACGCGAGGAACTCCCACACCTCGCCAGCCACCGCCAGCAGCACCGCGGCGACGGCGGTCCCGTTCGAGAAAAGGCGCGGCTCCGTGATCCACTCCGCCCCGCCCGCGAGTGCCAGCAGCAGCCACGTCCCCGGCATCCCCATGAGCCCGAGCAGCGGGCACACGAGGCCGACGATGGGGAGCAGGACACGGACGGCGATGAGGGTCATCATCTCGCTCGCACCGTATCTCCCGGCGCGACGCCGTGCACGCCCGAGCTGCCCGGCTGCCCCGCGTCTTCGCTGATCCGGTCGGCGAAGCGCGAGGAGAGCGGGGGCATCGGGGCCGGGGGTTCCATTCATGCAGAGCGAACGTACCTGCTCCTCGCGCTCCGCGGATCCGCGCATACTGGCGCGTGCAGCGCACGCCTCTCGCGGGCGCGCGGTGAACCACGATGGAGACACGCACCTTCTCGCCAACGGGCGACAGCCTCTCGGTCCTCGGCTTCGGCGCGGCCCCTCTCGGCGGAGCCTACGGGGAGATGACGGACGCGCGGGCCGTCGCCGCCGTCCATCGGGCCCTCGACCTCGGCGTGACGGTCTTCGACACGTCGCCCTACTACGGGGCGACCGTGTCCGAGTCGCGCCTCGGCGCGGCCCTCGAGGGGCGCCGCGACGAGGTCTTCCTGATCACCAAGTGCGGCCGCTACGGCGAGGCCGACTTCGACTTCACCGCCGACCGCGTCACGCGCAGCATCGACGAGTCGCTGGGGAGGCTGCGCACCGACCGCGTGGACCTGCTCCTGGCCCATGACATCGAGTTCGACAGCCCCGAGCTGGTGCTGAACGAGACCCTCCCGGCGCTGGCCCGGATCAAGGAGTCGGGCAAGGCCCGCTCCATCGGCGTGTCCGGCTATCCGCTCGCCGCGCTCGAGCGCATGGCGGCGGAGTTCCCCCTCGACGCCGTGCTCTCCTACTGCCACGGGAACCTGCTCGACCGTTCGCTCTTCGACGAGCTCCAGCCCCGATGCTTCGCGCGCGGCCAGGCGGTCCTCAACGCTTCGATCCTCCACATGGGCGTCCTGACGACGGCGGGTCCCCCGCCCTGGCACCCGGCCCCCGACGAGGTGAAGGCCGTCGGCGGCGCGGTCGCGCGCCTCTGCGAGGAGCGCGGGACCTCCATCGTCGACGTCGCCCTGCGCCACGCGGTGGCGCAGCCCGCGATCCCCTCGACCCTGGTCGGCGTCCGCTCCCCCGAGGAGATCGAGCGCAACGTCCAGGCCCTCGCGGTGGACCCCGCGGACGACGCGGAGCTCCTGGTGGAGATCGAGGCGATGGTCGCGCCGGTGCTCGGCGCGACGTGGCCGAGCGGCCACTTCGACTGAGCGGCCGACCGGGTGATCTCACCCGGCCGGCCGCTCGGTCGCAGGACGTGCCGCGCGCCGGCGCGCGCGCAGTGACTCCGGCGCTCCGTCAGTTGACGGTCATCCCGCCGTTGACCACGAGCGTCTGGCCCGTGATGAAGTTGGCCTCGTCGCTCGCGAAGTACACGGCCGCCGCCCCGATGTCGGCGGGCTTGCCCCAGTGCCCCATGGGGATCAGCGAGAGGTAGGCCTGCTTCTCCTCCTCGGGGTCGTTCTCGTGACGCTCCACCGGGATCCAGCCGGGAGAGATCATGTTCACGGTGATCCCGAAGGGCGCCAGCTCCTGGGACATGGAGCGGGTCCAACCGCGCTGCGCGCCCTTGGCGGCGACGTAGGGGCTGAAGTTCGGCACGCCCCGGTCGAAGACCTCGGAGCCGATGTTGATGATCCGGCCGTAGCCGCGCTCCTTCATGCCGGGCAGGATCGCGCGCGTCAGCAGGAAAGGGCTCTTCACGAAGAAGTCGAGCATCGACTGGTGGAACTCCCAGTCGTACTCCTCGAAGGGCAGGATGGGCTGCGCGGGCGTCGCGTTGAGGATGACGATGTCGATGGGCCCGAGGGACTCGCGGATCTCCTCCTCGAGCCGCGTGACCGAGTCGGGATCGATGACGCTGCCGCGGAACAGAGCGCCGGTCAGCCCCTCCGCCTCGAACTCCGCGAGGGTCTTCTCGGCGCGCTCGACGTTGTGCGCGTAGTTGAGCGCCACCTTCGCGCCGGCGCGGCCGAGGTGCAGCGCCATGGACTTGCCGAGGCCGGTGGTGGAGCCGGTCACGAGCGCGACCTTTCCGGTGAGATCGAACATGGAGGTCTGTGTGGGGGAGCCTGGGGGATCACTCGACGCCGAAGCGCAGAGCGGTGGTGTGCGTGTAGGTGTCGCCGGGCTCGAGCACGACGCTCGGGAAGCCCGGCTGATTGACGGCGTCGGGGAGGCCCTGGGGCTCGAGGCAGCACGCCGAGCGCAGGGCGTAGGTGGCGCCGCCTTTCCCGGTCTGGCCGAACAGGAAGTTGCCGGAGTAGAACTGCAGGCCGGGCTGGTCCGTGTAGAGCTCCATCGTGCGGCCCGACGCGGGGTGATGCAGGCGCGCGTCGAAGGCGCCGAGCCCGAGACGCTGGTAGGTCGTCTGGCCTTGCCGGATCGGAGCTTCGAAGAGCACGTAGTTGTGATCGAAGCCCATGGCGGCCGTGTCGGCGACCTCGGCGAGGTCGCGGCCGATGGTCTTCGTGTCGCGGAAGTCGAGGGCGCCGCTGACCGCCGCGATCTCACCGGTGGGGATGAGCGTGTCGTCGGTGGGCGTGAAGTGGTCGGCGCGAAGCTCGAGTTCGTGGTCGAGGACGGTCGGAGCGCCGTGGCCTGCGAGGTTCCAGTAGGCGTGGTTGGTGAGGGACACCGGCGTCGCCGCGTCGGTGGTGGCCGTCAGGGTGAATCCGAGGACGTTCTCGTCGGTGAGGGAGTAGGTCGCCGACACCTCGAGGTCGCCGGGATAGCCCTCCTCGCCGTCGGCGCTCGTCCGGCGGAACGTCACCTCGCCGGGGCCCGTCTGCTCCCAGCTCCAGACGCGCACGCCGAAGCCGCGGTCGCCGCCGTGCAGGTGGTTCGGGTCGTTGTTGGTGGCGAGGGTGTAGGCGCTGCCGCCGAGCTCGAAGCGGCCTTCGGCGATGCGGTTGGCGACGCGGCCGACCGTGCACCCGAAGTACTGGTTGTCGCTCGAGTCGTAGCGGTCCAGGTCGTCGAACCCGAGGGTCACGTCCGCCATCGCGCCGTCCCGGTCAGGCACGCGAACGGCGGTCACCGTGGCGCCGAGGTTCGTCATCTCGACCTCCATGCCGCGCTCGTTCGTGAGGGTGATGCGCACGCGGCCGCTCGCGTCGGCCTCGCCGGCGGAGACGCGGACGGACTCCGCCGGTCCGAAGGAGGTGGGGGTGTTCATGCAGGAGGCGGCGCCGAGGGCGAGCGCCAGGAGGGGCAGCTGGGTCTTCATGATGTCGTGTCCTGGGAACGGGCTCGCGCGCGCTCGGCGGCGCGCCGCTTGCCTGCGATCTTGCGCACGGTCTCGTCGGCGATGGCTCCGAGGAGCAGGACGCCGCCGACGATGGCGAACTCGAGCTGGCTCGGGATCCCGAGCAGGACGATCGAGTTGTACAGGAGCCGCATGACGGCGGCGCCGAGCACCACGCCGAGGATCGAGCCCTCGCCGCCGCGCAGGCTGCAGCCGCCGAGCACCGCCGCGGCGATGGCGTAGAGCTCGTAGAAGTTGCCCATGGCCGCGGGCTGGATGCTGCCGATGTCGAGGGCGAAGAGCACGCCCCCGAGCGCCGCGAGCAGCGACGAGAGCACGTAGGCGACCACGATCATCCGGTCCACCGGGACGCCTGCGTAGTGGGCGGCCTCGGGGTTGCGCCCGAGGGCGAGGAGCCAGCGGCCCCAGACGCTGCGCCCGAGGAAGAGCGCCGCGAGGACCCCGACGATCAGCAGCAGGAACACCGGGGCAGGGACGTCGAAGGAGCCGATCGAGAAGGGGGATCCTGTGGCCAGGGAGCGGAGCGCCTCGTCGTCGATGCCGAGGGTCTGATCGCCCGAGATCCGGCGCGCGATCCCGCGGTAGACGAGGAGCCCGCAGAGCGTCACGACGAAGGGCTGCAGGCCAACGCGCGTGATCAGGAGGCCGTGGATCGCGCCGAGCAGAGCGCCGATGAGGAGGACGCCCAGCACGGCCGCGGGCGCGGGGACGCCGGCGGTGATCAGCATGGGCAGGATCGTGGCGGAGAGCCCGACGACGGAGCCGATCGACAGGTCGATGCCGCCCGTCACGATGCTGAAGGCCGCGCCGATGCCGAGGATCCCGTAGAGCGAGGTCCGCTGGACCACGTTCTCGAGATTGTCGGCGCTGAAGAAGCGCGGGTTCATGAACCCGGTGAACAGGACGACCGCCACCAGCAGCCCGAAGATCCCGAGGACCTTGCCTCGCACGTTCATGGGTTCGCCTCCAGGGACGTCGTGGGCGCCAAGGCGTCGCCGCCGGTCGCCAGTGTCATGAGGAGGCGCTCGTCCGCGTCCGCGCGGGCGACGTTCCCCGTGAGCTCTCCCTCGTGCATCACGAGGATGCGCTGGCCGAGGCGCAGGAGCTCCTCGAGGTCGCTCGAGGCGAAGAGCACGCTGAGCCCCTCGGCGCAGAGTTCTTCGAGGATGCGGTAGATCTCCTCGCGGGCGCCGACGTCGACGCCGCGGGTGGGCTCGTCGAGGAGCAGGAGCCGCGGCCGCGCCTCCAGCCAGCGGCCGATCACGACCTTCTGCTGGTTGCCGCCGGAGAGGGTGCCGGTGGGCTGTTCGATGGAGCTCGCGCGGACGCCGAGCGCGCTCGAGCGCTCCTCGACCACGCTCCGCTCGGCCGCTGTGTCCACGAACGGGCCGCGCCTGCGCGCGGTCAGCGTCGCGAGGGCGACGTTCCAGCGGATCGACTCCTCGAGCAGGAGGCCGTGGAGCTTGCGGTCCTCCGGGACGAGGGCCACGCCCGAGGCGATCGCTGCCCGGGGGCCGTCCGGGATGAACGGCGCGCCGTCGAGGGAGAGGTCGCCCGCGACCGCTGCGCGCAGCCCGAAGATCGTCTCCAGGAGCTCGGTGCGGCCGGCGCCGACCAGGCCGGCGATCCCGACGATCTCGCCGGGGGCCACGTCGATGTCGAGGGAGGCGGCGGGCCAGTCGGCGGTGCGCAGCCCGCGCGCGCTGAGCCTGGGCGCGGTGCTGGCTCGGGGGACGGCGGCCGTGGGGCTCACCAGCTCGGACTCGGCGCGCCCGACCATGGCCTGCACCAGGGCGGACCGGTTCAGCTCGCTCCCCTCCAGAGCGGCCGCGTTGCGTCCATCCCTCAGCACCGCCGCGCGATCGCAGAGGTCGGTGATCTCGTGCAGGCGGTGTGAGACGTAGAGCACCAAGACCCCCTGATCGCGGAGCTCGCGCACCACGTCGAAGAGCGCCTCGCTCTCCCCGGCGGTCAGGCTCGAGGTCGGCTCGTCGAAGATGACCACCTTCGCGCCCCCGGCGAGCCCCTTGGCGATCTCCACGAGCTGCCGCTCGCCCGCCGACAGGCCCTCGACGATCGCGTCTGGGTCGATCGCGGCCCGCACCGTGCCCAGCGCCTCGCGCGCCATCTCGCGCGCGGCGTCCCGGTCCACGAAGCCCATGCGGGTCGGCTCACGCCCGAGGGCGATGTTCGCCGCGACCGACAGGTTCTCGGCGAGGCACAGCTCCTGGTGGATGAGCGCCACCCCGCCGTCCGCGGCCTCACGTGGTGTGCGCGGCGCCCAGGACGCGCCGTCGAGCTCCATCGCTCCTCCGTCCGGCGCGTCGATCCCCGCGAGGATCTTCATCAGCGTCGACTTGCCCGCGCCGTTCTCCCCGACGACCCCCAGGACCTCACCCGGCCGGCCCTCGAGGCCGACGCCGTCGAGGGCGAGGACGCCCGGGAAGCGCCGCGTCAGACCCTCCACGCGGAGTCGCAGGGTCCCACGCGCGCCTGTGCCAGCGCGCTCCGCCGCCATCAGGAGCCGGCGGCGATGTCCTTCTCGAGCTTGGCGCGGAACTCCTCGAGGTTCTCCCGGGTCACCACCGTCGGGTCGACGGTCAGCGTGCCGCCCTCGGGCAGCACGCTCTCGTCGCCGGCGTGGAGGCCGTTCAGGATGCGCACCGAGTGGTAGCCGTACTGGAAGGGGTTCTGGCTGACCGTGCCGAGCACCGTCCCCTTCGCGATGGCGTCGAGGGTCGCGACCTGCTCGTCGAAGGCGGAGATCTCGACCTTGCCGAGCTTGTCCTGGCTCCGCAGCGCCTCCAGGCAGGCGGGCGCGTTGTAGGCGAACAGGCCCACCATCCCGGCGAGGTCGGGGTGCGCCACGAGGATGTCCTCTGCGTTCGACTTGGCGAGGGACTTATCGAAGCCGTCGGTGCGCGTGGCCACGATCGTGAAGCCGTTGCCGCTCGGGGTGGCGTCGGCCGCGTCCCGGCGCGTGGAGTCGAAGGAGCGGTCGAGGAGCGCGTCGATCACGCCCTGCCGGCGCAGCTGCGCGTTCTCCTGCTCGAGCCGCCCGACGAACAGGGCGACCTTCCCGCCGTCGGGCAGGGCCTCGCGCAGGAGCTCGCCGCAGGCGCGGCCGCACGCGTAGTTGTCCACTCCGACGAAGCAGCGCCGCTTCGAATCGGGCGCGTCCGAGTCGTGGGTGATCAGGTGGGTCTTGCCGGCGATGTCGTCCATGAACGACACCATGTTCTTGCCGTCGATCACGGCCACCGCGATCCCGTCGACGCCCCGGATCAGGAGGTCCTCGAGCTTCTGCTTCTGGTCCACGGCCCCGCCCTCGGGGAAGACCAGGTCGACGTCGACGCCGAACTCCGTGGCGGCGGCGCGGGCGCCGGCGCCCGCCACGTTCCAGAAGGGATCGACCCCGTTCGTCACGTAGGCGAAGCGAGGCCCGCCGGAGTCCGCGGCGCCGCCGCAGGCGGCCAGCGCGGCGAGCGCGAGAGCAGGGAGAACGCGGCGGTGGAGGAGCGTGGAGCGCAGGGGGGAGGGCGTCATGTCGCGTACAGTAGGCGCACCGCTGCGATTCCGCCAACCAGACATGGGAACGCCCCCCGCTGGACGCTTCATCGAGCGTCCGACGGGGGGCGTTCGTGATCCCCTCGGAGGGGAGCGCGGCTCAGCGCTTGATGTCGAAGCGGTCGAGCATCATCACCTTGTTCCAGGCGGCGATGAAGTCGCGCACGAACATCTCGCGGGCGTCGTCGCTGGCGTAGTGCTCGGCGAGTCCGCGGAGCTGGCCGTTGGCGCCGAAGACCAGGTCCACGGCGCTCGCGCGCCAGCGGAGGTCACCGGTGGCCCGGTCGTAGCCCTCGTAGACGTCCTCGCTGCCATTCGCCAGCTGCCAGCGCGTGCCCATGTCGAGCAGGTTGACGAAGAAGTCGTTCGTCAGCGTGCCCTCGCGCGCGGTGAGCACGCCCATGTCCGAGCCGCCGCTGTTGGCGCCGAGGACGCGCAGGCCGCCCACGAGCACCGTCATCTCCGGCGCGGTCAGGCCGAGCAGGTTCGCCTTGTCGACGAGGGCCTCCTCGGACCGCATGTAGAGGCCGCTGCCCACGTAGTTCCGGAAGCCGTCGGCGCGGGGCTCGAGCACGTCGAAGCTCGCGGCGTCGGTCATCTCGGCGGTGGCGTCGGTGCGGCCGGGCGCGAAGGGCACGGCGACGTCGAAGCCGGCCTCCTCGGCGGCCGACTGGACCGCGGCGGCGCCGCCGAGAACGATCAGGTCGGCCATGGAGACCTCCTTGTCCCCCGGCTGGGCCGCGTTGAACTCGGCCTGGATGCCCTCGAGGACGCCGAGGACCTTGGCGAGCTGAGCGGGGTCGTTGGCGGCCCAGTCCTTCTGCGGGGCGAGGCGCACGCGGGCGCCGTTCGCGCCGCCGCGCTTGTCGCTGTCGCGGTAGCTGGAGGCGGAGGCCCAGGCGGCGCTCACGAGCTCCGACACCGTGAGGCCGGAGCCCATGATCCGCGCGGCGAGCACCTTCGCGTCGGCCCCGTCGATGAGGGTGTGATCGACGGCGGGGACCGGGTCCTGCCAGATCTGGGCGGGGGCGACCTCGTCACCGAGCAGGCGCGCCACCGGGCCCATGTCGCGGTGGGTCAGCTTGTACCAGGCCTTGGCGAAGGCGAGGTTGAAGGCGGCCGGGTCCTCGAGGAAGCGCCGCGAGATCTTCTCGTAGGCGGGATCCATGCGCAGGGCGAGGTCCGTCGTCAGCATCATCGGCTTGTTGAACCGGTCCGGGTCGTGGGCGTCCGGGACGTTCTCGACGCCGTCCTTCGGGGTCCACTGCTTGGCGCCCGCGGGGCTCTGGGTGAGCTCCCACTCGTAGCCGAAGAGGTTCTCGAAGTAGCCGTTGGACCACTCGATCGGCGTCGAGGTCCACGCGCCTTCGAGGCCGCTGGTGATCGCGTCGCCGCCGCTGCCCTTGCCGTAGGTGCTGGTCCAGCCGAAGCCCTGCTCCTCCAGGCTCGCGCCCTCCGGCTCGGGGCCGACGAAGCCGCCGGGGTTGGCCGCGCCGTGGGCCTTGCCGAGGGTGTGGCCGCCCGCGATGAGCGCGACGGTCTCCTCGTCGTTCATGGCCATGCGCCCGAAGGTCTCGCGGATGTCCCGCGCCGCCGCGAGCGGATCGGGGTTGCCGTTCGGGCCCTGGGGGTTCACGTAGATGAGACCCATCTGGACCGCGGCGAGGGGATCCGCGAGCTGGCGGTCACCGTGGTAGCGCGCGTCCGCGAGCCACTCGGCCTCCGGGCCCCAGAAGACGTCGTCCTGGGGCTCCCAGACGTCGTCGCGGCCGCCGGCGAAGCCGAACATCTCGAGGCCCGAGGACTCGAAGGCGACGTTGCCGGTGAGGATCATCAGGTCGGCCCAGGAGAGGGCCTTGCCGTACTTCTTCTTGATCGGCCAGAGCAGCCGCCGCGCCTTGTCGAGGTTCGCGTTGTCCGGCCAGCTGTTGTGGGGCGCGAAGCGCAGGTTGCCGTCGCCCGAGCCGCCGCGGCCGTCGCCGACGCGGTAGGTGCCCGCGCTGTGCCACGCCATGCGGATGAAGAAGGGCCCGTAGTGGCCCCAGTCGGCCGGCCACCAGTCCTGGGAGGTGGTCATGACCTTCTCGATGTCCGCCTTCACCTCGTCGAGGTCGAGGGTCGCGTAGGCCGCGGCGTAGTCGAACGCGCCGCCCATCGGATCGACCTCGGCCGGGTTCTGCTTCAACAGATCGAGGTTGAGCATGTTCGGCCACCAGTCATCGTTGGAGTAGTGGCCCTCGTCCGGAGTCAGGGGCTTCGCGGAGGCCAGGGAGGCGGCCGGTCCGTGGATGACGGGGCACACGCCAGCGCCGGCGTCGGTGGGAGCGGAGGCCTCGACAGCCATGGGCGCCAGGGCTTCGCCGGTGCTGGAGCCGTCCTGTGTGACGGCGCAGGAAACGGCGCCGAGCGCGAGAAGGCCTGTGACGAGGCTCGCGGAGGGAAGGGTCTTGGTCATCATGTGAGTGGTCATGGGTCTGATCGGCTTCGCAGCCGCAGTGCCGGTGCGAGACGACGATCGTCGCGAACGCGGTCGATTCGCGGCGACGGTCCACCGATACCAGAGGATCGGCCGCTTCGCCGCTCTTGTCGATGCTTGAGTCTCGATGACACTGATCGGGGCGCTTGATCGGTCTTCCGGGCGGCCTTCCTGTCCGGTTCCAGGCGGAGAGCGATCTCGTGAGAGCGAGAAGGGGTGAGCACGGACCCCCGGAGGGCGGGGTCTCGGCGAGGCCGGGCCCTCTCGCCCGTCCGTCGAGCCCCGCGGAGGCCCAGGCGGCGCGACGCTGGGCCGCGCTCCGCC
The DNA here is from genome assembly GCA_002862085.1 of Planctomycetota bacterium. Classification (GTDB taxonomy): domain Bacteria; phylum Planctomycetota; class UBA1135; order UBA1135; genus Saltatorellus. The sequence goes on along the minus strand of PKCK01000113.1, from coordinate 6,984 downwards.
CCGGATCTGGAGAGGCGGGGAACTTCCTCGGCTCGGTCGGCATTAGCTCACGTGCAACCGGAAACATCCGCCGCGGACCGGAACGCGGCGTTCAGACGATCGGTTCGGTCGGAGTTCACCCGGCCCCACCAGCGTCGAACACCAGGCCGTTCAGGCTGCCCCTGCGGAGCATCGGGCGCGCGTGGATCAGAGGTCGACTGCGCGCCGAGCCCCTCGCCCGGGCCGGAGCTCCGTCGCGCGATCCCCATTGGAATGCAGCACCGTACCCAGCATGTCTCGATCAGCGTCGCCGTCTCCGGAGGGGCCGGCGTCCTTCTTCTCCTCTTCCTCGGCTTCTTCGTCAGCGCCTGCGGTGGGGAGGGGGCAACCGACGAGGTCGTCGTGTGGCCAGAGCTCGCCGCGTTCGACGAGATCGCCTACGTCGCGGACGGGCACGCCCGGACCGGAGATCTGTCCGCGGTCGCCTCGGCGCGCGCTCAGCTGCTCGAGGCGGGGCTCCTCGTCACGATCGCGACGATCCCCTCGAACGCGGCCGACAGGACTCAGGCCGAGGCAACGCTCGGCGACCTTCGCAGTCTCGTCGAGGGGCTCGCAGTGGATCAGGACGAGGAGGCGCTCTCCTCCCTCGTGCTCGGCATGCACCCGGTCATCGAGGAGTTGATGAAGGCCGTCGGCATGCCACACGTCCATGCCAACGAGGGGCCGAAGGGGGGCTTCCGCTTTCCGGTCTTCGGCGCGGACGGCGTGCAGGTCGGAACAGCGGAGATCAAGCTCCATGACGACGCCGGCGATCTCGAGGTCTGGCTCACGCGGGGAGGTTACGGGGGAGACCCCTGGCGCCTGCCCGTGGGTCGGACGCTCGCGCTCAGCTTTCCTGACCTCGAGCGTGATGTGACCCTCGCAGTGCGGGACGCGGAGCGCAACGAGGACGAGTCGGGCGCCGTGACCGTCGTGGATGGGACGACCGACTACTTCGTTTTTCCGGGGTCGTCCGACGCGGACGCCTCCTGGCTGATGGGCGCGGACTTCGCCGCGAAGGTCGAGCTTCGCGTCGAAGAGGCGACGACCGGTTCCTTCGTCCTGCGGCCGCACGTCCATTGAGGTTCGCTCGCTGGTGCATTCACCGCGCTCGTCCCACCTTCGGTCGCGGCGTCCACGCGTTTCGATGATCAGTCTCCATGGTGTTTCCCTCCGCCTCGGAGGCGGGAATCGAGCCGCCGCGGTCCAGTTCTCGCTCTCGCGCTTCGAGGTGGCCGAGGGCGAGGCGGTCGCCCTCACCGGTCCGAGCGGGTGCGGGAAGAGCACCCTGCTCAATCTGATCGCCGGCCTGCGACGCGCGGACGAAGGGCGCGTCGAGGTCGACGGCGTGGACCTCGCGAGCCTCAGCTCCGAGCGTCTCGACCGCTTCCGTGGAGGCCACTGCGGGATGGTCCATCAGACGTTCCATCTGCTCGGGCCCTTCACGGCCGTCGAGAACGTCGCGGTCGGCCTGCGATTCGGCGCGCGGCGCCGTCGCGGCAATCGGGCGCGTGCGGAGGAGGTGCTCGATCGGGTCGGTCTCGGGGATCGACTCGGCGCGCGTCCCCACGAACTCTCCGTCGGGGAACGGCAGCGCGTCGCCATCGCCCGCGCCCTCGCGGGCGACGCACCCCTCCTCCTCGCGGACGAACCCACCGGCTCCCTCGACCCGGAGACGGGACGCGAGGTCTTCGCATTGCTTCGCCGCGTCGCCCAGGAGGACGGCCGGACCTTCCTCATGGTCACCCACGATCTCGCGCTCGCGGCCGAGCTGCCGCGGACGTTCGACTGTTCCGGTCTGGTGCGGTCGAGTGGTGATGTTCAGGAACCGGCTGGTGCCACCTCATGAGCCTTCTCGCGATGGCGCTGCGCTACCTGCGTTTCCGGTGGCTGGTCACGCTGCTCACCGTCGCAGGTGTCGCCCTCGGAGCCGCGCTGGTCTGCGCGGTGCTCACCCTTCGCCACGAGTCGGAGCGAGCCCTTTCCCGGGATGCAGGGCTCTTCGACCTCGTCGCCGGTGGGAAAGGCAGCCCTCTTCAGCTCGTTCTCTCGAGCGTCTACCACCTCGACGCACCCACCGGAAACGTGCCGTACTCCGAGTACGAGCGAATCCGCCGCGATCGTCGCGTGCGCTGGGCAGCGCCCTTCGGCCTCGGGGACAACTACGAGGGGTTCCGGATCGTCGGTACGGAGCGGCACTTCTTCGAGCTGCCGGACAGGGCAGGGGAACCGTTCTTCCACTTCGAGCGAGGCCGGGCCTTCGAGGACCGATTCGAGGTGGTGCTGGGGAGCCGCGTCGCCGCCGCCACGGGCCTCGATGTCGGGTCGACTTTCTTCGGCACGCATGGACTCGTGAACGTCCCCGGCGGAGAGGTCCACCGCGACTTCCCGTACACCGTCACAGGTGTCCTCGAGTCGACAGGTACGGCTCAGGACCGGGCGATCTTCGGGACCCTCGCCTCCGTCTGGGAGATCCACGAGACCGAGGATCGACTTCATTCCGCGATCCAGGGGACGGCCCTTCTCGGGGGCCAGAAGGAGCGGGAGGCGACCTCGGTGCTCATGAGACTCGAGACGCCGGGTCTTCGCCTGCTCATGGCCGACGAGATCCGGGAGCGCAGCGATGGCATCGCGGCCGTTCCGATCAACGAGATCCTCCGCTTCCAGCGCGGCGTGATCGGGCCGGTTCAGCGATCGCTCCTCGCGATCGCCGCCGCCGTGGTCGCCGTGGCGTGCCTCACGGTCCTCACGACGCTCCATCAGGCCGGCGAGCGGCGACGTCGTGACGTCGCGATCCTGCGGAACCTCGGCGCCGTGCGATTGGAGGTCGCTGCGCTCGTCTTCATCGAAGGCGTGTTGCTGACCGGCACGGGGATTCTCCTCGGCCTCCTCCTCGGGCACGGAGGCCTGGCTCTCGGCTCCGCCACGGTCCGCGAGGCGACCGGACTCGTGCTGGACCCCTGGCACGTCACGAGGCCGGAGCTGCTGGCCGTGTTGGCCATGGCTCTGTGCGGCAGCCTCGCCTCCCTCCTCCCTGCCATCACCTCCTACCGGCGTACACCGATCGCCGACCTTCAACTGACCGACTGAGTTCCATGGGACGTCACGCAACACGACCGACCGGTTTACGAAGCGCAACCCTCGTGATGGCTGCGCTCCTCTTCGGCTGCGGCGGCGAGTCGGGACCGGAGTCCGCGGAGCCGCCCGCGGCCGTGGAGAGCGGCGACAGCGACGCCCTGCCGACGCCTGCGTCCTCGAGCAACGCCGCCCCGGGATCGGATGGCACCCCGCAAGAGGTGGAACCCGCAGGCGCTCCGGAGATCACGTTCCCGGTCCTCGACCAGGTCCGCTCGCTGGATCTGATCGATTCCTACGTGGCCTTCCCGGAGGAGCTCATGCAGCTCGACGGAGAGGAAGTCGAGCTCGTCGGTTTCATGGCGCCCTTCGACAGTCTCGAGGACATGCGCCGCTGCATGATCGTCCCCGCCTACGTGGGCTGCACCTTCTGCAGCCCACCGAACCTCACCCAGGTGGTCTACGTGACCCAGGGGGACGGTGATTCGGGTGGCCCCTATCCCTTCGTCGATTCCGTCGCGCACGTGCGGGGGATCCTGCGTCTCTCCTTGCCGCAGAAAGAGCACGAGGGGGCGCTCCAGGGCTTCATCTACTCGCTGGAGAACGCCGTCGTGACGGAACGGCCCCGCGATACGGAGGTGCGTGCCGCGAGCCACACGACCTCGCCGCACCAGTCAGGAGCCGTCGCGCTCGAGGAGACGTCCGTCGAGCAGATGCTCGCAGAGGTCACGGAGCTCCTCGGGCGCGAGCCCCTCGAGCCGATCGACGTCGAAGCGGTCTCAGAAGAGATCTTCGCGCAGCGCATCCGAGAAGAGCTCGAAGCCGTCTTCCCCGCGGCTTCGAACGAGGCGCGCGCTCACGCGTTCCGCGCGCTCGGCCTGCTCCCCGACGGAGCGGGCTGGATCGACAGCATGGCGACCTTCCAGATCTCCCGACGAGCTGCCCTCGCCAATGGTTCCGGCACGACCGTCTCCGTGCTCGACAACGTGTCCACGGACGATCCTTACGTCCGTCTCGACCTCGTCGGTGAGATGGCCGTCGCCATCATGCGGCAGCACGAGCCCGTCGACCGCGTCGTCGCGCGATCGAGCGAGGAGGACGCTTCGGACGCGCTCTCGGAGGACCAGCGGCGCGCCCGTGAATCGCTGATGGAGGGGTTCCGCACCATGGTGATCAGGCGCTACGCCACGGCGCGCGGGATCCCCACCTCGCCGGCGCCCCCGCCGGAGATCGAGCCGAAGGTCGAGGCGTTCGACTTCGGCCGATGGCAGGCGACGACGCGTTACTGCGGCTACTTCTTCGTCCGCGCCGTCATCGGCGACACCGGGCCCCTGTCGGACATCGCCGTGGCCTTCAAGCAGCCGCCGACGGCGACCATGGAGCTCTTCCGGCCGCGCTTGTTCCAGGACGCCAGTCGATGGGATCCCGACCCCGTGCCCGCGGGATTCGCGGACGGGCTCGACGAGTCCGCGCCCGTCCTGACCGACGTCCTGGGCGTCGGAGGCGTCGTTCCGTTCCTCACGCAGTGGTACTCCCTCGACGAGGCCCTCGGCTTCGTGGGGGGCTGGACCGGCGATCGCTGGGCGGTCTGGCCGAGGCCGGACGGCTCGGCCAGGTTCGCGCTCGAGCTGCGCTGGAGGACGGAGGAGGCCGCGCTCCAGTTCCGCGATTGCATTCCTGACGGCGCTGGCTGGGAGCTCGCGCCCCACGAGGACGGCGGCCAAAGCGTCCTGATGATGCGCGGGGAATGAAGGCCGACGTCTTCCTGTATCGGCCCCGGCAGCGCGGCTCCTCCCGGCGGGCCGAACGGCTAGACTCCCGCGCATGAAGCAGCTCGTCCTCCTGCGTCACGGCCAGAGCCAGTGGAACCTCGAGAACCGATTCACCGGCTGGGTCGACGTCGGCCTCACCGATCAAGGCGTCGCCGAGGCCAGCGAGGCCGGGCGTCTCCTTCGTGAGGGCGGGTACGACTTCGACGTGGTGCACACGTCGCTCCTCAAGCGCGCCATCAAGACCATGTTCCTGGCGCTCGAGGAGATGGACCGCCTCTGGCTCCCCGTCAAGCGCTCGTGGCAGCTCAACGAGCGCCACTACGGCGGGCTCACGGGCCTCGACAAGGCGGAGACCGCGGAGAAGCACGGCGCCGATCAGGTGAAGATCTGGCGCCGCAGCTACGACACGCCGCCCCCTGAGATGGCCGCGGACGATCCCGAGAACCCGTCGAACGATCGCCGCTACGACCACCTCGACCCCTCCGACCGTCCCCGGACCGAGTGCCTCAAGGACACCGTCGACCGATTCCTCCCTTACTGGGAGAGCGCGATCCGCCCCGACCTCGAGGCGGGCAAGCGCGTGCTCATCGTCGCCCACGGCAACTCCCTCCGCGCTCTCGTCAAGTACCTCGACGGCATGAGCGAGGACGAGATCGTCGGCCTGAACATCCCCACCGGCGTTCCGCTCGTCTACGAGCTGAACGACGACCTCACGCCGTCCAAGCACTTCTACCTCGGCGACGCCGACGAGATCGCGGCGCGCGCCAAGGCCGTCGCGGAGCAGGCCGCGAAGGGCTGAGAGCCCGGACGGTCGCCGCTCGGGCGAGCCGGGTGATCGTCCTCGAAGGCCGACGCGCCGGACGACCGGGCGCTCGGGGAGAGGGGCCGGCTCGGCGCCCGTCGGCGTCGATGCGCTCGTTTGCGTCGACCTTGCGGACAAACCGGCCCGAGCCCCTGCGCAGGCGGGATCGATCCTCCAACATGGGTCGCCGCCGCCATGCCCAGTACACAGGAGTTCTTCGACCCGGCCTTCCTCGAGGCTGCCCAGCGCCTGCGTCTCGTGGCGCGCAGGGTCGCGCCCCGCGGGCGCTTCGCGGACCAGCGCAGCCGCGACCGCGGCGCGGGCCTGGAGTTCCAGGACTACCGGCCGTACGTCGCCGGGGACGACCTCCGGGCCATCGACTGGACGGTCTACAGGCGCCTCGGCCGGGTCTTCCTGCGGCTCTTCGAGGAGCACGAGGACCTGCCGCTCTACCTCCTGCCCGACGTCTCCGGGAGCGCGTGGGTCGAGGACCCGCCCCGAGCGGTCGCCGGCCTGCGCGCCTGCCTCGCCCTCGCGGCGGTGTCCCTCGGCCAGCACGACACGGTGGGGGTCTTCCCCTTCTCGAACGACCTCGAGGTCCTTCAGCGGCCGACCTCGGGCAAGGGGCGACTCATGCAGCTCGCCGCCCGGATGTCGACGCTCGCCGAGCCCGTTGCCGAGCGGGGAGCGACGGATCTGCGTCAGGCGATGAAGCGCTTCCGCGCGCTGGGGCTGCGCGAGGGGCTCGTGGTGATCGCCAGCGACTTCTTCGATCCCGGCGGGCTCGATGCGATCAAGGACGCCCTGCGTGGCCTGCGTCACGAGGTTCTCTTGATCCAGCTCGCGCGCGCCGGCGATCGCGATCCCCTCGCGGCTCACGGACCCGGTGACCTGCGCTTCGTGGACGCCGAGACCGGCGAGGCCCGGGACGTCTCGCTCACGGCCGACGTGCTCGCGCGCTATCAATCGCGCTACGACGACTTCTCGAGCGGGCTCGCTGCGATCGCGCGCGGGCGGGGCGCCGGGCTCCTGGCGCTCGACGCCGACGAGGACGTCGTCCCCCAGATCGCGAGCCTGTTCGAGAACGGGAGGCGCGAGGTTTGAACCTGACGTCGATCGCGCCGGGCCTCTTCGCGGCGGGCCTCGTCGCCCTCGCCGGCGGCCTCTACGCGCTCCAGCGCCTGCGCGTGAGGCACCGCGAGCAGGTGGTCGTCACGACCCTGTTCTGGCGCGAGGAGATCGAGGAGCAGCGAGCGCGCACGCTCGTCGAGCGCTTCCGTCACCCGCTGACCTACGCCCTGTGCCTCGGCCTCGCCG
>PKCK01000112.1 GCA_002862085.1 Planctomycetota bacterium | reverse complement strand
TGAGGTCGTGTAGTTTGTACACGACGCGCGCCAGGGAGGTTCGGAGCGGTTAACCGCCGCGGCCCTTGCCTGACCTGCCCACGGAGCGTGCGGGTCGGGCTCGCTCTTGAGGTGGTCAGTGAGCCGTTCCATCATCATCGCCGTCGCCCTGCTGGCGGCCTGTGGTTCCCCCGAGCGGGAGCCCAACATCCGCGTCGTCGCCCCCGGCATCGGTGGCGAGTGGGACGACCCGAGCCAGGTGCCCGAGTACCGGGCCATTGACGGCACCATCCAGGAGGCCATCGACGCCGCCTCCCCTGGTGACGTCATCGAGGTGCAGAGCGGCACCTTCATCGAGGACCTCCTCATGCGCAGCGACGTCACGGTGCGTGGCGCGGGCACCGGCGAGACGATCATCGAGGGCCGGGTCACCTTCCTCGGCGTCGATGACGCCGGGCTCGAGCGGGTGAGCGTGATCAACGGCGGCCTGCCCTACGACGGCGACGGCGTGCTCGTCGAGAGCAGCAGCCGCACGACGATTCGCGATGTCGAGGTGGCTGGATTTTCCTGGGGCATCCGCTCCTTCCAGGCCACGGACGTGCTTGTCTCGGGCAGCACCGTCCAGTTCAACGAGTACGGCTACTGGTCCGACGAGTCGACCGGCCTGACCATCGAGAACAACCTGTTCCGCTCCAACAGCATCGCGGGCGTCACGAACTACTCGTCCGATGGCACCGTGATGTACAACACGCTCGTCGGCAACGCCTTCGCAGGCTCGGCCGAGTTCGAGTTCGGTGGGGCGCTGCAGTTCGGCGGGCTCGACGAGACCGACGTGGTCGCCAACAACATCGTGGTCAGCAACTTCTACGGCATCAACTGCCAGGAGTGCGGCAACGACTTCACGAACAACCTCGTGTGGGGCAACTCCACCGACTACATCAACGACGCGTCACAGATGGGCGACGACATCACCGTCGACCCCCAGTTCGTGAACCCGGCGGAGTTCGACTACCGGCTGTCGGTCTTCAGCCCGGCCATCGACGACGCCAACGGTGCGTGGGTCACCGCCACGGATCACGACGGCGAGGGCCGTCCGTCCGGTCGTGGCTACGACGTGGGCATGGACGAGTTCAACCTCTCCTCCTACGACCTGCGCATCACCGAGGTGATGGCCAACGCCCGGGTCGAGACGGTCGGAGAGTTCGTCGAGGTCTTCAACTTCAGCGGCGCGCCCATCGATCTGGCGGGCCTCGTGGTGACGGACGGCGACGACATCGACACCCTGACGGCCTTCGAGTCGGGCACCACCGTGGTCGACGCCTTCAGCTACGCGGTCATCGTCGATCCGGACTACGACGGCACCTACGGCATCGATGCGGGCGTCACCGTGGTCACCACCATGGACACGAACGTCGGCAACGGGCTCACGACTTCCGACAAGGTCGACCTGCTCGAGCCGGATGGCGAGACGGTCATCGCGACCTTCACCTACCCGCGCGATCCGGGTGACGGCGTGTCGATGGAGATGTTCAGCCTGGAGCTCGGCGATGTCTCCGGCAACTGGCGCGGCAGCGTCTGCGCTGACGGCAGCTCCCCCGGTGCGGAGCCCTGCTTCCCACCGTCGGGCGACCCCATGGGCCTGATCATCACCGAGGTGCTGGCCAACGCCACCGACGAGGGCAGCGACGAGTACGTCGAGCTCTTCAACCCCACCGATACGGTCATCGACGCTGCGGGCCTCGTGATCACCGATGGCGACAGCCTGGACGAGCTGCAGGGCTTCGCCAACAGCTCGACGCTGATCGGCCCGGGCGAGCACGCCCTGATCCTCGATCCGTCGTACCGGTACTACTACTACATCCCCAACGGCATCACGCTGCTCACCACCGACGACCTGTCCATCGGTGATGGCCTGGCCGCCGCCTCGGATCCGGTGACGCTGCTCCTGCCCGATGGCGAGACCGTCATCGACAGCTACGGCACCCCGGTCAACCCGGGTGACGGCTTCTCGATGGAGAAGATCGACTACGCAGCCGGCGACTCGCCCGACAACTGGGCGAGCGCGGCCGACCTGTGCTCCCGCGGCCGCAGCCCGGGCCTGCCGAACGTGCATGCCGGCGGCACCTGCGACCAGCTGATCATCAACGAGGTGCTCGCCAACGCCATCGTGGAAGACACGGGCGAGTTCGTCGAGATCGCCAACGTGGGCTTCGATCCGGTCGACCTCGAGGGGCTGCTGATCACTGACGGAAACCAGGTCGACACGCTCACGAGCTTCGACGGCGGCGACACCGTCCTCGACCCGCTCCGGTTTGCCATCGTCGTCGACGCCGAGTTCGCGGGCGACTTCGAGGTGCCCCCGGGCACGGTCGTGATGACCACCACCGACACGCACATCGGCAACGGCCTGGCGATCCGCGATGATGTCGACCTGCTCCTCGGCGACTGGCTGATCGACAGCTACCACTTCCCCTTCAACGCGGGGAACGGCATCTCGGTCGAGCGCATCTGGGACCGGGCCACCGACGCGGCGGAGAACTGGGTCGCCTCGCCCTGCCCCACGGGCTCGAGCCCCGGCGGCAACAACTGCGCCATCGGCGGTGACGCGGGCGGTGCGGGCATCTCCGACTTCACCCTCGTGATCACCGAGGTGCTCGCTAACGCCCTCGACGAGGACACCGGCGAGTACGTCGAGATCTACAACTACGGCGCCGAGCCCATCGACCTCGAGACCTTCGTGCTGTGGGACGGCGACGCCATCGACCTGATCTTCGGCTGGTGGTACCCGGACGACACCGTCCTGATGCCCGGCCAGTACGCCGTGATCCTCGACAACGAGTACGACTACTCGTACGACATCCCGGGCGACGCGCTGATGCTCACGACGGGCGACACGACGATTGGGTCGGGCCTGTCGACCGAGGACCAGGTGTTCCTGTTCGAGCCGGACGGATCGACCCTGATCGACAGCTTCAGCTACCCGGCCAACCCGGGCAACGGCATCAGCCTCGAGAAGGTGGACATCCTCGGCGGTGATCTGCTCTCGAACTGGGCCCCCTGTGAGTGCGACGGTGGCGTCAGCCCCGGCGACGAGAACTGCTTCTAGGCCATCCACGCATCGAGAACGGAGGACACATGCGCATCCTGACCCTCGCGCCCCTGGCGCTCCTGCTCGCCTGCGGCGGCGACAAGGACGACGACACCGCGGACACCAGCGCCACCACGGCTCCCACCGGAGGAGACGCGGACACCGACGCGGACGCGGATGCCGACGCCGACACGGACGCCGACACGGACGCCGACACGGACACCGACACGGACACCGACACCGAGCTCGACATCACCGCGCTCACGCTGGCGGCCTCCGCCGCGGCGGTCGACACGCGGGAGCTGGTGACCTTCACGGTCGAGGGCACGCTCGCTGCGGGCGGCACCACCGATCTGGGCGACCTGGCCGTCTTCGAGACGAGCGACGGTGGCGTGATGCGGGTGCGTGACGCCATGGGCCACGGCATCGGCGTCGGCACGACGACCATCACCGCCTCCTACGGCGGGCTCGACGACAGCGTCGAGGTCGAGGTCACGGCCATCACCATGGCGATGGCCGGTGACCTGGTGGTCAACGAGGTGCTCGCGGACGCAACGGTGGATGGCGATCCGAACGGGGACGGCGAGGCCGACTCCGTGACCGACGAGTTCGTGGAGCTCGCCAACGTCGCAGACGTGGCGATCGATCTGTCGGGCGTCACGCTCGGTGAGGTCGACTTCCCGTTCCTGCCGCGCCACACCTTCGCCGACGGCACCGTGCTGCTGCCGGGCGAGGCGATCGTGGTGTTCGGCGGCGGTGACGTCGACACGCTCTCCGGCGCCAACGCCCACTTCGTGACCGCTCAGAACGCCGATCCGGGCTTCGAGTACGGCCTGAACCTGAACGACGACGGCGACACGCTCACGCTGAAGGACCCAGCCGGGGCCGAGATCCTCTCCTGGAGCTACGGCACCGCGGACGTGCCCGCCGCGACGGATCAGTCCATCACGCTGATGCCGGACGTGTGGGGCAGCGACTACGGTGCACACTCCGACGTGGGCACGGGCGACTACAGCCCCGGAGCCTGGGCCGATGGCTCGGACTTCGAGGGCCCGGACGGCCGCTTCTGACCGTCTGTCTTCCCGTCTGAGGAGCCTCGGGTCGGCGCGCCGCTAGAGGTAGGTGCAGCCGATCGCGGACCGGTAGGTGGCGTGGTTGGCGTTCCAGGCGCCAGAGCCGATCACGGTGCCGCTGGTGAAGGCGAAGGTCGAGCCGTCTGGGGACAGCGTGACCCGGTACACCACCTCGCCTGAGCCGAGGCCGCCGGTCACCTCGGGACCGCAGGTCGTGCGGGCATCGAGGGTCAGGTCGAGGGTCCACTCTTCGGTCTCGGCCGTCAGGGAGCGCTCGTCTGCGGTGACGCCCGCGACGCTGAAGACGACGACGCAGTCGGCACCGCCAGACGCGGTCCAGGTGCGGTTGGCCACGACGTGCATCGTCTCCTCGCCGCCGACCACCCCGCACCCGTCTACGGTGAAGTCTCCGACGAACCAGCTCGCGTAGCCGGACACGCTGTCCCAGAGAGGACCGGCGCCACAGACCGCGTCGGGGTCCTCTGGCGGGTCGTCGAGGTCGCGGAGGCTGTCTGTGGCAGTGGGTGTGCAGTCGGCCGTGCCTCCGCCTGTCCCAGTGCCTCCGCCGCCCGTCCCGGCGCCCCCGCCACCCGTCCCGGCACCGCCGGTGCCGGAGCCGCCGGCTGTCCCCGAGCCTCCTCCCGTGGCGGCTCCCCCTGTCGCGCCGCCGCCACCTGATCCCTCCCCGGTCCCGCTGGTGGTGCTCGCGCCCGTGTCGGCGAGCACCGGCCCGGTGTCGAGGAGCTTGTCTCCCTCCTCGCATCCCGCGCCGATCAGCAGCAGTGCCGCCCACAGCATCCCGCGCATGCAGTCCTCCATGGCGCCAAGATGGCACGTCGTGGGCTGGCTGCACACGAAGGTGTCGAGGGTGGACCGCTCACCACACGACGGAGTGGCTATGTTCGCCCCGCGCAGGAGCCCCGATGTCACAGTTCGACCTGACCGAAGACCAGCAGACCGTGCTGGAGGCAGCCGATGCCTTCGCCCGTGAGTACCTCATGCCGGTCGCCGAGCGAATGGACGACGAGGAGTGGTGGCCCGAGCACATGTTTCCGACGCTCGGGGCCCAGGGCTACCTCGGCCTCACGGCCCCGGAAGACCTCGGAGGCGCGGGTCTCGACGTGTTCACAGCAGGCCTCGTGGGCCAGGCCTTCGCCCGGTACAACCCTGCGGTGGGGCTGTCGTGGGGGGCGCACGAGAACCTCTGCATGAACAACATCCTGCGCAACGGCGACGCCGAGCAGCGGCAGCGGTGGATTCCGGGTCTGTCGGACGGCAGCCTCGTCGGTGCACTCGGGCTCACGGAGCCTGGGGCTGGCTCGGATGCGCTCGGGGGGATGCGGACCACCGCCACCCGGGAGGGTGATCACTACGTCATCGATGGCCGAAAGCTGTGGATCACCAATGGTCCGATCGCGGACGTGGTGCTGCTCTACGCGAAGACCGCGCCGGAGCGGGGGGCCCACGGCATCTCGGCCTTCGTGGTCGAGCGCGGCACGCCGGGCTTCTCGGTCGCGCAGAAGATCCGCAAGGCTGGCTTCCGCGGCTCACCGACGGGAGAGCTGGTCTTCGACGGCTGCCGCGTGCCCGCGGCGAACCGACTCGGTGCCGAGAACGCGGGCGTCGCGGTGGTGATGAGCGGTCTTGATCTCGAGCGAGCCTTCCTCGCCACTGCGGCCATCGGGATGTCCGAGCGCGCGCTAGAGCTGTCGATTCAGTACGCTCGGGAGCGGAAGCAGTTCGGCAAGCCCATCGCGAGCTTCCAGCTCATCCAAGGCCGCATCGCCGACATGTACACCCAGCTCGAGGCCTGTCGCACACTCGTCTACCGGGCGCTCGCGGCCTGCAACGACCTCGAGGTCGGCGGTGGGGGCCGGGGGGAGATCCACAAGCTCTCCGCAGCCTCTCTGTTGTTCGCAGCACGCTCCTTCATGGCCGTGGCCGACCACGCCGTTCAGATTCACGGCGGCATGGGGTTTGCTTGGGAGAGTGAGGTCAACCGGCTCTACCGTGCCGGTAAGCTGCTGGAGATCGGTGCGGGCACCAACGAGGTCAGGCAGCTGATCATCGCCGAAGAGCTGCTCCGTGGCTGAGCCGGACTTCCGACGCTTCGTCGAGGAGAGCGCGGATCTCTTCGCTACGGCGAACCACCAGGGCTTTCTCGTCTGGGTCAGTCCCCAGTGGGAGCGCACCTTGGGGTGGTCGCCCGAGGAGCTGACGGCGAAGCCCTTCCTCGACTTCGTGCATCCGGACGATGTGGAGACGACCATTGCTGAGGCCAGTCGCCTGGCCGATGGCGGCGAGGCCCAGCAGTTCCGCAACCGCTATCGGTGTCGGGACGGCTCGTGGCGCTGGCTGGAGTGGAACTCCCGCACCAACGAGGACGGCCTGATCACCTGTGTCGTGCGGGACGTGACCGAGCGGATGTCGGTTGGCTCAGAGCTGGCGCGGCGTGTGGGGGTCCTGCAGTCCGTCGAGGCCATGGCGGGGGTCGGCCACTGGTGGGTGACCGCTGAGGGGGACGTGCACTGGAGCCCCCAGATGTACACCATTCACGCCCGCGATCCCGCCCGGGAGGCTCCTCGGGCCTACGAGGCCCTCGGCTACTTCGTGCCCGAGGATCAAGATGCGGTCTCCGAGGCCTTCACGGCCGGACTGATGCATGGGGCGTGCGTCAGCTTCGAGGCCCGCATTCAGCGAGATGACGGCGTGTGCCGATGGGTGGAGCTTCGCGGCAGCCCGCTGGAGCAGGGTGGCTCGATGGTCGCGCGGCTCATGGGGGTCATGAGGGACATCACGGACACCCGCTCGCGGGAAGAGCAGCTGCGACAGCAGGTGGATCAGGCTCAGGCTGCGAGTCGTGCAAAGTCAGCCTTTCTCGCAAACACCAGCCATGAGATTCGCACGCCGATGACGGCGATCCTGGGGGTGACGGAGCTGCTCGCGCTCACCTCCCTCGAGGACGAACAGCGTCGTCACTTGAGCACCATCCACTCGGCCGGTGGAGCCCTGCTCGAGCTGATCGATGAGATGCTCGATCTGGCGCGGATCGAATCGGGTGAGCTGGTGCTCGACCCGGTGTCCGTCGACCTGCGGGAGCTGCTGGAGGAGCAGGTTCGTCTGCACGCAGCGAAGGCCGATCCGGGCCGAGTCGACGTGAGCCTGGACTGGCGGCTGCCGATCTCCCACGTGCTCGTCGACCCACTCCGGATGCGACAGGTCATCGGCAACCTGCTCGGAAATGCCGTGAAGTTCACGTCGCGAGGCCAGGTCGTGGCCCGCGTGACGGGCACGCCGAGAGACGAGCGGGTGGAGATGGTCATCGAGGTCGTGGACACCGGGCCGGGAATCGCGGGCGAGGCTCACCGGCGAATCTTCGATGCCTTCAGTCAGGCCGATGAGTCGACGACCCGTCGCTACGGTGGAACCGGGCTGGGGCTGACCATCTGTCGCGCGATCGTGGAGGAGATGGGTGGCTCGATCGCGGTCGAGAGCGGTCCCTCGCAGGGCGCCACGTTCCGAGTCGAGCTGTCCCTGCCACTCGCTGACGCTGTCTCCGTGGGGAGGGAGTCGGAGAGTGAGGGGCGCATCGAGCATCGGGTGCTCCTCGTCGAGGACACCGACCTCAACCGCGAGGTGCTCACCGCGCTCCTGACGACGCTCGGGTGTGTGGTGACGGCGGCTGCGTCGGGAGAGGAGGCCGTCGAGCTCGCCACCACCGCCGAGCACGACCTGATCTTGATGGACGTGCAGATGCCCGGCATGGATGGACGAGAGGCGACTCGCCGAATCCGGCGCTGGGAGCTGGAATCGGGTCGAGCCCGCACGCGGATCTGGGGCCTGTCTGCGGCAGCCATGGAGGCGGATCGCGAGCGTGGAGCCGAGGCGGGGATGGACGACTACCTCGCCAAGCCGATTCGCCTCGCCGACCTCAGCAGCGCACTGCAGCGCCTGGACGACTAGGCGGCCACCGGTCTCGAGAGCGGCCGATGCGCGGTCGAGAGGGCGTCGTGCGGTCCGTGACCACCTGCCTCGAGGTGGCGAGAATCGCTTCGAGGCCCCGACCTGCGCTCGACCTGGCGTCTGGGGGGAGCGAGATGGCACGGCGGCTGCTAGGCTCGCCAACCCGGGGATGCTGCATGAACTACGGCTTCGTCATCGACAACGCGAGCTGCATCGGCTGCCACGCCTGCAGCACGGCGTGCAAGAGCGAGAATCAGGTCCCCCTCGGGGTGAACCGCACGTGGGTGAAGTACGTCGAGACGGGGCGCTACCCCGACAGCCGGCGCAGCTTCCAGGTCACGCGCTGCAACCACTGCGCGAACCCTCCCTGCGTGCGCATCTGCCCCACTCAGGCGATGTACCAGCGCGAAGACGGCATCGTGGAGTTCGACACGGATGCGTGCATCGGCTGCAAGGCCTGCACCCAGGCCTGTCCCTACGACGCCATCTACATCGACCCCGAGACGAAGACCGCCGCCAAGTGCCACTACTGTGCGCACCGGACGGACGTCGGGCTCGAGCCGGCCTGCGTCGTCGTCTGCCCCGAGCATGCCATCATTGCCGGTGATCTCGATGACCCCGAGTCGGAGATCAGCCGCGTCGTGGCCAAGAACAACGTCACGGTTCGCAAGCCGGAGCAGGGCACGTCACCCAAGGTCTTCTACATCGAGGGCAACGAGCTCGCGCTGCATCCGACGGCCGCGATCAAGCCCGAGAGCTTCCTCTGGGCCGACGTGAAGAACGACCACGATCACATCGGCTACGTCGACGACCGCCAGTCTGGCTCGCAGACCACGCGGACCAACGACCGGGGCACCAGCGTGCGGGTCTCCGGGGAGCAGGGCAACCCGAGCTTCGGGCCGATCACCGTCGGCGCCACCATGGCCGAGCACATGGTCCAGGTGTCCTACAACGCACAGCATCGCGTGCAGTGGCACTGGCCGATCCCGCTGTACATCGTCACCAAGCACATCGCGGGCGGGTCGTTCCTCTTCCTGGCCCTCGCGGCCCTGGTGCCGGCGATCCCCTTCGCGCCGGCGGCGATGGTCTGGGGCGGCGCCCTCGCGCTCTTGATGACGCTGTTCACGCTCGGGCTGCTGGTCTACGACCTCGATCGTCCCGATCGCTTCTTCTACTTGCTCGTTCGTCCACAGTGGAAGAGCTGGGTCGCGCGCGCGGCCTGGATCCTCTCGGGCTTCACCGGCGTCACGGGGCTGTGGTGGGCGCTCGAGACCGCCGCCTTTGCCGGCCTCGTCGACAGCGGTGTGGCCGAGTCTGCCCGGCCGGTCCTCGCCGTCGCGGCCATTCCTCTGTCGGCGATGGCGGCGCTCTACACCGCCTTCCTGTTCGCGCAGGCCGAGGGGCGTGACCTGTGGCAGAGCGCCCACGTGCCGGCCCAGATGGGTGCGCAGGCGCTGCTCTTCGGTGCCGCACCCTTCACGGCGATGGCGCTGTTCGTGGAGCTTCCGGAGGCCTTCACGGCCTTCGCCTGGCTCACCTTCCTCCTGGCGACCGTCGCGAGTCTCCTCGTGACGCTCGCGGCGGACCTGTGGTTCCCGCACGCCTCCGAGATCGCGCGCCGGGCTCAGGCCGACATGGTCTCAGGGCACTTCCGGATGCACTGGATGGTCGGCATCGTCGTCGGGCATGGCCTGCCGCTGGCGCTGCTCATCGCGGGCCACCCGGCCGCGTCGGCGGCCGCCTTCGTCGCAGCCGCCGTGGGCCTCTTCGCCTACGCCTACGCCTTCGTCATGGCACCGCAGATGGTTCCGAACTCATGATCAGGGTCTCCCCATGAGCACCACACGTCGTATCGCCGACACCCTGGCCCGGATGCTCGGGCTGCCGCCGTCCAAGGGCAGCGCCATCGAGCGTCCGACGGGCGAGAGCAACGTCGCCGGTGAGGCCATGCCCACCTACGGTGTCGCTGACGAGACCCCCGTCGACATGACCACCGTGCGGCAGCCCGATGGTCGGATCAGCAGCTACCCCCCCGCTGAGCGCTGGGACGACTGGGTGGAGTGGGAGTCCACGGCGTGGCCCAACAAGGTGGCGCGCCGGTACACGCTGGTGCCGACCATCTGCTTCAACTGTGAGTCGGGCTGCGGCCTGCTCGCCTATGTCGACAAGACCACCTTCGAGATCCGGAAGTTCGAGGGGAACCCTGCGCATCCTGGCTCCCGCGGCCGCAACTGCGCCAAGGGCCCGGCCACGCACAACCAGGTCTACGATCCCGAGCGCATCCTCTACCCCCTCAAGCGGGTCGGCAAGCGCGGTGACGGCCAGTGGAAGCGCATCTCCTGGGAGGAGGCGCTCACCGAGATCGGCGCGAAGATGCGGGCCTCTCGGGAGGCGCGTCGCGACGGCATCATGTACCACGTCGGCCGGCCAGGAGAGGACCACTACGCCAACCGGGCCATCCAGGCCTGGGGGGTCGACGGCCACAACTCCCACACCAACGTGTGCTCCGCCTCGGCCCGCTGTGGCCTGTACCTGTGGGGAGGCTTCGACCGTCCGTCACCGGACTTCGCGAACGCCCGGGCAATCCTGCTGATCAGCTCCCACCTTGAGACGGGCCACTACTTCAACCCCCATGCACAGCGGATCATGGAGGGTCGGAAGAAGGGTGCGAAGATCATCACCTTCGACCCGCGTCTCTCCAACACCGCCTCCAAGTCGGATGTCTGGCTGCCCACGTGGCCAGGCTCCGAGGCCCACATCCTCCTCGCGATCGCCAACCACCTGCTCCAGACCGACGCCTGGAACCAGGACTTCGTCCGCCGCTGGGTCGACTGGCAGGGCTTCTGCGAGCGTGCGCCCCAGGTGATCACTGATCCGGAGGTCCTGGCCGCCCTCCCCAACGTCGGCGAGCCCGCCACCTTCGAGCACTTCAGCGCTGCGATGAAGGCGCTCTACCGCGGCTTCACCTTCGAGAAGGCGGCGCGGGAGTCCCAGGTTCCCGTCGAGCGCATCCGCGAGGCTGCTGAGATTCTCGCCAACGCCGGTGATCGCATCGCGATGCACAACTGGCGCTCTGCGAGCATCGGCAACCGCGGCGGCTGGCAGATCATGCGCGCCCTGTTCTTCCTGAACGTCCTCACGGGGGCCGTCGGCACGAAGGGCGGCACCTCGGCCAACTCGTGGAACAAGTTCAAGCCCAAGCCCTACCGTCAGCCTCCGGCCGGCGACACGTGGAACACGCTGCAGCTGCCTCACGAGTGGCCGTTCAGCTTCTACGAGATGAGCTTCCTGCTGCCTCACCTCATGGAGGAGCGGGGCGGCACGGTCGATGTGTACTTCACTCGGGTCTACAACCCGCTGTGGACGAATCCTGACGGATTTATGTGGTACAAGCTCCTCAACGACGAGGAGAAGATCCGGTGCCACGTCGCGCTCACGCCCACGTGGAACGAGAGTGCCTGGTTCGCCGACTACGTCCTGCCGATGGGTCACGCCGGTGAGCGGCACGACCTGATGTCCCAGGAGACCCACGCGGGTCAGTGGATCGGCTTCCGCCAGCCGGTTCGTCGGGTGGCCATGGAGCGCGCCGGCAAGAAGGTCGAGCGCACCTACGAGGCCAACCCGGGCGAGGTCTGGGAGGAGGCCGAGTGGTGGGTCGATCTGGCCTTCCGCATGGATCCGGACGGCTCCCTCGGCGTCCGCCACTGGTTCGAGTCGCCCGACCGGCCGGGAGAGCCGATCACGCAGGACGAGTACTGGGGGTGGATGTTCGAGAACTCCGTGCCCGGGCTCCCGGAGGCGGCCGCGGCCGAGGGGCTCACACCGCTGGCCTACATGCGGAAGTACGGCGCCTTCGAAGTCACGACGGACAACTACTCGCCCTACGAGAAGCAGGCGGACGGCGAGGTTGGTGCAGACGGGCTCGTGCGCGCGGGCGACAAGGTCGTCGGTGTGGCGATCGACGGGGTGCCGCGGGTGGGCTTCGGCACACCGAGCCGCAAGCTCGAGCTGCTCTCGGGCACGCTGGTCGACTGGGGCTGGAGCACGCGGGAGTACGCGGTGCCGTGGCCGCTCGAGTCCCATGTGCACACCAAGCACATCGATCGGTCGAAGGGCGAGATGCTCCTGCTGCCGAACTTCCGCCTCCCGACGCTGATCCACACCCGCTCGGCGAACGCCAAGTGGCTGTACGAGATCAGTCACAAGAACCCGGTCTGGCTGCACCCGTCCGACGCCGAGCGGCTCGGGGTCGTCACGGGCGACCTGCTGCGCATCGACACCGAGATCGGGTGGATGGTCGACCGGGCCTGGGTCACAGAGGGCATCAAGCCGGGCATCATCGCGATCAGCCACCACCTGGGGCGCTGGCGCCTCACCGAGGAGATGGGGCTCAACCGGGGCACCAGCTCCCTGGCCAAGATCGAGGACGAGGGCGATGGCCGCCTCGCCCTGCAGGTCCAGCACGGCGCCGCGGCCTGGTCGGGCCCTGACCCCGACACCGAGCGCATCTGGTGGGAGAACGTCGGCGTGCACCAGAACCTCACCCACGCCGTGCATCCCGACCCGGTGTCGGGCGCGCACTGCTGGCTACAGAAGGCGGTCAACGTCCGGAAGGCGAAGGAGGGCGAGCGCTATGGCGAGGTCCACGTCGACACCAACGCCTCGATGGAGCTCTACCGCCGGTGGACCTCCTGGACCAAGCCGGCCGACCTGCACAGTCCCGATCGCACGCGCCGTCCCTACTGGCTGAAGCGTCCGCTCAAGCCGAAGCGCAGCGCCTACAAGCTCCCCGAGTAGGAGTGCAGACCGAGAACAGGACACGCGCTGTTCGGCTCGGCTAGGGTCCAGCCGACAGGGGGTGTCTATGCGCTGGGTGGGAGTGCTGGCGGTGTGGCTGGTGGGCTGTGGTGGCGCGCCGGAGGAGCCGAAGATCGAGGACGAGATCTGCGACAACCTCGAGGACGATGACCTCGATGATCTCGCAGACTGTGCCGACCCGGACTGTGCAGCCGTCTGTGGCGAGGTCTGCAACAACGGAACCGATGACGACCTCGACGGCCTGATCGACTGTCTCGACGACAACTGCGATGGCCTGTGTCCCGAGAACTGCGGTGACGGTCGCGACAACGACGGCGACGGCGCGGTCGACTGCGACGACCGGGACTGCTTCGGCTCGTGTCCCGAGATCTGCGGCGACGGCTTCGACAACGACGGCGACGGCAAGGTCGACTGCCTCGACGAGGAGTGCATCGACCCATCGTGTGACGAGGCCTGCACCGATGGTCGTGACAATGACGCCGATGCCCTGATCGACTGTGACGACGACGACTGCAACGACCCGATCTGCGCGGAGAACTGCACCGACGGCCGCGATAATGATGCTGATGGTCGCGCCGACTGTGACGACACCGACTGCGACGGGTCCTGCCCCGAGGTGTGCACCGACGGCCGCGACAACGACGCCGATGGGCGTGTCGACTGCGAGGACGACGAGTGTGCGGACGTCTGTGATGCCGACGGTGATGGCTTCTACAACGCCGACTTCGGTGGAGACGACTGCGACGACAGCCGCTTCGACATCAACCCGAGCCGGCCTGAGATCTGCGACGGCGACGAGGTGCTCGACAACGACTGCGATGGGCTCTTCGACGAAGACGACCCCGACATCGACCCGCTGACCCTCATCGCCTGGGGTCGCGACACCGATGGGGACGGCTACGGCACAGCGGTAGATGGCTTGCTCGCCTGTCAGGCCCCGGCTGGCTTCGGCTTCGCGAGCACCGACTGCGACGACCTGAACGCCGAGGTCAACCCGGGCATGCCGGAGATCTGCAACCCGGACGGTCCGCTGGACGATGACTGCGACGGTCTCGTCGATGACGCCGACCCGGACGTCACGCCGGACAGCTACCTGGAGTGGTACGCCGACCGCGACGGCGATGGCTTCGGGGCGGAGGCCGACTTCGAGTACGCCTGCAGCCGCCCCGACGGCACCGCCGCGACCAACGACGACTGCGACGACGACGACCCGACGGTCGGTCCGCCCAGCCTCTGGTACGAGGACGCCGACCGCGACGGCTTCGGTGCCGGCGATCCGCTCTCGCCGACCCCGAGCTGCGACTACCCGGATGCCCGGGCCCGGCCCGACTGGATCGGCCTCGACTGCGGGGCGGACGACCCCACGATCTACCCGGGCGCCGAGGAGATCTGCGAGAACGGTGTCGACGAGAACTGCGATGGCCTCGACGACGTGTGTGGCATCCGCGATCCGTTCGACGTGTTCCTGCCCGAAACGTGGGAAGAGCTTCCCGACGGCTTCACCTACGACGGCGGCAGCCTGCTCGTGTACGGCGACGGGGCGGCGATGCGCAGCCTCGACACCTACGAAGTGACGGGCTTCATCGGCTCGCTGTCGAAGGACGAGACCTGCGACGACCACTTCGTGGTGCTGTCCGACAGCCCGTCCCTGTTCTGGTCGTGGGGATCGTCGGCGGGTGCGGTCAAGTTCGTCTGGAACTGCACCAGCAAGTACATCTATGGGCAGTCCACCTCGGTCTCGACCTCGTGCGCGGACTACGCCGACTACGACATCGAGGTGAGCATCTCGGGTGACGACATCGTCTTCAGCGACAGCCGCTGTGACGACCTGCGGCTCTCGGATTCGCTCGTGTCCTCGGGTCCGCTGTACGTCTACGTCGGGGCCGACTGCGACGGCTGCACGGCCGAGTGGTACTCGCTCGAGACATACTGAGGCTCGAGGGTCCGCGCGCGACAGGGTTGGCGCGCGGGCTGTAGGGGCGTGTGACGGACGCGGCGCGGGGTGGTACTCGAATCCCCTCCGGAGGCGTCATGGACTCGGGCACCCTTCCCTGCTTCACGCCGGACGTACCGGTCGCGACCCCGAACGGGGAGCGTCCGATCGGCGACCTCTCGGCGGGCGATCGCGTGTGGAGCTGCACCCCGGGGGGTGTGGCTCGTGCGGTCCGCATCACCCGCGTGCACCGAGGCCTCTCCGGCGCGCTCGTCGACATCCGCACCGCGACGGTCACCCTCCGTGGCGCGACGCCCGCCCACCCGATCCACGCGGCCAGCCGCGGGCGCTACGTGCGGGCGGTCGACCTGGTGCCGGGCGACACCCTGCTCGTGCGTCGTCCCAGCGGCGAGGTGGTCGCGGAGCAGGTCCTGTCGGTCGCCGTTCGCGTGCCCGACGCCCCCGTGCCGGTGGTGAATCTCTCGCTGGCCGGCGCAGGGGGCTACTTCGCCGCCGGCGTGCTCGGAGACCAGAAGACCACCGTGGCACGTCGGGCACGCGCGCTCGTCGCGGCGACGGCGCCCGCGGTCTGGCTGCTGGCGGTCCAGGGTCTCGGTGGCTGCGATCTGTCGAAGTTCGGAGATCTCGACACGGCCACCCCCGCGTCCGTCGACAGCGATGCGGATGCGGATGCGGATGCGGATGCCGACACGGACACCGATGCTGACGCCGACGCCGACACGGATGCCGACTCCGATGCGGACACCGATGCCGACTCGGACACCGATGCCGACTCGGACACCGACACCGACACCGACACCGCGTGGGTCGTCGACGACACGGGTGGTGCCGACACGGGGGTCACGCGGACGATCCCCGACAGCGTGGACAGCAGCTCCATCGGTGACTTGCTCGAGCTGATCGACTCTGCGCCCTTCGCGCCGGACTCGGCCACCTGCTGAGGCTCACCCGAGGGTGCGCCCCACGGCCTGCGCCACGGTGCTGAGCTCCTGCATCATCGACGCGAAGCCACCGGGACAGAGACTCTGGCGGCCGTCCGACAGGGCCTGGTCCGGATCGGGGTGGACCTCGACGATCAGCCCGTCCGCACCGGCGGCAACCGCTGCGCGCGCCAGGGCGGGCACGAGCTCTCGCTTGCCGGCCGCGTGGCTCGGGTCGACGAGGACGGGCAGGTGGGTCTGGGCCTTGAGCACGGGGATCGCCCCGATGTCGAGGGTGTTCCGCGTGTGGGTGCCGAAGGTCCGGATGCCGCGCAGGCAGAGCATCACCTGGTCATTACCTCCTGCGAGCACGTACTCCGCGGCCCAGAGCAGCTCGTCGAGGGTCGCGCACATGCCTCGCTTGAGGAGGACCGGGGTGCGCTGCTGCCCGAGGGCTCGGAGCAGGGGCTGGTTCTGCATGTTGCGGGCGCCTACTTGGAGCACGTCGGCGCGAGCCCTGACGCGCGCGATGTCCGCGACGGCCATCACCTCGGTGACCACGGGGAGCCCGGCGGCTGCTCCGGCGTCGGCGAGCAGGTCGATCCCGTCGGGCCCGAGTCCCTGGAAGCTGTAGGGAGAGGTGCGCGGCTTGTAGGCACCGCCGCGCAGGGCGGTGGCGCCAGCGCGGGCCACGGCCTGGGCCGCCTGGTGGATCTGGCCGGTGCTCTCCACGGCGCACGGGCCGGCAATCACCTGCACGGCCATGCCACCGAACACGGTGTCGCCGACGGCCACGCGGGTGCCGACCGGGTGGAATTCTCGACAGAAGCGAGGCTGGATGCGGGCGTTCATGCTGCGCTCCGAGTGGGGCGGAGGCCCCTGAGTGTGGCGGCGGGATCGCCGCCGTCGAGGAGAGTTCGGACCAGCGCGCTGCCGACGACGACGCCGTCGCAGTGCGGGGCCAGGGTGGCGACCTGACCGGCCGTGCGGATGCCGAAGCCGGCGAGCACGGGGGTGGGGCCGCGCAGGCGGCGGAGGTGACGCGTCATCTCGGGGGTGATGCCGACGGCTCCGCCGGTCGTGCCACAGGCGGTGACGGCGTAGACGAAGCCTCGCGAGGCCGCGACCAGGCGGGCAGCCCGGTCGTCTGGCGTGTTGGGGGCGACCAGCTGAACCAGCGGCACGCCGAGAAGGTCGGCGTCCTCCAGGGGCAGGTCGGGCACGATGCAGCCCTCGACTCCAGCCGCCGCGAGCTGTCCCGGCAGGTTCGGAAGCGCCAGCAGCGGGTTGAGGTAGGACATCACCACGACCGGGGCCTCGAGGCGGTCTCGGACTTGGCGGATGGTGCGCAAGATGCCGGCCGGTGTGGCGCCAGCGCCAAGCGCAGCCACATTTGCTTCCTGAAGCGTCACGCCGTCGGCCATCGGATCGCTGAAGGGGATGCCCACCTCCACGACGTCGGCCTCGCGGGAGACGCGGACGAGCACGTCGGCGAAGCGCTCGGGGGTGGGCAGTCCGCCGAGGACGTAGGCGGCGATGGCAGGCGGGTTGGCGCGGATGGCCTCGGTCACGCGGCGCATGCGACCTCCATGAGGGTGGCGAGGTCCTTGTCGCCGCGGCCGGAGAGGCCGACGAGGATTCGGGACCCAGGGTGGGCGGTGGCGACCTTGCGGGCACCCGCGAGGGCATGAGAGGACTCGAGGGCAGCGAGGATTCCCTCGAGCCGACACAGCTCGGCGTGGGCCTCGAGCGCCTCTGTGTCCGTGACGGCGGTGTAGGTGGCGCGTCCGCTGTGGGCGAGCAGGGCGTGCTCCGGGCCGACGCCCGGGTAGTCGAGGCCGGCCGACACACTGTGGGTGTCGGCGATCTGGCCGTGCGCGTCCTGCAGGAGCAGCGAGCGGGTGCCATGCAGCACGCCCGGCCGTCCATGAGCCACGGTCGCCGCGTGGCGGGCGCCGGTGCCTCCAGCCTCGACGCCGTGCAGCGCCACCGGGTCGGCGAGGAAGGGGTGGAACAAGCCGATGGCGTTGGAGCCTCCGCCGACGCAGGCCACGGCGTGGTCGGGCAGGCCACCGTGGTCCCGAAGCAGCTGGGCGCGCGCCTCGACGCCGATCACCCGCTGCAGCTCCCGGACGAGCCATGGGTAGGGGTGTGGCCCGACCGCCGAGCCCAGCAGGTAGTAGGTGCCCTCCGGGTCGGCGACCCAGTCCCGCAGGGCCTCGTCGATGGCCGAGCGGAGGGTGGCATCCCCAGCCGTCACGGGGCGGACCTCGGCCCCGAGCAGGCGCATCCGATGGACGTTCGGGGCCTGTCGGGCCACGTCCTTGGCGCCCATGTAGACGACGCAGGGCAGGCCCACGCGGGCGCAGGCGGCGGCGGTCGCGACGCCATGCTGGCCGGCACCCGTCTCGGCGATCACCCGCGCCGCGCCCATGCGGCGGGCGAGCAGCGCCTGGCCGAGGGCGGCGTTGATCTTGTGGGCGCCGGTGTGGGCGAGGTCCTCGCGCTTGAGGAAGATCTCGGCACCCCAGGCCTCGGAGAGGCGGCGAGCAGGCGTCATTGCGGTGGGTCGTCCAACGACCTCCCGCAGCTCCCTCGTGAGGTCGGCGCGGTAGCCGTCATCAGCGAGGGCGGCGGTGGCCGCCGTGGTGAGCCTCTCGAGAGGAGGGACCAAGATCTCGGGGACGAAGCGTCCTCCGAAGGGACCGTAGCGTCCTCGCTCGTCGGGGAAGGCACCGGCGGCGTGACGCTGAGCGAGAGAGAGGGTGGCGTTCATGAGAGGTGCTCCAGGGCGGCGCGTGCCGCGTGGACGAAGGCGTGAATCAGCTCGGGAGACTTGTGGCCGGCGTGCTCGACGCCGGAGCTCACGTCGACGCCGGCGGGGCGGAGTTCCTCGACCGCAGCGGCGACGTTCGTGGGGGTGAGTCCACCGGCTAGGACGACCGCCCGGTGGCGCGAGACCTCAGCGACGCGGCCTGGCACAGCGGGGCGACCCGATCCGGGTGCGGGGCCGTCGACGAGGACGACGCGCTGTGCGCGGTCCAGCTGCGAGGCGCGATGCTCGAGGTCGGGGCCATCGACGAGGACGGGCAGATCGCCCCCCTCTCCCTGGACCACGAAGCCCCGGGCCCGGGCGCGCTCGGCCAGCTCACCGCGAGCATCCCGAAAGACGGCGACGGGGAGGACCTCGTCCGGGAGCCTCGCGGCCAGGGCGACGGCCTGGTCCAGGGTCACCTGGCGTGATGACGGGACGAGCACGAAGCCGACCGCGTCGGCCCCCGCGGCGACGGCGGCGTCCACGTCCTCGGGGCGCTGCAGGCCGCAGATCTTGATCCGCACCGGTCGGGCGAGGCCCGTGGTCAGCGCCGCGACGGTGGGTCCCGGGTCCTCCGACCGCATCAAGGCGGTGCCGACGAGCGCGAGGCCGTAGCCGAGAGCCCCGGCGCGCCGCGCGTCGCCGGCGGTGTGCAGACCGGACTCGGCGACGCGACCCGCGCAGCGCGGGAGCAGCGGGGCCAGGCGCCCGAGCCGTGTGGGGTCGACCTGCAGCGTGGCCAGGTCGCGGCTGTTCACGCCCACCAGGTGGCGCTCCAGGTGAGGCAGGCGGGCGATGCGCTGCAGGTCGTCGGCATCGAAGGCCTCGATCAGGCAGAACAGGCCGAGGCGGTCCGCCGTCTCAAGGAGGGTGAGCAGCGTGGTGTCGTCCACGATGCGCGCGACGAGCAGGACGCCGGAGGCACCGGCCGCGTGGGCCTCGTGCACCTGCCGTGGATCGACGAGGAAGTCCTTGCGGAGGACGGGCACCCCCAGGGGCCGGAGCGCCGCGGCGATGGCCCGCAGGTGCTCCAGGGAGCCGCCGAAGCGGGTGGGCTCGGTGAGCACCGACACGGCGACTGCACCTGCGTCGGCGTAGGCGACGGCGCGCTGCACCAGCGCCTCGGTGCCGTCCTCGGAGAGCGTGCCGACCGAGGGGCTCACCCGCTTCACCTCGGCGATCACCCCAGCATGCGGGATGGGGAGCGGCTTCGGACCCACGAGCGGGACGACGAGGCCGGCGGCGCGCTGTCGGCTGTGTGCCGCCATGGCCGTCAGGAAGTCAGCCGGCATGGGCCACCTCGCGGAGCGCCTCGAGGGTGCTGGCGGCGCGGCCGCTCGCGATCGCGGTCCGGGCCGCCGCGACCCCCTCGGCGAGCGAGCCGACGGTCTGCGTCACCTCCAGGGCGAGCCCGGCTCCGAGGCACAGGGCGTCCCGGTGAGCGAGGGTGTCGCCGCCACCCAGCGCTGCGGCGAGTCGTCGGGCGTTCTCGGTCGCGCTGGAGCCGCGGAGGTCGTCGTCGGCGCAGGTGCGGAGTCCGGCCTCGGCCGGATCGCGCACCGCCTCGGTCACGGTGCCATCGGCGACGTGGAGGCAGAGGAAGGGTGCGGCGGGGGTCGCCTCGTCCCAGCCGTTGAGGCCGTGGACCACGAATGCGGTCCCCCCGAGTCCCGCGAGGGCCTCGGCGACGATGCGAGCGTCAGCGGCGCGGGCGACCCCGAGGACCTGGTGGGTCGGGCGTGCGGGGTTGCAGAGCGGTCCGACGAGGTTGAAGACGGTGCGCACGCCGAGTGCCCGGCGGACCGGTGCGAGGCGGGCCATCGCGGGATGGAAGGACGGCGCGTGCAGGTAGGCGAAGCCGGTGGAGCGGAAGGTGTCGTCGCCCAGGCCGAGGGCCGAGAGCACGTCGGAGCTGCCGGAGCGACTGCTGATCGACCGGTTGCCGTGCTTGGCGACCTGCAGGCCGCAGGCGG
The DNA here is from genome assembly GCA_002862085.1 of Planctomycetota bacterium. Classification (GTDB taxonomy): domain Bacteria; phylum Planctomycetota; class UBA1135; order UBA1135; genus Saltatorellus. The sequence continues at coordinate 5,634 of PKCK01000112.1, read as the reverse complement.
CAGTCAGGATCGCGGCGCCCGTCGAGAGGTTGAGGCTATGGGAGCCGTCGCCGCCCGTGCCGCAGGTGTCTACCAGCGGACGTGCGCGGTCGACCGGCAGGCCCGGATCGAGGGCCCGCTCGCGAAGCTCGGCTGCGATGCCACCGAGGGTCGCGGGCTCGACACCCCGGACACGGAGGATTCCCAGGATCGCGCCGGCCACGGCCTCGGGGAGGTCCGGCAGCTCGGCGACGAGAGCCCGTCCACCCGCTGCGCCCAGGGTTCCGCCATCGAGGAGGGTCTGAAGGAGGGTCATGCCGCCACCTCCAGCGCGTCCTGGTGCAGGAAGGCCCGCACGAGCTCCGCGCCGCAGGGGGTGAGCAGGCTCTCGGGGTGGAACTGCAGCCCCACGGCACCGAGCGCCGGCTCACGCACCGCCATCACCGTGCCGTCATCGGCTCGCGCGGAGACCTCGAGGGCGCCGGGCTCGACGACGGCGAGGCTGTGGTAGCGCCCGACCGTGAGGCGAGGAGGCTGTCCGGAGAAGACGCCACGGCCGTCGTGCGTCAGCTCGGAGGTCTTGCCGTGCATGGGTGCCACTCGACCGAGTGCCCCGCCGCAGGCCAGGGCGAGGGCCTGGTGACCGAGGCAGACGCCGAGGAGCGGGAGGCGCCCGAGCGCGGCCCGGACAAGTGGCAGGGTCACGCCGGCGTCTTCCGGGCGGCCTGGGCCCGGCGAGACGACGAGGTGGGTCGCGCCGGCAGCGAGGGCGGCCGCTACCGTCGTCCGATCGTTGCGGACCACGTCGACCTGGGCTCCCAGCTCACGGACGAGCTGGACCAGGTTGAAGGTGAACGAATCGTAGTTGTCGATCAGCAGGACGCGCATCACAGGCCTCCCGCCGCGAGGCGCAGGGCGGCGCCGAGGGCGGCTCCCTTGGCGAGGCACTCGGCGTGCTCGGCGGCTGGCTGGCTGTCGGCGACGATGCCCGCGCCCGCCTGGTACCGGTACTGCCCGTTCGACAAGATCAGCGTGCGGATCCCCAGGGCCTGGTCCATCCGGTCGCCGTGCCCGAAGTACCCGATGGTCCCAGCGTAGAGACCGCGACCGGTGGGCTCGAGGCCGTCGATCAGCTCCATGGCCCGCAGCTTCGGGGCGCCGGTGACGGTGCCCGCCGGGAAGGCGGCCGCGAAAAGCTCGAAGGCGTCGACACCCTCGGCGAGGCGACCGTGCACCCCGCTGACGATGTGCATCACGTGGCTGTAGCGCTCGACGCTCCGGTAGGGCGCCACCTCGATGGTGCCCGGCTCGGCGACCCGGCCGAGGTCGTTACGGGCCAGGTCGACCAGCATCACGTGCTCGGCGGCCTCCTTCGGGTCGGCCAGGAGCTCGCGCGCCTGGGCGGCGTCGTGCTCGGGGGTGTCCCCGCGGGGACGGGTGCCGGCGATGGGGCGCAGGGAGGCCTGGCGCCCCTCCTTGCTCACGAGGGCCTCTGGGCTCGCCCCGACGAGCTGTCGATCGCCCAGGTCGATCAGGTACATGTAGGGCGAAGGGTTGAGCAGGCGAAGCGCCCGGTACACGTCGATGGCTGGCACGTCGGTGGCGCCGGTGAGGGCGACCGAGAGCACGAGCTGGAAGACCTCGCCGGCGGCGATGGCCTCCTGGGCGTCGATCACCGAGTCGACGAAGGACTGCCGATCGATGCTCGGCTCGGGCGCGGCGACGTGGGTGCCGGGTGTCGGGGGACGTACCCCGCCGGTGAGCCGCTGCCGCACGACCCGCTTCAGCGCGGTGCGCTCGGCCTCGGTTCCGTCATGGAGCAGGGCGGCCCGGCGGGTGTGGTGGTCGAAGATCAGCACCGAGCGAGTGCCGACGTAGGCGGCCTCCGGCCCCTCGCCCGCCGGTCGCGGGGTGCGGATCCGGTCCAGGCGCCGCGCCACGTCGTAGCCCGTGGCGCCGACGAGGCCGCCGGCGAAGGGCAGGTCGGGGTGGTCGGGGCCCGGTCTCGGCGTGGCAGCGAGCGCCCGCCGGAGGGCATCCAGGGTGTCCTCGAGGCCCTCGGGGGCGGGCTCGGAGACGCCGTCGATGGACAGGGAGTCGGCCGTGAGGCGCACCTCCACCGCGTCGCCGAAGCCGAGCAGGCTGTAGCGGGCACGGGGTGCGTTCCGCTCGCCCGTCGGCACCGACTCCAGCAGGTAGCGCGGCCGCAGATCGGCCAGCGCCAGCCACGCCGCGACGGGCGTGGTCAGGTCGGTGGGAAGGTCGAAGGGTCCGGTCAGCATCTCGTCTCCTGGGGCCTCGGGCGAAGTCCAGGGGGCGAGACGCAGCGACCCGCCCCCGGAGTGTCCGGAGGCGGGTCGTCGTGGTGGTCAGCTCATGAGCTGGTCAGCCGCGGCGCGCCTCCGAGGCACACCACCACCACCAGTTGGTGGACAGGGTGAGCGGCGTCGGCAGGCTGTGCGGCATTGGGGTCAACCTGCTCTCGTGGGCCGGTGACTGTCAAGCCCGAAGTCGAATCGGGCTGAGCTCATGATGGGTGTGGGGTCCCGATACGGCTGAAAGACCGATGTCTTCCAGGAGTCGCGATCGGGATCAGCGACGGCCGCCGGGCCGTCGTCCTCCCGAGCCGCCGCGACCGCCTCGGCCTCCACGGCCCCCGCGACCGCCTCGGCCTCGGCCTCGGTTACCTCCCTTGCCGTGCTCCGGCGGGCGCAGGCTCGGGTCGGCCGAGCGATCGAAGTCACCCTTGAAGGGGTGCTTCTCGACCGTGCTGAGTCGCTGGTCGATCAGCTTCTCGATGTCGGCGAGGTAGCTGATCTCCTCGCGATCGCAGAACGACAGCGCCATGCCGCTCGCCCCTGCGCGTGCGGTCCGTCCGATCCGGTGGACGTACTGCTCAGGCACGTTGGGCAGGTCGAGGTTGACCACGTGGGTGACGCCGTCGACGTCGATTCCACGAGCCGCGATGTCGGTCGCCACCAGCACTCGGATCGAGCCGTCGCGGAAGCCCCCGAGGGCACGCTCGCGCGCATTCTGGGACTTGTTGCCGTGGATGGCGGCTGCGGCGACGCCCTCTTTGTCGAGGTGCTTCACGACGCGGTTCGCGCCGTGCTTGGTCCGCGTGAAGACCAGCGCGCGCTGGACCGCCGGGCGCGACACGATGCTGGTGAGCAGCTTGCGCTTGTCGGCCTTCTCGACGAACAGCACCGCCTGCTTGACCTTCTCGGCCGTGGTGGCCGCCGGGGTGACCTCGACACGGACGGGGTCGCAGAGGATCTGCTTGGAGAGCTTGACGATGGCGTCGGGCATCGTGGCCGAGAAGAGGAGGGTCTGGCGCTTGCTGGGCACCTTCTCGACCACGCGCTTCACGTCGTGCACGAAGCCCATGTCGAGCATGCGGTCGGCCTCGTCGAGGATGAAGAAGGACACCTGGGACAGGTCGACGTAGCCCTGCCCCATCAGGTCGAGGAGACGACCGGGAGTGGCGACGAGGATGTCGATGCCGCGCTTGAGAGCCTCGACCTGACGATGCTGCTTCACGCCGCCGAAGATCACCGTGTGGCGGATCGTGGTGTTGGCAGCGTACTCGCCGAAGCTGTCGCCGATCTGCGCGGCGAGCTCGCGGGTCGGGGCGAGCACCAGGACCTTGATCGGTCGGCGGTGTCCAGGGGCTGGCCCCTCGAGGAGCTGATGGAGGACGGGCAGCGCGAAGGCCGCGGTCTTCCCCGTGCCGGTCTGGGCGATGCCTAGCAGGTCGCGCCCTGCGGCCGCGTCGGGGATGGCTTGCTGCTGGATGGGCGTCGGGGTGGTGTAGCCGATGGCACGGACGGCACGACGCAGGTCGTCGTGCAGGGGCAGGTCGTCGAAGGTCACGGAACCTCGTGGGTCGATGCGGCGAGCCTGCCGCGGGACCGGCGGGGGGAGCCGGCCGGCGCACGTGCCTCGGGAGGGCTGTGGATGCAACCCGAAAGGTCTCAGCCGGGCGTGGCTCGCACGAGCTGCAGCGTCACCTCGAGGCCACCTTGGGGGTGGTTTCGGAGGCTCACGCGTCCGCCCATGCGCCGCATCAGGCCGTCGACGAGGGCGAGCCCGATCCCCGTCCCCTTGGTTGTCCGGGTGAGCTCCCGCTCGCCGCGGAAGAACGGCTCCATGACCCGCGTGAGCTGAGCCCTCGGGATGCCCGGACCCCGATCACGGACCTTCACGATCACAAGCCGGTCTTCGGTGAGGACCTGGACCGTCACCCGTCGATCCTCGCTCTCGGTCGAGAACTTCACGGCGTTGTCGACCAGGTTGAGAAGGACCTGAAGGAGGCCGTCCCGCTCCATTCGCACGGGTGGGAGCTGCTCGGGCAGGTCGAGCTCTAGGGTGAAGCCCTGGTCTCTCACGTGGGGGCCGAGGATGGTCGCCACCTCGTCGAGCACCGCACCTGCGTCGCCCACCACGACCTCGCCGGCAGCACCCCGCTCCAGGCGGCCCAGCTCGAGGACGTTGGCGATCAGTCGAGACAGGCGCTCGGTCTCGGCGGCGATGGTCTCGTAGTACCCCTGGCGGTGATCGTCGGAGAGCACCATCCCGTCCCGGAGCATCTCGGCGTACATGCGGATGGCGGTGAGCGGGGTCTTCAGCTCGTGGCTCACGGCAGCGACGAAGTCCGTTCGGCGCTGAGCGAAGGCAAGCTCGGTGCCGACCATCCGGTCGAGGGCGAGAGCACCGACGGCGAGGGCGAGGCCCAGCAGGCCGGTCAGCACGACCAGCGGCCACACGGTGGTCGTGGCGCCGGGCACGCGGTCCAGTGCCAGCCAGGCGACCTCGTCCGCGAAGGGCTCGGCGAAGCGATGGGAGAAGGTGAAGGCGCGGGTGCCGTCGTCATCCCAGTCGAGATCGGCGTAGGGAGCCAGCTCGGGCGAGAGGGCGCGGGCCATGAGGGCATCGCGCAGGCGAGACCGGTCGAGGACCAGGCCCTGCACGAAGGTCTCGCCATCCACCACCACGCGGCGGGCGAGCACCGGTGTCGAGCCCTCGATGCCGACCAGTGGTCCGACCTCGACGTCGACGGGCGTCGGTGCGGCCGCGAGGGGCGGCAGCTCGCTCACCACCTCGCGCAGGTCGACGGCTCGGTTGTCCGTGAAGCCCACGATGTTCTGGCTGGGGGTGGCGACCTTCCGCGTGCTCCGGCCACTGCGCTTCGAGGCGCCACGGTTCAGGCTGCTGCCGATGGTCGACTGCCAGGCCTCGTAGGTGCTCTCCTGCTGGACGGCGACCGCGACGGGGGGAACCTCAGGCTCCTGCCGGAGGCCCTCGCGTGCTGCGGTGGCGCCGGCCTCGAGGAGGGGGCGAGCGGTCTCGAGTCGCTCGTCGGCAGACCACCGGTCGGCCGAGGCGAGCGCGGCCTCGCTCTCCCGGGGCTCATGGGGCAGGTGGATGGCGCCGTCCGGATCGACCTGGAACCAGCCGACGATCACCCCGTCCGCTGGGGGCAGCTCGGCGAGGGGACTACGGACGAGGCTCGGGTCGCTCCCGAGGGCCTGCCGTCCAGGGACGTAGTAGTGCCGGTACTCGAGGAAGGAGCGCTGCTCCTCACGCTGGACCAGCTCGGAGAGCTCGGCCTCCAGGCCATCGAAGACCCGCTCCGCGAGCACCCCGTGGCGCACC
>PKCK01000111.1 GCA_002862085.1 Planctomycetota bacterium | reverse complement strand
CTCTCCGGTCAGCCTCCGAGCGCCGGCGGCGGGATCGAGGCCGCTGGACAGTCCGTGGCGCTCTACGTGGCGAAGGACCTGCTCAGGGGCTGGTTCACCGCGGGCGGCTTCGAGGAGGAGGACCGCGAGTCCTACCTCGACCGGCTCGAGGTGGTCACGGGCCGCGACATCTCCGGGTCCGGCGTGCTCACGATCGAGGGCACCTACCGGCTGCGCGAGGGCTTCGCCCGCGAGAACGACGCGCTCTACGTCGTGCTCGAACGCGACTCCTACGAGGACTACGGACTCGGGCTCCGGCTCGTCCTGCGGCTGCGATGAAGAGCCTCGCGCTTCTCGATCGCTGGCTCCTGGCAGCGGCGCCGCTGGCCCTCGTGGCGTGCCGCTCGAGCGCGCCGGCCACGGAGCCGACGGTGGAGCCCGAGGCAGCGGCGCTGTCCGACGCCGGACAGTCGCCGGGAGAGCGAGCGCTGGTCGTCGAGGGCACCCCCTCGAGCGAGGAGCCCGGTCTCGACCGTACGATCGCTCCCCTCGCGGAGGGGTACGCGCGCAGCGGCAAGCGCTCCTACGTGGATGACGCGGCCTACGAGGCGAGACTCTTCCTCCAGGGCCGCGGGTACGCCGGCGCCGAGGTCGCCTACGAGATCCTCGAGGAAGGGCTCGCCCGGCTCACGGTGCAGGCCGGCTCACGCTTCATCCTCGGCGCGGTGAACGTCGTGGTCGAAGGCCACTCGGCCATCCCGAGGGACGATCTCGAGCGGTACGTCACCGGTCCACGCACCGGCCTGTTCGGAGGCGGCCCGACCCTCTACGTCGCCCGGCGCGTGGCGAGCGCGGCCGACGCGATCCGGGAGGATCTCGTCGCGCTCGGTCAGCTCGACGCAACCGCGCGGATCATCGATCCCGGGCCCGGGCCCGACGGCGGCCCGGTGCGAGTACGGGTGGAGGTGGACCCCGGACCTCTCTACCGGGTCGGAGAGGTCACCTTCGCCCTCGCACGGACCGCGGTCGGGCTCTCGGACGAGACCGAGACGGCGGCCCTCGCCGCCATCGCCCGAGTGGTGGGCCAGCTCGGCGAGCAGCGCGCCTTCCAGCCTCGCATGGTCAACCGGCTGCGCGGCGCGATCATCGACGCCCTTGGCCAGCGGGGCCACCCCGATGCCAGCGCAGAGGTCAGCGTCGATGTCGACCGCAGAACGCACTGCGTGAACCTCGCCGTCGTCGCCGAGCCCGGACCCTACGTGGTTCTGGGCGAGGTGCGTGTCGAGGGCGAGGTGAGGACGCGCGCGAGCTTCCTCGCGTCGCGCATGCGTATCCGGCGCGGCGACGTCTACGACTCGTCGAAGCTCCGCGAGAGCCTCCGTGGCCTTTACCGCACCGAGCTCTTCCGCCAGGTCATCGCGACCTTGGAGGGCGAAGGCGAGATGCGCTCCGTCCTCGTGGACGTGATCGAAAGGCCCTCCGTGGAGGTCTACGCGGAGCCTGGCTTCGGCAGCTACGAACTTGGTCGTCTGACGGTCGGCGCGCGTGATCGGAACCTGATGGGGCGCGGGATCAACGCGAACGCGGAGGCGACCGTGGCCGTCCGCGCCGTTCGCGCCAACGTGAGCCTCTCCGACCCCTGGTTCCTCAGCCGCGACCTGATCGGAGACCTGCGCATGGACTTCACTCTGCGCGAGGAACCGTCGTTCACGCGCGAGAACCGCGGCGTGGGCGCCTTCGTCGGCAAGGAGTGGAACGCTCGCCACACGACCAACCTCGGCTACCGCTTCGGACGCTCCTCTGCGACGGACATCGAAGCCGTTGACGAGGACGTGCTCGACGTCCAGTCGCGGGTCAACGTGGCAGGGCTGATCGGGATCCAACGCTACGACGCGCGCGACGCGCTCTTCGCCCCGACCCGCGGCGGGTTCGCGGAGGCCTCCCTGGAGTTCGCTCTCGAGGAGCTCGGCTCCGAACTCGAATTCGTACGCTCGAGGCTCTCGACCGCTCACTTCAAGGCGCTGAGCGAGGAGGACGTCCTCGGCGTCGGCCTGCGCATGGGGGTCATCGCACCGGCCTTCGACGACACGACGATTCCGCTGCAGGAGCGCTTCTTCGCGGGGGGGGAGAACTCGGTTCGCTCGTTCCGCGAGAGCCGGCTCGGGCCCAGCGACGCGGACGGAGAGCCCCTCGGTGGCGAGGCCTTCGGCACGCTGTCGGTCGAGTGGCGGCACCAGCTCGGAGGTGCGTTCCAGTCGGCCTTGTTCGCCGACGCGGGGTACGTCGAGGCCCAGGCCGAGGATCTGTTCGCCTTCGACGACGTGCGCACGGGCGTCGGCGTCGGGCTTCGCTATCTCCTGCCGATCGGCCCCCTCCGCGTGGACGCGGCCTTCAACCCCGATCGCCGCTCCGGTGAAGCGGAATGGGTCGTTCATTTCGCGATCGGGATGCCGTTCTGAGGCCGCGAGCGGGGCCTGATGCGTCTCCGGCGAGCCCCACATCTCACTCCGGGATCCGTCCCCGTGATTCCCGCCTCACGTCCGTTCGAGGGATACGCTCAAAGTGCAGAGCCGTCGCTGGAACGCTTCCATCAACTGACTGCCCGAGTCTCTCCATGGCCCCCCTCTTCGTCGCAGCCGCGCTCGCTCTCGCCCAGAGCCCGGCCGACCAAGCGCCGGTCCTCCCGACCTCGCCGGCCGCGCTGCGGCGCGCGTCCCCGGGGCAGCTGAAGGATGGAGGGACTTTCCGCGTGGCGACCGGGACCTGGACGCCGGCCGGCCAGCGCCGCTCGACCGGTCTGCCTGCTGGCTCCGAGGTCGTCTTCTCGAACACCTCGAACGGACAGGCCATCTGGACCGTGGGGATCGGTTCGCTGCAGTTCCCTGGCCAGGTGGCCTACGACGAGGGCGTCCTTCCGACGCCCTCGAACTTCACGCCGGGCTTCGGGACCCAGCCGGACCGGGGCATCTACGAGGTCACGGGCTTCGAGATCAAGTACTGCGACTTCCAGACGACCCCCATGTCGTCGAGCTGGACCTACCGCTTCTACGAGTCGTTCAACCCGCTCGTGGACCCCGCCAGCTTGCCGCTCACGGCCGCCGCGACGGTCCCCCTTTCGGGGCTGCCGTCGAACGGCTGCTGGACGGTCGTCATCGACCTCAGCGGTGGCGCGGAGTTCACGATGCGCGGCGACGGCGCTCCGATCACCCCCGACTGGCAGGACGACCCCCTGCTCGACAGCTTCGCCTACGGCGTCGAGTACACGGGGCCGCTCGGCGGAGCGGCGGCGGGGATGTTCTTCGGCGGCGACCCTGCCTTCACCAGCGGCACGATGGGCCGCGGCACTGGCACCTATTACATGAGCCCCGAGGAAGACCTCTCCGGCTGCGGGACCACGGGGCTCGGCGCTCTCGACGGCTTCACCCTCGTGGTCGGGGGCCAGACCCAACGGACACCCCGGAACTACATCAACGGTGTGGCCTGCGGGCAGGGATCCTCTCCCTTCGGCTCGACCTACATGCGAATCTTCGCGACCGAGGGGCCGGGTTCGGCCGTCGGCTCCAACTACTGCGTCGCGAATCCCAACAGCACGGGCACCGTCGCGCGTATGGCCGCCACGGGCAGCACGATCGCATCGAGCGACAAGCTCGTCCTCGAGTGCAGCGGTCTGCCCACGAACTCCTGGGGCTTCTTCCTGGCCTCCCGGTCCGCGGGCTTCTCGGTCCGCCCGAACGGATCCCAGGGCAACCTCTGCCTCGGGGGGGTCGTCGGCAGGATCGACGAGGTCCACCAGGTGAAGTACTCGGGCACGGTGGGCGAGACCACCCTCGACACGAGGCTCGGCGATTGGTCGCTCGCTTCGATCCCCCTCGGTGGCAGCACCGCGGCCGTGCTCCAGGGCGAGCGGTGGCACTTCACCTACTGGTTCAGGGACGTCGACAGCGGCGTCCAGACCTCGAACTTCGCCAACGGGCTGTTCGTCGACTTCAACTGAACCCGGGGCAGGCTTCGACCGCTGGACGAAGGGCCCGCGGCGAGCGCATGGCAGGCCCTCCGTTCGTTCGTCGAGAGCGCCGCCAGACCGTAGGCTGCGCGGCATGGCATTCGTCCAGCTGATCGACCGCCTCTCCCGGCGGATCGGCCAGGCAGCAGCGTGGCTCGGACTCCTGATGGTCCTGGTCGCGGCGGCCAACGCCGCGCTCGGGGTCCTCGAGCCCTACACCGAGCGCCGGCTCACCCACGTCGCCATCGACGAGGCCGAGTGGTACCTGTTCACGGTCCTCTTCCTGTTCGCCGCGCCCTGGGGTCTCCAGGCCGGCGCGCACGTACGCGTGGACGTCCTGTACTCGCGCCTCGGGGTCCGCGGGCGGGCCTGGATCGATCTCGCGGGTGGGGTCCTCCTCGCCGTTCCCTTCACCGTGTACGCCGTGGTCGTGACGGTCCCCGTCGCCTCCGAAGCCCTTCGGATCCATGAGGTCTCCAACGACGCGGGCGGACTCCCGCGCTATCCGCTGCTCATGGCGGTCCCGCTGGCCTTCGGCCTGCTCGCGCTCCAAGGCCTCGCGAACGTCGTGCGAGCGGCAGCTGCGCTGAGGCCGGGCGCACCGGCCGACGACGAGCCGAGCGAGGCAGCGTGATGGAGCTGGGCCCGCTCATGTTCGGCGTCGTGATGGCGCTGATCTTCCTCGGCTTCCCGGTCGCCTTCACCCTCGGAGGCGCCGCGCTGATCTTCGGCTTCGTCGGGATCGAGCTGGACTACTTCGGCTGGTCCTATCTGGCGATCTTCCCGGAGCGGCTCAGCGGGATCATGTCCAACCAGGTCCTCCTGGCCGTGCCGTACTTCGTGTTCATGGGCACGATCCTCCAGCGGTCCCGGCTGGCCGAGGATCTCCTGCACACCATCGGCATGCTCTTCGGCCCGCGGCACGGCGGGCTGAGCCTCGCCGTCGTTCTCGTGGGCGCCCTGCTCGCCGCTGCGACGGGCGTGGTCGGCGCGAGCGTGGTCGCCATGGGGATGATCTCCCTGCCGGTCATGCTGCGCTACGGCTACAGCCCGGCCCTCGCCACCGGGACGATCTGCGCCTCGGGAACTCTCGGCCAGATCATCCCGCCGAGCATCGTGCTGATCGTGCTGGGCAATCAGCTCGCCGTCAGCGCCGGCAAGCTCTTCCGCGGCGCGCTCCTGCCCGGCCTCATGCTCGCGGGTCTCTATGCCGCCTACGTCGCCTTCGTGGCGTGGCGCCGCCCGGAGACGGCGCCGCCGCTGCCCGCCTCCGAGCGCGAGGTCTCCGGCGCGGACCTCGCGCGGAAGGTCGTCTGGGTCCTCATCCCGCCCCTGGCCCTGATCCTCATCGTGCTCGGGAGCATCTTCCAGGGCTGGGCCACCCCCACGAGCGCAGGCGCGCTGGGCGCGGTGGGCGCGATGGTCCTCGCCCTGCTGCGCGGCCGCCTCGGCCTCGAGAACCTCCGGGAGAGCACGTTCGAGACGGCCAAGCTCACGACCATGGTCGTGTTCCTGCTCGTCGGTTCGACCGCGTTCACGCTCGTCTTCCGCGGCGTCTACGGCGACGAGTGGATCCGGGATCTCTTGACCGGCCTCCCCGGAGGCAAGATCGGCCTGCTCGTCATCGCGAACCTCGTCGTCTTCGGCCTCGGCTTCTTCATCGACTTCTTCGAGATCGCGTTCATCGTGCTGCCCTTGATCGTCCCCGCGGCCCAGGAGCTGGGCATCACCGGCGATGCGATGGTCTGGTTCGGGGTGATGATCGCGATGAACCTGCAGACGTCGTTCCTGACGCCGCCCTTCGGCTTCGCGCTCTTCTACCTCCGCACGGTCACGCCGGAGGAGGTGCCCACCTCGACGATCTACCGGGGCGTGCTGCCCTTCATCGCGATCCAGGCCGCCGGTCTCGCCGTCGTCGTGATCTTCCCCGAGATCGTCACGACGCTCCTCTGACGGAGGCCGGGATCGACGCGCGAGCGAGTTTGGTCGGCTGAGCGGTAGCGCGAACGCAGCGGGGGTCTTATCCCAGAGGCCCCTGATCGCCCCCGAGACCCCCTCAGCCCCCATCGCGACCCCATGCTCCTCGGCTCGACCCTCCTCGCCGCCGCGCTCCTCGGCCCCACCTCCACCCCTGTCACGTCGGAGGCCGCCGCTCCCGCGCCGGTTCACTGCCAGGTTCCCTGCGGGATCTACGGCGACCATCTGCGCGTCAAGCTCCTGATGGAGGACGCGGCGACGATCGAGAAGGCGATGAAGCAGATCGCCGAGATCAGCGCGGCGGACAGCCCGAACTGGAACCAGCTCGTGCGCTGGACGACCACCAAGGAGCAGCACGCGCAGGGCATCCAGGACCAGCTCGCCGGCTACTGGCTGGCTCAGCGCATCAAGGCGCCCAAGGAGATGAAGGGCGACGGCCAGCGCCGCTACATCGCGCAGCTGATGCTCAACCACCGCATGACCGTCGCCGCCATGAAGTGCAAGCAGACGATCGACACCGCCAACGTCACCGGCTTCCGCGAGGCCCTCGAGGAGTTCCAGATGGTCTACTTCTCGGAGGAGGACCTCCGACACATCAAGGGCCACGAGAACGCGGATCACACGCACGACAAGAAGGGCGGCTGATCCCGAGGGAGTGTGCCGCGCCGGGATGTCGCGGGCTCCAATCGGAGAAGGGACCCGCGCGCGGCTGTAAGGCGTGCGTGGGCCCCTTCTCGCATTCCAGGGGCCGCACTTACGCTGCTCCCATGGCCCCCACCATCCGACTTCCCCACCTGTTCGCGCCGGTCGCCGCCGTCGCGCTCTCCCTCGGTCCCCAGGCTGCTCCCGGGGCGGACGAGACCGACGCAGCGGAGCAGAAGTCCGAGGAGGCGGAGGGCTTCGAGTGGACCCTCGAGTCCCTCTTCGACGAGGACGAGACCCTCATGGGGCCGTCCGCGCGCTCCATGGCCTTCAGCCACGACGGCAAGTACGCCGCCTACCTGTGGCGTCCCTTCGCCGAGCGCCGCCACGGCAGCGATCTGTGGATCTTCGACGTCGAGAAAGGGGAGGCGAAACGCGTCACGTCCGTGTCCGTGATGGAGCCGTTCCAGAAGCGCGCGGCGAAGGTCGCGGAGGACCGGCTGAAGAAGCACGACGAGTCCGAGGGCAAGGCTGACAAGGCGAAGTCCGAGGGCTCCTGGGGCGAGCTCGAGGACGCCATGAAGGGCAAGTCGCCCGAGGACGAGATCGAGGTCGGTCGCAAGACCATCGTCGACACGGTCGGCGAGAAGGACGCCGACGACGAGGACGCGCCGCGCTACGGCGGCATCCAGGGCTTCGTCTGGGCCCCCACTGCGAACGAGATGCTCATCTCGAGCAGCGGCGACATCTATCGCCACGTGATCGGTGACGACGAGGAGCTGGTGCGCCTGACGCGCACCCGCACCGCCGAACGCGAGGTGCAGTACCTCCCCGACGGTTCGGGCTACACCTCCCTCGTCGACGGAGCCCTCGTCCGCGTGCGCTTCGGCGACCACCTGGTCGACCAGCTCGATCCCGAGCTTCCCGGCGGTCTCACCATGCGTTCGTACGCGCTGAGCCCCGACGGAAAGCGCATCGTGTTCGTCGCGTCCTCGGGTTCGATCTACCGCGGAGGATCGCGAACGGTGGACATCGCGACCTACCGCGACCGCTTCATGAAGGTCCGTACCGTGCCGCGCACGGTCTCCGACGACCCCGTCGCGAAGGTCGAATCCGCCGTCTTCCTGCACGAGCTACCGACCGGGGACAGCGAGGTCGGCCGCCTGATCAAGGTCTACGAGCGCACGTCCTCGGGGCCGCGCGATGTCCTCCAGCTGCCCGACTGGGCGCCCGATTCGAGCAGCGTCACGTTCTCGGTCTTCGATCAGGCCACGTCCCAGGTCCACATCCTCGAGGCCGACTTCGAGAAGGACGAGCCGGAAGAGGAGTCCAGGAGCGAAGACACCGAGAGCGCCGACGAGGAGGGCGCCGAGAGCCCCGCCGACGGGAAGGACGAAGAGGACGAGCTCCCGGGGACCGGAGAGCTCGAGGAACGCGAGGCCCGGATCGTCCACCGCTTCCTCCACACCGGCGGCCCCAACACGCCGCGCATGATCGAGCCCAGGTACCTGGCCGACAGCCGCCGCATCGCGCTCATCACCGAGCAGACCGGCTTCCGCCACGTGCACGTCCTGGACCCGGTGTACGAGACCCTCGTGCCGATGACCCACGGCCGCTACGAGGTGTATCCCCTGGGCCTGAACGAGGCACGTACGCACATGTTCATGGAGGCCACGAAGGAGGACTCCGCCTGCCTGGACATCTACGCTCTCGAGTTCGACACGGGGGAGCTCGCGCGCCTCACCGAGCGCCGCGGCGTCCACTCGAGCGCCGCTGTCAGCGACGACGGCGCGCACGTCCTCGCGATCCACGCGGCCTTCGGCTCTCCCCGCGAGCTCGTCCACGTGGCGAACGCGAAGGACACCACGGCGATCACCGACAGCCACCCCGAGCGCACCACGGAGATCCTCGCGGCGCAGCCCGAGCTCTTCGCCTACGAGAACCGCGCAGGCCAGGAGATCCGCGGGTTCGTCTTCACGCCCGAGCAGTTCGGCGCGCCGAAGCTCCAGGAGGGCGAGACGCGCCCGCTGCTCGTCTACGTCTACGGCGGCCCGCTGGGGACCCGCAAGAGCGTCGTGGAGGGCACGGTCCAGAGCTCGGCGTACCAGTTCGCCCAGTACATGACGCGCGAGCACGGATGGGTCACGGCGACGATCGACCCCCGCGGCCAGTCGGGCTACGGCGCGCTCTTCGAGAAGGCGAACTTCGAGCAGGTCGGCAAGCCCCAGGTCGAGGACCTCGTCGATGGAGTCCGGTACCTCGTGGAAGCCCACGGCGCGGACGCCGACCGCGTGGCGATCCACGGATGGAGCTTCGGCGGTTTCCAGACCCAGATGTGCATGTACACCGAGCCCGAGGTCTTCAAGTGCGGGATCGCCGGCGCCGGACCGACCGAGTGGGAGAACTACAACTCCTGGTACTCGACCGGGACGATCGGCAGCAGTCGCGAGGGAGAGACGGATCTCGGGAAGTACTCGCTGCTCCCCCTCGCGAAGGGCCTCGAAGGCAAGCTCCTGCTGGTCCACGGCATGGAGGACTCCAACGTCCTCTACCAGGACACGGTGCGCGTCTACGCCGAGCTCCTCGACGCCGGCAAGGAGGCGCTGGTGGAGCTCTTCGTCGACCCGACCGGGGGCCACGGTCTCGGCGGTCACGTGAAGAGCCTCGGCCGGTTCCGCAAGTACGAGGAGTTCCTCCTGCGCGCGAATCGCTGACGACCGCGTCGGTCTCGACACGGTCCGAACGCGCCGAAGGTGCCGGCACGCGCGGCGCCCGCGGCGCGTTCCTCGTCTCCATTCCGGGATCGAGCCGCGGGGATTCGCGCGGCGGTCGCCAATGAGCCCTTCATGAATGCGGCGCTGTATGCGCGCTCACGCGCCGAGCGGCGCATTCACGAGCCGAGGAACGAGACGACGCGACGCAGTGAGGAAACATTGCGCTTCACGAATGCGTCACAGCGGCGATCTCGGTCCCGTAACGTTAAGGGGCGCTGGCGGCCGCACTCCCGCGCGCGGCTGCGATCTGGATCTTCTGATGCAAACCATGACGACGACCGACGAGCTCGCAGACCGCACCTCTCGCCCCATCACGCTCGCCAGCTGGTCGATCGCTGTCACCGTCGCGCTGATCCAGTGCGCGAGCGCTCAGGTGATGTCACTGCCCGTGCAGCGTTCGCGGCAGGCGGTCCAGATTCCCGTGCTCCTCCCGGCCACGGCGACTGCGTCCTCGACGGGCCCCGCTGGCCCCGCCTCGTTCGCTGTCGACGGAAACCTCGCGACGCGCTGGGAGTCCGTACACGGCCTCGACCCCAGCACTCTCACGCTCGACCTCGGCGCGACGCGCGCCCTGGATCGCACCGTCATCCACTGGGAAGCCGCGAACGCCGCGACCTACTCGGTCGAGGGCTCCCTGGACGGCGTCTCCTGGGTGACGCTCGCGACGAGGACCGGCGGGCTCTTCGGCGACCGCACCGACACGCTCGACCTCGGCGGCGTTTATCGCTTCGTGCGGATGAATGGCCAGACCCGGAGCCCGGGCAACTTCTGGGGCTACTCGATCTGGGAGATGGAGGTCTGGGGGGGGCGGCCGCTGGACAGCGACGGCGACGGGGTCGACGACTCGAACGACCAGTGTCCGAACACGCCGCCCGGTACGCAGGTGGACTCCACAGGCTGCCCGATCGTCATCGACGGACCCGAGGTCGGCCACGCAGGCGGCCGGCTCGTCGGTGGGTCCAACAGCTCCGCGGTGGGGCACACGCTCTACGTCACCGACGAGGACCTCTTCAACCCGGGCGCGAGCAGCTGCGTCGGGGCGTGCGCCGACACCTGGCCGCCCGTGATCGTGACCGACGGCACGCCCTCCGGCGTGCCGGGCCTCTCGACGATCACCCGCCCGGACGGCTCGCTCCAGGCGTCCTTCCAGGGCCGCCCGCTCTACTTCTTCGTCGGCGACACCGGCCCGGGCACGACGGCGGGCGATGGCTTCGGTGGTTTCTGGCACATCGTCCCCTACGCGGCGCCCAGCTGGACGCCTCTCTTCGGCCCCGGGACGGCCCTCGAGCCCGAGCTCCAGGAGGACACGCCTGGCGCGCTGATCACCCGCCTCTCCGACCGCGCCCGCGATCGCCACGCGCGGGAGGATCAGTTCCAGAGCTACGATCACTACCTCTCCTTCTACTGGGAGCATCGGACCACGGCGATCGAGATCGTCGACACCGTCGGTCGCGGCGGGAACACGATCACGTTCAACGTGGCCGCCCAGTGGCGCCTGAGCCCGACCCAGGCCGAGCTCCGGTTCCTGTATCGCGGTCTGAACACCGTCGCCGAGTACTTCGACAACGGGATCATGGCGAGCGTGCCCGGGCTCGACGTGCCCGGCTCGAACGTCAAGCACTACACGCGCTCGATCAGCTTCAACGCCAAGGAGGGCCGATCGCTCCAGGTGGGCGACCGCCTCGAGTTCGAGCTGAGCCAGTTCCTCGAAGCGGTGCCGAACGGCCGCAGCAACTACTACGGAACGGCGATCCTCTACATCGTCGGCCAGGGCGTGGTCCCGTGGGAGGCGCGCGGCGTCTTCGGCCAGAACGGCACCGAGCGCGAGGACTCCTACCCCCTCCCGCCGGTGGCGTGGAGCGGCGGTGGGACCACCCTGCCGTACCAGTACTCGAACGAGCCCGACAACCGCTTCATGCAGATGGCGGGCAACCTCTCGTCCATCAACGGCCAGCCCTTCGTCCTCGGCCGCCGGGTCCACCACACCGACTTCGGCAGCGGCGCCCACGACGAGTCGGCGACCAACCCTCCCTTCGGCGCCCTCGCGGGGAAGCTCGGCCCCGGATTCATGGCGCGCTCCTGCGTCGCGTGTCACGACCGCAACGGTCGCGCCATGCCCGCGTCCCCGGGCCAGACCCTCGAGCGCTACGTCGTGATGGTCGGTGACGCGGCGGGCAACCCGCACCCGACTCTGGGCTCCCAGCTCCAGCCGCGCTCGACCTCCGGCGCCCCCGAGGGCCAGGTGATCTTCTCCGGCTGGACCCCGGTCGGCGCCCTCCGCCGCCCGCAGTACGCCTTCGTCGGGACCACCCCGGATCACTTCAGCGCGCGCGTCGCCCCGCAGCTCGTCGGGATGGGCCTGCTGGAGGCGATCATGGAGTCGGACATCGAGGCTCTCGCCGATCCGGACGACGCAGACGGCGACGGAGTCTCGGGCCGCATGCGCCTCGTGACCGACGTGGAGACGTCCGACACCCGCGTCGGCCGCTTCGGCTGGAAGGCCTCGCAGCCCTCGGTGCGCCTCCAGGTCGCCGCCGCCCTGAACGGCGACATGGGCGTGATGTCGTCGATCATGCCCAGCCCCGACTGCGGCTCCGCGCAGTCCGACTGCGGCCCGGGCGGCGCGGAGATCCCCGACGCGGAGCTCGAGCTGCTCGACGCCTACGTCTCCCTCCTCGGGGTCAGCGCGCGCCGCGACCTCGCGGACCCGGCGACCCTCACCGGAGAGGCCCTCTTCGACGCCGTCGGCTGCGCCTCCTGCCACGTCCCCACGTTCCAGACCTCGCCGTACCACCCCCACGCCGAGCTCCGGGACCAGACGATCCACCCCTACACCGACCTCCTGCTCCACGACATGGGTCCCGGCCTCGCCTCGACCCTGATCGAAGGGGATGCGTCTCCCGCCGAGTGGCGCACCCCGCCCCTGTGGAGCATCGGCCTCACGAGCGGCGTCTCGGGCGGCGAGGCCTATCTCCACGACGGCCGAGCCCGCTCGATCCACGAGGCCATCCTGTGGCACGGGGGCGAGGGTGACGCGTCCCGCGCTGCCTACGAGGCGCTGACGCCGGCCGACCGGAGTGCGCTGGTGGCCTTCGTCGAATCGCTCTGAGGGGAGGGAACCCTCCGAGCCCTCACGGGCTGGTGGACGGGCTCCGGTGAGGTCACCATGCGTCGAGCCCCGCGCCCGGGGCGACGCAGACCATGGTGATCAGGAACCACGCACCGAGCGCGGCGAGAGCCCTCCTCGCGCTGCTCGTATCGCTGGCGGCGCTGGATCGGCCCGTCCTCTCCCAGCAGGACGCCTCGCCCGGCGAGATCCGGATCGCCGAGGACGTCGATCTCGCGGGGACCTTCAGCTTCCGGATGCGCGTGCGCCTGACGGAAGCTCCCCGGGATCTGCCGACGCTCGCGGCGAACAAGGACTGGGAGTCCGGCACGGTCGAGGACTACGCGAGCTCGAGCGACTTCGGGCTCGGCCGCGAGTCGGGCGCGCTGGCGGGGTTCGCCATCAGCGTCCTGCCCGACGGCGCCTGGACGTGGAACGCCGGAGACGGCCGGGGTCGCCTCGACCATCGGCCCGAGGCACGGACTCAGGGCATCGCCGACGGCCAGTGGCACGAGGTGGGCTTCTGCATCGATCGAAGCGCAGGCGTCGCGCATCTCTTCCACGACGGCCGGCGGGTGGCGCTCCATGACCTCCGCGGCGTCGGGAGTCTCGAGGGTGAGGCGCGCGCCTTGAGGCTCGGCGCGGGGGCCAAGATCGCGGACGTGCGCCTGGAGTCGCGGCTGCTCTCTCCGGAGGAGGTCCGGGCGGACTTCGAGCGCGGCCTAGGGCGGCCCGCCGCGGCGTCCCCCACCGCTGACTGGGACGGGAGCCCGCTCAGGGTCCTCGCGTGGAACATCTGGCACGGCGGCCGGCGCAAGGGCGCGGACGAGGGGGTGGGAAGAGTCGTCGACGTGATCCGTGAATCGGGCGCGGACATCGTGCTGATGCAGGAGACCTACGGGAGCGGCCCACGTATCGCGGACCGGCTCGGGTTCGAGCTCTACCTGCGCTCGAGCAACCTCTCGGTGATGAGCCGCTACCCCATCGAGGAGGTGCATCGGCTCTTCAGCGGCTTCCGCTTCGGCGGCGCGACGATCGAGCTGCGACCGGGCACCCGGATCCAGGCCTACTCCCTCTGGATCCACTACCTGCCGAGCGTGGGCAAGGCCCTAGAAGCGGACGCGAGCCCCGAAGAGCTCGTGGCGGCGGACGCGAAGACCCGCGGGAGCGAGATCGACGCGATCCTCGCCGAGCTCCTCCCCCACCTCGACGGCGCGCCGGCGGTCCCCGTGATCGTCGGCGGAGACTTCAACAGCGGCTCGCACCTCGACTGGACGGAGGCGGCGAAGGACCTCGCCAACCACCATGGCCGCGTCGTTCCCTGGCCCGTGAGCCGCTCGATGGCGCGTGCGGGATTCGAGGACACGTTCCGCGTCGCTCACCCCGACCCGGTGGAGTCCCAGGGTCTCACCTGGTCGCCGGAGTTCCCCGAGAGCCACCAGGAACGGATCGACTACGTCTACGCCCGTGAGGGGGACTGGGACGTCGTGGACTCCCGCGTCCTCGACGAGCATCCGGACGGCTGGCCGAGCGACCACGCCGCGGTCCTCTCGACTCTCGCGCTCCGCGAGCCGCCGCCCGCGCTGAGGGTCATGAGCTACAACATCCACTACGCGGTGGGCATGGACGGCAAGACCGACCTCGAGCGCATCGCAGGCGTCATCAGGAGCCACGCGCCCGACGTCGTGGGCCTCCAGGAGATCGGGGACAAGGCCATGGCGGACGAGCTCGGTCGCCTCACGGGCATGCGCTCGGTCTTCGGCCCGTCCAAGGGAAGCGACAACGGCTACGGGGACGCCGTGCTCTGCCGCCTGCCGTTCCGCTACGTCGGGAACGAGTCCATCCCCAGCGCCAGCTCGAGCCGCTACCAGGCGATGGCGGTCGACGTCGACATCTCCGAGCTCCACGGGGAAGGCGCGGCCCTGCGCCTGGTCAACACGCACTTCGACTGGACCGCCAGCATCGGATCCCAGGAGGCTCGCCGCGCCGCGGTCGAGGTCGTCGAGCGCGCCTTCTGCGAGGATCCACCCGGTCCGGTGATCCTGACCGCCGACCTGAACGCGGCGCCCGGGTCGCCTCCGCTGACGGACCTGGAGGAGAGGGGCTGGCACCTGCCCCGACTCGGCCAGCCGATGCTCACCCACGGCGCCCCGGACCCCACCCAGCAGATCGACTACGTGCTCGTCCGTCCCGCTCGTGCGTGGCGCGCGATCGAGGCGTTCGTCCCGGACGAGCCCGTCGCCTCGGACCACTACCCCGTGGTCATGGACCTGCGCCTCGTGCGCTGAGGCACCGAGCCGGTGGTCACTCGACTTCGAAGTCGACGATGACCGGGTAGTGGTCGGAGGTCCGGTTGACCACGCCTTCGCGCACCACGCGGGCGCCGAGCGCCCGCTCGGCCATCTCCGGACTCGCGAGGACGTAGTCGATTCGCGTCCCCCCCTCGGGAGCGTCGCGCTTCTCCTCGGACCAGATGCCCGTCGTGAACGTCCAGCGCGCGCCGACAGCTCGGTCGAGGAAGCGCTCGTGAAGGTCGACGAGGCCGGCGCCGAAGAACGACTGCATCACCGCGAAGTCGAACTCCCCGTCGCGCAGGTTCTCCACGTGGCCGTGCTCGGCGTCGCTCCTCCGCGACTTCTCGAGCTGCTCCGGCCGGGCCGCGAGCGCGCCGGAGTCATGTCCTGACAGGGCGTTGAAGTCGCCCAGCACGACGACGTCGCGCCCCTCGTCGAGCAGCGGACCGACCCGGGAGAGGATCGCTCCGGCCTCACGCTCCCTCACGCTCCACTTGAACGGAGACAGGTGCACGACGAACACGTCGACGCCCGCCACGCGCGCGTGCAGGCAGCCGTGGTGGAACCCGTCGAGGGCGCGCTCCACGACCTCGATCGGGTGCACGGAGGTCAGCCCGACGGAGAAGCCGCTCGTCTTCAAGAGCGCGGAGTGATCGTGGCCCCAGCCGGCGGCGAGCTCTTCGAGCCGCGCCTCGGAGATGTTCGTGAGCTCCTGGAGTGCGACCACGTCCGGCTCCTGCGACGCGATCCACGCGCTCCCCGCCTCGACCTCGGTGCCGCGCGAGAAGACGTAGTAGACGTTGTAGGTGATGAACCGCAGCGAGGCCCGACCCGTCGCCCGCTCCTGCGGCCTGGCGGGGGCGCTGCTCGTCCCCACCAGACATCCGGCGAGGCCCAGCGGCGCCACGAGGGCCAGGAGCACCGCGCACGCGGCGGCGAGGCTGGGAGCCCCGCCGGGCGATCGATGGCCCGCCACGATCAGGAACCGAAGGTGAACCGCTGGTACTCGTACTCCGCCGTGCCGAACCAGTCGTTCGACGCGTCGCGGAAGCTGCGCCAGCTCTCGAGGACCTTGGCGTAGGTCCCGTCCCCGCTCGCCTCGTCGCTCAGCAGCTGCTGCGACGCGTCTCGCGCCCCCCGCATGAGCTCCTGCGAGAACGGACGGACGTCGATGCCGGTCTTCTTGAGCTCCACGAGGGCCGCCGGGTTGAGCGCGTCGTAACGCGTCTGCATCACCATGGCCGCGCGCCGCGACGCCGCGCGAAGCATCGCCTGGTACTCGCTCCCCAGCTCCTCCCACCGCGCCTGGTTCACGTAGAACGCGAGGTGCGGACCCGGCTCCCACCAGCCCGGGAAGTAGTAGTTCGCGCAGACCTCGTGAAAGCCGAGCTTCATGTCGTCGTAGGGCCCCACCCACTCGGTGGCGTCGATGTTCCCGCGCTCGAGCGCCTGGTAGATCTCACCGCCGGCGAGGGTTCGGACCGATACGCCGAGCTGGTCCATGACCTTCCCACCGAGCCCGGGGATGCGCATCTTCAAGCCATTGAGGTCCGCCAGGGAGTCGACGCGGCGCCGGAACCACCCCCCCATCTGAGCGCCCGTGTTCCCCGCCGCCAGGGCGACCAGGTTGAAGTCCGCGAAGATCGGCGCGAAGAGCTCGGACCCGCCGCCCTCGTCGAGCCAGGCGGACTGCTGGCGCGCGGTGAAGCCGAAGGGAACGCAGGTCTCGAACGCGAGCACCGCCGCCTTGCCGGTGTAGTAGTAGCTCGCCGTCTGGCCCATGGGCACGGCGCCCTTGGCGACAGCGTCGAACACCTCGGTGCCGGGAACGAGCTCTCCCGCCTGGTAGGGCGTGATCTTGAAGCGGCCGCCGCTCATGGCCTCGACCTCCTCGCAGAGGATCCGGGCCGAGCCGAACATCGCGTCGAGCGAGCTCGGGAAGCTGGAGGCGAGCTGCCACCGCAGGCGCTTGCCGCCGGTGTGGACCGCGGGACCGCCACCGGAACCGCCTCCGCAGGCTGCAGCGCCGAGGCCTGCGCCCACTCCGAGGATCACGTCACGTCGCCGCGGGGCGCTCTTCGCGTCGTTCAGCTCATCCATGGACCGAGTCTACGGTCCGACGGGCGGAGCCCGCGAGTTCGCCGGCTCACTCGACCGTGACGCGCACGATCTCCGAACGCGCGATTCCCCCGACCGCCGCCGGGTCGCGGACGAGCCACTGAGCATCGAAGCTGACGCCTCGCATCGCTCCCTCGGGGCGGATCGGCATCACGGTGGTCGCGTAGCCGCCGCCTCGACCATCGTCCGAGGTGATCACGGGAGCAGGCCGGAGAAGACCGCTCAGCGCCAGCGCTCCGCCCGGGGCGGTGTACCCACCCGGGGCTCGCAGGCGCGTCCGGAGCGCGGCGAAGGCGCCTGGCCGCACGTCGACGGCCGCGAGGCGGAAGCGATCAGCTGCCACGAAGGGCGCCGCTGTCACGACGACCCGGGGCTCGCGGCCCAGGTGACCCGCGAGGCCGCCGACCCCTGTCGGCTCCGGGTTGGGGGTGCTTCGCTCCGACCGCAGCCGCGGCCGATCGAAGGGCGGCAGTTCGAACTCGACGCGCGGGTCGGTCAGCGCCTCCAGATACGCCGTGATGTCGTCGATCTCCGCGGGCGACATGTCGATCACGCCGATGACCGGGTCCAGGTTGTCGAAGCCGCCGCCGCCGTTGTAGATCGCGACGGAGTCCCGCAGGGTCGGGATCGTGTTGGTGCCGTTGTGGAAGTAGCGCCCCCGGAGGGCCACGTTTCGCAGCGACGGCGTCTTGAAGCGCCCGAGATCGAGGGGATCACCGGTCACGCTGTAGCGTCCAGGGTCCTCGCTGCTCGGCCGGAGCGCGACCGAGTGGTAGTCACCGTTGGCGAAGAGCGGCGGCGAGTGACACACCGCGCAGATCGCCGTCGAGTCGAAGAGATTCATCCCGCGGATCTGCTGGGCGGTCATCGCCGCCTGGTCCCCGCGCATGAAGTCGTCGAAGGGCGTCGCGTCCGGGACGAGCGAGCGCTGGTAGGACGCCAGCGCGAAGGCGATTCGGACCGGGGTGATCTCGGTCGAGCCGAAGGCTCGCTGGAAGAGCTTCGGATAGCTGTCGAAGACCCCGAGAGCGCGCTCGATCGGCGGCGGTAGATCGCTCGCGAGGGCCAGCGGCCGGACCCGCTTCAGGCGCTCCAGGACCTCCGACCAGCCGCGACCGCGGTCCGCCATCTCCACGTCACTCACGATCGGGCCCAGCGACTGCGTCTCGAGCGCGGCGCCGGACAGGATGACGACCTGGCCCGAGAGGGGATCGCGGAACTTGCCGTCCGCGCGGCCGTCCCACAAGAGCTCGTCGAACCACGCCGCCGTCAGGAAGCTGGGGCTGTGGCGGCTCGTGATCTGCGTCGCGAGCCCCAGGGATCCGCGCGGCTCCAGATGCCCGAAGGCGTTGGTCGGGACCACGCCGGGGGAGCCCACGATGTCGTCACCGGTGCCACGGATCCCATCCGGTCCGGGGTGGATCGACCCCGCTCCGATCCGCGGGTCCGAGCCGCCGGCGCCCGGGATGTGACACGTCCCGCAGGCGATCGAGCCGTCGCTCGAGAGCTGCTCGTCCCAGAAGAGCATCTTGCCCAGGAGCGCCTTGTCCTTCGTGACGGGGTTCGCCGCAGGAGCCGGAGCCGCCGTCAGGTAGCCCTGGGCGGAAGCGGGTGCGGCGGAGAGCCCCACGAGCAGGGCAGCCCCCAGCGGGGCGAGGCGCGCGAGGCGGTGCGGAGGACGCGAGGCCATCCCCGAATTCTAGGGCGTTCAGGCGACCCCGGCGGCGAGACACCTCGCCGCGCGCGGGCGATTGACGCGCCTCCGAGGGCCCCTGCGTCCGTAGACTTCGCGCCGACCCGATCTGCGACACTCCGTATCGCCGTACGGATCAGGCCCTGAAACGCTGCCGCGCACCATGAGCACCGCCCCGCCGGACCCCGAAGGCACCCCGACCGACGACGTCGCACGCAAGAACTTCGTCGAACAGGCGATCGACGCCGACCTCGCCGAGGGCGAGGCCGCCGCCGTGCTGACGCGCTTCCCGCCAGAGCCGAACGGCTACCTCCACATCGGCCACGCCAAGGCGATCTGCGTGAACTTCGGGATCGCGGCGCGCTACGGCGGCAGCTGCAACCTGCGCTTCGACGACACGAACCCGGCGAAGGAGAGCCAGGAGTTCGTGGACGCGATCCAGGACGACATCCGCTGGCTCGGCTTCGAGTGGGCGGGTGCGCCCCTGCACGCCAGCGACTACTTCGAGGAGCTCTACGGCTTCGCGGTGCAGCTGATCGAGAAGGGCCTCGCCTACGTGTGCGATCTCTCGGCGGAGGAGACGCGCGAGTACCGCGGCACCGTCAACGAGGCGGGGCGCAACAGTCCCTATCGCGAGCGTTCGGTCGAGGAGAACCTGGATCTCTTCACGCGCATGCGCGCCGGCGAGTTCGAGGACGGCGCACGCACACTTCGCGCGAGGATCGACATGTCCTCGGCGAACCTCAACATGCGGGATCCGGTGATGTACCGCATCGCTCGGGCCCATCATCAGCGCACGGGCGACGCGTGGTGCATCTACCCGATGTACGACTTCGCCCACGGCCAGAGCGACGCGATCGAGGGCATCACTCACTCCCTGTGCAGCCTCGAGTTCGAGAACCATCGGCCGCTGTACGACTGGTTCCTCGAGAACATCGACGGCCTGCCCCACCCGCGCCAGATCGAGTTCGCGCGGCTGCAGCTGTCGTACACGATCACCTCCAAGCGCAAGCTCCAGGAGCTCGTGGCGTCGGGCAGCGTGAGCGGCTGGGACGACCCGCGCATGCCCACGATCCGCGGTCTCCGTCGCCGCGGGTACACGCCCGAGGCGGTGCGCGCCTTCTGCGACGGCCTCGGCCTCACGAAGTTCAACAGCACCCACGACATGCACCTCCTGGAGAACGCACTCCGCAGCGACCTGAACGCGCGAGCGCTCCGGCGCATGGCGGTGCTGCGTCCTCTCAAGGTCGTCATCACGAACCTCGAGGAGGACGCTCGGATCGAGCGTCAGGCCGTCGAGAACCCCGAGGACGAGGGCGCCGGGACGCGCCCCGTACACCTCACGCGCGAGATCTACATCGAGCGCGACGACTTCCGCGAGGACGCGCCGCGCAAGTTCTTCCGCCTCAAGCCCGACGGCCACGTGCGCCTGCGCTACGGCTGCGTCCTGCGCTGCGACGAGGTGGTGAAGGACGACACCGGGGAGATCGTGGAGCTCCGCTGCTCCATGGTCGAGGGCACGTTCGACGGCCAGACTCCCGAGGGGCTCGGCAAGGTCAAGGGCATCATCCACTGGGTCAGCGCCGCCGACGCGGTGGACGCCACTGTGCATCTCTACGACCACCTCTTCCGTGAGCCCCAGCCCCTGAAGGACGGTCGCACCCTCGAGGACGATCTGAACCCCGACTCCCTCGAGGTGGTCACCGGCGCGAAGCTCGAGCCCGCGCTCGGCGACGCCGCCGGCGGCGAGCGATTCCAGTTCGAGCGCCTGGGCTACTTCGTGCGCGCCGAGGGCGAGACGGAGCCGGTCTTCTCGAGGGCCGTGACCCTGCGCGACTCCTGGGCCAAGCTCGAGAAGAAGGGCTG
Source organism: Planctomycetota bacterium (assembly GCA_002862085.1). Lineage (GTDB taxonomy): Bacteria > Planctomycetota > UBA1135 > UBA1135 > Saltatorellus. The sequence continues at coordinate 5,775 of PKCK01000111.1, read as the reverse complement.
ACGCCGAGGCGCGCGCCGCGCGCTCCGCGGCGCGCTATCCTTCGGCCGATGTCCGTCCCTCGCCTCCGAAGCCGCGCACCGCGACTCGCGGCTCTCCTCACAGCCCTGGCCGCGGCCTCCTGCGGCGGCTCGGACGCGGGGCATTCGCTCCCCGAGAGGCCCGACGCCCACGCCGTCCCCTTCGGTGAGGCGCGGACCCTCGTGACGCGCGACGGACAGTACCGACTGACCTGGTTCCCGGTGGGCGATGCGATTCCCATCAACGAGGGCTTCGAGGTCGTGGTCTTCATCGAGCGCAACGACGAGGCGGGTACGCCGGTCACGGGGGCGGAGGTCGCGATGACCTGCTACATGCCGGAACACGGCCACGGGATGCTGCGTGAACCGCGCTCGATGGAGATCGGGAAGGGGCGCTATCTGGTCCAGGGGTTCCTGCTCCACATGGCAGGCTTCTGGACGGTCAGCGCGACGGTCGTCGTGGACGGGCTCGCCGCGACCGCGGACGACGAGCTTCATCTCTAGGGCCTCCCCCATGATCCGCGTCCTCTCCGCCGCCGCTGCAGCCACCCTCCTCCTCGCCTCCATGGGATGCGGATCGAGAGGGGCGGAGGAGCGCGCGCCGTCGCCGCTCTCGGAGGGCGCGACGCGCTGGGCCCTGCGGATGTCCCCCGTGCCGCCGGTCCCCGCGGATCCGACCAACCGGCACTCCGAGGACGAGCGCGCGGCCGAGCTCGGCCGGCGCCTGTTCCACACGACCGCTCTCTCCAAGGGCGGGGAGATCGCGTGCGCGACGTGCCACCTCGAGGAGTACGGCCTCGCGGACGGCCGCACGCTGGCCGAGGGGGTCCTGCCCCTCGAGCGACACACGCCCGCCCTCTGGAACGTCGCCCACCAGCGCTGGTTCTTCTGGGACGGACGCGCGGACAGCCTCTGGTCCCAGGCCCTGATCCCCCTCGAGGATCCCCTCGAGCACGCCTTCGCGCGCGTCGAGGTCGCCCGCGCGATCCACGCCGACGACGAGCTGCGCGCGAGCTTCGAGGAGGTCTTCGGGCCGATGGCCGACTTCGCCGATCTCGAGCGCTTCCCGCCCTACGCGCGTCCCGTCCCCGAGGACGACCGCGCCCACCAGCTCGCCCGGGAGCACGCCCGACGGCGGGCCGAGGGCGACGCCTCCGCGCGACCCCACCACGAGCACGCGAGTTCGAGCGGCTTCTATCACCCCCACCAGCGCTCTTGGGACGCGATGAGCGAGGCGGACAGGGAGGTCGCGAACGGGGTCTTCGTGGGCGTCGGCAAGGCGCTCGCCGCTTTCCAGCGGCGCGCGCGCGCCGCGAGCTCCCCCTTCGACCGCTTCGTGGAGGGCCTGCGCGCCGGCGACGCCTCGATGATGGCGGAGCTCGATCCCCTCGCCCTGCGCGGCTTCGAGCTGTTCGTCGGCGAGGCCGGCTGCATCGCGTGCCATCACGGGCCGCTCTTCACCGACATGGAGTTCCACGACACGCGGGTCCCCGCGGTCCCCGGCGCGCCGGAGGACGATCCCGGGCGCGCCCGCGGACTCACGTCACTCGCCGCCTCGGAGTTCGGCGTCCTGTCCCGGTGGTCCGATGACCCCGAGGGCCCCGCCGGCGACAAGGTCCGCTTCCTCCCGCGCCATGCTCACCACTCCGGCCAGGAGTTCAAGACCCCCTCCCTCCGCAACGTCGCCCTCACCCCGCCGTACATGCACAACGGCGCCTTCGCGACGCTGGAGGACGTCGTCGACTTCTACGTGACACGAGAAGGCGCCCGCCCCTCGACGGCTCCGGGCGAGACGATCCTCCGTCCGCTCGGGCTCGGAGCCGGGGACCGCGCCGCGCTCGTGGCCTTCCTCGAGAGCCTCACGGACGAGACCTTCGATCCCGAGCTGCTCGCCGCCCCGCGCTGAGCCGCTGGCCGGGGAGCGTCGTAGCGCCGCCTTGCCGCGCAGGGAGCGTGATCGGAAGATGTGGCGCCTGGCGCCCCGCGCGCCGCCGCCGACACGCATGCCCGAAGCACCCCGAGCCAGGAGCCGCACCCCGCGGCTCAACCGCAAGCTCCACCGCATCGGAGCGCTCGTGTCGGCCCTCCCGCTGCTCGTGGTCATCGCGAGCGGCATCTTCCTCCAGCTGAAGAAGGACTGGAGCTGGGTGCAGCCCCCCACCCGGCCAGGGAGCACTCAGGAGCTGGCCATCTCCTGGGACGAGATCATCGAGGCCGCGCGCGGGGTGGATCGAGCGGGGATCCGGTCCTGGTCGGACGTGGACCGACTCGACGTCCGGCCTTCCCAGGGCATGCTCAAGGTCCGCAGCAGGAGCCGCTGGGAGGTCCAGCTCGACGCCTCCACGGCCGAGGTCCTCTCGGTGGAGTACCGCCGTTCGGACCTCATCGAGTCGATCCACGACGGCAGTTTCTTCGGCGACCCGGCGAAGCGGTGGGTCTTCCTGCCCGCAGCGTTCGTGCTGATGGGACTGTGGATCTCGGGCGTGTACCTGTGGCTGTTGCCGCACCTCGTGCGGCGACGACGCCGGGCCTGAGGAGCGGCGCGAGGCGGTCCGCGCGTCAGGCGGCGTAGCCGTAGCGCCGGGAGGCGACCTCGACTTCTTCGCGCAGTACACCCCGCGGGAGGTCGTCCCATCCGAGCTCCACCGACCCACCGTCGTCGTCGGAGACGAGAGCCTCGAGCACGGCCTTCGTCTCCGAGGTGGTGCGGGGCAGGGTCAGAGCTGCGGCGAGCTCGACCAGGCGCTCCTCGTCGAGCTCCTCGAGCCGGAAGCGGTGGTAGCGCAGGTCGTCGTAGTCCGCGGCTCCTTCGACCATGCGGTTCCACTCGAGCCAGAATCGCATGCAGCGCACCAGCGGGCCCCCGAGGCGTGTCTCGGGGACGAAGTCCTGAACGAAGTGGACGTCCTCCAGCCCCGAATCGAAGAACCCGCTGCTGTAGAGGCGGCTGATCGTCGTCAGGGGGTGTCGGACCTGGTGCAGGACGACGGCGCCGCGGGGGAGCTTCCCGAGCAGCGGAGCCGCGAACCAGGACGCATCACCGACCACCTGACGCGGCCAGAAGAGAGTGCCCCCGCCTCGGAACGCCTCCGGACGGAAGACCTCGCGGTGGCCGCAGGGGGCCCCGAGCGCGGAGAGGCGGCGAGCGGTCAACCCGAGTTCGGAGCTGGGGCAGCCGGAGACGACGAAGATGCTGGGGACCATTCCATGGTCATCGGATCTCCGTGCGCCTCCGATGAAGCCGAATGCGCCCCCGTTGCTCGAACTTCACGGGACCGGCGCCCGGAGCGGCGCTGCGGGCATCGAGCCCCCTTCGCGGGGCACTGGAGCGGAGCTCGCGGCGGCCCAGCCGGCCAGACCTTGCGCTCCCGGCCTCACCCCGGTCCCATCCCCTGCGTGGACCCCTCCTCGACCATCCGAAGCCTCTGCGTCTTCTGCGGCTCCAGCGACGGCGCCGCCCCCCGCTATGCCGAGCTGGCCGCCAGGACCGGCCGCTCCCTGGCCGAGCGCGGTCTCGACGTCGTCTACGGCGGCGCGAACCGCGGCCTGATGGGCCGTGTGGCCGACGCGGCCCTGGCCGCCGGGGGCCGCGTCCACGGTGTGTTGCCCTACGGGCTGCAGGCGCTGGAGGTGGCCCACGAGGGGCTGACCTCCCTGGAGATCGTGGACACCCTCCATGAACGCAAGGCACGCATGCTGGAGCTCTCGGACGGCTTCGTGGTTCTCCCTGGAGGTCACGGCACGCTGGAGGAGACCTTCGAGGTCCTCACCTGGCTCCAGCTCGCGATCCACTCCTGCCCCGTCGGTATCGTCGACGAGAGCGGCTACTACCGCCACCTCGTCGCACACCTCGACGTCTGCGTGGAGGAGGGTTTCCTGCGCCCCGAGCACCGGGGCCTGCTTCTGGTCGAGCCGGAGCTGGACCCGCTCCTGGACCGGATGCTCGCGTGGACTCCGCCGCCGCGGCCGGAGTGGGCCGTGCGCGTCACGCCCTGACCTGCTCCGCCGCGCTCAGTCAGACCCGTCCATCGTCGACGCGTCTCCCACCCACACCCGCGTGCGCGCCGCGAGATCCGCCGGCAGCGCCTCCCGCACCAGGCGACGCGCTGCGTGAAAGGAATGACGCGGCGAAACGTGGTAGAGCACGAGCTCTTCGCACCCGAAAGCAGCGGCGTGCTCCGCGACGTCCTCGAGGTGGACGTGCCCCATCTCCCGCGCCTGCGCGGAGCTCACGCGATCGTCGAGGAACGTGCACTCCAGCATCAGCACGTCCGCGCCGAGCACGTCCGGGCGGCCGAGCACCCCGTCGATCGACGTGTCTCCGGTGATCGCCAGCCGCGCCTCACGGATCTCTTCCTCCACCTCCTCACCCCGCGTCTTCGCCGCGATCACCTCCTCCCGCGGCGCGCCGCGGAAGCGCGTCGAGAGGCGCTTGCGCACGGATTGGAAGAGGTAGCCCTGGGAGGGGACTCGGTGCACCGTCTCGAACGGCGTCACGACGAGGTCGGAGCGCAGCAGGCGCGGTGTCCCTGGCGTCCACTCGACGATGTTGCAGCGGAGTTCGCCGCCGTCCATCCCGCGCCAGACGGCCATCATGGCCTCGAGATCGTCCCCGAGCCCCGGCGGGACGAGGTACGTCGCGGGACCGGTACCGCGCAGGCCACGCTGCGCGACGTGCTGGGAGAAGGCGCCGACATGATCGGCGTGCCCGTGCGTCACGAGCACGGTCTCTCTCGCGATCGTCGACTCGACCAGGCGGCCGACGTCGACGCAGACCTTGTACCCCGGGAGGTCGATGCAGGTCGCGAAGCCGCCGACGGAGTAGCCGCTCCACCGGATCCCCTGGCCCTCGATCGTCATTCCCTGATCTTACCGGCGCCCACCGGCCATGGACCCCGGAGCTCCGCTGCCACGAGTCGCGCGCGGCCCACTCGAAGACCGACCGTAGCGCTCGATCTCATCGAGGCGCCGCTGGATGGAGCCGGACAGCGCGGCGGTCGCTCGCTTCGTGCTGCGCTTCGAGGCCTCCCGAGGAGCCGGCTCCATGGAGGAGCTCGCGCGCCTCAGAAGCGACCGGCGATGCCCAGGGTGGCCCAGCCGAAGCGAGCGTTCCCGAGGCCGTCGATGATGCCCATGCCCTGCTCGCGGAACAGGCTCGCGCCGCCGGTGATGGACCAGCCCGGACGGATCGACTCACGCCACTGCAGCCGGATGATCGTGTCCGAGAAGTCGTCTCGCGTCGCTTCGGCCGCGTGGATCGTCTCGACGCCGTCTGCGTACGGCGCGTCTCCGGCGCCGAGATCCATGAGCAGCGCATAGCCCAGATCGATCGGCCCCATGATCGGGTCGGGCCGGAGCGGCCGGTCACCCGAGATCTCGGAGAGGGTCGCCGTCGCCAGAGCGACCGAAACACGGTCACGCTGCTCGAAGGCTCTCGCGATCGCGGGCGCGTCCTGCGCGAAGCTGGCTTTGAGCTGCTGCTGCCGCGGCTGCGCCCGCTGCAACTCGACCGAACCGGTCTCGACCGCTGTCATGCTGATGGGCGGTCGGTCGTGGACGACGGCACGGATCTGCACCTGCTGGCAGGCCCCGAGTCCGAGCGCGCACAGCGCTGCGGCGAGCCGGGCGGAGCTTCTGATTCTCCAGGCGAATGTGCGGCGCGGTTCCATGCGATCAACGCCTGGCCGTCCGCGCTCTCGACCGCGAGTCCAGGCACGAAGGCATCGGCCAGAACCGGGGGCCGACTTGTCCTCCCCA
>PKCK01000012.1 GCA_002862085.1 Planctomycetota bacterium | reverse complement strand
AGGCACCTGCAGCACCACAATCACGACGCCTGCGGCGATGCAGAGGATGCCGCAGAGGTCGCGCCAGCCAAACGCCTCCTTCATGCACACCGTGGCCAGCAGGCCGTTGACGAGCACGCCGATCGCGCCGAGCCCGAGCAGCCCCTGGCCGCCGCGGCCGAGCCGCTCGGGCAGCCGGGTGCGAGCGACGGTCCAGCCGATGAGGGCGCCGGAGAGGAACCCCGTGGCGTGCGCGAGCACGTCCACGCGGCCCGTGCCGTCGCCGACGCCGAGCCAGCCGAAGAGCACGGCTCCGCCGAAGAGGGGCGCGACCCGGCGGACCCACGGCGCGTCGCCGCGTCCGCGTCGCGTCCACTCCGCGGCGGTCATCAGACCGAGCGTCCCGAAGATCGCGGTGGACGCGCCGATGGCCCGGTGGGTCGGATCCACGAGGAAGGACTCGAGCGCGTTCCCGAGGATCCCGGCCAGGACGGTCCCCAGCCACGCGACCCCCGGACCGAGAGCCTGGGCGGCGAGGATCCCGAAGAGTCCGCCGAAGACGAGGTTGCTGACGAGGTGGTCGAGATCCACGTGAAGCGTGAGGGCCGTGATGGCGCGCCAGCCTTCGCCCGAGGCGACCGCGCCGCCCTCCATGCGTCCCGCCGACGTCCAGTCCACGCCGTACCCTCCGCGGTACTGCATCCAGTGCATGACCGCGATCACCGCGGCGAAGAGCAGCGCGCTGGGGAGGCCGTTCGTCCCGAAGCTGGGGGGGCGTTCCTTGTGCGGCGGCCACGCCCGGTTCTCCTCGAGATAGTCCCCGAGCTCGACGCGCGCGCGCTCGGCGTCGAGGAGACCGACGACGATGCGTGCGCCTGCGCCACTGGTCTGGATCGCGTGCTGGATCCCGGCCGCCTGGAGGACGAGGCCCCCGTCGCGGACGGCCTTCTTCGAACGGCCGCGAAGGACCTCCTCGTGACCGAAGGGCACGGGGCCGAAGGGATCTCGCGAAGGTGCCGGGGCGTCCACCGGCCTCCTCAGCGGTTCAGGCGGATCGGGGCGGTGGGGGTCCATGGTGGGGAAGAGGTCTCGAGCGGAGCGGGCGCCGGGACCTTCGCGCCGCCGGTCGTCTCTCGAGGCATTCAGTGGCCCACGGGACCGGACACCTGGAGCTTCCGGGCGTGGATTCTATGCACACCCCCTCGCCCGGCGCCCTTCGAGCCGTGCGTCCTCAACCGAGCCGGAGCCCGCACTCGGGGCAGCGGAGCTGACCGCGCGGGATCGCTCCTCCGCAGGCGGGGCAGCTCGCGGACTCCGCGTCCAGGTCGATCACGTGCTGCGCCGCGCGCGCCGCGGTCCCGTCGGGGTCCACGCGCGAGAGCTCGTCATGCTCCATCTGCTGGAGCAGCTGAACGGCGTCGGGGATGTCGGGCGTCGCGACCGCGAGCCAGAGCACCGCGCCTCAGCCGTTGGGATTCACCCCGGGCGGGCAGACCACCTCGGCGCGCAGGCCGGCGTCGCTCAGGGCCCGGCGCTGTGCGTCGACCTTCTTGAAGCCCCCGCGGGCGATCACTTCGGTGTCAGGTGTCGTCATCGGTCGTCGTCGCCCTTGGGCGCGGTGTCGCCTTGCGGCTCGAGCGCGTACCGCTGCAGCAGAGGAGCCTGGAGGAGAAGGAAGAGGAAGGTCATGCCGAGGATCCCGAAGACCTTGAAGTTGAGCCAGGCGTCCATGCTCAGGTTGCGCCACGCGACCTCGTTGACCGCGGCCACGAGGTAGAAGAACAGGCCCCAGCGAAAGGTGAGCTTGCGCCACCCCTCGTCGGTGAGGCTGAGGCTCGACCCCATGAGGGGCTGGACCAGCGACCTCCCGAACAGGAGGCCGCCCAGCATCAGACTCCCCATCAATCCGCTCACGAGGGTGGGCTTGCGCTGGATGAAGGTCGCGTCCTGGAGATAGATCGTCAGGCCCCCGAGGACGACGACGAGCACGGCCGTGACCAGGGTCATCGGCTGGACGCGCCGCTCGACCCGGAAGGAGGCCACGAGCGCCGCGAGGGTTGCAGGGACGAAGAGCCCGGTGGCCCAGGTGATCCCGCGGAGCTCGATCTCGCCCATCGCCGCGGCATCGCCTGGGTCGACGTCACCTCCGCCGGCGAACTTCTTCGCCACGAAGTAGGTCACGAAGAAGACGAGGAGCGGTCCGAGCTCGACGAGGAGCTTCTGTTTCGGCGTGAACTGGCGGTCGCCGGAGGCAGCCTCGGTCGTCTTCTGGACGTCGGACATGGGCCGGCATGGTACCCGGTGCCGCCAGCGGGAAGGCCAGCGGGAAGCCCGCCCGGCAGGGCTGGTTCCGGGTGCGAGGAGCGCGGCTCAGTAGCGACGCACGACGCCGCAGACCACGCCGCGGATCTCGACGTCGTCCGCGTAGATCGGCTCCATGGTCGAGTTGGCGGGCTGGAGCCGGATCCGCCCGTCTTCGCGGTAGAAGCGCTTGAGGGTCGCCTCGCCGTCGGGGAGAACGGCCACCACGGTCTCGCCGTTCCGCGCGGTCTCTCGTCGCTCGATGAGCACGATGTCCCCGTCGGCGATGGCGTCCTCGATCATGGAGGTCCCCGTCACCTCCAGCGCGTAGACGTCGCGACCCTCGGGGATGAGGGCGCCGAGGTCGAGCTGCTCGGGCTCCTCGATGGTCTCGATGGGCGCGCCGGCCGCGATCTTGCCGAGCACCGGGAGCGAGGGCGCTCCATTCGGCTCGTCGGATTCCTGATCGACGATCTCGAGGCCGCGGCTCACCCCGCGGGCGCGCCGCTTGAGCACGCCCTTGCGCTCCATCTCGGCGACGTGTCCGAACACCGTCACCTTGTTGACCCCGAAGTGCTCGGCGATCTCCTCGAGAGTCGGGCTGATGCCTTGCCTGTCCACGTAGTCCTTGAGGAACTCGAGGATGTCGCGTTGGCGCCGCGTGAGAGGGAGGGAGATGCTCATGGTTGGTGGGCCACGGTGGCGGCCGGGGCCAGGCAGGGGGGAGTCGCCCACGCGCACATCGTGGGCGACTCCCGAGGGAAGCACCTCGGCCGCGGAGGAGGGGGATGCGGCACGGGGTGGTCTTCGGCTGAGAGGAGTGGGGAATGGACCGCGAACCGGCGCGAGTCCTGTTCGACCCGCGTCGACTCGAACGGGCCGGATCAGATGAGGAAGGTGCAGGCGAGCAGGGCCGCTGCGAAGACGTAGGACGCAGCGGCCTGGGCGAACTCGGCGCGACCGACGTCCGTCCTCGTCGCGGCCGCCGGTCGGCGCTCGAAGCAAACCCGGGTCCCGACCGGCAGACCGGCAAGGATCTCAGGATCTTCCTGCTCGGACGCGGCCGTGGCCCCCGGACGCCGTCGCGGTGCATGGTGCCGCCTGGGCTGGGAGAGACGTGTGCGCCGGCTTCGATGCTGCTCGGCCGCGTCGGGGGCCTCCTCGACCGGGCTCACGATGTCCGCGATGCGAAGGGTGTCCGGAGCCTCGGCGGGGCCGGCGAAGGGCAGGAAGGAGGTCGAGGCGTTGGATGTCATGGCGATCGAGGCGGCGGATTCGGTCCGGAGTGGTGGGGCGGGGTTGGCTTGGTGGTGCCCGGGCGAAGCTCGGGATGGGGCGAGCAGAGACGGGTCGCGGCGGGCGCCGATCGGGGATCGGACGCCGCCGCGGCGCCTACGCCGGTGGTGGCACTGGAGGTGCCGGGTACCCCGTCGGCCCAGGAGGATCGTCGGTCCCTGAGGTCGTGCTGCGAGGCTCTGCGCTACGGCGAAGGAGCCAGCGTGTTCGGGGAGGATCGGAGGTCCCTGGGTGCGTCCTGCGGACGTCATCGAGGGGTGGATGGGGAGGAGCGAGGGTTCGGGCTGCTCCCCGAACGGGCTCCTAACTTATCGCCGGTCGCGACCCGAACGGGACCCGAACCCGCGCTTTTTCCCTGACGGATTCCTAACGGCTGTCCTGAACTGATGTTAGGGCGGTGTTCGGGGTCGGGCCCGCGCATCGGCACGGCGCTCGAACCGGATCGGCCGGTGTCGCGGTGCACCGTGCGTTCGTGGCCGTTCGGGCGTGAGGCTGATCCGCACTTGGCCCAGGATCAGCCGAGCCCCCTGCCAACGAGCGCGGCGGTGCCCGCCGGCCCTCCGACGGGCACGTAGAATCTTCGGCCGCCCGTGGCGCTCGAGGGCTCGCTCCTCGCTCGCGTCGTCCCCCAGAATCGCGCCTCGCCGCGCCTCCCCGTTGCAGGACCGACACCGCCTCGACCTCGACCGCTACCTCGTCCCCTTCACGCTCCGCCAGGTCCCGCAGTACCGCTACGACGTCGTCGTCCTGGGCAGCGGTGCGGCGGGCGCGGTGACGGCCCTCTCCGCCGCCGCGGCGGGTGCGTCCGTCGCCGTGGTCTGCAAGGAGCGCCTCGGGACGACGAACACCGCCTGGGCACAGGGCGGTGTGGCGGCGGTCCTCGGGCCCGGTGACTCCGTGGAGTCCCACGTGGCCGACACCTTGAGCGTGGGCTGCGGTCTCGTGGACGAGCACGTGGCTCGCGCCGTGGTCGAGGGCGGCCCCGAGGCGATCGCGCATCTGCGCGGGCTCGGCGCCTCCTTCGATGCTCTCCTGGACGGGACCTACGACCTGTCGATGGAGGGCGGCCACAGTCACCCCCGCATTCTCCACGCACGCGGTGACGCCACCGGGGCCGAGATCCAGTCGACGCTGACGAAGGCTCTCCTGGACCATCCGAACATCGACACCTTCGAGAACGTCTTCGCGATCGACGTGCTCACCGGCGACGACGGCCGGGCGGTGGGGGTGCTCGCGCGCAATGCTCTCGGGGAGCTCGTCGCGTACGGCGCCTCCCAGATCGTCCTCGCCACGGGCGGCGGCGGTCAGATCTACCGCGAGACGACGAACCCGACGATCGCGACGGCGGACGGCGTCGCCATGGGACTCCGGGCCGGAGCGGCCGTTCGCGACCTCGAATTCGTCCAGTTCCACCCGACGTGCCTCTACATCGCGGGCGCGGCGCGCGTGCTGATCTCCGAGATCGTGCGCGGTGCCGGCGGGGTCCTGCGCGACAAGGACGGCGTCGCCTTCATGGCCGACGCCCACCCGAGGGCGGACCTCGCGCCACGGGACATCGTCAGCCGCGCCGTCTCCCGCCGGATGGCCGAGACCTCCAGCACGAGCGTGGGCCTCGACCTCAGCTGCGTCGACCGCGACCCCCACGAGGCCTTCCCCGGGATCAGTCGCATCTGCCGCTTCTTCGGTATCGACATCGCGCACGACCCGATCCCTGTGCGCCCCGGATGCCATTACATGATCGGCGGCCTCCAGGTGGACCTCGAGGGCCGCACCACCGTCCCGGGCCTCTGGGCTGCAGGCGAATGCGCCAGCACCGGGCTGCACGGCGCGAATCGCATGGGTTCGAACTCGCTGCTCGAGGGGCTCGTGCTGGGCCGCACCATCGGTGAGCGCGCGGCGGCGGACGCCGCCGCCGCGGGGCGCCCCGAGATCTACAGCGTGGCGGACCGCGATCACGAGGACCCGCCGCCTGGCGTCCAGGTCAACATCGCGGATCTCACCTACTCCATGAAGTCGCTCATGTGGCGCCAGATGGGGGTGGAGCGCAGCGAGGCCGGGATGCGTGAGGCCCTCGCGACCTTCGACTTCTGGGCCCGCGCGGTGCGCTCACTCCCGCTGGACGACGTGCGAGCGGCGGAGCTCGTCAACATGCTCAGCGTCGCGCGCCTCGCCACGTTCGGCGCCCTCGAGCGCACTGAGTCGAGGGGCACCCACTATCGGTCGGATCACCCCCTGGTCAACGACGCGCGCTGGCGCGCGCACCTCGCCCAGAGCCCCGAGTTCGAAGGGGACGTCCTGCGTCGGGTGTCGTTCGAGCGCCAGCCGGTCGCCGCTGCGGCCATCGAAGCGGCTCCTGAGGGGGCCTCTGCGTGAGCGGACAGCCTTTCAGCACCGCCCGACGCCGCGAGCGCATGTTCACCTGCGGTGTGCTCCTCCCGGAGCAGCCCTCCGAGAGCGACGGAGCTCTCTCCGAGGTCCGTGCGCTCGTCGAGGCGGCCGAGGCCGAGGTGGTGGGGGAGGGACTCGTCCAGGCTCGCTCCCGGCCGCACCCCGCGACGCTCTTCGGGAAGGGCAAGGTCGAGGAGATCGGCGAGGAGGCGAAGCGCATCGAGGCCGACGGCATCGTCGTCGACAACGATCTGACGCCGGCCCAGGGCCGCAACCTCGAGAAGGCCTGGGGGATGCGCGTGATCGACCGCTCCGAGCTCATCCTCGACATCTTCTCGTCGAGGGCGCAGACCCAGCAGGCGCGACTCCAGGTGGAGCTCGCCCAGAACATCTACCTGATGCCGCGGCTGCGCCGCATGTGGACGCACCTCGAGCGGATGGAGGGCGCCATCGGGACTCGCGGGCCGGGCGAGACCCAGCTCGAGACCGACCGGCGCCTCCTGAACAAGCGCATCTCGGACCTCAAGCGCGAGCTCGACGTCATCGAGAAGCGCAAGCAGCGTGAGGTTCGAGCGCGCACCGGTGAGTTCGTGATCGGGCTCGTCGGCTACACGAACGCGGGCAAGTCGACGCTGCTCAACCGGCTGACGGGTTCCGACGAGTTCGCGGCGGACATGCCCTTCGCGACCCTGGACACCCGGACGCGTCGCTGGACCCTGCCGGATCGCCGCACGGTTCTGCTCTCGGACACCGTCGGATTCCTCCAGCGCCTGCCCCACCACCTCGTGGCGTCCTTCCACGCCACCCTCGAGGAGACGCTGCACGCCGATCTGCTTCTCCACGTCGTCGACGCGTCCAATCCCGACGCCGATCATCAGATGGCGGCCGTCGACGAGGTGCTGACCGACGTCTCTCCCCACCTCGCGCCCGACATCGTCGTGTTCAACAAGGTGGACCGCGTCGGGGATCGCCTCGATCTGGCGGTCCTGACCGAGCAGCTCGCCGGCGCCTCCGTGGAGGTCGTCCACGCCAGCGCCCACAGCGGCGAGGGGCTCGACGCCCTGACCGACGCCGTCGTGCGTCGACTCGACGATCGCTCGGGCGTGGTGGACGTGTTCACCGTGCCCGGAGACGGCCGCTCCATCGCGATGGTGCGCGGCGCCGGCGCCATCCTCGAGGAGGAGGTCGAGGAGGACGGAGCCATGCGCCTGCGCGTCCGGCTCAGCCCCGGCGCGCTCGGGGTCCTGACGCGCCAGATCGGGCGGCGCGCCCGGATCGAGTCGATCCAGCGCTGAGGAGCGGCATCGGCGTCCCTGTCCGGGACCTTCGGAGCGGCACGTGGAAGCCCCATAAAGTCGCCCCACCCCGTCGGTTCGATCCATGGAGACCGGGTCCAGCCCCTCCCGGTCCCATGTCCCTCGACGAGACCAGCTCGAACGACGATCCCGCAGCCCGGGACCGTGATGCGCCCGCCCCGGCGCTTGCGTCCGCAGACCCCTCGGACGAAGCCTCGGTCGCGGTCCGGCACGCCTGCGCGCTCTTCGCGACCGGCCTCCTCGTGGCGTTCTGCGTCGTCGCCGTGTTCCTCCAGAGCGAGCGGAGCGCGCTACGCCGCGCTGACGTCGAGCGCGTGGGGCTGCTCTCGGAGAGGGGCGTCCAGACGATCGCCACCCGCATCCTGGACCGTGGCGGGGCCTTCGACGAGGCGGCGATGGCCGTCGTGAGGGACGAGGTCGCGCGGATCGCCGAGGCGCGCGGCGTGCTCGAGGTCGCGCTCGCCCTCCCGGGCGGCCAGGAGATCGTCACTGCCCGGTCGGCGTCTGCCGTCCGCCGCCTGCGCGGGACCTCGCTCCCCGAGATCGACACGACCGTGCCCGGCCGCACGCTGCGTGAGGATCACCTGGCCGTGACCCGCGGGTTCCGGCTGGCGCCGGGTGACGAGCGGGACTCCCTGCTCGTGATCCGCTCGGGGTACCCCGGGCTCGAGATGCGCATGCGGGACCTCCTGTCCCTCAGCGGGCGGCTCCTCGGGCTGATCGCGCTGCTCCTCGTCTTCGTCACGCCGGCGCTCGCGCGCTGGATCGATCGGCGGCACGCTTGGGCCGCGCGCCGCGTCCGCGAAGGCGAGACGCCCGCGGCGGAGCTCGCTCGCGGCGGCGGCGCAGAGCTCATGGAGCTCGTCGGCCGCATCGAGCGAGACGCCGCTCTGATCGAGCGGGCGGAGAGCTCTCGATCCGATTCCACGCGCGCTGCAGCAGCCGAGATGAAGCGGCTCTCGGACGAGCTCCATGCGGCGCAGCGCATCGCGGAGTCGGCGCACGCCGAGGCCCGCGCGGCGGCCGCGGCCAAGGCCGCCTTCGTCGCCAACACCAGCCACGAGGTCCGTACGCCGCTGCACGCGGTGATCGGCTCGACGTCCCTCTTGCTGGAGACCGAGCTCGACGCGGAGCAGCGCGCCCTCGCCGAGCGAGGCCAGCACGCCACCGAGACGCTGCTCACCCTCGTCGACGACGTCCTCGACCTCGCGCGCTTCGACGCGAGGGAGATCCAGCTGGAGGTCGCCGGCTTCGATCCCGCCGTGCTCGCGGAGGAGGTCGTGGAGCTCTGCGGGGCCGCTGCCGCCGCTCAGGGGCTCGACATCGCCTCCTTCGTGTCCCCGGAGTGCCCCGGGCGATTGCTCGGTGACAGGGCGAGGATCCGTCAAGCGCTCATGCGGCTGGTGAACAACGCGATCAAGTTCACCGACGTGGGTGAGGTGACCGTGGAGGTCGGCTGGGAGACTGCCCAGGACGGCGTCCCGCGTGTCCGCTTCTCCGTCGCCGACTCGGGGCCGGGCATCGGCGCCGAGGAACGCGCGCGGCTCTTCACCGCCTTCGAGCAGCTGGACAGCTCCGACACGCGCCGCCACGGCGGCGCGGGCCTCGGCCTCGCCCTCGTGTCGCGCATCGCGCGCGCCAGCGGGGGGACCGTGCAGCTGGACAGCCAGCCCGGCCGCGGTTCGCGCTTCAGCCTGCTGCTGCCCCTCTCCATCGACGAGCGCGCGACCGAAGGTCGCGTCCCCCTGCGGGGGCTCTCGATCCTCGTCGTCGACGATGCGGCGGCGACGACGCGCTGCCTCGCCCGCACCCTCGAGGTCCTCGGCGCGGAGGTTCAGGTCGAGACCAGCACCTACGCGGGCTTCGAATCCCTGGTCGGAGGGAAGCACGACGCGGTCTTGCTCGATGCGCGGCTCGCGGGGCGGGATGCGTTCCTCGGCGCGGTGGAATCCAGCGAGCGTCGTGAGTCCGTCCCGGTCGTTCTGCTGACGCCACCCGTGGCTGGACGCGCGCTCGAGGAACCCTGCGACGAGGCCGTCGCCGCCGTCGCGGCCAAGCCGCTCTCACGGGCCGGGCTCGAGGCCGTGCTCCGACGCGTGCTGACGCTCGAAGGAGGCGAGGAGAGCGCTCGGGAGCCTGCGCGCCGCGGCGAGGAACCCGCGCACCTGTTCGACAGCGATCTTCGAAGGCGGCTCTGCATTCTCCTGGTCGAGGACGATCACACCAATCAACAGCTCGTCCAGTACGTGCTCGGCAAGCGGGGTTATCGGGTGGACATCGCGAGCAACGGCCGCTGCGCCGTGGACGCGTTCGCGGTGGGGGACCACGACGCGATCCTCATGGATTGCCAGATGCCCGAGATGGACGGGTACGAGGCCACGCGCCTCATTCGTGAGCTGGAAGCGTCTCGAGGGAGCCGCGTGCCGATCCTCGCGATGACCGCGAACGCCCTGGAGGATCACCGCCAGACCTGCATCGAAGCGGGCATGGACGACCTCCTCGCCAAGCCCTTCCAGCCACATCAGCTCGTTCAGCGGTTGGAGGGGTGGCTCGTGAGGACAGCGGTCGACGGAGACGCCCGCTCCCAGCCGCGGACGACTCGCGCCGAGGCGATGGCCTCGCTGCCGGCCGGACGTGGCGGCGGAGTCGATCAGGGTCACGAGGCCGTGACGCGCGCGGTGGAGGAGCTGGAGGCCGCCCCGCAGGGGCTCGTCTACGTCGAGCCGCGCGCGGACCTCTCAGGAGTGCTGGACGGCAGCGTGCTCGGACCGCTCCTCGACGGCGAGCAGGGGCGCGCGCTCGCCTCCGAGCTCGTCGAGGCCTTCCTCGAGCTCGCGCCGATGCGCTTCGAGGAGCTCGAGCGCGCGATCGCCGGTGACGACCTGCTCGGATGTGCGCGCCTCGCGCACTCCCTGGTATCGACCTGCAACACGGTGGGGGCGCTGCGGCTCGCGCGGAGGATGCAGGAGCTCGAGATGGTCGCCGAGGGCGGGAGCCGCGAGGAGACGGCCCGCGTCCTCGAGGTCGTGCGGCGAGAGGTGGAGCTCGCGCGCCTGGCCCTGAGCGAGCCCCTCGGCTGACGCTCAGCGGCGGGGGCGCTCGGGGAAGAGCACCGCGGGATCGGGGAGCAGCAGCTCCTGGCCCTCCCGGATGTCGTTGGGGCTGGCGAGGTCGTTGTAGATCGCGACCCGCTCGACGACGGTGGCCAGCGGACGCACCTCGTAGTTCTCCTGGCAGATCTTGCCGAGGACCTCGTTCGGCCGGACACGGTGGACCCTGTCGCGGCGGAAACGCGGCGCCGGTGTGGGATCGGGCCTCACCGGCCGAGGTGCCTCCTGCAGGGAGAAGCTCGCGACGGGCCCTCGGGGCTCGGAGATGAGGAGCGGGTCGGCGCCGCTGGGACGGCCGAGGATGAGCCGGCTCCAGCCCTCCTGGCCCGGGGCCGAGTCGTCGGCGACGTTGTAACGCTGGGACCTGTCCTTGCGCAGCTCCGACGTCATCCGGCTCTGCCAGGAGGCAGCCATGACGAAGAGGGTGCCGAGCACCATGAGTCCGATGAGCGCGCGCATGGGGAAGGGGTCGGCGTGATTGTGGCTCAGCGGCCTCGAACCTTCCAGAAATGCGCGCCCTCGGCGCCGGGACACGGAGCGGGGCCGGCGGGGAGTCCCCCCGACCGGCCCCGCTGGAGGCGCTCCGTCCGGGCCCGTGACGGGCCCGCTCGCGCTGATCAGGCCTCGGCGCCCGCGGGGGTCACGGCCACCGCGCCGGCATCGTCATCGCTCTCGGGGTTGCGCGCCTGCCTGCGGGTCTCGAGCCACAGGAGCGCCGGACTGGCGACGAACATCGAGGAGTAGGTCCCGACGAACACGCCGATGATCACCGCGTAGGCGAAGCCCTCGAGCTCGTTCCGCGTTCCGAAGTTGAACACGAACAGGATCAGGACGGTGATCAAGGTCGTGAGCGAGGTCAGGACCGTCCGCGCCAGGGTCTGGTTGATGGAGAGATCGATGATCTCGGACAGCGGCTTCTTGCCGCCCAGGGGGCGCAGGTTCTCGCGGATACGGTCGAACACGACGATCGTGTCGTTCAGCGAGTAGCCGATGATCGTCAGGAACGCAGCGATCATGACCAGGGAGACCTGGGCGTTGATGATGTTGAGCTGGATCGCGATGGCCAGCGCGCCGAGGGTCACGAGCACGTCGTGGACCAGCGCGATGACCGCGGCGAAGCCGTAGCTGTACTCGGCGAAGCGGACGCGGATGTAGAGGACGACGGCGAAGAGCGAGAGCAGGATCGCGAGGATCGCGTCGTCCCGCAGCTCCTGGACGACCTGGGGGCCGACCGCGGAGGACTGGGGCACCGGCTGGGCCAGGTTGAAGTCGCGCTGAGCGCTGTCCTTCTTGTAGGCGAAGGCGGTGGAGATGCGATCACGGAGGACGTTCTCTGGCTCGGTCGCGGGCGCGGTGAAGCTGAAGGTGCTGGCCGCGTCGGCGGTCCCCACGAGGGCGGTCACGGTCACGTCCCCGCCCATGTTCGCGGTGTCGAGGATCGCGTCGACGTCGGCAGCCGGGTGCGAGTCCTCGAAGTAGATGGTCCCGCTCGCGCCGCCCTCGCCGGTGCTCTCGAAGGTCGCGACGGTGGGGGCGAGGATGTCGGCGAGCTGCTCCTCGACCTGGGCGCGATAGCGCTTGGACTCCTCGGAGGCTTCGGTCGTCTCGGCCTTGAACTCGATCTGGAACTTGCGGTAGCCGTCGCCCTCGGCGGACGAGAGCAGCGACTGCACCTGGGCGTCCTCGAAGACGCCGCCGAGTTCGCCGAGCTTGGCGACCACGGTCTCCTGCTTCTCGGACTTGGCGGTGACGATCTCCATCGAGATGCCGCCGAGGAAGTCGATGCTGTACTTCGAGGCCTTCGGGAGGGTCGAGAAGAACGCGACGCCACCGACGATGACCGCGAGCGAGGCGAAGGCCGTCTTCCGGGCGATCCTCATGAACCCGATCTTCGTCTCGCTGACGAGACGCATCATGCTCCAGGACTCGACGCCCTTCTCGAGGGCGAAGTGGACCATGACCCTCGTGAACACGAGGGCCGAGAACATCGAGGTCAGGATGCCGACGATGAGCGTGGTCGCGAAGCCGCGGACGGGGCCCGAACCGAACTTGTAGAGGATCACCGCGGTGATCAGCGTGGTCAGGTTCGCGTCGACGATCGTCGAGAGAGCGTTCGCGAAGCCGTCCTTGGCGGACTGGGCCGGCCGGCGACCGCGCAGCTGCTCCTCGCGGATGCGCTCGTAGATCAGGATGTTGGCATCGACGGCCATACCGACCGTGAGGATGATGCCCGCGACGCCCGGGAGGGTCAGGGTCGCCTGGAGCATCGCCATGGCGCCCATGAGGAGCACCAGGTTGAACATCAGCGAGACGGCGGCGTAGGTGCCGAGGCGCCTGTAGTAGAGGGCGACGAAGACGAGCACCGCGAGCAGGCCCGCGATGACGCTGAAGGTGCCGGTCTTGACGTATTCGGCGCCCAGGGACGCGCCGACCGTCTCGCGGTCCTCGAAGCGCGGCTCGACGTTGAGGGAGCCCGAGTTGATGGCGCGCACCAGCTCGTTGACCTCCTCCTGTTTGAAGCCGAAGGCGCCGCCCTCGATGATGCCGCCGCGGGTCAGCTCGACGTTCAGGTTCGGGGCCGTCACGATCTCGCCGTCGACGACGATGGCCATCTGCTTTTCGAGGTGGGCGCTGGTGAACTTGCCGAAGTCGTTGTGGCGCGGGACGTCGATGTCGAAGCCGACGGCGGGGCGGTTCTGGCGGTCGTAGGTCGGGTAGACCCGCGTGAAGGTCGAGCCGCTGAACTGCTGATCGGGGTCCTCCTCGAGGATCAGGGCGTCGAGGCGGTCCGCGAAGGCCTGGTCCTTGTTGCCTTCGTCCTCCTCGTAGGGGAAGAAGCGCAGACGGCCGATGGGCGAGCCCTGGTTCTCGTCGCGGATCAGCGAGTTGTAGTCCGCGATCGAGGCGTTCGGATTGGCGCGGGACCACTCACGGGCCTTCTCGAGCTCGGCGTCGAGGTCGGCCACCGCCACGCCCTCGACGTCGAGATCCTCGGAGTAGGCCTTCATCAGGATCTCCATGCGGCCCGTGTTCTCGATCAGGGCGCGCCACGGGTCCGAGGCCTCCAGCTTGACCTCCGCGCCGGCCACGAAGACGTCCGCGGGGTTCGCGTTGCCCTCGATGATCTCGATGCGGCGGAGCTCGTTGCCGAGGAGGTCGTCGTAGCGCCAAGTGGCTCCGCCGACCTCGATCCGACCGGACTTCGGGAAGCCCGAAGCGTCGAAGAGCGTCGCGCCGATGCTCGCCGGTACGCCCTCGGCGGCCGGGACGATGTTCGGCAGGGTGACGGTGCTGGTCGCCTTGGTCGCCACCAGGTTGGCGCTCGCCGGCAGCTCGACCACGATGGCGTTCGAGCCCTCGGAGCGGAGCTTGACCCCGCGGACGCCCTGGGGGTCCACGCGCTTGCGCCAGACCGCCATGATCTCCTGCAGGGCGAACTGGTCGGGGTACGCAGCCTTGTCGGCGGGGATCATCCCCTCCGCGCGCGCCTTCTCGAGATCGACCGAATAACGGAGGCGGGTGCCCCCTTGGAGGTCGAGGCCGAGGCGGAAGGGGAGGAGGAGCAGCGCGATGACCGCGACGGTGAGGCCGCCGATGATCAGCGTGAGCTTGCGGTTCAGTTTGTCGACCATGACGGGCGAACGGGTGAGGCCCCGCGGAGCGCGGAGATGCTCGGTGACGAGCGGTGGACGTGCCGGGTGGTGGGAAGGTGCGTTTGGCGCGGAAGGCAGGGGCTGGCTGCCGGGCGCCGGCCCCTCAGCGGCGCGGAGTGCGCGCTCTCGGAGGGGCGGCATGGCCGGACGCGGCGGCGCGAGCCTCTCGGCTCACGCCGCCGCGACCGGCGGGGCGGATCACTCCGCGCTGTCCTCGCTGCTGGCCTCGGCGGCCTTGGCGGCCTCGGCCTGTGCTGCGCGGCGGGCCTTCTCGGCCTCGCGTTCGGCCCGGACCTTCTCGCCCAGGCGCTCCTTCGTGCGGGTCGCCTTGCCGACGCGGTCGCGCATGTAGTAGAGCTTCGAGCGGCGCACCTTGCCCCGCTTGGTCACGCGGATGTCCTGGACCCGCGGGCTGTGGAGCGGGAAGGTTCGCTCGACGCCCTCACCCTGGACGATGCGGCGCACGACGATCGTCTTGCGCAGGCCGCGGCCCTGGATGGCGAGGACGAGCCCCTTGAAGGTCTGGATACGCTCCTTGTCGCCCTCACGGATCAGGTAATCGACCTCGATGTCGTCACCGACGTTCAGACGCGGGAGGCTGTCCTCGGGCTTGCCGAGTTCGCCCTCGAGCTCTTGGATGATGTTCATGGCTTGGGGTGATGCGCCGGGCCGAAGGTCCGGGGCCGTCGCCGAAGCGCGACGCGCCCCGCCCGCGGCGGGAGCACCGGTTCCATGGGGCGCGAGACCATCTCGCCCGCCAGCGGGAACCATTCGGGTCAGTTGTCGTTGGGGCGCCGCGCGTTGCGCGCGGCGGTGGGGTCATCCTCCCTCGGGCGTGGTCCCGGGGAGGGTGTTCGTGTCGTCCTGCGCGAGGTCCGGCCGGACCCGCGCGGTGCGCCTCTCGCTCTCTTTCTTTCGCCAGGCCTCGATGCGGCCGTGATCGCCGCTGAGCAGCACCTCCGGGACCTCCTCGCCGCGGAAGACTCGCGGGCGCGTGAAGTGGGGGTGGTCGAGGCCGCCCGCGGCGCTCGCGCCGAAGGAGTCCTCGGCGGCGGAGCGCGCGTCCCCGAGCGTACCGGGCAGGAGTCGCGCCACGGTCTCGAGCGTCACGAGCGCGGGCAGCTCGCCTCCAGCGAGTACGTAGTCACCGATCGAGAGCCGTTCGAACTCGAGCAGCGCGAGAGCGCGCTCGTCGAAGCCCTCGTAGCGGCCGCAGAGCAGGAGCACCGGCCGCTCGTCGAGGTCGCGCGCCATCGACTCGGCGAGTGGCTGTCCGAAGGGGACGCCATCGGGGGTGAGAGCGATGCGACGATGGGCGCCGTGCCGCGCTTCGATCCATTCGACCGCCTCGACGATGGGCTCGGGCTTGAGCACCATGCCGGGGCCGCCGCCGAAGGGACGGTCGTCCACGGTGCGGTGCCGATCGCGCGTGAAGTCGCGGAAGTCGACGACCTGGACGTCGACGATCCCGCGCTGCCGCGCGATGCCCAGGACGCCGACGTCGAGGTAGGACTCGACGGCGTCCGGGAAGAGCGTGAGGATGGAAAAGAGCGCCATGGGCCCCCTCAAAATGGCCAGACAGGGTAGAGCCGGCCCCCGGGAGGGTCAATCATGGGGGCATGTTCACAGGACTCGTCGAGGCGGCCGTCCAGGTCCGCTCCTTCACCGCCGCCGGTACCGGCGCCCGCTTGGTCCTCCCCTCGCCGGCCGAGGCGGACCTGGCCCTGGAGGCCGTTCCAGGCGGCTGGGGGGGCGCCAGCTCGTCCGAGCCCTGGAGCGCGGGGATCGGGGACAGCATCGCCGTGGCGGGGGCCTGCCTCACCGTGGTGGCCCTGGAGGCGTCCTCCGGGGGCCCCGGGGAGGCCCCTGACATGGCCTTCGACCTGTCTCGTGAGACACTCGACCGCACCTGGTTCGAGCGGGTTCTGCCCTCCAGCCCCGGCCACCTCGTCAATCTGGAGCGCGCTCTCCGGGTCGGCGACCGCCTCGGCGGCCACATGGTGAGCGGCCACGTGGACACCCAGGGGGCCCTCCTGGAGCGCCGCGACACGGGGGACGGGGGGGCCGAGTTCGTCTTCGAGGTGCCCGAAGGCTTCGAGCGGTACCTCTTCGACAAGGGCAGCGTGACCATCGACGGCATCAGCCTGACCGTGGTGGCCCCGGCCGGCCGCCGCTTCGGAGTGGCCGTCATTCCCCACACCCTCGCCCGGACCCACCTCGTGCACCTCTCGGCGGGGGACCCCGTGCACCTCGAGGCGGATCTCGTGGGCAAGTGGGTCGAGCGGCTGGCGCTCAGTGGCGATGCCGGGGCGAGCTCCTCGCCGGGCTGATCCCGGGAGGCTCAAGGCCCTCCGCGCTCCCGGGGCGTCTTTCGTCTGGTGTCAGGTCGCTCGTCGGGGAGCGATTCACCGTGTCGGTGCTCCTCGCGATCCTCCTCGCGGCCCTGGCCATCGGACTCGCGCCGCGCGAGGCCTCCGCGGTCCAGGGCTGTCAGCCCTGAGCGCGGAGGCGAGCGTCCGCGAGTCTAGAAGCCGAGGAAGACCGTCGAGAGGAAGGTCGCGATGGGCGCGGCCTCGCGCTGCTCCTCCAGACTGCCCGTCAGGACGTTGACGGCCTGGAGCAGCTGGTCCCGAGCGACGGTGTCGTAGACCAGCAGGCCGAGCATCCCGCGCTGCTCGCGCAGGGCGGCCGTGGCGTCGGCGACATCGGCGACGATGGTCTGGATCCCGTCGTACACGGCCGGGTCGTTCAGGAGCTTCCCGATGGTGCCGTCAGGGTTCGAGAAGCCGTCGACGGCCGTCTGCAGGCTCTGCGCGAGCGCGTCGTCGTTGATCAGCTTCGCGATCGTGCCGTCGCCCTGGTCGATCTTGGCGGAGGCCGACTCGAGGGAGGCGACGGTGTTCTTCACGCCCGCGGCGAGCTCCTCGTCGTAGACGATCGCGGAGAGGACACCCTTGCCCTCGCGTGCATCGGTGAGGAGCTGGCGTGCGTCGGCCGTGAACCCGTCGAGGCCGTCGACCAGCTGCTCGATGTCGTCGTGGATCTTCGAGTCGGTGAGCAGCTTGCCCAGCGTTCCCTGACCCTCGCGGAGATCAGCGGCCAGGGCCTGGGCGCTCTCGAAGGTCAGGTCGATGTTCTTGATGGCGTTCGAGAGGTCGTTCGCCGTCGCCTCGTCGTTGAGCAGGCGCGCGAAGGTGCCCGGCCCCGAGTTGAAGGAGGCGATCGCGCTCTCGATCCCGGCGATGGCGCTCCGCAGGGGCTCGCGGTTCTCGTCGACCACCTCGCCGAGGCTCGCGAGCACGTCGGGCGTGGAGCGGGCGCGGAACACTCCACTCGCGTCGATCTCGCCCGCGTCGCGGCTGCCCGGGTCGATCCCCAGCTGGACGCCGCCCAGCACGCTGGCGGACTCGATGCTCACGCGGTGGTCCTCGAAGAGCCGGATCGGTCGGTCGAGGCTCAGCTCGATCTTCACGCGCTCCTCGCGGGGCCGGTCGAGGTCGGGCGCGACCGAGTCGATCTTGCCCCAGCGCACGCCGGCGTAGAGGACGGGCGCGCCCTTGCGCAGGCCGCGGGCATCCTCGGCGTAGACGGTCAGGGATTGGCGCTCCTCGAAGAGGCTGAAGTCCGTCTTGAAGAGCGTGTAGTAGGACAGGATCCCCGTCGCGGCGAGGAAGAGCAGCCCGAGGAGGAGATGGCGGCGAGGCGTCATGGCGGATCAGGAGCGGGCCTCCGGCCCGAGGAACTCCACGAGGCGGGGGTGAGTGGGTCGGAGGAACTCGTCGGTGGGTTGGTGAACGAGGGCCTTCCCGCCGTGCAGGAAGACGACCTCGTCGCAGACGGTCTCGATGCACCCGATGCGGTGCTCGACAACGAGGGCCGTCGCGTCGTGGGTGTCGGCGATCTCGCGCATGAGTTCGTTGATGGAGCGCGAGATCTCGGGGTCGAGGCCGGCGTTGGGTTCGTCGTAGAGAATGATGTCGGGGTCGGTGATGAGCGCGCGCGCGAGCCCGACGCGCTTCTTCATGCCGCCCGAGATCTCGGACGGCAGCTTGCCTCCCGCATCCGGGATGTGCACCTGGGCGAGCTTCTCGGCGACCCGGTCCTCGATCTCCGAGGCCGAGAGCGAGGTGTTCTCCGCCAGGGGGAGCGCCAGGTTCTCTGCGACCGTCAGCCAGTTGATGAGGGCTCCCTCCTGGAACACGAACCCCATGCGCTTGCGGAGCGCCTGGAGCTCGCCGGGGGAGAGGTCGGCCACGTTGCGGCCCTCGACCTCGACGCGGCCCGAGTCCTGGGTCAGGAGCCCGATCACGTGGCGCAGGGTCACGGACTTGCCGGTCCCCGAGCCGCCCATGATCCCGAGCACGCCGCCGCGGCGGACGTCGAAGCTGAGCCCGTTCAGGATGCGATGGGATCCGAAGGACTTGTGCACGTCCTCGAAGCGGATGATGACGTCGTCCGCGCCCTGGTTCTCGGTCTCGGTGCTCATCGGTAGAGGAACCAGGTCAAGAAGTAGTTGGCGACGATGACCGCGATGATCGAGTCGCGGACCGCGCGGCTCGTGGCGCGACCGACGCCGAGGGCGCCGCCGCGCGCCTCGAGCCCGGAGGCGCAGGAGATGACCGCGATGATCCCGCCGAACACGAACGACTTCAGAAGGCCCGCGTAGACGTCCATGGGGAGCGGGATCAGCCCGCCCTTGTCCTGCAGGGCGTCGAACGCCGTGCTGGTGTACTGGGGCCATCCCACGCCGAGCTGGCTGGTGGCGACGAACCCGCCGCCGATGATCCCGATGGTGTCGCAGAGCACGGTGAGCACCGGCGCGATGACCATGAGCGAGGAGATCCGCGGCACGACCAGGAAGGACGTGCGGTCGATCGACATGACCTCGAGAGCCGAGAGCTCGTCGGAGACGGACATGGTCCCCAGCTCCGCGGCGAGCGCGCTGCCGGTCGTGGCGGCGAGGACGATCGCGGTGATGAAGGGGCCCATCTCGCGCGTCATGCTCGCGGCGACGATGGTGCCGATCTGGTCCTCCTGGCCGAACTTCGCCAGCTCGATCCCCGTCTGCAGCGCCACGATCATCCCCATGAAGAGCCCGACCAGCAGCACGACGTGCAGGTTCTTGACCCCGGCCTGGAAGAGCTGGTCGAGGAACCAGCGCAGCCGCCGCGGCAGGTGGTGGAGGCGGGAGGCGGACGCGATGGCCAGGTCGATCCGGGCGCCGATGCTCGCGAGGGTCTGGCGGAAGCCGTCGATCTGCCAGGCCACGTAGAGGGCGCTCGCCGCCGCCATCAGCGGCAGAGCGTCCGGCAGCCAGCCGGGCGCCCACTCCGGGTGGGCGCTGTCGGCGAGGGCCGCGAAGGGGCCGAAGACTGAGCTCAGCAGGTCCATGGCGACATCATCGCTCGAAAGGGCGTTCGGGCGTGGAGGAAGGGACCCGACGCATGGGCCAGCCGGGGCCCGGGAAGGCCGGGCGCAGCAGCGAGAAGTCGCCGCCCTCGGTCGTGCGGTAGCGAAGAAGCCCGAAGAGCCAGGACCGCTCGCGGGTTTCGCGACCCGCGCGCGTGTAGTCACGGGCGCTCCAGAGGCCGCTGAGGGAGCGGCGATCCTCGTCGGCGTCCTTCTCGCGGCGCCAGAGACCGAGCCAGGAGCGAGACCGAACGACCTCCCCTCGCTGCTCGCGGCCGTACGCCTCCCACAGCCAGGCGTAGTGCTCGTCCACGAAGTCGAGCTCCTGGAACGGATTGAGGTCGACGACGTGGACGTCCTGCTGGTCCTCGCCCGTGCGGACCTTCCCGAGCGGCCAGATCTTGCGGAAGCGCTCGATGCCCGGCCGCTCGTCGCGCTCGAGCTCGGCGCCTCCGACGACGAGGGGCTCACGCATACGGGTCGAGCTCCGCCAGAACGGGTAGACGTTCAGGGACTCCTTCGTCCCGTCCGGGTACTTCTCGCTGTGCTGTCTGATGAACGGCCATGCGTACCAGCGCGAGGTCAGCCCGTCGCCCTGGTAGTAGGAGTAGAACGGCCAGACGCGCCTCCGCACAGCGCGTTCGGGATCGCCACCCTGGAAGCGCACGAGGAACCAAGGAGCGTCGGTCGCCCAGAAACCGGTCTCGGGATCCCGGGTGTGCCCGAAGAAGGGCCAGAGCACCGTCGTCTGGTGCGCGGGCCCGCGGCGGGACCGGCCGACGAGCGGCCAGAGGAACCAGGACCGCTGCTGCTCCTCCTCGGGGTACTGCAGGTCGTTGCGCTGGAAATGCAGGAACGGCCACGCCGCGAACCAGCGGCTGTAGCGGCCCTCCCAGGAGTTGTGACCGGCGAGCGGCCAGACCCGCCATCCGAAGCCGCCGGTTCCGCGGGAGACCGAGAAGAAGGGCCAGAGCACGTAGTCCGTCGTGCGACCGTAGCGCTCGATACGGATCCAGAGGGGGAAGAGCGCGAAGGTGGCGCGATCCCACGAGAGGAACTTCTCGACCAGCCCGAAGAGCGGGAAGAAGGCTCGCTGCACGCGGCCGTCGCTGTGCGAGGACCAGTAGATGCCCGGCAGCACGAGCAGCGACCACGACATGTAGCCGTTGGCCTCCGGCGTTCGCTGGTACCGCGCCAGGGGCAGGAACTGAGCGACGGTCGCGTCGAGGCTCGCGTCGTCCCTGACGAAGCCGAGCGGAGGCAGGAACCACGCGAACCGGTCACGGTTCGGCTCGTAGCGGTTCGAGAGGATGGGCCGCACCGCCCAGTACGTACGCTCGCCCGACATCGGGTCGCGTCGCGTCAGCGCGAGTCCCCCCAGGGCTTCGATCTCGTGGGCGCCGTCGCCGGCGGAGTGGGAGGAGAAGAGCGGTGCGAGGTTGCGCTCCGTCCCGGGGCCGGCGCACGACGCTCCCGCGGCGAGCAAGGCGGTGCAGCCGATGCGGCGGAGAGCACGGAGGGGGCCCGGGCGCGCGGGCGCCTCGGGGGGCACGGGGGGAGCCATGGAGCGAAGGGGTCGGTCCATCGTCGGCTTACGGAGGACCCGAATCAACGTGGCTCACGGGTCCCGGCGGCTGGCACGGGCCGGATTCCGCGCGATCGGTGCCGACTTCCGCCCGCCGCCGCTTGATTCCGCGGCTGCGCCCGGCATCGTCGGCTCGCCATGTCCAGCGCACAGCCCGAGACCCCGGCGGCCACCGAGGCCGTCTCGCCGACCTTCCTCTCGGGGATCCAGCCCAGCGGCTCGCCCCACCTCGGCAACTACTTCGGCGCCATCCGTCAGCACGTCGCCTCCCTGGAGGAGCCTGGCGAGCACTTCTTCTTCATCGCGGACTACCACGCGCTGACGACGATCCACGACGCCCATGAGCTCCGTACGAACGTGCGGGAGCTGGCGGCGACCTACTTCGCGCTCGGGATGGATCCCGAGCGGGCGGTCTTCTTCCGCCAGAGCGACGTCCCCGAGGTGACCGAGATCACCTGGCTGCTGTCCACGGTGACCGGCATGGGGCTGCTCGAGCGCGCGCATTCGTACAAGGACAAGCTCGCCAACGGGATCAAACCCTCCGTCGGGCTGTTCACCTACCCCATCCTCATGGCCGCGGACATCCTCGCCTACGACTCCACCGTCGTGCCGGTGGGCAAGGACCAGATCCAGCACATCGAGATGGCCCAGGACATGGCGACCCACTTCAACAGCCGCTTCGGGGACGTCTTCGTGCGCCCCGAGCCCCGGCTGCCCGCGCGGGACGACATGGCGAAGGTGCCAGGTCTCGACGGCCAGAAGATGAGCAAGTCCTACGGCAACGACCTCTGGATCTTCGAGGAGGGCAAGAAGCTGAAGAAGGCCGTGGGCCGCATCCCCACGGACAGCCGCGCGCCCGAGGAGCCGAAGGATCCGGACGGCGTCATGCTGTTCGAGTTCCTCGCGCTCTTCCTCGACGACGAGGAGCTCGGGGATTGGCGCGCCCGGGTGGCCGCCGGTGGGGAGGGGGCTCCGGGCTACGGCCACCTCAAGGTGCGACTGGTCGAGGCGATCGACGCCCACTTCGCTCCGGCCAGGGCGCGCCGTGCGGAGCTGCTCGACGACCCGGCGGAGCTCGACCGCATCCTGGCGCGCGGCGCGGAGCGCGCGAGGGAGCGGGCCACCGCGGTGCGAGATCGTGCCTCGAAGGCCTGCGGGCTGCGCTGAGTCGCCGCCCTGACCGCAGCGGGGGCAGGGTCTCGGGGGCGGCCAAAAGGTTCCTGGTACGGCTGCCGATAGCTGGAGCCGAGGCACCGGCGTCCCGCCGGGCCCCCGCCCACGGATCCTCGGACAATCGTCATGCGTTCGCTCCTTCTCGCGCTTCCCCTCGCCCTCGTCGCCGCCAGCTGCGGCTCCACCTCGGTCACCCGGGCACAGACGCCGGTCGGCCCCGAGACCGTCGCGCAGGAGATGCCCGCCCCCGAGGTCGCGCAGGGGACCGTGACCGAGGCGCCCGTGACGGGGCCGGACGCCGACGACCCGCTCGTCCCCGCTCCCTGGACCGGTGCGTTCTCGGGGACCGCCGTCATGCTCGCCGAGACGATCTACATCGAGGGGCCGCAGGGTCTGCTCGAGCACGTCGCGGCGCGCGTGGACGACGCGTACTTCCAGCGAGCGACGGAGACCACCGACCAGGGCTTCCTCCAGACCATCGTCCGCCCGAGCGAGAGCGTGCCGGAGATCCGCGTCCGCCTCGACCGCTGGACGATGGCCGCGGTCTCGCGCGTGGTGATCCTGGAGCGGTTCGACGAGTGTCCGGTCACCGTGGTCGCCACGGGGGATGCGATCTGGCGCGACGTGGACGGCGCCATCTCGCGCTCCGCCCGCCTGGAGTTCGTCGGCCACATCGGTCAGGATGACCCCGCGGCGCCGATGGGTGCCACGACCGCCCCCCATGGGATCGACGAGACCGACGCGACGAAGGAAAGCGCCCCCGCGCCCGACGGCGAAGAGGGCTGAGCTCGCGGTCTTCGCCGCGGCCGCGCTGCTCACGCTGGGGGCCTGCGGAAGTCCTGGCGCGCGCTGGAGCACCAGCTGGGACGCGCCCTACGCGTCCTTCGATGCAGATGCGCGGTCCGCCCTCGTGGCCGCGCGCGGCCTCGCGGACGAGGGGAGACGCGCGGATGCGCTCGCGCTCCTCGTGGAGGTGACGGATCGCGACCCGGGCAACATCGAGGTCGCGGCTCTCGTGCAGGACCTCGAAGAGGCTCTGCTGCTGGACGGCGTCGACCTCTTCGCACCCGAGCACTCCCTCGCGGACATCACTCCCGACGTGGCCCTGCGCCTGGAGTACGCGGCCCGAGCGGCGGCGGAGCCCACCGTGGTCACCGAGGTCCTCCGCGCGCGCGCGGAGACCGACCTGCGCGCAGCCGCGACCCAGCTCGAGCGTGCCATCGACCTCGACCCCACCTGTGCGTGGGCGCACTACGGACTGAGCCACGTGCTCCTCGGCGATCGTTCCAGGGTCGATCGATGGAGCGGCGCGCGGCAGGCGCTGGCCCGCGCCCTCGAGCTCGACCCCGGCCATGTCCGCGCGCGGCGTCTCGAGGCCTGGATGGCCGCCCAGGAGGGGAGTCGCGCCGACGCAGAGGCGCTCCTCGTACGCTGGATCGAGGAGGTGGAGGACGATCCCAGGGTCGGTGAGGCGGAGCGCGTCGAGGCGCGCCTCGACCTCGCGCTGCTGCTCCTCCTACGGGGAGAGGATCGCCGGGCTCTTCGGCTGCTCGAGGATCTCGAGGGGGCGCGCGACGACCGCGCCCGTCGGCTCATGCTCCTCACCGTGGCGCGGCAGGAGGGCGGCGACGCGCTCGGTGCCCTCGACGCTGCGCTCCGGGCCCAGGGCGCCGGTCAGGAGGGCGAGGCCCTGCCCCTGGTCCAGGAGGCGCTGGTCCTCGAGCTCTTCCTGGAGCGGCCCGACGAGGCGGAGGAGCGCTGGCAGGAGGTGGCGCGCCTCGGGGAAGGGGCCGCCAATCTGGCGGACCTGATCCAGGGGCTGCGCGCCAGGGTACGCCTCGAGCGAGCAGCGGACTCTGCGCAGGGCGAGCGGTGAGGGCTGTCGTCCAGCGCTGCCACCACGCTCGGGTGGTCGTGGACCAGGAGACGGTGGGGCGTGTGGGTCGCGGAGCCGTGGTCTTCCTGGGGGTCCTCGTGGGCGATGATCTCGCCTGCGCCCGGCGCCTCGCGGAAAGGGTCGCGGGTTTTCGCTTCTTCGAGGACGAGCGCGGGCGCATGGGGCGCTCGATCCTCGACCTGGACGGCCGAGAGGGCGCCGCCGGCCTGCTCGTCGTCAGCCAGTTCACCCTGGCCGCAGACGGCCGCAAGGGGCGGCGACCCTCCTTCGACCGAGCTGCGTCTCCGGATGCGGCAGAGCCGCTCTACGAGGCGTTCTGTGGGTTCCTGCGCGAACTCGGGGTCCAGGTCGAGACAGGGAGATTCCGCGCGGAGATGACCGTCGACGTGAGCGGGGACGGTCCCGTGACGTTCGTACTTGATGAGCCGTTCATGTGAAGACGGTGGCTTGACTCGCTTGACGATTCGCGCGCGCGGTGCCAGCATCCGAGACAGGCGTGGGTTCGCGTTGTTCGAGCCCTGGGTCTCCCCCTAGTGCAGGAATGAACGACGTGATGACCGATCGAGAAGGACGAACGATCACCAAGCGCGAGCTTGTGAATCGAATCGCCGAGGACATGAACCAGACGAAGGTCGTGGTCCGCGACGTTCTCCAACGCTTTCTCGACGAGATCATCAACGAGCTGGCGCAGGGCAACCGGCTCGAGTTCCGGGAATTCGGAGTCTTCGAGGTGCGCGAGCGAGCGCCACGCATCGCTCAGAACCCGAGGACGCTCGAGAAGGTTCCGGTCCCCGCCAAGCGAGTCGTGAAGTTCAAGGTGGGCCGCGTCATGCGCGATCGGGTGTGCGACGAGGCCTCGGACGTCGCTCTTTCGGCCAGCTCGGACGCGGCGGAGTCGCACGCGAACGGGAACGGCGAAGCCGCCAGGCCCCAGCCTCCGTCGCCGCCGCCGACCACTCCTGGCTCGCCTTTCTGAACCGAGGACGTCCGGTCGTCCCCCGGAACGCGAGGCCCGGCGTCGATCGAGATCGACGCCGGGCCTCGTGCACGTTGGGTTGTTCTGCGCCGCTCAGCCTGCGGCTTGCCGCGCGACGTCGAGAGCCTGATGCAGGTCTGCGACCAGGTCGTCCTGGTGCTCGACGCCGACCGAGAGGCGCACGAGCCCGTCGGCCAGCCCGGCGGCGCGGCGCACCTCCGGGGGGATCGAGGCGTGGGTCATGCTCGGCGGCACCTCGACGAGGGACTCGACGCCGCCCAGGGACTCCGCGAGGGTGAAGACCCTCGTCGCCGAGGCGAGCGCGTTGGCCGCCCCGACGCCGCCCTTCAGCTCGAAGGAGACCATGCCCCCTGGCTGGGCCATCTGCGCCTGCGCGATCATCAGCTGCGGGTGGTCCGGCAGGCCGGGGTAGATCACGCGGTCGACGAGGTCGTGTTCGCTGAGGGCGTTGGCCACGGCCTGTGCGTTCTGGCAGTGCCGATCCATCCGCACGCCGAGGGTCTTGGTGCCGCGCAGGACGAGGAACGCATCCATGGGGGAGAGGCAGCCGCCGACGGCGTTCTGGTAGAAGGCGAGCTCTTCGCGCACTGCGTCGTCGCGCCCGATGAGCGCCCCTCCGATCAGGTCGGAGTGGCCTCCCAGGTACTTCGAGAGCGAGTGCAACACGATGTCAGCGCCCAGCTCGAGCGGCCTCTGCAGGTACGGCGTCGCGAAGGTGTTGTCGACCACCAGGAGCGCACCGCCCGCGTGGGCCGCTTCCGCGGCCTTCGCGATGTCGGTGAGGCTGAGGAGCGGGTTCGAGGGGGTCTCGATGTAGACGTACTTCGTGGCGGGCGTCATGGCCGCGGCGATCGCGCCGGGCTCCGTCGTGTTCACGAAGCTGAAGCCGATGTCGTAGCGCTCGAAGACCTTCGTGAAGATGCGGTACGTGCCCCCGTAGAGATCGTTGCCGCACACCACGTGGTCGCCGGGGACGAGGCGGTCCATGAGCGCGTTCGTCGAGGCGAGGCCGGACGCGAAGCACAGGCCCCACGCGCCGCCCTCGAGCGAGGCGAGGTTCTCCTCGAGCGCCGTTCGCGTCGGGTTCGTCGTCCGCGAGTACTCGTAGCCCTGGCGCGGCACCGCGGGTGCCTCCTGGGCGTAGGTGCTCGTGAGGTAGACAGGCGTCATGACGGCGCCGTTGTTGGGGTCGGGTCCCTGGCCTGCGTGGACCGCGCGGGTCTCGAAGCGTGCGTCTTTGGGGAGGCTGTGCGACATGGTGATTGGGAGGGGTCCTGACGTCGTGTGCCCCGGGGGCGGCGGCGGCCGGCCTGGCATCGACGCTCCGGAAAGGGTAGCCGCGCCGGCCGGCGAGCACCCCCTTCTTCACGGACCCCGGTCCCACCGTTCGCTGGCGAGGGGCGCCCGATGTGCGACCGCGACCAGCGGACGCAACACGGCCGCGTCGGGGTCCCGTAGGCTCCCGCGCCCGTGACGGATCCGGTGAACGAAAGGACGCGCGCGCTCGAGCGCTACGCCGCGGGCGTGCTCGAGTTCGACGCGGTGCTGGG
>PKCK01000031.1 GCA_002862085.1 Planctomycetota bacterium | reverse complement strand
GAGCTGGCCCTGTCGGCGCGGAACCCGCGTGGCGATCGGGAGCTGCACCTGCATCGGGTGCGCGGCTCGTCGGTCGAGCCCGAGCCCTACATCACGATCCCGGTCCTCGACGACATCGTCGCGTGGACCTTCGCCGACGTCCGGGCCGACCTCGAGGGCAAGGAGCTCGTGTTGCTGACGCGCCAGGGCGCGTGGTCCTTCGATCCGCGCCGGACGAGCTACCGCGGGAACATCGCGCGACTCTGCGAGGTGCAGCTGCTCTACGACGTCCCGAGCCCTCGCGCGCTCCCCTACTGGCTCTACGTCCTCGACGGGGCCGCCCCCGGCGGCGATCAGCTCCTGCTGCCCGAACGCAGCGGCTTCGCGGCCTTCGGACCGGACCCGGACGCCGCCGAGGGAGACCCGCCGTGGACGGCTCTGAGCCGCTACAGGCGCACCTCCGGCTGGACCCCCCCGGACCCGAACGACAACTCGAGGAGGCGCCGCGAAGCCCAGCGCGAGGGCGAGGAGCGCCAGGCTCGCTTCTCCCTCACGGTCGGCGAGCGGATCGCGCCGTTCCTGGGCGACGGGGAGTCGTTCAGCGTCGTCGACGACGACTACCGGATCCAGGCCCCCGCCCTCGTGGACGTGAACGGGGACGGCGCCCGGGACATGCTCCTGCTCGACGGGGATCGGCTCAACGTCTTCATCGCGGGGCCGGACGGCCTCCCGCAGCGGCCGACCCGGATCGAGGAGCTCCCGGATTACCTCGAGCACGACGGGGAACGGGCCGCGCTCCGGATCGTGGACGTGGACGGCGACGGCGACGAGGACGTCCTCGGGATCTGGAGCGAGGACGTCGACGGATTCAAGAACGCCCAGTGGCGCATCTACGTGATGCGCTCCACCGCCGACCGCCTGCTCCCCGCGAAGCCCACCCAGGTCCTGCGATTCGAGGCCGCCGAGCTCCGCGCCTCGGTCACCGACGTCGACGGGGACGGCCGCCCCGACCTCGCGATCCGGCGCTTCGAGCTCCCGAGCGTGCTGGAGACCGTGACCGGTCTCGAGTTCACGTACGGGCACCTGATCTACCTCGGCGACCGCCGCGGATCCTTCGAGCGCAAGCCCGCGCTGAAGCAGGAGTCGGTCTTCGACGAGGACAGCGTCCGAACCGTTCTCGCGAACCGCGAGCTGAGGATGGACTGCAGCGGCGACGGGATCGCGGACCTCGTCGAGGTGAACCTCAAGGGTGAACTCGGCGTCCGCCGCGTGGTGAAGGACTCCTCCTTCTTCGGCGGGACGACGTGGCTGATCGACGACGGTTACTGGAAGCAGTACGCCTCGCGCGGCTCGGTCTCCTCCCTGACCGTGCGTGACCTGAACGGGGACGGCCTCGGTGACATCGTCAGCGCCTCGGACTCGACCCTGACGATCTACCTGTCCCAGAAGCGATGAACACACGTGTCCACCATCGCGCGGGCGCGCTGGCGGCGATCGCCGGAGCGGTCCTGACGTCACCAACCGCGGCCGCTCAGCTCACGGACCTCTCCGCCGCGCAGCCCGCGGCCGCTGCTCCCTTCGCGGACACACGCCTGGAGGTGCCCCGCCGCGGCGTGCTGATGGCGCTCCGCGACCTCACGGGCGACCGTGCGCTCGAGCTTTTGCGCGTCGACGACAGCGGCGTCCTCGCGCGACGGCTCGCCGACGACGGCACCTACGAGACCCGCGGCTCGCTCATGGCGTGGCCGGCGAGCACCGTGGGCTGGGACCTCGCGGACCTCACCGGGACCGGACGCACGGACCTCCTGCTCGTCGCCGACGGGAAGACGATCCAGCGCGCGTCCCTGCTGCCCGAGGGCGGTTGGTCGGAGCCCGAGGATCTCTTCGAGGCTGCCACCTACCTGCCCTCGGGAATCGCACGCGTGCCCTTCGCGCGCGACATCGACGGCGACGGGCTCCTGGATCTCGTCCTGCCCGGACCCGGGCGATTCCACGTCCGGCTGAATCGCGGCGCGGCGGGGCGCAGCGGCGCTCTTCAGTGGTCCTCACCGATCGAGGTCGGGTACGAGCCCGATATCGACTACGAGCTCGGCGACCCGGGACGCCTCTCCTCCACCTTCGGCCAGTCGGTGCGCGTGCCCTGGTTCAAGATGGAGGACGTCGACGGCGACGGGCAGCAGGACCTCGTCTCCCAGATGGGCGAGCGCGTCTCCTTCCACCTGGCGAGACCCGAGATCGACGCGCTCCCCTCCTGGCAGCTCGATCTGGGCGAGTACAAGACGGCGGTCAGCGCCAGCGACATCGACCTCGACGACCTCTTGAGCGCGGTCTCCGGCATCGCGAAATGGCGGATCGAGGACCTCGACGGTGAGGGCCCGAGGGATCTCGTCATCGGATCGGAGGGGACCTTCAAGGTCTACCTGGGCGCTGGCGCCACGGGGCCCGTGAAGGCCCCCGACCAGGTGCTCAAGGCGAGCGGCAACGTCCTGTACTTCTTCGTCCGCGACGTCATGGGCGACGCCCGCCCGGACCTGCAGATCGTGCGCGGCGAGCGGATCTCCCTCGGGCGGCTGCTGAAGTACCTCGTGGTGCCCGGCAAGCTCGACTTCGACGTGTTCACCTACCGGAACGAAGGCGGCACCTTCGCCCGGCGACCGACCAAGCGCACGACCCTGGCGCTGCGGGTCCCTCGCATCCTGGAGTTGATCGACGAGAGCGAGGAGATCGCCGACGCCATCGAGGCGCAGTGGGACATCCCGGCGCGGCGTATGGACTGGGGCGCCGACGGCGCGCAGAACGACGTGCTCGACGAGCGCGACGGTGTCCTGATGGTCTTCGAGGACTGCGCGCCCCAGCAGCAGAAGTTCGAGGACCTCTCGCTCTCGCGCGGGCTCGACGGCCTCGTCGAGCGCGTCGTGCTCCGGGACCTCGATCGCCTCGACGACGGGGGCGAGAGCGTCATCGACCTCGGGAACCTGGATGCCTTCGCGGTGGCGCCGGGCAAGGCCCTGCGGGACGCGACCGCGGACTCGGAGCCGGCCATCACCCACCGCCTCTGGGAGGGCGAGGACGACCGCGCGCTCCGCGCCGTCGATCTCGACGGCGACGGCCGCGTCGACGTCATCAGCGTCGTGGAAGGACCCTCCAGGACCTATCGGATCCAGCTCCTCGTCCGCCGCTGAGCGACGACGGAGACCTCGTCTTCAGCCCCGAGGACCTCACCAGCCACGACGCGCTGGCGCTGCTCGCCGGCCGCGAGCCCTTCGACGACCACCGGAGCCGCCCGAACGGCGAGTGCACGAGCCGCGCGCTCCGAGCAGGCGCTCGCAGGTCAGACGTCCACGCGATCGAAGCGCACGATCGCCGGGCCCTTCGAGTGCAGCACGCCCATGTCACCAGGGGCGAGACTGCGCGCGACGGCCGTAGAGACCTCGAAGCTGGACCGCGCACCGCGCTCGTCCTCGAAGGTCGCCACGTGGACGCTGCGTCGGCGCTCGCGACGGCCGCGGTCCTCGCGGTGCTCGTCCACGACGAGGGCGAGCTGCGAGCGTACGGGCGACCGCGCCACCTTGGCGGAGCTCCCGAACACGCGGACCGCCTGGTAGATCACGCCCCCCAGGATCACGAGCGGAACGAGCGTGAACATCATCTGGAACCCGCTTTCGAAGCCGCTGCTCGGACTATTCCTGAACGACACCGGTGTCACCACGGTGCTCGTCACGGAGGAGCTCGCGCGCATGAAGAACATCACGAACAGGCCGACCACCCCCAGGACGAGCAGTGTTCCCGCCGCGCTGCCGCCGCTCTTCGCCATGGCGCCCCGCCCCGACGGCTTCGAGGCCAGGGCACGGCGCGCATCGGGGTGCTCCTGCAGCTGCTCGAAGCGGCGAGCGATCGTCTCCACGGGCGTCTCGGGGGTTGGACGGTCCAGCGTGGGGAGCTCGGCTCCGCAGTACGAGCAGAACTTCGAGTCGCTCTCGCGCGGGATGGCACCGCACTCGAGACAGCGACGTGAGGTGGTTGCGACGTTCATGGGCGCGACATGGTACGCCCTACGACGCCGCGTATTCGATCTCCTCCGCTGCGTCGCGGAGGATCGCCGGATCAGGCTCTGGGACCGTGCCCGCGGGCGACCTGGTGGGCGAGGTACGCGACGACCCAGAGCGCCGAGGAGATTCCATGGGTCCAGACCCAGAGATTCCGCGACTCGGGGCTCACGGCCGTCTGGAGAGCCACTCCGCTGACCACCATGGGCGTCATCAGCGCGGCGAGGAGGAGCCCGGTCCGGCGGCGCGCCCAGGCGCGGGTGAGGCGCGGCGCGACATGGCTCGCCCAGATGAGGCCGACCGCGAAGACCAGCGCCGGCACCGCGAAGAGGTGCGCCGTTCGGACCAGCGGCACCCAGGGGTGCTGCCCGGTCCACTCGAGGAAGAGCTCCGGATCGTCTGGCTCGGGACCTGGCTCCCAGAGATACGCGCAGTACGCCCACACGAGCCCCGTCCCGCCGGCGGCGAGCATGGAGAGGTTGAGCAGCCAGCGCGCGCCCGGCTTCAATCCGGCGGTCCTTCCGCGGCGTCGCGGCGGGGCTTCTCGCGGTCCTTCTTCGGCGCTGGGGGGACGCGCCCGACGCGCTCGCCCCCCACCTCGTGGAGCGCGAGCACGCGGCGCGACGCGTCCGCGACGGCGCGGCAGGTCAGAGTTGCGCCCGTCGTCCCGTCGAGCCCGCGCCCGAGGATGAGCGCGCGGCCCTGACCGCGTCCCGGGAGTGACTCGTAGAACGTGTCCTGGGCGAGCCACTCGGGCGGCTCCTGGAAGACGATCGTCTCGACGCCGGCGACCTTCCCAGCGGGCGTCACGACCACCATCAGCGTCTCACGCTTGGTGCGCACGATGTGACTGTCGAAGAACGCCGTGCCGACGACCTTTCCCTCCTTGCGCGCGACATAGGCAAAGGTCGTCGACTTCTTCGGCGGCCGCTGAGAGGCGAGCTTGCCGACCTTCTGGAGCTCGGTCTCGGAGAGCCGCATGCACACACGCTCGACCTTCGCTCCCGGGAACGCCTTGGCGACGGCCACGTCGATGAGCGACGGCTTCTTCTTCTCCGCGGGCGCGGGGCCCGCGAGGACGAAGAGGACCGCGAGGAGAGCGGCGAACGAGACGGCTCTTTGCATGGAGATCAGAACGCGTAGCCGATCAAAGCACGGACCACGTCATTGCCTTCATCGACGTCGGTGTAGTCGAGCTTGAGGACCACCTGATCGAGGGGGCGATAGTTGAGGCCGTAGGTCAGGAAGGTGTCGTCGACGCCGCCGCCGGACGGAGTTCCGGGGGCGAGCTTGGCCTGGGTGTCGAGGTCCTCGTAGCGCAGGTAGAAGTCGAGGGTCTGGTTCGCGTAATCGTCCGTCAAGGACAGCAGGTCGAATCCCGCCTCGACGTACCAGCCCTCGAGTCGCTCGGCGAGAGCCTCACCGGTCCGGGCGTTGAACGCCGCCGTGTCGTCCACGTCCGCGCGGGCGAAGAGGCCTCGGACGCTCCAGGGCCCCTCGTTCCACTCCGCGTGGAGGTCGACGATGGTCGTCCCGAGCCCCTCCGGCTGGTCAGCGCCGGAGTTGCCCTGGAAGGCCGAGAAGCCGGCGACCACGCCGGGGATGTCCACGTAGTCGACGCGCCCCACGAGGGCCACGTTCTCGCTGGAGGCGCGGTTGGCCTTCTGCCGGCCACCGCGCAGTCCGCTGGCGTTGAAGCGGCCACCGGCGAGGCCGTTGATCGCGTACGCGGTCCAGGCGAAGGGGCCCGCCTGGCCGTATCCACCGACGCCGATGGCGCGCCAGGTCGAGGGGATGATCCGCGTCTCGGTCTGCGGGCGCGCGGCGGGGAGGAAGGTCGTGGGCTCGTGACGCTCGTTGACGAAGCCCATCGGTGTGAGCACGACGCCGCCCCTGAGCGCGACCTGGTCCGTGAGCAGGTGATCGATGTAGGCGAACTCGATGGAGACGCTGCCGTTCGAGCTGGTGGTCGCCGAGGCCGCGTCCGTGCTGCCGTGCTCGATCTCGATCTCGGAGTTGAAGATCCACCGGTCCGAGAAGCGGCTACCGAAGTACATGACCCAGCGGAGGGCGTCGAAGCGGTCGTCGTCGCGGCCGTTGAACTCCTCGGCGAGGAACTCACCGTAGCCGCCGAAGGACAGGCGATCGGCGGTGTAGACCGCCGCGGCCCGGGGAGCGAGGCGGCGCTGGGCGAGGGCCGCCCAGGTCTGGGTCAGCTCCGGATCGAACGGGGTGGCGTTCGCGCCCCCCACGACCTCGGCTTCCGCGAGGGCGTCGAGGGCGTCCTGGAGACTCGAGGAGAGGCGCCGGTTGTCCTGCTCGAGCGTCTGCAGGCGAGATTCGACGACGTCGAGACGGTCGTCCTGAAGACCGTT
The DNA here is from genome assembly GCA_002862085.1 of Planctomycetota bacterium. Classification (GTDB taxonomy): domain Bacteria; phylum Planctomycetota; class UBA1135; order UBA1135; genus Saltatorellus. The sequence continues at coordinate 20,997 of PKCK01000031.1, read as the reverse complement.
GAGGAGAGCCGCGGGCGCGGCGACGACCGGAAGGAGGAGGAGTGACATATGAGCTGGAGGTTCGGGATCTGGCGCGACTTGAGCCGGGTGACGGGCCGTTCCGACCCGCGTCGCGCGCAATACAGCTGAGATCGGATCTCAATGCAAGTGCAAATGAGAATCACTCTCAAAAAGAGCGGACAAAAGGTCGAGCCCGGGATGCAGGATCGACCACAACGCAAGCCTTGCCCCTCGAAGGACCTCACGAGCACGCTGGCGGGTCGCAGGCCGCCTACCATTCCAGGCATGCTCACGCCCCTGCTCCTCCTCGCCGCCGCCGGGCCCGCCCAGACCGGCGGAGGGGCGCCGAGGGCCGAGGTCCTCGAACTGCTGGAGCGCGGTCGGGCCCCCTCGGTGTACGAGCTGGAGCTGCGGGTCTTCGAGGTGGAGTACGGCTGCGAGCTGGGTCGTGCCCTCGTGGCCCACCTGGAGCGCCAGGAGCCCGCGACAGCGGCGTCGGCCCCGGAGGCCGTCGACTTCATCGAGGAGAGCGCCGACATCGAGTTCGGCGAGTCCCCCGTTCGAGAGCTCACCAGCGACGCGCGCCACGTGCGCATCTGGGACGGAGGGTCACGACGCCTGGAGGAGTCGCTGGACGCCGACGGCGAGCGGACGGGCGCGACGCTGATCGACGGAGACCGTCGCGCGGTCCACGTCCCCGAGCGCAGGGCTCTGCAGCTCGGGCCCCGGGGCGAGGCCGCTTCCATCGAGGCCACCGAGGCGGACATGTTCCCCGTCCCCACCGCTGGCCCGTGGCTCCGCGCGCTCGAGCGGACCACGTGGGACCGCGTCGCCCCCCGTGGGGGGTGGCGGGCGGCGATGGACCGCGACGGCCGGCGGCTCGACGTGACCTTCGACGTCGAGGCCGGCGAGGCCCCGCTCCCCCACCGCGCCGTCGCGACCTATTTCGGCGTGGCGTCGATCACGAACGAGGCTGTGCTCCTCTCCTGGGAGCGCATCAAGGGGCGCCCCTTCCTGACCGACTCCCTGCGGATCACCCCGGGCGAGGAGTCGCTCGTCGTGCGGCACGCGCGCCGGAGCGCTCCCCGGTTCGACCTCGACGCATCGGACGTCAAGCTGGTCGTGCCGCGGCCCGAGACCGTGGAGATCGCGAGCTCGCCCGGCTGGCAGTCCTTCCGCCGGCGCGAGGCCGTGCCGCGGGAATGGCGCGACCTGATCGTCGTCGAGGCGCGCTAGCGCCTCGAGGCGCGGCCCCGGCGGCCGCGCACCCCACGGGTCACTCGGCGGGCGCGCCGAAGGTGCCGTCGACGAAGCTCTTGAAGCCCTGGATCGCGGTCCGCTGGGTGTAGAACTCGAGACCGCGCAGGGCGCCGAGTTCTTCTCCACCGCCGGCCCGGCCGGGCCCGCCGTGCACGAGCCCGGGGAGGACCATGCCGGGGGGGAGGGCCTGCTCGGCCATGCGGTCCGAGCCCATCCAGACGCGGCCGTGGTAGGGAGCGACGCCGAGGACGAAGGACTCCGACCACGAGGCATCGTTGGAGTAGGCGCTGACGACGAGGCCGCCCTCTCCGCGGTTCACGAGGTCCACGGCGTGCTCGGCGCTCCCGTCGTAGGGAATGATCGTGGCCACGGGGCCGAAGACCTCCAGCTCGTGGAGGATGCCCGCGTCCGCGTCGCGGGCCACCAGCAGGGTCGGGCTCACGAAGCAGCCGTCGCGGGGCGGCTCGGCGCCGCCCGTGATCACGTCGGCCACCTCGGACAGGCGTCCGATCCCCTCGCGCACGTCGGCGTGGGCCTGGGAGTGAGCCACCGGGCCGAGGCGCGTGCCCTTCTCCTGGGGCTCACCCTGGGGGTGGCGGCCGAGCTCGGCCATGAGCTCCGCCTTGACCTCGTCCACGCGGTCGGAGGGGACGAGGACGCGGCGCACCGCGGTGCACTTCTGCCCGGCCTTCTGGCACATGTCCAGTGCGACGTTGCCCACGAAGAGGCCGAACGCCTCGTCCCCGCTGTCGACGTCGGGCGCGAGGACCGCCGCGTTGATCGAGTCGGCCTCCACGTTGACCCGCACGTTGTGACGCACGAGGTTCTCGTGCCCCTTGATCTTCATCCCCGTCGCGGCGGAGCCGGTGAAGGCCACGCAGTCCTGCCCGTCGAGCTGGTCGAGGAGGTCCCCCGCGCTGCCGCAGAGGAACTGGAAGGCACCCTCGGGGACGAGTCCGGACTCGACCACGATCTGCGCGACCCGCCAGGCGATGAGCGCCGTGCTCGTCCCGGGCTTCTCGATCACCGGGACGCCGGCGAGGAGCGCGCAGGCCGCCTTCTCCATCATCCCCCAGGCCGGGAAGTTGAAGGCGTTGATGTGAACGGCGACGCCGCGGCGCGGGACGCGCACGTGCTGGCCCCAGAAGCGCGCGGTCCGGCCGAGCTGCATCCCGTCGCCGTCCGTCAGGAACGGTCGGTCGCCGAGGCGCTTGCCGAAGGAGGCGTAGGCCGCGAGGGTCCCGGTCGCGCCATCGATGTCGAACTTGGCGTCGCCCCGGGTGTTGCCCCCGTTGACCGCCCCCATGTCGATGAGCTCCTCGCGGGCCTCGTGGATGGCCGCGGAGAGCCCCTTCAGCATCGCAGCGCGCTCAGCGAAGGTCATCCTCCGGAGGGCCGGCCCGCCGACCTCGCGGGCGTGTTCGACGACGGCTCGCATGTCGATGCCCGCGGTGCCGGTGCGCGCGACGATCTCGCCGGTGGTCGGGTTCTCGAGGGGTGCGCCTTCGCCCTGGCCTTCTTGCCACTGGCCGGCCGCGTAGCTGGAGAGGACTTGCATGGGTGGTTCCTGTCCCGGGTCCTGGTCCTCCGGGGACGCGCGAGAGCGCCTCCTCCGAGGAGGTTTCGGGGCGGCCACGTTATCCGATGGACCCCTCCGGCGTCCCGCCGCGGCTCGGTACTCTCGTGCCATGAGCGACCCCTCCGAGCCCCCCGCATTCCCGTCGACCGCAGCAGCGCTCCTGCCGGACGGCGCCATGGAAGGCCGCGTCGTCGTCGTGACGGGCGGCGGCACGGGCCTCGGGCTCGAGATCAGCCGGGGCTTCGCGGCCCTCGGCGCGAGCGTGATCGTTCCCTCCCGCAGCCCGGAGAACCAGGCGGCCTTCCTGGAGGAGGCCCGCGCGCGCGGATGGAAGGCCGCTGGCTACCAGCTCGACGTCCGTGAGTCCGCCGAGGTGCGCCGCTTCGCCGAGTGGGTCGCCAGCGAGCACGGCCCGGCGGACGTCCTCGTGAACAACGCAGCGGGCAACTTCGTCTGCCCCGCCGAGCGGATGAGCGCCAACGCGTGGCGCGCCGTCCTCGGGATCGTGCTCGACGGGACCTTCTACTGCTCCAAGGAGTTCGGGAAGCAGATGCTGGCGAGCGGCGGCGGGGCCATCTGCAACATCATCGCGACCTATGCCTGGACAGGGATGGCGGGCGTGACCCACTCCGCGAGCGCGAAGGCGGGCGTGCTGGCGATGTCGAAGTCCCTCGCGATCGAGTGGGCGGGGCGCGGCGTGCGGGTCAACTGCGTCGCGCCGGGCCCCTTCGAGTCCGACGGCGCGAAGCAGAACCTCTGGCCCTCGGAGGAGGTCGAGGAGCGCATCCGCAGCTCCGTCCCCATGGGCCGCTTCGCAGGGCGTGAGGAGGTGGCGGCCCAGGTGCTCTGGCTGTGCAGCGACGCCTCGCGCTACGTCACAGGCGCCGACATCACCATCGACGGCGGACTCTCGCTCGGCTCCGGGAAGATGTGGGAGCCCGGAGAGCGCTTCACTCGCAAGCGAGAGCGGAGCGACACGTGAGGGACCGCGGCCACATCGCGACGGAAGAGGCTCACCCGGGGGCTGATCAGCTCGAGACCATGGGCACGGCCGAGGCGCTGGCGCTCATGCACGCCTCCGACGCCTCCGTGCTCGAGGCTCTCGAGGCCGCGCGTGACGAACTCACGGCCCTCGTGGACGCCGCCTCCGAGACCCTGCGCAGCGGCGGGCGGATCTGTTACGTCGGCGCGGGCACGAGCGGGCGCCTCGGCGTCCTCGACGCCACGGAGTGCCCCCCCACCTTCGGCGTCGAGCCCGAGGTGGTCCAGGCGATCATCGCCGGGGGCGAGGCGGCGATCGCGGGCGCGGTCGAGCACGCCGAGGACGATCCGGCCGCGGGCGCGGCCGAGGTGGCCGCTCGCGCGCTGAGCGAGGGAGACCTCGTCATCGGGATCGCGGCGAGTGGCACGACGCCCTTCGTCCACGGTGCGCTCGCCTGCGCTCGGGAGCACGGCGCGCGGACGGCGCTCATCGCCTGCGTCCCGCGGGAGCAGGTCCCCGACGATCATCCCCTCGGCGCCCGACTCCTGGTCGGACCCGAGGTCCTCGCCGGGTCGTCGCGCCTCAAGGCCGGGACCGCCACCAAGCTGGCGCTCAACGCCATCTCGACCCTGGCCATGGCCCGCGCCGGCAAGACCTATCGCGGGCACATGGTCGACGTGAACACCCGAGCCAATTCGAAGCTCGTCGAGCGCGGCGTACGCCTCGTCACCCGCTTCGGTGAGGTCGAGCGAGCCCGCGCCACCGAGCTCCTGGAGGCGGCCAGGGGGAGCGCCAAGGCGGCCATCGTCATGGCCCGGCGCGACACCGACCTCCCGGGCGCGCGCGCGCTCCTCGACGAGGCGAACGGCTTCCTGGCGGAGGTCCTCGACCGATGAATCTGCACCCCATCCTCATGGGCGCCCTCGGCCTGGCGCTCATCATGTTCTTCACCTGGGCCCTCGAGGTGCACCGCACCCTCCGCGAGGTCCTCACCGAGCTCAAGCGCATCCGCGACGAGCTCGAGAATCGAGATCACCGGGATCGCTACTGACCCGGGACGCAGCCTTCAGGGCAGCATCAAGCGCGTCTGGACGCGGGTCAGGTAGGAGTCCCAGTCGAACGCCGGACCCGGATCGGTCTTGTGGCTGCCGACGTGGTAGTGGCCCACGATCCCGTTGAAGTCCCACTCCGCCTCCTCCGGGATGCGCGTCGTGAGCACTCGACCCCGGCGATCACGGGGCGCGTCCGGCTCGATCTTCGGGAAATGGCGGCAGAGCGCGGCCGTGAGCTTGACGAGCGAGTCGTACTGCTCGGGCGTGAAGTCGTACTGCTGGTAGGCCTTGCCGTGGATCAGACCACGGATCCGACCAGGGCGCGCCGGGCGTGCGACGAAGCGCGGCGTCCGGACTCCGAGCTCGGAGGCGGGGCGCGGCAGGTTGATCCTCGTCCCGACGACGTCGGTCTCGTACCAGCCGTCCAGCGTCGTGTCGTCGAGCGGGTACGCCCCGATCTGAGCGATCTCCACGCCGACCGAGCGGTTGTTCGCCTGGCGCGCGTGCCACGCGGTGTCCCGCAGATCGAGCGTCTGGTAGATCGTGCCGTCGAGGTCGATCATGAAGTGCACGGAGAGCGCGCGACGGTCGTGCAGCGTGCGGAAGCAGCTCTGACTGGTCGCGCCCGCGTCGTAGTGCACCACGAACAGCTCGAGCGCCTCCTGGAGTTCGAGCAGGCTGCCCTCCGGAGGCACCACGACCTCACCGGTACGACGATCCTTGCGGCCCGGCGCGTAGCGGAGCTTCCCCGGCGGAGGCGTGGGCACACCGACCGGCGGGTGCTCGAAGTGCAGGTTGGTGTTGTAGGCGTCGTAGCCGTCCGGCGAGGTCCAGAGCACCACGGGCGCGCCGACGAAGATGCGCTCCCCCGCGGCGACGATCTCACGGCCGGTCGTCTCGGCGAGGACCTCGGGCGCGAAACCCTCCTCGGTCGTGGAGCAAGCCGCGGCGAGGAGCACCGCGGACGGCAGGAAAGGACGGCTGAGCGGGGTCATGGCCGCCAAGGCTAGCAGGGATGGGGAGCGCCGATGGGCGCCGGGCCTCATCCTCAGCCGCGGACGGCCAGCCAGCGCGCGACCTCGACGAGGCTCGACACGCGCCGGCGCGCCGCGGCGTCCCCCTCGAAGCGGCGCGCCCCGCGCTCCTCGAGCAGCGCGGCCTCGAAGCCTGCGCGGCGGCCGCACCGGCAATCGTCGATGTCGTCACCCACGAACAGCAGCTCCGGATGAGCGGCGGGCTCGGCGTCGGTCTGGGTCACGAGGGGAAATCGGCCGGCGAGATCCCAGACCCTGACGCACTCGTGCGCGGGTTCCGGAGAGGGCTTGTGGGCGAGCTCCCGTCCGAGGAAAGGCGAATGGTGCCCACGGGCGACCCGGGCCGAGAAGTGCTTCCCGAGCGCTCCGTGGCCACGCGCTTCGAGGAGCTCTCCGAAGCGCACCAGCGCCGAGGCGCTGTTGCGGGTCGAGATCCCCGCGACGAGCTCACCTTCCCGCGCCCGGAGGGCTTCGAGGACCTCGTCGAGGCCGTCCGCGAGCTCCATGCGCGCGAGGGCCTCGTCCTCGACCTCGACCACGATCCTGTGCATCTCCTCGCGCTCCGCCGCGTCCGAGGCGCGGGTCTCGATCCAGTGGAGCACCGAGCCGCGCTCCTCCATGCCGATGCGCCTCCTCATCGCCGCGAAGTCGATGGCCCCGGGCTGCGTCAGCGTCCCGTCGAGGTCGAAGACGACCCCCGCGATGACCCCGCCGGTCACGTGGTCGCACCGCCACAGCTCGAGCCGGCACCCGCCGTGCATCCGAAGCAGTGCCGACGCGTCACGATCCTGCGCGAACCGAGCCGGCCGAGATCGAAGTCGTCGATGTGCCGGGGGGCACCGCCCTCGACCTCGAGATCGAGCATCTGGTTGAAGTCGCAGTCGAAGAGACGCCCGTCCCAGCCGACCGAGATCGTGGTCCGGCACATGAGCCCGGCCGCGGCGGCCGGGTTGTAGGCGTCCACCAGGCGGCGCAGGTACGCGCCGGTCTGACCGCCCGCCTCCAGCCACTCCAGGTAGCGACTGATCGGCATGTTGTTGAGGGCGTAGAGGGCGTCGAAGTCCACGCCGTGGAGTCGCTTCAGCTCGCGCTTCCACTCGGCCTCGAGGGAGGCCTGACCCGGAGCGAGGAAGGCCCCTACGGGATTGGTGACGAGGACCAGACGCAGGCGTGGATCACGGCCGTATCCCACCGTGTTCAGCCGCTGCAGCGCCTCGATCGACGCGTCGAAGACCCCGTCGCCCCGCTGGCGATCGGTGCCGTGCTGACGGTAGTGCGGCAGGGACGCGACCACCTCGACCTCGTGCTCCGCGAGGAAGTCGACGAGGTCCGCGTACGGCTTCGCGAGCAGGATGGACAGGTTGCAGCGGTCCATCACGTGCCGGCCGAGCGCCCGGGCGCCGCGAACGAGGTGGCGGAACTGCGCGGCCATCTCGGGCGCTCCGCCGGTGATGTCCACCGTCGGGATGTCGGTCGCCGCGAGCACCTCGAGGCAGCGGTCGGCGACCTCGCGGGACATGTCCTCGGTCCGGTCCGGCCCGGCGTCCACGTGGCAGTGGAGACAGGTCTGGTTGCACCTCGCCCCCAGGTTCAGCTGGAGGACGTCGACCCCGGTCGCGCGGAACGAACCGCCCAGCGCCTCCGAGGTGAGCGCGTCGAAGTCGCCTCTCCCCGGCGCCCCCGCGAGGTCCACCTCGCCGAGCAGCTCCAGCTGGCGCGCGGGCGCGGCCAGGGGCGAACGCTCCTTTCGAAGCGTCGGCCGGACCTTGATCGCAGCGCGGCCTTCTCCGTTGGACGGCTCCCCCATCACATCCCGAGCGAGTCCGCGACCTTCCTCATCTGGACGCCGTGGACGAGCGCCGCGCCTCCCTTGATGGCCGCCGCGACGTGGACGGCCTCGGTCAGCTGCTCGGCGTCGCAGCCCTTCTCCAGGGTGTCCTTGGTGTAGGCGTCGATGCAGTAGGGGCACTGGACGGCGTGGGCCACCGCGAGCGCGATCAGGCTCTTCTCGCGCGCGGTGAGCGCCCCGTCCTGGAAGACGCTCCCGTACCAGTCGAAGAACTTCTCCCCCATCTGCGGGGCGTGCTCGGCGATCTTGGGGAAGTCGGCGAGGTCGCCGGGCTCGTAGTACTCGGGCATGGGATGGAGCGTGCGGGGCCGCCGGGCCGGGCGCAAGCGGCGCCCGGTCACAAGCTGCGCGTCCTCGTCCTCACGGGCCGAGGAGGCCGTGGAGTTCGCGGAGGAGGGCCTCGGTCGAACCGCGAACCCGGGAGCCCATGGTGTTCCCTTCCGGGGGGTCGCGCGTGTGGAACGGCATGAGGAGGACCATCCGCGCACACGGCGCGTCCCTCGACGGGGCGGGCGCACTGCTGGTGACCGTCGAGGCGCGCTTCGAGCCGGCGAAGGAGGGCGCGACGGAGATCCACCTCACCGGGCTCCCCGACTCGGTCCTGCGCGAGAGTCGCGGCCGGCTCTCGTGCGTCCTCGGCGCCACCGGGCTCCGGCTCGGCGCTGGCCGGCTCTTCCTCCACCTCGTCCCTGCAGCGCGCAGGAAGTCGGGTGAGGCCCTCGATCTCGCGCTCGTGGTGGCCGCTGGCGCCGCCGCCGGCCACCTCACCCAGGGTCAGGTCGACGGCACCCTCTTCCTCGGCGAGGTCGGCATCGACGGCCGGCTCCACGCCGTTCCCGGCGGCCTCGCCTGCGTCGCGGAGGCTCGCCGCGCCGGGATCCGTCGGGTCATCGCTCCCACCGAGACCGCCGAGGAGGCCGCCGCCCTCGGTGACGTGACGGCTCACGGCGCCGAACACGTGGCGGAGGTCCTGTCCCACCTCACCCGAGGTCCGTCCGCCGCGGGACTCCCCGCGGCCTCACCGCCCCTCCTCGATCCCGACGCGGGCACGTCGCCCGAGCGGCTCGACGAGGTGCGGGGCCAGGCCGAGGCGAAGCTGGCCCTCCAGGTGGCGGCGGCCGGAGGTCACGGCGTCCTCCTGATCGGGCCTCCGGGGGCCGGGAAGTCCATGCTCGCCCAGCGACTGGTCGACCTCCTCCCGCCCATGGCCCTCGAGGAGCGCGTCGAGGTGACCACGCTGCTCTCGGCGACGGGCCGGTGGCCGCGCGGGCTCGTCTCGCGGCGGCCGTTCCGCGCACCCCACCACACGACGAGCTTCGCCGGGCTGATCGGCGGCGGGAGCCCCATCTCCGCGGGTGAGATCTCCCTGGCCCACCGCGGGGTGCTCTTCCTCGACGAGCTCCCGGAGTTCGGACGCGACGCGCTGGAGGGGCTGCGTCAGCCCCTCGAGGCCGGTGAGGTCCACCTCGCGCGCGCCGGCCGGCGCAGGACGCTGCCCGCGCGCTTCCAGCTCGTGGCCGCCATGAACCCCTGCCCCTGTGGCTATGCGGGGCATCCGCGGATCCCGTGCCGGTGTGCTCCGGGCGCGGTCAGGCGCTACCGCCAGCGCATCTCGGGACCGCTGCTCGACCGCGTGGACATCCGCGTCGAGCTCCAGCCCGCTCCTGCCGACGTGGTCGTCGGCGCTGCCACGCTCGCCCCCGGCCCGCGGGGCGTCCAGGTCGCCGGAGACGTCCGCGCCGCACGTGCGCGAGCCGCAGCGCGCCTCGATGGCGGCCCCGTCCTCAACGCGGCCCTCGGACCGGACGCGCTCGACGAGGTGGCCCCGCTCCGGGGCGAGGCCCGCGTCGTCCTCGAGCGCGCCGCCCGACGTGATCACCTGTCGAGCCGAGCGCTCCAGTCGACTCGCCGTGTCGCGCGGACCGCCGCGGACCTGCGTGGCGCGGCCGACATCGGGCCGACGGACATCGCGACGGCCCTCGCGCTCCGTCCTCCCCTGTGATGGCCGCTAGGCTCTGGACATGCGAATCGTCGCGCTCCTCCCTCTCGCCGCGCTGTTCCTCTCCCTCCTTCTCGCCGGCGAGAAGGAGCAGCCTGCCCCGAACCCGGTCGAGCCGGTCGTCACGGCCGACGAGGAGGATCCCACGCGCTGGGCCGAGGAGATCTCCGCCACGCTCGCTGCTCGCGGCCCGGTCGCCCGTCCGGTGGTGTTCCTCGGCAGCTCGAGCATCCGCCGCTGGTCCACCCTCGCCGAGGACATGGCGCCCATCGAGGTCGTCAACCACGGCTTCGGGGGCTCGCGGATCAACGACGCCGTGTACTGGCTCGAGGAACTCCTCGAGGGCGTCGAGCCCCGCGCCCTCGTGGTCTTCTCGGGGACCAACGACATCTCGGGAGACTCGCCCCGCGATGCGGCCTACGTGGCGGAGCGCTTCGACGCGCTCGTCGAAGCGATGCGCGCGCTCGGGCACGACGTGCCCCTCGTCTACATCGCGATCAGCCCCACCCCCTCTCGCAGCGAGCACCTCGCCATCGTCCTCGAGACGAACCAGCTGATCGCGCGGCGCTGCGCAGCCGACCCCATGCTCACCTTCGTGGACACGGCCACCGGCGTCCTCGATGACGAAGGCGAGCCGGATCCGCGATGGTTCGCGGAGGATCGGCTCCACCTCAATCCCGCCGGCTACGCCGCGTGGACGAAGGCGATCCGGCCGTCCGTCGAGGCCGCCATCGCCCGGTGAGCGCGCGGGTGGGCCGCGCTCACTCGTGACGCAGGGCCTCGACAGGATCCATGGTCGCCGCCCGCCACGCTGGATAGAGACCGAAGACGACGCCCACGAGCACGCTGATCCCGAGGGCGAGGATCGGGGCCGCCGGCGTGACGATGGTCTCCAGCTGCGCCGTGCGCTCGACGATCCAGGGGATCAAGAGGCCGATCCCGACGCCCAGCAGTCCGCCGGCGCCGGAGAGGACCATCGTCTCGACGAGGAACTGCGTGACGATGTGCTTGCGCTTGGCGCCGAGGGCCCGGCGGATCCCGATCTCACGGGTGCGCTCGGTGACCGTCGCGAGCATGACGTTCATGATCCCGATCCCGCCGACCAGCAGGGAGATCCCGGCGATGGAGCCCAGGACGATGTTGAAGATACGCTTGGTCTCGGCGGCGCGCGCGAGCAGCTCGAGCGGCACGATCACCTCGTAGTCCTTGTCGTCGTGCTCCCTGCGCAGCATCTCGCGGCAGGCGGCCGCGACGAGCTCCACGTCGATGTCACGCTCCGCCTCGACGATGATCTCGTGGAGCTGGACCTCCTGGACGTCCATGGACCCGCTGCGAATCTCGGTCTGGCGCTCACCGAAGAACGCCCGCCCCGTGGAGAGCGGTAGGAAGACCTCGCCGCCCGCTTCGCTCGAGGGATCCGTGGCGATGCTCCCCGTCGGGAGACGCGAGCCGAGGACGCCGACCACCTCGAGGTAATGCTCCCCCACCTTCACGCGCTGCCCGATGGAGCTCTCGAAGGGGAAGAGGAAGCGCGCGACCTCGTAGCCGAGCACGCAGACGAGCGCGCGGGTCTCCTCGTCGATCTCGGTGAGGAAGCGGCCCGCGAACAGGTCGCGGCGCGTGACGTCCTGGTAGGTCCACGGCGTACAGAGCACGCGCGGGCGGCACACGTCCTCGCCTTGACGAACCTCCGCGGGGGTCTGGAGCACGGGGACCGCGCGGCCCACGGCGGGGAACGTCGCCTCGATCCGGTCGAAATCGTCCCGGGTCAAGCCGTAGCTGAGCACGCGCATCTCCGCGTTCTCGTCCCCGGTCTGGGGCGGCTCGACGCTGCGGAGGATCACGTTGCGGCTGCCGAGCCGGCGGATCTGGTCCTGTGCCTCGGCGCTCGCGCCCTCGCCCACCGCGAGCATCGCGATGACGCTCGCCACGCCGAACAGCACGCCGAGGGTCGTGAGGAAGCTCCGCAGCTTGTGCAGGAGCAGGCTCGAGATGCCCAGGCGGAAGGCCCTGAGGAACGCGCTCCCCCTCACGAGGCCGCCCCCGATCGATTGTCGTAGACCGACTCGATGTTCCCGTCCTTGAGCTGCAGGACCTTCTCGGACCGCTCACCCACGTCCGGCTCGTGGGTCACGAGGAGGATGGTCTTGCCCTCCGCGTGGAGCTCGTCGAAGAGCTCGAGGATCTCGCTCGCCGTCTTGCTGTCGAGGTTCCCGGTGGCCTCGTCGGCCAGGATCAGTGCCGGGTCGTTGATGAGCGAGCGCGCGATGGCCACGCGCTGCTGCTGACCGCCGGAGAGCTGCATCGGGCGGTGGTGCAATCGTCCGCCGAGCCCGACGCGCTCGGCGAGGGCTTGCGCGCGCTCCTCGATGCCCTCGGGGACGACCTCCTGGTACATCACGGGGACGAGGATGTTCTCGATGACGTCGAGCTGCGGGATGAGGTTGTAGGACTGGAAGACGAAGCCCAGCTCCTTCCCCCTGAAGGTCGAGAGCGCGTCGTCGTCCATGGTGACGACGTCACGGCCACGGATGCGGTAGCTGCCGTCGCTCGGGCGATCGATGCAACCGAGGATGTTCAGCAGCGTCGACTTCCCGCTTCCGGAGCTGCCCATGATCGACCAGTAGTCGCCCTTCGCGAACGAGAAGCTGAAGGAGTCCAGCGCGCGGACGATCTCGTCGCCCATCCGGTACTCACGCGTGATCCCCTCGAGGACCGCCACGGGCTCTCGCTCGGCGGGCACGGCGGGCCGATCCGCGGCGGACTGGCTCCCGAGCTCGGTCACTCCGCGTCGCCCTTGGACTTCCGCGTCGTCCCGGGACGGTCGCCACCAGCCGGGCGCGCGCCCGGCCTGCCGCCGCCGCTCCCGGCTCCTGGACGGCCAGCGCCGGGGCGACCGGTCCCCGAGGGCCGCCCGCTCGCGCCGGGGCGCGAGTCCGGACCGGGGCGTCCCGCTCCAGGAGTCCGCCTCTCCCCCGACGGAGACGAGGCGACGTCGGCCTCCGGCACGGGCGCTGGCTCGAAGTCGGCCGGGGGCGCGAGGGCCACGGTCTGGCCCTCGGTCAGCCCGTCGAGGACCGTGACCCACTTGGAGTTGTCGAGCCCGATCTGGACCGCGGTGCGCTTCACGTCTCCACGGTCGATCGTGAAGGCCACTGTTTCACCACCGTCCATGAACACGGACTGGCGCGGGACGTAGTGGACGTCCTCGAGATCCTCGACGAGGATCTCGACGCTGCACGACATCCCCGGACGCATCTCGGTGGTCGGAGCGAGGAGACTGATGTCCGCCTTGTAGAGACGCTGGTTCGGATTGGATCGCCAGCTGCCCGAGTCCGCCATCACCGCGACGAAGTCGACGCGGCCCTCGAAGGTACGGCCAGGGAAGGCGTCGACGGTCACGAGGCAGGGCTGCCCCACCTGGACCTTCTTCAGCTTCGTCTCGTGGATGCTCGCCTTGACCGTCATCCCGCCGGCTCGCGGGATCGTGGCGATGTCCTGGCGCTCGCGGACCTCGTCCCCTTCCTCGATGGCGTCCCCGCTCCCCCATCGACTGCGCTCGCGGGCGTAGACCATGAGGCCGGCCTCCGGCGCGAAGATCTTGGACTTGGAGACCTGGCTGCGCAGGTCCAGCAGCTGAGTGCGCTCGCGCTCGAGCGTGTACCCCGAGGAGTCGCGAGCCGCCTCGAAGTCCGTGAGCCGCGCGGCGGCCTGTTTGCGCGTCTTGTCCACGTCGCGGCGCTTGGTCGCCACGTCGGCGCTGAGCTCCGCGAGCCGGCGGCGGTTGCCGTACTTGAGCTTGAGCGCGAGGTCGCGTTCCGCCTGCTCGAGCTGGATCTTCGCGCGCTTCTTCGCGAGCTGGTCCGTCTCGAGCTGGCTGCGCTGGAGGAAACCCTCGCGCTCGAGCTCGACGCTCGCATCGAGCGTCTGGACCGCACGCGCGAGGTCCTCCTGGCGCAGGGTGACGGTCTCCTGGGCGCTGGCGAGCTCGTTGAACCATTCGCCAGCCTCGCCGGCCTCTGCGTCGCCCACGTACTTGGCGAGGTCGAGCTCGGCGAGCTCGAGGGCCAGGATCGCCTGGGCGATGTCACTCTCGTTCTGGATGACCTGGATCTCGTACTGCTCCTTGGCCTTCGTGAAGGCGGCCTCGGCGTTCTTGACCTCGATCTCCTGACGCACGAGCTGGTCCTCCAGCTCGGAGACGTCGAGTTCGCAGACGAGGTCGCCTGCCTCGAGCATGACCCCCTCCTCGGCGAGGAAGATGATCGTGGAACGGCCCTCGACGTCGCACTTGAGGGTGATCGAATCGGTGGCCTCCAGGTTCCCGCGTACGACCTCGGAGATCCGCAGGTCGCCCCGGCGGACCGGCGCGCCCTCGAGCGCCACCTCCTGCTCGCCCTCGAGCAGTCCGTCGAACAGTCCGAGCTGCCACGCGCCGACGAGGCCCGCGATCAGCACGAGCAGGATCACGATCACGTTCCCGCTCTCGCGACCGCGTCTCTGCTTCCGGATGGGTGTCTTCATTTCGGTCTCTCGTCTGGCGGAGTCCGCTCAGCGCAGGCTCATGAGTTGGGCTTCGAGGTCCGGGTCGACGAAGATGCCGCTCTCGTCGACGCGGAGGATCTCGAGCTGGAGCTGGAGCTCGTAGAGCGCCAGTTTGAAGCTGATGCGGGCGGAGGTCGCCGCGTCGCGGACGCTGCGCAGCGCCTCCTGGGCCTCGAGGAGGTCACGCGTGGTCGCGCGTCCGGCCTCGAGCTGGAGCTGGGCTCCGCGGGCGCGATCGACGGAGAGGTCGACCGCGTCCAGCTGGATGCGCAGGGATTCGGCCGAGTTGCGCGCCCGACGCAGCGCGTCCCGCACGTCGATGGTCACCTGGTCGAGGAAGCGCTCGTAGCTGCGGCGTTCGTCCACCAGCGCAAGCTCCGCGCGCCGCCAGGCGTTTCGCGCCGGCAGCAGGTCCACGGGGAGATCGAGGTCGAGGCGAGCGCTGAGCTGCGCGTCCTCCGCGCGATGGCTGAACGGGCGGCCCTCGTCACTGCGGGTGTCGGCCGACGCGGAGAGTCCGAGACCGACGCGCAGGGCGTCCCGCAGGATCGCCTCGCGCCGCACCGTGTCCTGGACCCGATCGAAGGCGGTCATCACGTCGAGACGATTGTCGATCGCGAAGATCACCACCTCGTCGTCCTTGCCGTCCAGGGTCTCGAGGAAACGCAGCTCCTCCTCCGTCACGAGCCGCGCGAGGATCGCGTCCTCGAAGGTGAGATCGACCTGGATCGGCAGGCCGAGGAACACCTTGAAGAGATCCAGCTGGCGTTCGACGTTGCCCTGGAGGATGACCAGCTGGTTCTGGGAGCGGAGCTCCTCCTGGATGGCCTGGTCGGACTGGACGCGTGAGAGCTGACCGGCCTCGTACAGTGCCTTGTTCCTGCGGCTGAGCGACTGGAGGTTGCGGAAGTTCTCCGTCTCGTTCTTCTGCTGGTCGAGCGACTGCTGGACCCGATAGACCCGACCAGCGACGTCCACCGCGAACGTGCGACGGAACCGCTCGTAGCTGCGAACTGCGTAGACGAGATCCCGCTCCGTCTGGCGCAGCGGCTCGAGCGTGACGAGTCGCCCCGAGCTGCGCAGGAGCGGCTGGGTGATGCTGAGGCCCGCGTCGCTGATCGCGTCCCACCCGTCGCCGGTGGAGACGAACCGGAAGAGGTCGGCGCCGAGGCTCGCGAGGATCGTGGCGCCCGAACCGAGGACGCGCGTCACCGAGGCGCTGAAGCCCGAGTCCGCGGCGACCAGATCCCCGCCCGCGTCGCCGTCGACCGCCGCGACACCGTCGGCGTTGTAGCGGTAGCCGAAGCGCCACTCCTCCTCCGCGAGGAAGAGCGCCGAGGTGTAGAGGGACTCCTTCTGGCGCTGGACCGACTCCGAGTTCTGCTCGGCGACACCCATCGCCCCGACCTCGTCGAGGGGGCCGATGGCGTCGAGGTCTCCTGCGAGGATCTCGTCGCGCAGGGTGAGGAGCTCGCCGGTCGCCTCGTCCCGGCCGAAGGCCGCGGTGGCGGCCGGAAGCGCGAAGGGCCCCTGGTCGCCGAAGAGCCGCTCGCGCCGCGCGTCGATGAGCGCATAGGCGTCCCGATCCGCGCGATTCCGGAGCTCGTCCGGGGCGTAGCAAGCCGCACCGGCAGCCGCCGCCGCGAGCACACATGCCCTCGCGGCGACGCGGCCACGGGGCGCCGCCGACGCGCGCAGGGAGCTCGCGGAGGAATGGGGCTGGGAGGAGTGCACGCCGTTTGATGATCTCTGGCGGGGCAGCGGCCCCGTGGCGCAGCTGGGGCGGCGTGGAGGGCGCGGAACCGGTCCGATCCTGGCCCGCGCAGAGCGCAGGCGATGGAGGGTTTCCGCGCAGGCGAGGTTCGGTCCCCGGAGGAGCCCTCCTCGGGACTCCGAGCGGGCAACCAGTCTCCGCGGCGGCTCCTGGATTTCGAGCCGAAATCACGGGCGGATTCGCGTGTCCCGCAGCCCTTTACGCCCGCCTGACGGCGATTACCGGCGCCTGACGGGGCGCGCGGTGGGCCGGCGCTCGATCCGACCGCCCCGCAGCGCCGTGAGGACGCGCTCGTGGTTGGCGATGACCGGGACGCGCCAGCGCCCGGCGAGCCTCGCCGCGAGCGCCTCCTGCGTGGGGCTCCAGACGCGGCCACCGAGCCGGACGGCGCAGTTCGCCTCCGCGCCCGCGAGGCCGAGGACCTCGGTCCCATCGGCGCGAAGCACGCTCGGACCGCGCGGTCCCTCGCTGACGCGCACGTCGATGACCGCGGCCGTGGCAGGGTCGACGAGCCCGAGCTCATCACCTCGTCGCAGAAGCCCACGCTCGAGTCGATCGAGCAGCTCCAGCGCGCCCATCGCCGGCGGGAGGTTCTCCGGGGTCCGTCCGAGGGTCCCATGGGTCGGGCGGCGCCAGCCGTAGCCCGTGGTCGTCGAGACGCCGGTCCGCGTGTCCCACTCGGCCACCCAGGTCCGGGCACCGTTCGCCCGCAGCTCGCGGAACACCAGACGTCGCCTCGTCCCCTCGATCTCCTCGGTCTGGAGCAGACGCACGCCGCCTGACGAGAAGACGACCTCGCGCTGGTGCACGATCCGCGTGAGCCCACGAACCACCTCGCAGGACGCGACGCCGCGCTCCGTTCCGTCCGCGTCCCGCTGGACGAGAGCTCGGCCTGCACCGACCCGCGCCTCGAGCAGGACGCGTGAGAGCGACCCGAAGCCCTCCCCGAGCGGCCCGCGGGACTGGGCCGGGACCAGGGCGAGAGCCAGGGAGAGGAGCACGGGGAGCATCGCGCCGGAACTATCGGCTGGATCGGCCCCCGCCTTGAGGCACCCGCAGGAGGTACACGGAGGTCCCCTCGGCCCGGCGGAGCAGCTCCGCCCCCAGCCGCGCCAGCTCGACGGGACGTCCTCCCCCATCCAGGCGTCCGAGGCGCCTGTGATCCGCATCGGTGAGCACGAAGACCAGAGGAAGTCCCCGCTCCGCGCTGGTCCTCAGGACGCGCTCCAGCCTCGGCTCGAAGGCGCTCCGATCCGACGTGAACAAGGCCTCCAGGGTCTCGGCCCTGAGCGCCCAGACGTCCCCCTGCCGCGCCTCGTTCCAGGCCGTTCGCCCGGCGAAGCGCCGGTCCTGCCGCGCGCCGGGCGGGGCGACTCCACCCGCCCACAGCGGGAGCCCGGAAGCGAGAGGCGCGAGCGAGGGCCGGTCGGCTCGGGCGGCCCCTCTGGGCCGGAGCACCAGCGCGGACTCCGCCGGGACCTCTCGACCACGCGCCGCGCGGATCCAGGCGAGCGCGCGCGACACGGCGAGGATCTCCGCGTCGGCCGGCCCCGACATCACGAGCCCTTCGAGTCCGTCGCGGACCGCGACCTCGTCCCCGAGCCGCGGGCGCTGGAGCCCGCGCGGCGCTGCGATGAGGAACGCGGCCGCGGCCGCGCCCAGGACGAACGCCCGCGCGCGCCCCGAGCTCGCGGAGTGCAGCGTGGCCGCGAGGGCGACGGCGCCCACCAGCGAGGGCAGCGCGCTCCGCTGCAGGGCGTCGACCTCGCCAGCGCGCGGAGACTCCCACGCGACGAGCCCGAGCCACGCCGCCGCGAGCAGCGCGACGAAGGTCCAGCCCCGCTCCGTCCTGCCGTCCCCGGACCGCCGTTGGTCCCGGTCGGACCGCAGCGCTCCCGCGAGCGCCGCGACCAGCGCGGGGACGACGAGCGCCACCGTCGCGAAGGCGTGAGTGGTCGACTGCCCGAAGGGTCCCTCGAAGCCGGCACCGCTGCGCTCGAAGGGCTCGAAGCCGAGGCCGCCGAACGCGCGCCCCTGGAGCAGCCCGGGGAGCGCGGCGCTCGCGGCCAGGACGGCGAGCCCCGGGCGCCGGTGCAGAGACGCTGCAGCCGTCATGGCCGCCGCGCTCGCCGCGCCCGCCCAGGGGTGGACGAGGGTGAGGCCGAGGGTGCAGGCTGCGAAGAGCGCCGGCCAGGGCGCAGCTCCGGAGCGGAGCGCGTGCAGTCCGCTCAGGAGCACCCCCGCCCCGAGGGCCCAGGTGAGCGCCTCGGCGGGATCGATCGCTCCGACGCCCTGCAGCTCCACGAGGAGCGGGTCGCGGGTCGCGGGGAGCACGAGCAGCGCCGCGACGACGGCGAGCAGATCGCGAGCGCCCGCGAGGCGAGGGCTCGACTCCCGGGCCAGGGCCGCACAGCCGAGGTAGGCGGCGCACCCCACGAGCATCGCCGCCCAGCCCGCGATCAAGGGCGCCACGAACGAGGGCTGTGCGCCGATCCCGCCGGCGAGGACGGCGACCACCAGCGACACCGCGGGGCGCAGGTCGAGGGGCCCCCCTGCGAACCAGGGCGACTCGAGACCGCGCCCTGCGAGCCAGCTGTCCGCGACGGTGGCCGCGACCACGCCCCCGCCGTCGGCGAGCCGCGCCGCCGCCCCCGCGGCCCCCCAGCCGTCGAGGACCAGCGCGACCGCCGCGACGAGTGAGAGCAGCACCGCCGCTGATTCCTGTCGGCCTGGCGCCGCCGTACGCACGGACGAGCGCAGACCCAGGAGCGCGAGTGCGCCGCCGCTCGCGAGAGCGCCCGCGAGAGAGGATCGCGGGGTGAGCCCTCCGCCGAGATGGAGCGCCGCGAAGAGCGCGGCGACCACGAGCGGCGAGAGAAGACTGGAGAAGAGCGCGAGCTTCAGACGCGAGGGCTCGACGGGCGTGACCACGAGGAGAGGGCCGAGAGCCGCGCCCCCGCCGAGGATCACGGGAAGCGCGAAGAGTCCCCGCCATCCCGCGCCGACGTCCGTGAGCACGAGCCCGCCCGCCACGGCACCGCAGAGGGCCTGGAGCCAGAGCGTCCGGCCCATGCTCCGCCCCGTCTCGCTGGCTACCGCGCCCACCCGGGAACCTCGACTCCGATCCCGAGCCTGTCGCGCACCCAGAACTCGAAGACCAGGGTGATCAGCCCCACCATCAGCAGATTGAGCAGGACGCCGGCGCGCGCCATCTTCGGCACCGGGATCCGGCGCGTGGCGAAGACCACGGCGTTGGGCGGCGTCGCGACCGGCATCATGAAGGCCGCCGAGGCGGCGATGGTCGCGGGGAGCATGACGAGGAGCGGATCCACGCCAGCCTGGACGGCCGCGGCCGCCATCACCGGCAGCAGTACGGCGGTCGTGGCGGTGTTCGACGTCACCTCGGTGAGCAGGCTCACGAAGAGCGCCACGAGGGCGACGACGCTCCAGGCCGAGAGCCCCTCGATCAGCGGCCCGACCATTCCGCCGATCACAGCGTCGAGGCCGGAGACCTTGAAGCCCTGCGCCAGGCAGAAGCCACCACCGAGGAGCAGGAGGACCTCCCAGGGAAGGCGCGCGGCCGTCCTCCAGTCCATCAGGTAGCGGCGGCCGACCTCTTCCGGGGGTGCGCCATCCGCGCCGCGTGCACCAGAGGGCAGCACGAACAGCAGGACCGCCATCAGGGTCGCGACCGTCGCGTCACTGATGTCGTTCTTGTGCTGGGCGTACCAGGCGGCGTCGGCCGCTTCGGGGCCCAGCAGGAGGCGCGACCATCCCGGAACGACCACCGAACCGAGACGAACGTCGGCGCGGAAGACCCACAGCAGGGCCGTGGCCGCGAAGACGGCCGCCATCCGGCGTTCCGGGGTCGTCATCGGTCCGAGCGCTGCACGCTCCTCGGCGACGGCCTCGGCGGCGCCGCCGGAGCGCGGATCCGAGAAGCGATAGACGACGCGCGTCAGCAGCAGCCAGGCGAGCGGGACGAAGAGCAGCGGAAGCGGCGCGAAGCAGACGAACCACTCGCCGAACGTGAGCTTGGGGCCCGCGGGGAAACGATCCGCGAACTGGCCGAGGAACTCCTGATTCGGAGCGGTGCCGACGGGAGTCCCCATCCCGCCCACCGAGGAGGCGTAGGCGACCCCGAGGAGCAGACACCAGGCGAAGCGCGGATCCGCGCCGCCCGCGCCGTCCTCCTCGTCCGCGCGGGCGAGGACAGCACCCACGATCGGGAGCATCAGGAGCGTCGTCGCGGTGTTGTTGATCCACATCGACAGGAACGCCGACGCCGCCATGAACCCGAGCACCAGCCGCCGGCGCGAGGAGCCGATCGTGTGGACGACGAAGAGCGCGATCCGCCGGTGCACCCCCCAGCGCTCGAGGCCGAGGGCCACGATGAAGGCCCCGAGGAAGAGCATCACGAGATCGCGCAGGTAGATCGGCGCCACCTCCTTCGCCGACATGACCCCGAGAAGCGGGAACAGCACCGCCGGGAGGAGCGACGCTGCCCCCACGGGTACGGCGACCGTGAGCCAGAGGGCCGCGGTCAACGCCGTCGTGGCAGCGACCCGGCGCTGGAGCGGGTCGAGACCGGGCCAGAAGAGGAGCGCGAAGAAGAGCACCACTCCGACCGCGAGACCGGCTCGTCGCGCGCGCGGACCGCTGCGCTCGCTCACCGACGGATCCACTGGCCCGCCGCCGGCTCCACCCGGAGGGCTCACGAGACGTCCTCCGCACCTGCTGATCCGACGCCGGCCCGCAGCCAGGCGAGGTAGCGCGCCTCGACGTGCGCCGGCTCGAGCGCGACGACCTCGGGGGTGTCGTAGGGATGCAGCTCCGCGATCCGCACCTCGAGCGCCGGGAGCGCCGACCTGATGGTCTTCACCAGGGCGAGGACCTCGGTGTCGTCCTGGACCGCGCCCTCCC
>PKCK01000097.1 GCA_002862085.1 Planctomycetota bacterium | reverse complement strand
TTCCACTACACGAAGTTCATGGACGAGCCGGAGCAGAAGCTCCTGCAGCTCGGCCAGAACCCCAACGTCACGGTGCGCAGCCGCGGCGTGATGGAGAAGTGCACCTACTGCATGCAGCGCATCAGCGAGGCGCGCATCACGGCGCGCAACGAAGGCCGCAAGATCCGCGACGGTGAGGTCATCACCGCGTGCCAGGCCTCCTGCCCGACCGAGGCGATCCACTTCGGCGACCTCACCGACCCCGAGTCGAAGGTGTCCAAGAAGCAGGCGCTCGGCCGCGACTACTCGATGCTCGCCGAGCTCAACATCAGGCCGCGCACCCAGTACCTCGCGCGGATCTCGAACCCCAACCCCGAGCTCGCCGAGCAAATGCCCCAGGGATGGAAGCCGGATGATCACGGCCACGGCCACGGCCATGGCCACGGCGACGACCACTCGGGCGACCACGGCGACAGCCACGGGGAGGGCCACTAGTCATGACGATCTCCGATCCCAACTCCGCCATCCAGCTCGGCGAGGACCCGCGCCACAGGCCGCTCCTCGTCGAGGGCACCGGCGAGGACTTCGGCTCGGTCACCCAGGCGGTGGCCGGCATCAGCGAGCAGCCGGTCCAGCAGACCAACAAGGCCTGGGTCGCCGCCTTCATGGTGTCGCTCACGCTCCTGGCGCTGCTCGGGGCGATGTTGTTCCACCTGATCACGACGGGCGTCGGGGTCTGGGGCAACAACAACCCGGTCTACTGGGGCTGGCCCATCGTGAACTTCGTGTTCTGGGTCGGCATCGGTCACGCGGGAACGCTCATCTCGGCGATCCTCTTCCTGACCCGTCAGAACTGGCGGACGGGGGTCAACCGGGCGGCGGAGGCCATGACGATCTTCGCGGTCGTCTGCGCGGGCATGTTCCCGGGGGTGCACATCGGCCGGGTGTGGGTGGCCTACTGGCTGTTCCCGCTGCCCAACCAGATGGACATGTGGCCGAACTTCCGCAGCCCCCTGCTGTGGGACGTGTTCGCGGTCTCGACCTACGCCTCGGTGTCCCTGGTCTTCTGGTACATGGGCATGATCCCGGACCTCGCGACGCTGCGTGACCGGGCCAGCAACAACATCCGGAAGATCGCCTACGGCATCGCCGCGATCGGCTGGACGGGCTCGTCCCGCCACTGGCACCGCTACGAGCGGGCCTACCTGCTGCTCGCGGCCCTCGCGACGCCCCTGGTGCTCTCCGTGCACTCGGTCGTTTCGTTCGACTTCGCCGTGTCGCAGCTGCCTGGCTGGCACACCACGATCTTCCCGCCGTACTTCGTCGCGGGCGCGATCTTCAGCGGCTTCGCCATGGTGCTCACGCTCATGGTGCCCGCCCGCCAGTTCTTCGGGCTCAAGCACATCATCACGATGAATCACATCGACGTGATGTGTCGCATCCTGATGGCGACCGGCCTGCTCGTCGGCTACGCGTACTCGATCGAGTTCTTCATCGCGTGGTACGGCGGCGTCCAGTACGAGAGCTTCGCCTTCGTCAACCGGGCCTTCGGCAACTACTGGTGGGCGTACTGGATCATGGTCTCGTGCAACGTCATCTTCCCCCAGATCTTCTGGAGCAAGAAGATGCGTCGGAACCTGTGGGTGGTGATGCTCGTGTCGATCACGACCAACATCGGCATGTGGTTCGAGCGCTTCGTGATCACGGTCACCTCGCTCAGCCGTGACTTCCTGCCGTCGAGCTGGGGCTACTTCAGCCCGACCTGGGTGGACATGTGCATGTTCCTCGGCAGCTTCGGCCTGTTCTTCACGCTGTTCCTCCTCTTCCTGCGCTTCCTGCCCACCGTCGCCATGGCGGAGGTCAAGTCGATCATGCCGCAGGCCCACGGGGAGACGAGCAACTCCATCCACGGTCAAGGGGATCACGACCACGCCCCCGCCGGCGGCGCGAGCCCTGCTCCCGCCGACCGTCAGCCCTCCTGAGCCCTCCTCGAACCGACAAGTCCAATGTCCGACTCCAACGAGAAGCTCCACGGCATCGTCGCCTACTTCACCGACATCGACGGGCTCATGGCGGCCGCCCGCAAGGTGCGGGACGCCGGCTACAAGCGCTGGGACAGCTACACGCCGTTCCCGGTCCACGGCATCGACGAAGCCATGGGCATCAAGCCGACGATCCTCCCCTGGATCGTTCTGGTGATGGGCCTGACCGGCCTCAGCCTCGGCATCCTGCTGCAGTGGTACACGAACGCGTTCGACTACGTGTTCCTGATCAGCGGCAAGCCCGACTGGAGCCTTCCGGCGAACATCCCGGTGGCGTTCGAGATGGTGATCGCCTTCAGCGCGTTCACGACCTTCCTCGGGATGCTGGCGCTCAACAAGCTCCCGCATCTCTCGAACCCCCTGCACAAGCTCGAGAGCTTCCGTCGCATCACGGACGACCGCTTCGCGATCGTCGTCGAGGCCGCGGACAAGAACTTCGACGCCGGCCGCGTCCGCGCGCTGCTCGGCGCCGCGAGCGCGGAGCAGGTCGAGGATTGCCCCGTCGACACCTCGCGCGCCGCGCTGCCCCTGTGGTTCCACGGGCTCGCTGCGATCGCGACCTGCCTGACCTTCATCCCGCTGGCGGTGGCCTTCAAGGGGCGCTTCGCCACCTCGGAGAAGCCGCGCTACCACGTTTGGCCGGACATGGACTGGCAGCGCAAGCGCAAGACCCAGACCGAGTGGGAGATGTTCCCCGACGGTCGCGCCATGCGCTTGCCCGTCGAGGGCACCATCGCCCAGGGCGAGCTTCGCGACGACTTCGAGCTGTACTTCGGCGTCGACCAGGACAGCTTCGTCCCGGATCGCGTCTCCTACGACGCCGGGGCCATGGGGCCGAGCGCGGAGGGCCGGCCGGCCTGGCTCACAGGTTTCCCGACCGCGATGGTCGTGGACGAGGCGCTGCTCGAGCGCGGTCAGCAGCGCTACGACATCTACTGCTCCGTGTGCCACGGTCAGCAGGGCAACGGACTCGGCTCCGTCGCGCTGCGGGCCAAGGCCCTCGATGCGCAGAAGTGGGGCTGGGTCGATCCCAAGTCCCTCCTGGCCGACAACGCGAAGAGCTACTCCAACGGCGAGATCTTCCACATCGTCAGCCAGGGCGTCAGCACGATGAAGGGCTACGGCGCGCAGATCGTGCCGCGGGATCGCTGGGCGATCGTCGCCTACGTCCGAGCCCTCCAGATGACGCAAGGCATCAATCGCCGCGAGCTGAACAGGCTCGGGGTGGACCCCGCCGACCTGAAGCCCGTGCCGACCATCGACGACGTGCGCGTGTCCTCCGCGGACGCCGGGCGCTGAGCCGAACCAGAAGACGCACTCGACCCCGAAGCACACCACCCAAGACATCCCCGTGCACGGTTCCGTCCAAATCCCTCAGCGTGATCAGGTGATCGCGCGCGATCTCTCCAAGCCCGCGGCCACCGGCCTCCGAGTGGGAGTGATCGGCATCGCAGCGACCGCTGGCCTCGGCTACGGCGCGGGCGACCACCTCAGTCACTTCGGGCACTCGATGCTCGTGGCGACGATGTTCTTCCTCTCGATCTGCCTCGGCGCGCTCTTCTTCACGCTGCTCCAGCACGTGACGAGCGCTGGCTGGTCCGTGGTGGTCCGTCGTGTCGCCGAGTCCATGACCGGCGCCCTGATGTTCCTGTTCCCGATCGTGCTGCTCCTCATCGGGGTGCCGGCGCTGATGAAGAACGGGTTCCTCTACGACTGGATGGCGACCGACGCGGAGTGGGTCCAGAACAACACCTTCATCCAGGCGAAGACGGGTTACCTGAACGGCCCCTTCCTCTTCGTCCGCATCCTGATCTACTTCGCGATCTGGATCGGCGTCGCCCGCTTCTTCGCCGGCCAGTCGCGCGCCCAGGACGACGACCAGGACCCCGGCCGCACGCTGAAGATGCAGCGCGCCGCCGGCATCTGCATCATCCTCTTCGGCCTCGCCACGACCTTCGCTGCCTTCGACTTCCTCATGTCGCTGAACGCCGAGTGGTTCAGCACGATGTACGGGGTCTACTTCTTCGCGGGCGCTTTCTGGTCGTCCCTCGCGACCCTCGCCCTCTCGACCATGTGGCTCGAGAAGCGCGGCCAGCTCCAGGGCGTCGTGACGTCCGAGCACTATCACGACATCGGCAAGCTGATGTTCGCGTTCACCTTCTTCTGGAGCTACGTGGCCTTCAGCCAGTTCATGCTCTACTGGTACGCGGACATCCCGGAGGAGACCCACTGGTTCAACTACCGGATCTGGGGGGACTGGACAGGCTTCTCGATGCTCCTGCTCGTGGGCCACTTCGCCATCCCGATGCTCGGGCTCCTGTCGCGCCACGTGAAGCGCAACCGCAAGGTCCTCGCCTTCTGGTGCTTCTACGTCCTGACGTTCCACTTCGTCGACCTGTACTGGAACGTCATGCCGGAGCTCGCCAACGGGCTTCCCGGCGAGAACCCGGCCCAGGCAGGCGTTCCGTTCAGCGCCATGGATCTGACCGCGATGATCGGCGTCGCCGGCATCTTCGTCTTCGGCTTCCTCAAGACCCTGGACGGCAAGCCGGCCCTCGCCATCGGCGACCCGCGCCTCCCCGAGTCCATGGCCTTCCAGAACATCTGAGGCCTTACCGATGAGCTCCAACGACACCAACGCGCACCCGGATCGCGAGATCGAAGAGGACGTGATGAACATCCCGTTCATCGCGTGGCTCGGCACGATCTCGACCATCCTGATCGTGGTCACCGTCATCGTCCTGACGGGCGTCTACTACGTGACGCAGCGCCAAGAGAACGCCCTGCGATGGGCCCAGGCGGACGCCAGGGTCAGCGAACTCGAGGCGCAGCGCGCCATCGACGAGATGGTCGTCAACGGCGTCTACGAGCTGCCCTCCACCGGCAGTGAGTTCAGCCAGGAACGTCCCAAGGTGAGCGCCCCCGTCTCCGTCGGCATGAACAAGGTCGTCGAGGAGTTCGGGAAGTGACCCGCCGCGGCCCTTTGGCGCTGCGCCCGATCGCGCAGTCGTCCGAGGCCGCTCCAGAGCCCACGATCCAGACAAAGATCTCACCCATGAGCCCCGGCACCCGCAGCCCGCACCGCCTCGTCACCCATGGCCTCCTCGGCCTGGGGCTGGCGTGGGCGTGCGCGTCCAGCGCCGCGGCTCAGGGAGAGCGGCGCTTCGACGAGCTCGAGGGCGTCGAGATCGAGCAGCATCTCGAGGCGGAACTCCCGCTGATGGCGCTGTTCGAGGACGAGGAGGGCCAGGCGCTCGAGCTGGGCGAGCTGTTCGGAGACGTTCCGGTCATCCTGACGCTCAACTACGTGGACTGCCCACAGCTCTGCAGCATGCAGCTGAGTCAGCTCGCGGAGGCGATGGCCGCGATGGATCTCTCCCTCGGGGTGGACTACCGCGTCATCACGATCAGCATCGAGCCGAAGGACACCCCGGCGCGGCTCGCGGAGATGCGCGACCGCTACGTGGGGGACTTCCTCGACCTCTCGAGAGACGGGGCGATCGAGCGCGACGCCGCCGCTGCGACGGCCGGCTGGTCCGTCCTGCGTGGCACGCGCGAGGACATCGACCGCGTCGCGGTGACGGTCGGCTTCGGCTATCGCGAGCTGCCCGTCAAGGGCGGCCGGACGGACTACGCTCACCAGGCGACGAACATCCTCTGCTCGCCCGGCGGAGTCGTCTCGCGCTACCTGCCCGGCGTCAGCGCCGACATGTCGGACACCTTGCGTCTCTCCCTGATCGACGCGGGGGAGGGGAAGATCGGCTCGCTCTTCGAGAACGCCTTCCTCTACTGCTTCATCTACGACTCGAGCACGGGTCAATACACACCCGCGGTCTGGCGCCTCCTCAGGGCGGCGGCCGCACTGACCGTCATCGCGGTCGCCTCTGGAATCTTCTTCATGAAGCGTGGTGATGCGCAGCGGGGGCCCTCGGAGGAGGGCGTTCCCGCGGCCAACGCGAATGAAGGGGAGCAACGATCATGAAGTTCGGAGCACTCAGCCTCTCTCTGGTCCTCGCCGCCGGCATCGCCGGCGGGGTGACCCTCGCCGCGGAGCCCACGTCCAGCGAGGCCGCGGCGCCGGCGCCCGCCGCACCGGCCCAGGACGTCGACGCCCTCATCGCGCAGTACAACTCGAAGGCACGGGCGCAGGCCCTGGAGGCGGGCGAGTCCTACACCTACCGCGAGTTCTCGAACGAGGAGCGCGGCTGGATCCGCGAAGGCGCCGAGGCCAAGCGCGCCGCAGCCGTCGACGGGCTGATCGCCGAGTACAACGCCGGCCTCTCGGGCATGCCCGCGCGCGTCTTCACCGACGAGGAGAAGTTCTGGATCGCCATGGCGCTCGATCCGGCCGAGGTCGAGAGCGTCTACGAGGGCCACACCGCGATCCCGACGGGCAACCCCAACAAGGTCCTCTACATGGAGGCCGGCGAGCTTCAGAAGCCTATCGAGTCGGATCCGCAGTACGGGACTCCGCCCGCGGCCCAGAACACAGCGCCGCTGGCCGAGGAGCTCGACCCGGCGCTGCGTCCGAGCCTCTGGGTCCCGGTCGCCGCCTCCGAGACGGCCGAGGAGGTGGACGCGATGTTCAACTTCATCATGTACATCAACTACTTCTTCGCCGCGCTCATCGCGGTGTTGATGGTGGTGTTCTGCGTGAAGTACCGCCGTCGACCCGGCGTGCGCGCCGACCAGTCGATCACGCACAACACGCCCCTCGAGATCTTCTGGAGCGTCGTGCCGACGATCCTCGTCGCGATCATGTTCTGGGGCGGCTACAAGACCTTCCTCGATCTGCGCACGTCCCCGCCGGACGCGATGCAGATCTACGTGAAGGCGCGTCAGTGGGGCTGGGACTTCACCTACCAGAACGGCGTCGAGACCGCGGGCGAGTTCCACGTCCCCGCCAACACCCCGATCGAGATGGTGATGACGTCCAACGACGTCCTCCACTCCTTCCACCTCCCGGCCTTCCGCCAGAAGTCGGACGTCCTGCCGAACCGCTACACAAAGGTGTGGTTCGACTCGGGCGAGCCGCGGACCTACCGCGTCTACTGCAGCGAGTACTGCGGAACGGGCCACAGCAACATGTACTCGAAGCTCGTCGTCGAGCCGCGCGAGGACTACGAGGCGTGGCTGAAGAAGGAGGGCAACTGGATGGTCGGTCCTGACGGGGAGTACAAGGAGCCCCTCGAGATCGGCAAGCTCACCTACGTGCGTCGCGGCTGCAACGCCTGTCACTCCATCGACGGCAAGCACGGCACCGGCCCGACCTTCGCTGGACTGTGGGGGCTCGAGCGCCGCTTCGACGCCGCCGGCGACAACAAGCGGATCGCGGACGAGGACTACATCCGTCAGTCCATCACCGATCCGCACAGCCAGCTCGTCTATCCCTACGGCAAGAACATGTCGATCTACGACCCGATGCTGCCCGAGCCGCAGATCATCGGAATGATCGAGTACATCAAGTCGCTCGCCGACGTACCGCGTGACGCGGACGCCTGGTAGGCCGATTCACAGAACCCTCCGCGACCGGGCGCAGCCCGGCCGCGGCACTCCGCGGACCGGGCGCGCGGGACCAGCCCGGACCCACAACTCAATTCACCCTCCACTCCGCTGGCCGGCATCCTCCGGCCCCGGAGCCGACAAGAGAGCCATGACTCAAGTCGACGTCCCGGTCATCGCGCCGGACCGCCCGGTCCAGCACCTCGACCACAACTACATCAACCACTCCAAGGGGATCCTCTCCTGGCTGCTGACGCTCGATCACAAGCGGATCGGGCTGATGTACCTGGCGGGCATCTCCGCGTCCTTCTTCCTCGGGGGCCTCTTCGCGATGGCCATCCGACTCGAGCTGTTCGCCCCTGGCATGCAGTTCATGAGCGCGGAGCAGTACAACCAGGTGTTCACGCTCCACGGCGCGGTGATGGTGTTCCTCTTCATCATCCCCGGGATCCCGGCGGCCCTGGGCAACGTGGTCCTGCCGCTGATGCTCGGGGCGAAGGACGTGGCCTTTCCACGCCTGAACCTCGGGAGCTTCTACCTCTGGATCTCCGGCGCCGGCTTCTTCGTGTACACCCTCCTCACCAAGGGGCTCGACACCGGCTGGACCTTCTACACCCCGTACTCGACCACCGGGAACAACACCGCGGTCATCTCAGCGACCTTCGGCGTGTTCCTCCTGGGCTTCAGCTCGATCTTCACGGGGCTGAACTTCCTGGTCACCATCCACAAGATGCGGCCGCCGGGGATGACCTGGCACAAGCTGCCGCTCTTCCTGTGGGGGATGTACGGCACTGCGATCATGCAGATCCTGGCCACCCCGGTGCTCGGTATCACGCTGCTGCTGCTCATCATGGAGAGCACGCTCGGCATCGGTATCTTCGACCCGAACAAGGGCGGTGACCCGGTCCTGTACCAGCACTTCTTCTGGTTCTACAGCCACCCGGCGGTCTACATCATGATCCTGCCGGCCATGGCGGTCATCTCCGAGGTGATCGCGGCCTTCAGCCGCAAGCACATCTTCGGCTATCGGATGATCGCGTACTCCTCGGTCTCGATCGCGCTGCTGTCGTTCCTCGTGTGGGGCCACCACATGTTCGTCAGCTCCGAGTCGACCCTGGCGACCCTGATCTTCTCGGCGATCACGTTCTCCATCGCGATCCCGTCGGCGATCAAGGTCTTCAACTGGCTCGCGACCCTCTACAAGGGCTCGGTGGCGCTCAACACCCCGATGCTCTACGCCCTCGAGTTCATCTGGCTGTTCACCATCGGCGGCCTGACCGGACTCTTCCTCGCGGTGCTCTCCACCGACGTCGCGCTGCACGACACCTACTTCGTCGTCGCGCACTTCCACTACGTCATGGTGGGCGGGACGCTCTTCGCCTTCTTCGCCGGCCTCCACTACTGGTGGCCGAAGATGACGGGCAAGATGTACTCGGAGACGTCGTCGCGCCTCGGCTCGATCGTCGCCTTCATCGGCTTCAACCTGGCCTTCTTCCCGCAGTTCATCATGGGCTCGCGGGGCATGCCGCGCCGCTACGCCGACTACAAGCCGGACTTCGAGCTCTTCCACCAGCTGTCCTCCGTGGGGACCGCGATCCTGGGCGTCGGCCTGGCGATCGTCGCCTACTCGCTGGTCCGTTCGCTCTTCTCCGGCAAGAAGGCCCCGGCCAACCCGTGGGGCAGCGCCACGATCGAGTGGGAGTGCCCCTCGCCGCCGCCGCACCACAACTTCGACCACCCGCCCGCCGCGACGGATCCGTACGACATGGAGCGCGTCGAGTGGAACGAAGAGGTCGGTGGCTACGTACCGGTCCAAGGGTACCGCCCGGTCGTGCACCACTGATCTCCATCGGGCGGGGCCAGCCAACCGCTGGCTCCGCCTGCGACTCCCTCCCGGAACACCCCTGTACACCGCGGCGCCCCGATGCGCCGCAGTCCACCAGCCTCGAACCGCGCGGCAGACACGCCGCGCTGGAACGAACCCCTCCCTCTCATGTCAGACCACGGTCACGGCGACAAGCCCTTCCTCGCGCACCACTTCGAGGACGAGGACCACCAGTTCGACTCAGGAAAGCTCGGCATCTGGGCCTTCCTGGTCACCGAGGTGCTGTTCTTCTCCGGGCTGTTCTGCGCCTACGCGATCTATCGCTCGATGCACCCGGACGTGTTCCAGTACGCCGCTCAGGCGCTGGACACCAAGCTCGGGGCGATCAACACGAGCGTCCTGATCCTCTCCAGCCTCACCGCCGCCTGGGCCGTGCGCAACGCGCAGCTCGGCCAGAAGAAGGCGCTGTGCCTGAACCTCGCGATCACCATCGCGTGCGCCTTCGGGTTCATGGGGATCAAGTACCTCGAGTACAGCCACAAGATCCACCTGGGCATCATCCCGGGCAACAGCACCGAGCAGTACCTCGACGGTGCGTTCGGCGAGCCCAAGGCCGAGCAGGTGGCCTTCGTCGTGCCCCAGGAAGGGGAGGGCGAGGAGCAGCACGCCGCCGGAGGCGAGCACGCGGATGACGCGGCGCACGCGGAGGGCGGTGGCCAGGACCACGCGCACGAGCTCGCCCCGTGGAACGACCCCGCGGTCGACGGCATCCAGAAGCAGAACCTCGCGATCTTCTTCGCCATCTACTACTGCATGACGGGCCTGCACGGGATCCACGTGCTGCTCGGCATCGTCGTGCTGGTCTGGCTGCTCTCCCGCGCGCTGCGCGGCCACTTCACGCCGACCTACTACGGCCCGATCGACTTCGCGGCCCTGTACTGGCACCTGGTGGACCTCATCTGGATCTACCTCTTCCCGCTCCTCTACCTGATCAACTGAGGGGGCCCGACCGATGACTGCCACCGACCACGCCGCTCACGGCGATCACCACGAGGACCATCACGCCCTCCCGCTCTGGATGCTCGTGGGCACCTGGGGCGCGCTGATGGGGCTCACGCTCCTCACCGTGTTCTCCGCCCAGTTCGACCTCGGAGCCTTCGACCTGCCGATCGCCATGGGCATCGCCACCATCAAGGCGATGCTGGTGCTCCTGATCTTCATGCACCTCGGCTTCGACAAGGGCTTCCACTCGCTGCTGATCTTCGGCTCCCTGCTGTTCGTGTTCCTGTTCATCAGCTTCACGCTGATGGACCGCGGTCAGTACCAGGGCGACATCACGGTGAAGGACTCCGAGAAGCTCCTCTCCGACTGACGGGCTCCCCCCGCGGATGCCCCTCGGGAAGCGCGGCCCGCGGCCGGCCCTCCAGGGGCCAGCCGCGGGCCGCTCGGCTTGGGCGGGAGCCCTGCTCCGGGTCGAGGCGCCCCATCTCTCCCGCGGGCCCTCCTCCATCGGTTCGTGCCCTCCCAGGGGCCGTGCTGCGGCGTGCTGTCCCTTCCCGCCGAGCATCATGCTCCGCGCGCTGTGCGAACCTTCCTCCAGAGCGGCCGCAGGCGCCGTCCCGACCAGCCATGACCTTCGCGACCCCGGGCCCCCTCGATCCCAAGAGCCGTCAGTACCGCTACGCGAAAGGCGAAGGGACCACCGATCCGGCGGGCGCCGGACGGATCACTCCCTCGAGCGACCCCGCGGAGAGCGGAGCGTCCGAGGCGGAGATCCTGGGTTTCGGGATGAAACTCTTCCTGGCCTCGCTGACGATGGTCTTCATGGGCTGCTTCGTGGCCTACGTGGTCATCTGGTTCAGGAACCGGGTCGGATGGGAGAGCGCCGTGGACTCCGGTGAGCTGACGGGGCTCGCCGCCGCCACTGCCCTGCTGGTCGCCGCGGACATTGCCGCCTCTCGCGCCCTCAAGCGGGCCCCTGACCGCGCCCGGGCGAAGCGCCTCACCAAGCTCACGATCGTCTTCGCGTTGGTGTACCTGGGCGTGCAGAGCCTCTCCTGGTTCCCGATCCTCGAGCGCGTGGACCGCCGTACCGGCGGAGACCTCCAGATGGAGGACGTCCTGTTCCTGATGCTGACCTTCGCCCACGCGGTCCACGTCCTCGGCGGCGTGATCGCCAACGGCATCGTCCTCGGGAAGGCGGACAGCGACGGCGGGCCGCGCCGGAACACGCTCCGCATGCTCTACCAGTACTGGCGCTTCCTCACCGTCGTCTGGGTGGGCGTCCTCGGGCTCCTGATCGCCCTCTGAGCGCACCGCCAGCCCGGTCGCTGCGCGAGCAGGATGGTCGTCCCTCTGCGCCGCGCTGGCGCCGAGGCCCCGGGGTCGCCTCGGCCGCGACCCCGAGGCCGGTCGGCGAGCGAGGGGTTCTCGAGCGTTGGATGGCTCGCGGGTCGGGTCAGGTCACCCGACCCGCGAGCCGGCCACTCAGGGGGTGAAGGTCACCGCGATCGCGTCGGACCCGTTGGCCCCGGCCCCGCAGCTCCCTGCGTCGCGATAGAGCAGCTGCACGAACCACGTCTGACCCGCCTGGATCCCACCGGGCAGGGGGAATTGAGGAGAGCTCGAGAGCGCCACGAGGCCCGGACCCAACGAGATGTCGCCCGTCGCTCCTGTGTTGAAGATCGGCGGAACGCGAAAGAACCCGAGCGGCGGGCTGCCGACGCAGAGGACACCATCGTTGAAGCTCGCGCGGTTCGACGAAGTGGAGATCACGAAGAGCGCGGAAGTGTTCGGGGGCAGATCGGTCGCGAGGAGCTGCAGGTCGTCGACGGTGACGCTCGTCGTGCCGAGGGGGAGCAGCCGCGCGCCGCAGCCGGTGCTGTTGGCGCAGCCGCCGAGCGGGTTCTCGTTGGCGCAGGAACAGTCTCCCTGATCCGCGCGACAGTAGACCGAGATGTTCTCGGGCTGGAGCTCGGCGTAGTAGAGCGCCTCGCCGCCGTCGGCGAACTTGAGCCGCACGGCGAAGTCGACGCCATCGGCAGCGTCACCCGCCTCGTCTATGTTCCAGCCGGTCACGATCCCTCCGTCGATGATGTCCCCGACCCCGACGACCCGCACGAACGTCCCGTCGATCCAGGCCCAGATCGTCTCCGTGGCTCCGGGATCCTGGGCGTAGTCCGTGAAGATCACGATCGTGGTCCCGTTCACGACCGTGACCGACGGGCGTGCGGCGCCTCCGCCGAAGAAGCCGCCTGTGGGGCGTGCGACCGTCTCGTCGGCGATCGCGACGATCGAGCCGTCCGCGTGGTCGTACAGGTAGACCGAACCGGAACCGCTGCTAGAGCCGGTCAGTCCGTTGAAGGCCACCTTGGTCTCCGCGATCGATGGGTCGCGGAAGAACACGAAGTTGCCGAGGCCGCCGGGGGCAGGGTCGTTCGTGTCGACCAGCGAGACGCGGCCCTGGCCGAAGTCCGCCAGCAGGCCCACCGTGCCGTCGGTGTCCTCCGCCACGACGCAGAGACGCCCGTCGCGGACCATCGGTCCGAACACTCGGTCGATCGTCGCGGGAAGGCCAGCGAACGGGCTCGGTTCGCCCCGTTCGGCGAAGACGCTCAGCGTGTTGGTGCTGAGATCCTTGACGAAGCTGCTGTCTTGGAAACTCGATCCGTCGTCGCCGGTGAAGAGCACCAGGTCTCCGCTCACCCCGAAGTCACTGATGTCGGCGAACGGCACTGACGTGTTCGGGATCAGGGTGGAGGTGTCCGCGATGGTCGAGACCGGACCGCTACCGTCCGCGCTCTTCAGGTAGAGACCGTCCGGGGAGAAGGTCCGCCAGAAGGCGCGGTCACCGGAGATATTGGGGTCTCTGAGCGCTCCGAAGGAGAGACCGTCCGGTGCGATGTCCGAGTCGAAGACGATGGGCGCGATCGTGCCGCAGGGGCTCAAGGTGAAGACGCCCTGCGTGGCGCCTGTACCGGGGTCGACGAACGCCGATTCCCAGCAGAGTGAGCGGTCCTGCAGTTTGGGCCCATCGCCGTCGAAGTCGGCGAACGAGACGCCAGGGTCCGCTCCAGGGACCTGGGTCTGCGTGTCGACTGCCTTCGTCAGCCTGTAGCTCGGGGACTGCGCGGAAGCGTTGACGACGAGGAGGGCGCTGCTCGCCACCATGCATGCCAGGCGGGTCGCGTTCGATCGGGTCGGGAGAGTCATGGGCAGAAATCGAGCGGGCGAAGCATCGAAGTGCACCTTCGACGATCCCGCGGGTGGAGGGGGCACGGTGGAGCGAGAAGCGGCCGGGGGAGCTCCGGACAAGGGGGTCCCCGGCTCGGCGTGACGAGAGTGTCGCAAGACGCCCCCTGTCGTCACAGGTGGGTGAATCCACCGAGGGTGCGAGGGCTTCTCGCAGCCGCGCTCGGCGCTCGTCAGCGCCCCCGTCCTGCTCTTCAAGGTCGACAGCGCGTCCCTCCGCGCCGTCGGCGCGTCCGCGCGCCGCCTGGCTCCTGTCCGGGAGGAACGCGTGCGGGCGGACGGGAGTCACGGTGGGCCGATGGTGGGCCGATGGGGGGCCGATGGGGGGCCGATGGGGGGGCGGCGGTCGGCGCGGGAACGGGGACGGGCTGGCGATGGAGCGACGTTCGGACCGAGGTCCGATCGGGCCGAGGCCGCGTCGGAGCCCCTTTGACCCTCAGCGAACCAGGTGGACCGGCTCGAGCGCCGAGCCTGCTCTGGGTCTGATCATCGGCGGGCGCGCTGTCGACGCTCTCCGGCGCTGTGAGGACGCCGCCTCCAGGCGGTCAGAGGGGCACGCCGAAGCGCTCCTTGAGGATCTGCGCGAGCTCACCGAAGTCGTTCACGATGAACTCAGGGCCTGCGGCCTCGACGTCCTGACCGGGCTTGGCGCTGCGCTTGATCCACGCTGTGTGCATGCCGATGGAGCGCGGCGGCACGACGTCGTGGGCGAGGTTGTCCCCGACGTAGAGGACCTCGCTCGGGAGCAGCCCCATGGAGGTGAGGGCGTGCTGGTAGAGCTTGGGGTTCGGCTTGGCGATCCCCACCTGGTCCGAGATGAAGATGTCCCGGGGCCCGAGCAGGTCGACGATTCCCAGCCGCAGGAGCTTCTCGCACTGCTTCGTCGTGACCCCGTGGGTCACGATCCCCGTGCGCATCCGCGCGGCGCGTAGGGACTCCAGGAAGGGGCGTACGTCCTCGAAGGCGCGCAGGTGTTCGAACTTCGTGTCGTGGTACGCGGTCATGCCGGCGGCCACGATCAGCGCAGGATTCACGTCGCGCCGCTGGTGGGGCGGGAGGCGGTCGAGGAGCTTGTCGAAGTGCTGGCCGTAGTTGGATCCGAACTCGCGGATGACCTCGAGGAGCTCCGTGAGTACCTCATCAGCGGGGGCCTCGATGCCCATGTCGACCATCGCCTCCACGGCCTTCTCTCGCGCGTGGCGCGCGAACTCGGTGGTCGAGAAGAGCGTGTCGTCGAGGTCGAAGAGGATCGCTTTCATCGCGTACCGGGGCAGGGGCTCCGGGGGGGGGCTCGTTGGCGCGGGCCGAGAGGGCGCCGCCTCCGGGATGATAGAGGCGCCGGCCGACGAGCGGAAACAGTCGCGAAAGAGAGCGCCGCGCGGCCCCCGATCAGGGACCCGCGCGGCGCGGTGTGAGTGGTGGCCTCGGGGGGAGACCCGATCCGATCAGTAGCCCGACTCGAGCTCGTTGCGGACCTTCTCGCGGCCGTCGGTGATCGTCGCCTTGACCAGGATCATCAGGGCCTCGCGCTCGTCGTTGTAGCCCTCGGACTTGAAGAGGAAGCCGAGGAGCGGCACGCGACCGATCCACGGGACCTCCGCCCGACGCTCGACGTTGCGGATGCGGGACAGGCCGCCGAGGAGCAGCGAGCCGCCGTCCGGGAGGAACGCGCTCGTGTTGACGCTCTGCACCTCCAGCTCGGGGAGCTGGAACTCGACCGGGGCGGTGTTCCCGCCGAGGGTGGTCGAGAAGCTGCGGAGGCTCACGATGCGAGCGACCGTGGGCTGGATCTCGAGGCGCAGCCACTTGCGGTTGTCGAGGATGGTCGGGCGCACGTCGAGGACGATCCCCTCGCTGAGCACGTTGACCGTCGGGTCGGCGACCGCCTGGAACTGGGCGACCTCGACGTCGAAGTCCTGGATGTAGGCCCGCTGGTTGATGACCGTGACGTAGGCGCGCTGACTGTCGTGCACGCTCAGCATCTGGTTCTGGACCACCTGGCTCTGCTCGCTCTTCTCGACGGCGCGCAGGATCGAGCTGACCTCGGCGTCGTCCAGGAAGGTGAGCTGGAAGCTCAGGCCACCGATGGTGGAGAGGGAGTTGCCGAGGCTGCTCTCGAAGAGGTTCTGGGTCGTCGCGCTGAAGGCGCCGTCCAGTCCGTCGTCGAAGAAGAAGCCGGAGCTGGGCGCGCCGGCGGCGTTGGTGCCGCTGGTCCCGGAGCCGCCGTTGTCGAGGCCGAGCGACGCCATGTCCTCGAGGCCGTTCGTCACGTCCTCGAGCACGCGGTTGTCGAGGCCGCGGAAGTCGTTGCCGATCTCCTGGATGAAGTTGTCGGTGACGCTCAGGAACTTGGACTCGATGAGCACCAGCGCCGAGTTGAACTGGCGCAGGTCCTCGAGGAAGGCCTGGATCTCCTCCTGGACCTCCGCCGTCTGGCGAACGATCAGGTTGCCCTCACCGGGGTCGATGCTGACGCCTTCACGGTCCCAGCTCGCGGGCGCGATGGTGTCGCGGATGAGGTTGGAGAGGTCCTCGATGTCGATGATCTGAACCGCCTCGCCGATGGTGCCGTACTGGCCGGCGCCGTCCTCGTCCTCGAGCTCCTCGAGGAGGCGAATGCGGTTGATGCGCGGACCGATGAAGTCGGTCAGCCCGAAGATCAGGTCCTTCACGTCGTGGACCTTCACCACCGGCTGGCCGAGGGCCTTCTCCTTGGTGGTGATGTAGATGGCGTCGTACTTGATGGTCCAGGTGATCTCGGCGTCCTCGCCGCCGGCGATGGCGACGATGCGGTTGAGAGCCTGCTCGACCGTCAGGGCGTTCTCGAAGTTGATCGTGAACGTCGCGCCGGATTCCTCGAGGACGTAGTTCTCCGCCGCGGGGTCCGTGATGATCGGCAGGTTCGTGTAGTCCTGGACGTACTGGATGACCTGGGTGAGGGACTCCTCCTCCTCGATCTTGGGGAGGAGGACCGGCGTCGAAGCGACCTGCTCGCGCAGCATCACTTCGCGGGGCGAGCTGGCCGTGGCGGCGCTGAAGAGGCGCCCTTTGCGCAGGTTGGTCTTGGCCGCCCAGACGTCCGGGTCGACGAGCGTGATCACGTCCGTGTAGGGGACGAGCTGCCGCTCGAGGTCCTCGCGCCAGCGCTTGAACTGCTCGTTCTTGCTCTCGAGGTAATCGGCCTGGACCTGCTGACGCCCGGCGCGGAAGGCCGCGGCGCGGATCTCCTCGGCCTGTCCGTTGCCCGGGTCGCGGCGCTGGACCTTGCGGGAGAGATCCTCGGCGAGGCGGTAGTCACCGAACTCGAAGGCCTCGGTGGCTTCCTTGAGCAGGTTCATCACGATCGCTTCCTGGCGATCGGCCTCGGCGGACTCGCGAGCGGCGAGGGCCTCGAAGGCCTCGCGGCGCTTCTCGTCGCGGGCCATCTCCTCGGCGCGCTCGCGGTCGGCGATCGACTGCTCGAGCAGGGTCCGGACCTCGGTGTCGACGCCGTCCCACTCGATGTCGAAGCCGTTGACCTCGATGTTCGTCTTCGCGATCGACAGGTCGCCGATGGCGCTGTCGTAGTCACCGCGGGCGAGGGCGAGCTTCGCGTCGTTGAGATCGCGCTTCACGCTCAGGCGGATCTGCTCGAGCTTGATGCCGATCTCGCCGGTGCGGTCCATCATGCCAGCGCCGACGATCCCCTCGGGGCGACCGAGGAGCGCGAGGAGCTCGCTGCGAAGCTGCTTGGCCTGGAGGTTCTCCGAGTTGATCGAGACGGCGCGGTCGACCTGGACCAGCGCCTCCTCGAGCTTGAGCCCGGCTTTCAGCTCGTTGGCGCGCGCCAGGGCCGCTTCGAAGAGAAGGCGTTCCTTCTGCTCCTTCAGCGAGAGCAACTCGGCGTCCTCGGCGAGCTGATCGTCCTGGCGCAGGCTGGGAGCGCCGGCGCGCTCGACGACGGGCGCCGGCTCGAGGGCCTGGCCGTTCGCGGTCTCCTGAACAGTCTCGCCGTCCGTGGCGAGGGCGTCACTGGTGGGGCTGGCAGCGCATCCGACAAGGGCGGACGCCGCGAAGCTGCCGGTCACCAGGAGGAGAGACACGTGGAGTGCGGGACCTGCGATCCTCATGCGGGGAAGTCTCGACTTCGAAAAGCAGTTGGGGGGAGCTGCGCCGCGGAGGAGTCGGCGCCGGAGCCACGAATACCGCCTGGGGCGGGAGCGACTACCGACGAATTCCGACGCCCTTCAACGGGCTGCGGGGATGGGGGAGCGTGCCGCGGAGCGGTGCCCGACGCCGGAGCGACGGGGCCTCCAGATGCCCGGGGGGAGGGCAGGAACTGGGCCGCGGAGCGGGGCACGAGAGTAAGGAAGCCCCCTTCCTGCGTCAAAGCCGGCGAGGGCCAGAAGGGCAGATTTGGGGGACGGATCCAGGCGGTCCTCGGGGCGCTCCTGCGGTGACCGCCCTCGGCCGGCCCCGCGGCGCCTGATCGCCCGCTCTACCCGTCGAATCGGGGCTCGATCCATCAGGCCGACGAGGCCGCGTCGGGGGGCCTCCGGAGCCCTTCCATCCGGGAGCCGTTGGCCGCCGGAGAGGCCGTGGAGATCCTCCCCTTCGACGCGGCGCGTGGGGCGGGCCAGGGGTGGAGCGTGGCACCCCAGCACCTGTCGCGCGCAGCGCTCGGAACGACCTCGCGTTCGCGAGGCGCTCTTCGGGGCCCGGGCGCCTCTCCGTGGACTGCGTCCCGAAGATGCCGTCCTGCGGGCCGATCCTGCGCGTCGGCCCGACCCGGGCCCCTGGGGCGCTTCGAGGGCCGCGCCTGCCACCGAGCAGATCGGCCGGATCGCTGCGGACGAGGGCGATCGAGCAGCGCTCGCGCGCTCGGGCGGGGAGAGCGCCGCTGGTAGAGCCCCTTCCTGGCTCAACGACCCATGGCGCGGAGGAAGGGCCTCCTTCCACGCGCGCGCTGCAGGGACCCGCCGGAAGCGCTGCGTGGCCGACCCGTCAGGACACTGGAGGTCCCGGCTCCGGGCACGGGCCCCGACGGGCCACTGCCGGGAGCCGAGTGACGAGGCGGCGCCGGAGCCCTGAGCCCACGGCGCTGCGCCTCACCCTCGCTCACTCCCGGGGCACAGCGGGTGAACCGGCCGGTGAGCGCCGCCCCGCCGCGGCGACGGCGGGCTCCGACCGGCAGGTCGGATTCACGGCAGCGGCGCTCCTCGGACGCGACGAACGAGGACGGGCGGCGATCCCGCTGGGGGAGCGCCGCCCGTCCTCGAGGGGAACGCTGTGCGCGAGGGTCAGTCCTCGTAGGAGCCCTTGAAGGTGATGTCGGAATAGCCGGCATCGATCGCGGCGTCGAGGATGATGACGACGTCCTTCTGAGTGACGTCGGTCCGCGCGTCCACGGTCGCCTTGATCTCGGGGTCGCCCTCCTTGAACTTCTTCAGCCGGCGGACGACCTCGTCGAGGTCCTCGGTCTTCTTGCCTCCGACGGTGTACCGGACGCGACGGGTGCTGTCGTAGAAGAAGCGGAGGCCGGCCTGGGCGTGGGCCTCGGTGTAGGGGACGTTCGACTTCGTCTTGTAGTCGTAGCGCACCTTGTTCCCGGGACGGATCACGTCGAGGCGGATATCCACCTTCTCGACGGGCGGCGTGTCGAACGCCTGCACGCCGACGTCCTTGGGAAGGTAGGCGCCGAGCTTGCCCTCGAGGATTTTGAACTTGAGGGTGCACATGAAGAAGATGAGGAGCAGGAAGGTGACGTCGATCATCGGCGTCATCTCGAGCTCGCACTTCTCGTTCGCGACTTCTTGAAGAGAGTTCCTGGCCATCTGTGGTCTCCGTGGTCAGCTGCGCAGGGCGCGGCTCACTGGTTCTCCTCGGGCGTCGAGACGGCGAGCTCCAGCTTCCAGATCTGGATGGTGGGCTGCGCGCACACCTCCATGGCCTGCTGGAGGAACTTGAAGGGGGTCGTCATGTCGGCGCGCAGGAGGAGCGGTTGGTCCGGGGGCGAGCCCGGGGGCACGTTGCCCTCCTTGCGGTCCTTCTCCTTCATGCGATCCGCGAAGTCCTTGAGGAGGACCTTGAGGTCGTCGTACTTGTTCTTGCCCGTGTTGATCTCGGGGTCGAAGTACGTCTTCTTCTTGTAGATGATCTCGCCGTCGTAGATGACGTTGAGGATCGGGCGCCACTCGTTCGGGTCCGGCGTGTCGGGCTTCGCGTGGGCGGCGACGGGGAGATCGACGTCCTCGAGGTCCTGCTGGGTCAGGTCGGTGATGACCATGAAGAAGATGATCAGCAAGAACACGACGTCGATCATCGGCGTCATGTCCATGTCCATGTCGGTCTGGGCGTCGTTCTTGGCGAGGTTCATCTGTTCTTCGCTTGGCGTCGGTCGTTCTGGCGGGCTCGTCGGGTGGCCTGGTGCAGCCCGTTCGGAGCGCTCGGAGCGCGCTGGCGCCGGCGGGGCCGGGTGTTCCCCGATCCGGCGGGCTGCGCGACCAGTGGGTGAGCCGTGGTGGGCTCGCGGGGCGGTTCGCTCATCGGCACCCGGTCGAGGGCCGTGCGGGCGAACCGCCCGCGGTGGGGGATCGAGGTCAGGGCCGAGCGGTCCGGGCGTGCTGCGCGAACCGGTGGATCAGCGGCCTGACGCCGATCAGCGTCGAAGCGGCTCAGGCGGCGGGGCGGAAGCGATCGAAGAGGTCCTCCACGATGGCGCCGGTCTCGATGACCGTCTTGATGAGACGGTTGCGGAGGAACGCGAAGGACGCGGTCACGGGGATGGCGACGATCAGACCGAGCATGGTCGTGAGCAGCGCCTGGGAGATACCGGCGGCGAGATCGGCGGGGTTGGCCTGACCCTGGGACGCCGCGATCTCGTTGAACGCCTTGACCATGCCCATCACCGTGCCGAGCAGGCCCATCATCGGGGCGACGTTGGCGATCAGGGAGAGCCAGCCGATCTTCTGGTGGAGCTTGATGGACTCCTCGTCGCCCATCTCCTCGATGGACTTCTCCATGGCCTCGAACTGGTGGCCGATCTTGGCGATGCCGGCGCCGCAGACGCGGGTGAAGAAGCTGGGCTCGTCCTCGCAGAGCTCCATGGCCTCCTGGAACTTCTCCTCATCGAAAAGCGCCTGGATCTCGTCGATGAGCTCGGGCGGAGCGAGCTTGTCACGCTTGAGCGAGACGATGTTCTCGATGATCAGCGCGAGGGCGACGATCGAGAGCAGCATGATCGCGATGCCGACGAGACCGGCCTGCTTGAAGACGTCGCCCGCGCTGGTGGTCTGCGCGAGGGAGGGGGAGGCGGTCGCAAGGAACGCCAGGCCGGAGAGGACGAGTTTCGACTTCATGGGATGGAGGTCGGCCCGCGGGGGCCTCGAAGAGAGGAGCTGGGGGGGAGCTCGTAAGGGGGAGCTGGTCGTCGGGCGCCGCCGTGCCGGTCGCCGGTCCGTGGAACCGGTCGGCCGCGGGGCGGGGCCGTGTTCGGAGATCGTTGAGAAGGGCGTTCCTCGCTCGCGAGGGTTGCCTGTGGCGGGTCGCAGATCATCACCGAAGAGCGCCCCGGCATCCAGGGTGCGCCCTCAAGCGATTCTCTCGGGGCTATCCCCTCGCGGACCCTCGACTACACAACCGTGTGCCTGAATGCCCTGCCAGTCGGGCGATCCGGGGACCTGGACAGTGCCTCGGATCAGCCCATCCGGTGTCAGAAGGTGGCGAGGGTGGCGCGGGCGGTCGCGGCGGCCGGGGTGTGCCCGTAGCTGCTGACGACCCTGTCCAGGGCCGCCTTGGCGGCGGTCCGGCCCTTGTCGCCGAGTCCCAGCTCTGCCTGGGCGAGGGCCACGAGCGCCATGGCGCGGCGATCGGCGCTGGAGTGATCCAGACCCGAGACCCAGCCGAGCTCCTTGATCGCCGCCTGGCTCTCGCCGAGGCCGACGAGGCACTGGCCGAGCGCGAGACGCGCAGCGGCGCGCCCGGCGGGCGTCTCCATCTTGTCCACGGCGCGCTCGAGGGCGCCGCGGGCGCCGGCGAAGTCGTCACGCGCGATCCTCGAGTAGGACTCGCCCAGGCTGGCCTCCTCCGCGCCGGCGGCTGCCCGCGCGGCGTCCGAGGAGTCTCCCGCTGCGATCTCGCGGAACGCGTTCTCGGCGGCGGTGAACAGCTCGCGCGCGGTCCCCGTGTCCTTCGCCGCGATCGCGGCGTACCCGGCGGAGAGCGCCGCCTCGGCGACCATCAGCGCGGGGTAGCCCTCCGCGCCCCCCTTGCCGGCCTCGTGCAGGGCGCGGTACCCGTCTCGGGCCGCCTCTGCGTCGCCGCTCAGCCACGCGGCGCGAGCCTTGAGGGCGCGCATCGCCGGGAGGTGACGGTTCTCCGTGAACTCGGCGAGGAAGCGGTCGGCCTCGGCCACTGCGTCCGCGAAGCGCGCGGGCTGGGACGCGCCCCAGGAGACCATGGCCTGTGCAGAGGCCATTCGAGCGGCGGCCTTGACCGGACCGCGGGCGTTCGAGGAGTCCGCGGCGGCTTGATAGCTCTTCACCGCGTTCTCCCAGTCCATGCGTCGCCCGAACTTCTGCCCGTCCTCGAACTCGGTGGGCACATCACCCCAGACCACCTGGATGACCTCCAGGGAGCCGTAGTCCTTCGAGTCGCCGTCGCGCAGGGTGATCTCGATCTTGTCGAGCCCGTCCTGGGTGACGGTGCCCTGGATCGCCTGGGTCTTCCCGGTGCGCGGGTTCAGGCGATACACGACGTCGGACTTCTGGGCCGTGGCGGGGGACGCCGCGGCGAGCGCGACTGCACTCGAGAGCAGGAGGCTCCCGAGGGCGCTGCGACGCGAGGTGATGATGGAGGTCGTCATGGTGGGGGTCGTGGAGTGAACGCGTGTCGCGGGAGCCATCAGCGAGTCTTGCCGTACAGCCAGCGGAAGCGAGAGGCGAGGACGCCGTTGCCGGCGCGGCGCTTGAGGCGCTCGCCCTCCGAGTCCGCGATCGCTTCGTCCACCTGGGTGAACTGCGTGTCTCCCTCGGCGAAGGTCACGATGTTGTCGACGATCGCCTTGGCGAAGGGCTTCTTGCGGTCGTCCCGCTGGCCCCAGACGTAGTAGGCGTAAGCCGAGGTGAACTTGGCCTCGTACCACTCGCCGCTCCACTTGTCGAGCTGCTTGACCAGGCTGTCGAGGCGCTTGGTCACGTACTCGAACTGCTCGTCCGAACCGCCGGCGCCGGGGGTCTGCTTGACCTGGGTTCCGCTGCCGACGACGGCGCCGATCATGGCGGTCGCGGTCAGGACCACCGGGCGGGTGGTCTTGAGGATCGCGTCGTCACCGAAGACGTACGGTTCGAGCAGCGCTTTGGCCTCGGCGGGCTCGCCCAGCTCGAGGAGCACCTCTGCGAGGTTGACGATGCCGAACT
The DNA here is from genome assembly GCA_002862085.1 of Planctomycetota bacterium. GTDB lineage: Bacteria > Planctomycetota > UBA1135 > UBA1135 > Saltatorellus. The sequence continues at coordinate 4,542 of PKCK01000097.1, read as the reverse complement.
TCACCACGCGCTCGCCGTACTTGTCGTCGCCCTCGAACTTGCCGATCACGCGCTCGAAGCCCGTCCGGGCCTGGGCCCAGTCCTCGAGCTCCATCCAGAGGTTCGCCTCGGCGTTGAGGTTGCCGTAGCTCGGGTCGGCGCTGATCTCGTTCGCGACCTGGAGCGCCACGGCCATGTTGCGCGTGACCTCGGCGATGGCGTCCGTGTCTCGATCGGGGGCCTCGAGCAGCGCCTTGCGCTGCGCGTCGTAGGTCCTGTAGAGGTCGATCGCGGCGGCGGCGGTGAAGCGGCTCTCCTTGAAGTTGGCCGTGAGGCGCGCGACGGTCGCGCTCGCCTTCTCGACCTGGCCCGTCTTCGCGTAGGCGTCCACGAGCATCGCCTCGATCACGGGCACGAGCTTCGTCTGGCCGCTGAACTCGCTGTGGAAGTTCTCGACACGGGCGATGACGGGGGCGTAGCGCGCGGTGCTGCCGTCCTTCTCGAAGGTGCGGTCCGCGGCCTTCTTGAGGACGTTCGCGATGTAGTAGATCGAGCGGCTCACGCCCTTCTCGCGGGAGTCCTTCAGGCTGGGGCTCTGAGGCTCGTTGGCCGGGTCCTGGGCGAACTCGTCGACGTACTTGACCCAGTGCCGGACGGCGTCGCTGACCTTGCCCGACTTGCGGAGCGCCTCGCCGATGAGAACCTGCGCGGCGTCGTACGGGGACTGACCGGGCTCGATCTGGCCGAGCTTCTCCAGCGCTCCGTCGTAGTCCTTGCGGTCGAGGGCCTTCTTGCCCTGGTTGAAGGTGATGACGTCGACGCCCTCGCCCGCGGAGTTCTCGACGATGAGGTTGTCCGCCTGGGCGAGGAGCCGCTGGATCGCAGCGTCGCCATCGACGCCGAGCTCGCGCGCGTAGGTCGTGATCGAGGCCTTCATGCCCCGCGCGTTGCGCAGGTTCCACTCGGGGTCGCTCCAGTTCTCGACGCCCTCCAGGTAGGCCATGCCAGCCTCCCACATGCGTCCCTGAGCGCGGAGGCACGCGCCGATCCCGGCGTAGACCTCGGCGCCGAAGGCGCGGCGGTCGGCCTCCTCCATGGTGTCCATCCTCTGGAGGACCGCGTAGTAGCCGTCGAGTGCCGCGTCGTACTCCTCCGCGAGGCGCTTGGCCTTGGCCGCCTCGAGGAGCTGGTTCGCCGAGATCTCGATGTCGGGGCGGGTGTTGATCGCCTCGAGCAGGCGGCCGGCTTTGATCTTGGTCGCGGGGACCGGGGTCTCCTCCGCGACCTGGTTCACGAGCTGGAGGGCGAACTCCACGGCGCCGCGCTGATCGCGGCGCCGCTTGACCTCCTTCTTCATGTCCGCCTCGGTGGCGTAGTGCTTCGCTGCACCCGCGCCGAGATCGCCGCCGATGAAGCCGCCGGTCTCCACCAGCGTCTCGGCGACCTCGAGGAGGGCCGCGTGGCCGAGGATCGAGAGGTCGAAGCCCTCCTCGCGGTACAGGTTGTAGAGGAACAGCCCGTACTTCAGAGCCTGCTCGTAGTCGCCGACCGCGCGGGAGGCGCGCTGGACGCCGGGGACACCGAGCTCGACGTAGTTGAAGCGCTTCTCGCGAATGTCGCGGGGCACCTCGGACCAGGTGAGCAGGCTCTCGCGCTCGTTCGGATCGATGGGGAGGACCTGGTCGATCATCCCCATGAAGTACTCGGCCGCGTCGGCGTGGTTGCCCTGGGTCTCCTCCACGGTGCCGAGCCCCACGTTGGCGCGCAGGTCGAACTCGGTGCCGAAGCCCGCGTCGAGGCTGAGCTCCTCGTAGGCGGTGATGGCGCCCTCGCTGAAATTGATGTCCCCGCCGAGCGTCTTGGCCATCTCCGCGTAGAGATCGCCCTTGCTGAGCATCAGGGTCCAGCGCTTGAAGTTCTGGTCGGAGTTGCGCTCGGAGATGTCGGAGAGCTCTTCGATGAGGGTCTCGGTCCGCGCGATGGCGTCCTCGATGAGCTCGGTCTTGCGCGAGCGAAGCGTCTCGGCCTCCTCGCCGGCGGCCTCCTCGAGGGCCGCATCGATGCTCGCTGCGTAGTCCTCGGACAGTGAGACGAGGCTCGCCTCGGCGTCGCCGCGGTTGCCGGCGTCGGGGTTCGAGTCGATGTAGTCGTTGAGGGCCTCGTAGCCCTGCTCGAACATGGCGTTGGCCGCCGCCGGATCGTCGAGCTGCTTGGCACCGATCGCGAAGAGCTCGCAGCGCACCAGCTCGATCTGCTCCGCCATGCGCTCGCTCGGGCGCTGCTTGGCGACGTCCGCGAGGACTCCCTGGGCGAGATCGACGAAGGCCCAGTCACGGGCGAGCCCGCGGGCGAAGGCGATCTCGGCTTCGATGGCGGACTCGCTCGACTGTGCCCAGGCGCTCGGGGCCCAGGCAGCGGAGAGGGCGAGGAGGGTCGACAGGGAGGCGCGACGTCGGAGGGTCATGGTCGTGCGGCTCTTCGGGTTCGGTTCGATGGGTTGCAGGGCGCGTGGAAGAAGCGACGCGCCGCGTTGTTCGATGGGGCGGTGAAGAAGCTCGGTCGGGGGAGAGCCTCTCCGGTGCGCCCTTAGTGGCACCGCGGTCGCCGGTGACCGGTTGGTCCCTCGTCGGGGTCGATTTCCGGCGCGTAGCGGCCCGTCGTTGCGCGAAACGGGGCGCAGAGCTTACACGCGGACGCTTCATCGGGCACGTCTCCGCTGGCGGCGCTTCGCCGCGGTGGCGGCCCGGGGCCCGACGTCGGGCGGCGACGCGGTGAGGGCGCTCGGCGGTCTTCCACGCCCAGCGCGGGACGGGGGTGGCCGGCCCCCGGGTCCTGAGCTCGATCGACGAAGGGGGAGGTGCCGCGCTCGTTCCCGGGGAACGGGCCGCCGGCGGGGGCGACGGGCCCCCCCGGTCCTCGATGCCTCCGAGCGAGAGGGGGGCGCGGCGCCCCTGGCGCGGCTTCTCGTTCCATCGACGAACGCGGCCCCCGCGATCCAGCTGGATCGCGGGGGCCGCGGCGAAGGGAGGCTCGCTCCCGGAGCGATCAGAGGTCGCGCCCGAGTTCGGCGGCCGTCGGCACGTTCTCGTAGGGGATCACGATGTCGGCCGTCAGCAGGATGAGGAGCTTGCGGTTCGAGAGGAAGTTGCCCTTTCGTTCGAAGAAGAAGTTCAGCAGCGGGATCTTGTTGAGGATCGGAACGCCGCTGCGCAGGTTCTGCTTCGTCGACTCCTTGAGACCGCCGAGGAGGACGGTGCTGCCGTCCGGGATCGGGATCGAGGTCCGCACGCGCTGGATCTCGACCTCCGGAAGCTGGATCGTCACCGAGTTCTGCGTGCCGAGCGTGGTGGGCTGCTCGAAGATCGGACGCTTGAGCTGGGCGATGGTGGGGCGCAGTTCGAGCGTGATGAAGCGGCGGTCGGCCGACACCACGGGGCGGACGTCGAGGATGACGCCGTCCTGGATGACCTTGATGATCGGGTCGGCGATCGACGCCGCCTGAGCGATCTGGACGTCGAAGTCCTGGACGTAGGCGACCTGGTTCAGAACAGCGAGGTTGGCGCGCGCGCCGTTGTTGACCGTGAGGCGCGGCGTCGTGACGGTCTCGACGCGCTCCGACTTGCTCACGGCCCGCAGGATCATCTGCAGCTGGAGGTCGTTGAGGAACGCCCACTGGAAGGAGAGGCCGCCCGAGGCCTTGAAGGAGTCCGAGCCGAGCTGGCTGTCGTACAGGTCCTCGATCCGAGCGCGGTAGTTGCCGTCCGCGCCGTCGTCGAAGAAGGCGCCGATGTCACTGGTGCGGCCGATGACGTCACCGAACTCGCTGGAGCCGTCTCCGAAGTCGTTGAACTCGAATCCGTTCGGGCCGAGGCCAGGGAGGCCGAGGCCGCGGAAGTCGACGCCGATGTCCTCGAGGAAGTTGTCCTCGACGCGCATGAACTGCGTCTCGATGTCGACGAGGATGCCCGTCGACTCGCGCAGGTCGTCGAGGAGCTGGACGATCTCGCGCTGGACGCTCGGGGTCTGGCGCACGACGAGCGTGCCGCGCTCGGTGACGCGGATCGAGTTGTTCGGATCCTCGTCCCAGGAGTTCGGCGCGACCGCCGCCTGGATCAGCTCCTCGAGCTGGCCCGACTCGATGACGTTCGCGGCGCGCTCCGGAAGCTCCTCGTCGACCGGATCGAGGCCCGAGGAGGGCTCGACGTTGATGTCGGGCGCGACGAAGTCCTGGATCGGTGTGACGAGGTCGGCGACCGAGTAGGTCGCGTTGACCTGTCCGCCCGTCTTCTCGTCGTCGGTGATGAGGAGGACGACGCCGTTGTCGATCTTCCAGGAGAGGCCCTCGATGTTGTCGGTGATGAGGTCGAGGACCGTCTTGACGCTGCGCTCGTCGGAGAGGCTGTAGGACACGGTGTCCTCGATGTCCGACGCGGCGAGGGCGCTGAGCTGGAAGTTGACCTTGGTCTGGGCCGACAGGTACTCGATGACGCTCTGCAGCTCGGCCTCCTCGAAGTCCACCGGCACCGTGGTGCTCGAGAGGGCCTTCATGACCTGCTCGGCGAC
>PKCK01000037.1 GCA_002862085.1 Planctomycetota bacterium | reverse complement strand
CCTCGAAACGCGGACGCTGCCGCAGTTCGTCGAGCACTGTTCGGAGGTCGCGGCACCCCTCGACGAGCTCCATCGCGATCCAGTGGAGGCCGTCGTCCTCGCCGCGTCCGTGGACGGAGACGATCCCGGGGTGCGCGAGGCGCCCCCCGGCGCGCGCTTCCCGCGAGAAGTACTCGAGGCCGATTCCGCCGGACCGCTCCGGCAGCATGACCTTCAGCGCGACCGATCGCTGGAGGGACACCTGCTTGGCTTCCCAGACCTCCCCCATCCCGCCGCGGCCGAGGAGCCTCACGAGCTGGAAGTCACCGATCCGCGTCCCGGACGCCAGGCGCAGGCCACTCGCGAGGTTCTCCGCCCCGTGCGACACGGAGAAGATCGACGAGCCGATCGGCCCGAGCAGGCCTTCCTCCACGAGACGCTCCGCCGTCGCGTCTCGGTCGACGGCGCTCTGCGCTCGACTGATCTCTCCTCCTGTCCTCATCTCGGATGACGCCAGCGCGCGGGAGCGCCTGCGACGACGCTCCGTGGTCCGCAACGAGAGCGGCGAGACCACAGCCAGCGCGAGGCAGGCGCCCCGGCGGGAGGGGTGAGGTTAGCACAGCAACCGAACAGCACACCCTCGATCGAAAGGCCCCGGAGGACTCCCTGGACGCTCCGCCTCCCGCCGCCGCGACGGCGCGCACCGGCCGAAGCGAGCCGTCCCAGTCCGAGACCTTCGAGCTGGTGTCTCCACGCCTGGAATCCACCGCGCCGTTGCCAGGACCCACCGCCCGGCTCCGTCGCCCGGGCCCCGGCTGCCCGCCGTGGCCCGAGTCACCGCAGCTCCGCTGACCGGAGGGTGCGACGGCCGCTGCAGCGGGGCGGACCGGAGACGCTCGACGCGCTCTTCCGCGACCCCGAGCTCGACTGCTCGGGCATCGCGATCACCTTCGTCGCCGAACGACGCTTCCACGATACGATCCACCGGAGGCGTTCCAGGGGGCTGCCGAGTACGAACTCCGAGGACTTCGAGGACGGCGCGCCGATCGCCCGCGCGCGCCTGCTGGAGGGCGAGACTGCTCCCCGCGGCGACGGCGACGACGACTGCCACGATGAAAACGGCGAGGCTCCGGCGAACGAGCCCGCGCACCACGACAGGTCCTTCGACATGCAGATCGAACCGAACCGCACCCATGGGATCAGCGCGGGAGCCGGCACGCGGCGGCACCTCCACACGACGATGACCGACCACGTCCTCGGGCACCTCTCCGCGGGAGCGCGATGAGCGGCGCCGCCATGGACGAGCCGAGACGGACCATCGTCATCACCGGCGTGTCGCGCGGCCTCGGCGCGGCGCTCCTGGAGCGCTTCATCGAGGCCGGCCACGCCGTCGCGGGCTGCGCTCGCTCCTCGAACGCGCTCGAGAAGCTCGCCGCGCGCTGCCCCGACGCGCTCCTCGAGACCTGCGACGTCGCCGACGCGAACGCCGTCGAGTCCTTCGCGAGGTCCGCCGTCGAGCGCCTCGGCGCCCCTGACCTGCTCATCAACAACGCGGCGCTGATGAACGACCTCGCGCCGCTCTGGGAGGTCCCCGCGGAGGAGTTCGACCGGATGATGGCCGTCAACGTCTCGGGCACCGCCAACGTCGTGCGGGCCTTCCTCCCGGCGATGATCGCGCGCGGCCGCGGCGTCGTCGTGAACCTCTCCTCCGGCTGGGGGCGCTCCACCGCCCCCGAGGTCGGGCCCTACTGCGCCACCAAGTGGGCGATCGAGGGATTCACCGGGTCGCTGGCGGACGAGCTGCCGGACGGGCTCGCGGCCGTGGCGCTGAACCCCGGCGTCATCGACACCGAGATGCTGCGCAAGTGCTGGGCCGAGGGAGCGAGCGCGCACGAGGGCGCGGACGCGTGGTCCCGCCGCGCTGCGCCGTTCATCCTCGGACTGGGCGTGGCTGAAAACGGCGCGCAGGCCACTGTTCCGTGATGGATACGCGCTTCGCTTCGCTCGACACGGCTGCGGTGACTACGATCGAGCGCAGCGATGGGTGAGTCGATGCAGCCTGGATCACAGCCGGGGACACACGCTCCCCGCGCCGCCCTCACCGCGGCCGTGCTGCTCGCGGGACTGTTCCTGGCGCCGATGCCCTCCTGCGGCCGGGCCGGTGCGGATGGCGGCGGAGCCGCGCGCAAGGTCGAGCGCGTCGTGCTGGTCGTGTGCGACACGCTGCGGGCGGACCGGCTCGGCAGCTACGGCAACGCGCGCGGCCTGACCCCGCACATCGACGCCTTCGCGCGGGACGCGGTCGTCTTCGAGCGCGCCTACTCGGCCTCGAGCCTGACCATGCCCTCCATGGCCTCCTTCCTCTCCGGCCGCACCGTGCGGGAGATCGGGATCGGCCGCGACAACCGCTGGAACCTGCCCGAGGAGGTCGACACCCTCGCAGAACTGGTGGCCGCCGGCGGCACCCGCACGGCGGCGGTGGTCTCCAACACGGTCCTGCGGGCTCCGGACCCCGAGGAGGCGGGCACCCGGGGGATCGCCCAGGGCTTCGACCTCTACGACGATCGGCTCCCCTCGAAGGAGAAGAACCGCCACCACCGCGAGCGCGTCGCCGGTGACACGACGGCCGCCGCGCTCCAGGCGATCGACGGCATCGTGGCCGAGGGCATGGGCGACGACTTCCTCCTGTGGGTGCACTACATCGATCCCCACGGGCCCTACACGCCCCCGGAGCCCTACCGAACGCGCTTCGACGGCGGCTACCCCGGCGGGCCCGAGCTCGTCGTCGGCCAGTACAACGGCGGCCGCCGCGAGATCCCGAACTACCAGTCCATCGACGGCGCAACGGACGCAGGGCTCTACCGCTCGCGCTACGACGGCGAGGTCGCCTACTTCGACGCGAGCTTCGGAGCCCTGATGGCGGGCCTCGAGGAGCGTGACCTGCTGGACGGCACCCTCGTGATCTTCACGGCGGATCACGCCGAGGCCCTCGGCGAGGGCGGCTGGTGGTTCGTTCACGGACGGACCCTCGACGCCTCCATGACCCACGTCCCGCTGATCGTGCGCTTCCCCGGCGCGGACGAGCGCGGGCGGAGCGACGCCGCGATCGGCCACCTCGACGTCCACTCGACGATCCTCGATGCCTTCGGGCTCCGGCGCCGCGGGGACCCACGTCACACCCTGTTCGCCGGGGTGAGACCCGAGGGTCGCGCGACGATCCAGCAGCTCGGCCGCGCCGACGAGGAGCGCCGCTCCCAGGCGGTCCAGTCCGGCTCGTGGCGTCTGATCGTCGAGGACGGCACGCTGCCGCGACTCTTCGACGTCGCCGCCGACCCGCTCGAGGAGGTGGACCTCGCCGCACGCGAGCCCGAGATCGTCGCAGAGCTGCTCGCGACGTACGCGGAGGAGCGCGAGCGCCTCGAGACCGACCCCATCGGGCCCGTCCCCGACGCGACCGCGTCCCCCGAGCGAGAGCGCGAGCTCCGGGGCCTCGGCTACGGCCGCTGAGCCCTCAGCGGTAGCCGAGAGCCTCGAGCGCCGCGTCCACCTCGCCGCCGCGGAGCTCCTCCGCGCTCCTGCTCGCGAGGGCCTCGGCGGCGCCGGCGAAGAAGCGCGCGAGGCGCTCGTCGGGGGCCTCGAAGGCGCGATCGGGGTCGTCCGCCCGCACGACCTGGTCACCCGCGCCGTAGAGGATCTCGCCGTCCTCGACGGCGTAGAAGCGCGGCACGCGCTGGTCGTGGCGCGTGCCGTCGAGGCGGATCTCGAAGGTCTCCTCGTCGAGGATCCGGCGCATCCCCACGGCCATCGAGCCCTCGAGCGGCTTCGTGAGGTCCCGGCCGGCGGTCGTACCCGCGGGCGCGCCGGCCCAGACGAGCAGGGTCTCGGCCACGTCGACGGTGCCGGCGACGTCCACGCGCTCACCCGCGTCCCAGCCTTCGCCCACGATCGCCAGCGGCACGTGGATCTCCGCGGAGTGGATGCGCTCGCCGTGGCCGAGGCTCCCGCCCTCACCGAGGGACTCGCCGTGGTCCGCCGTCAGGACGACGATGGTCTCGTACTCCGACTCCTCGGCCGCGATGCGGTCGAGGAGGGCGCCGAGCTCCGCGTCCATGGCGCGCACGTCGGCGTGGTACTGCTCGATCGTGACGCCCAGCCAGTGATCGAACGACTCGTGGCCCTGGCTCCCGATCAGCTGGAGATAGGGGAGCATGCAGACCGGGTGCTCCGACTCGCCCGCCGCGTCGCCGTAGGGATCGTGGGGATCGAAGAGATGCAGCCAGAGGAACTGATCCTCGCCCTCGGCGTCGTCGAGGGCGGCCCGGGCTCGCGCGACGGAGTCGGGCGCGAGCGAGTAGAAGGCCGCCGCCGCGACGTCCTCGCCCGCCCACGAGTCGGCGTAGGTCTGGTCGAAGGTGTCGTCGAAGCGGTCGAAGCCCTGTCCGAAACCGAGGGCGCCCTTGACGGGGAAGGACGACGTCACGCCGAGGGTCCTGAAGCCCCGGTCCGCGAGGATCTCGGCGATGGTCTCGTGCTCCTCGCCCAGCACCAGCCCGTTGCGCACGACGCCGTGATCCCAGGGGTGCTGGCCGGTGAGCAGCGACGCGTGGGTGGGCTGGGTCGTCGAGGTGGCGGAGTAGAAGCGCGTGAATCGCGCGCCGCGATCGAAGAAGGCGCGCGTGCGCGGCATCGACTCGGGCGTGAAGGCGTCGGCGCGCAGGGTGTCGATGGAGAGCAGCACGATCCGCCTCGGGCGAGCCGCCGGCCCGGACTCCCCCGAGCACGCCGCCGCGGCGAGGGTGAGACCGGCGAGGAGCGGGGCGAGCGAGCGGAGGGACATCGACGGGGGGAGCGCGAAGCGCGTCTGGACGCAGTCTACCGGGGCCGGGATCCACTCGCGCCGCGCGATCGAACCGCGTTCCAGCGCCGGACGCGGCGCGGCTGGACTCCCACCCCGTGCCGAGCTTCTCCCCCCCTCATGCGCCGCCCGAGCACGCGGCGAGCCACCTGCGCGAGCGCGGCTACGTGGTGCTCTCGCCGCGGGGCCTGGCCCGGCTCGTGAACGCGGCGGAGGGCGCGCTCGACCGCCTCGCGCCGCACTGGGACGGGCTGCCCGCGGACGCCCACCTCCGCGACGGCGGTCGCTATCGCCGGCGTCGCCACGGCTCCTTCGTCTTCGAGGAGGGCGAGCTCCGGCCCGTCCCCCACCGACCCCACTGGCAGCCGGTCGACTACAACGCCCTGCACGGCGGGATGGAGCGCTGGTTCGAGCCGCTCCCGGGCGCCCTCGCGGCCTGCGAGGACTGGCGCACGCTCCTCGTCGGGCTCACGGGGCAGGCCGCGGCCCTGCGCGGACGCGATGGCCCCTGGTTCATCGAGACCCATCTCTTCCGCATCGACACCGCCGGAGGCATCGGACGTCCGACGCCGGAGGGCGCCCACCGCGACGGCGTCGACATGGTCGCCGTGGTGCTCCTGGACCGCGCCGGGATCAAGGGCGGGGAGACCCGCGTGTTCGACGCCGCGGGCCCGAACGGCCAGCGCTTCACGATGGCGGAGCGCGGGACGGCGCTGCTCCTCGACGACGAACGGACGGTCCACGAGACGACGCCGATCCAGCCCGCGACCGACGCCGCCGGGCATCGCGACACCCTCGTCGTGACCTGGCGCCTCGACGGGTTCCAGGACCCGGGCGTCGCCGTGCATGGGGGGACCCGGTGAGCCAGACGGAGGCCCGGCAGGGCCGCACCGCGGTCCTCGCGCCGCTCGCCGTCGCGCTCATCTGGGGGATCAACGTGCCGGTCATGAAGGCCGGGCTCGCGGAGCTCGACCCGTTCCTGTTCAACGCCGCGCGGCTGACCCTGAGCGCCCTGAGCCTGGGTCTGTTCAGCCTGCGCGAGCCGCGCGGCGGCGGGAGGCTGCCCTGGCCGACCATCGCCCTGTTCGCGCTCCTCTCGAGCGTCGTCTACCAGGTCATGTTCCTGTGGGGAATGAACGCGACGAGCGCGAGCAACACCGCGCTCATCATCGCGACCGGGCCGCTCTGGACGACCTTGCTCAGCAGGCTGGCGGGTCTCGAGCGCATCACCCGGGCCGGCGCGATCGGCCTCGGCGTCGCCTTCTCGGGCGCGCTGCTGGTGACGGCCACGGGCGCGCGCGGCGGCGGATCCCTGGCCGGTGACCTCGCGGTGCTCGCCGCGATGATCGTGTGGGCGTGGGCGACGGTCCTCAGCCGGCCCATGCTCGAGGAGATCTCGGCGACGCGCCTGGCGTTCCTCTCGACGCTGCTGTCCATCCCCTTCCACTGGGTCTTCGCGGCGGCGCTCGGAGGCGAGGCCGCGCCCCTGAAGACCCTCTCCGAGGTGTCGGGCTTCGGGGTCTTCGCCCTCGTCTACTCGGGCGCGCTCTCCACGGGCATCGCCTACGCGCTCTGGAACACGAGCGTCGTCCGCCTCGGACCGGCGCGCACCGCGGCTTACAGCTATCTCGTGCCGGTGGTCGCGCTCCTCGTCGCCTGGCACTTCCTCTCCGAGCGCCCGCGGCCCGAGCAGCTCCTCGGCGGCGGTCTCGTCCTGGCGGGGCTGGCCTGGCGCCAGCGGGTGCGACGGGACGCGCGCGGGCCCGCGACGGCTCGCTGAGCAGGACGCTCGAACGAGGGAACCTCCGGGAGCTGCGCGCAGGCGCCCGACGTCCCCGAGGCACCCCGGCGGAGTCCCTGTTTGGGCCGCCGGACCGAACGAGCCGCCGCCCCGGTCGGGTAGGCTTCCGCGCCCTACCCATGAGCCGCTTCGTCGCCACCCTCACCGAGCACCGCACGCTCCTGCGCGACTTCGTTCGCCGGGACCTGCGCGCGCGCTACGTGGGATCGAGCATGGGCTTCTTCTGGTCGATCATCTTCCCGGTGATCAACCTGTTCCTCTTCATGTTCGTGTTCCGGATCCTGCTCCGGGCGCGCTGGGGGGACTCGATGGGCGAGCTCGAGGTGGCGCTCATCATGCTCGCGGGGATCATGGTCTGGACCGGCTTCTCCGAAGCCGTGTCGCGCTCGACGAGCTCGCTCCTCGAGAACGCGAACCTCATCCAGAAGGTCGTGTTCCCGGCGGTGATCCTGCCCGTCTACATCACCAGCTCGGCGCTCCTGAACATGTGCCTCGGCCTGCCGATCGTCTTCGCCGCGGTCGCGTGGTTCGGACACCTCTCCCCGCCCACCGGGGCGATCGAGACGCCGGTGGAGGCCGTCGAGGTCTGGGAAGGCTTCGAGGCCGCCGACGCGAACGGCGCCACCATCCCCTACCCGCGCGTCTTCGTCGGCCTCGAGCGGGCCTGGAGCGCGCCGGTCACGTTCGATCTCGCGTACGGGGGCACCGCAGAGCGGGGCGTCGACTACCTCGCCCCCCACGACCAGCTCGTGCTCCCCGAGGGCACCCCGCGCATGTACCTGCCGATCGTGCCGGTGCGCGACCGCGAAGAGGAGGGCGATGAGACGATCGAGGTGCGCGTGACCGCGACGAGCGGCGGGATCGAGCTGTGGCAGTCGGCGACGACGCTGAACCTGCACGACTCGATGTTGCCCGTCGAAGAGACCACGCCGCCGGACGCCGTGGCCACCGCGCCCTACGCAGCGGCCGGGAGCGATCAGTACAACCCTCTTCGACTGGGTCTGCCCCTCATCACCGTCCCGCTGCTCCTCGCGGTGCTCGCGGTGTTCTCGACGGCGCTCGGCGCTTTCTTCGCCGCCTTCAACCTCTACTGGCGGGACACCCAGCACCTCATCGGCGTCGGCCTGACGGTGTGGATGTTCGCAACGCCGATCTTCTATCCGGCGTTCCTCGTGGAGGCCGCGGGGATGGAGGGGCTGCTCCTCATCAACCCGATGCACTGGTTCATCGACGCCTTTCGCGACGTGACCCTCTACGGACTGTGGCCGGACCCCTGGTTGATCGGGGGCTTCACGGCGCTGTCCTTCCTCCTCCTCGGCATCAGCGGCCGCTTCTTCGCGAAGCACGCGCCGCAGTTCTCCGACCTGCTCTGAGCGCGCCATGACGGTCCGGATCGTCGACGATCTCCTGGACGAGGAGGCCTGGACCGAGGTCTGGAGCCATTTCCAGTTCGCGGACATGGCGCCCGTCTCGCGCACCGCCGGGGCCTGGAAGCTCGACGACGGCCAGGCTCTCGGCGGCGACGAGGTGGTGACGCCAGCGCGTGACGCGGCGATCGGAGAGCCGGGCGAGGACCCCGGCGTCTACCCGAGCGGCACGGCCATCGACCGCGTCATGGAGGCGGTCCTGGCGGAGGCCGCCGCGAGCGCCGACCTGATCGGCGAGGGCTGGGCGCACCTCAGCGCGCGGCTCTACGCCTATCCGGCCGGCGCCGGTCTCTCTTGGCACGTGGACGACTCCTCGCTCTACGACGGCGCCTTCGTCTACTACGCGCACCCCCATTGGAACGCCCACTGGGGCGGCGAGCTCCTCGTGGCCGAGGACACGCCCGCGGACATGCCGATCATGGGCCACCGCTTCGACGACGAGGAGTTCTCCTCCGCCCTGATGGAGTCGGGCCGCGGCCGCTTCATCGCGCCCAGGCCGAACCGCCTCGTCCTCCTCGGAGGCGCCCCGCACATGGTCCAGCCCGTGCGCGCCGCCGCCGGCTCCCACGTGCGTGCGACGGTCAGCGGCTTCTTCCTGTCGCAGCCGATCGAGCATTGAGCGCCCTCGAGCGCAACGTCGCGATGCTCGTCGCCTACGACGGGCGCCCCTTCCACGGCTGGCAGCGCCACCCGGGCCGGCCCACGGTCCAGGGCACCATCGAAGCGGCCCTCTCCGAGGTGCTCGGCGGCGAACGCCTGATCGAGGGCTCGGGCCGCACCGATCGAGGGGTGCACGCGGACGGCCAGGTGGCCACGACGCGGATCCCGGCGGACACGGACCTCCAGGCGCTGGGTGAGGCTCTCCACGCGCGGCTCGCCCCGGACGTCCACCTGCACGCCATCGAGGACGTGCCGGACGGCGTCCACGCGCGCACCTCGGCGACCGCGAAGACCTACCGCTACGAGATCTTCCAGGGCGCCGCGCTGCCGGCCGAGCTGGAGCTGCGCGTCTGGCACGTGAAGCGCCCCCTCGCCTGGGAGCCCATGGCTGAGGCCGCGCGGCACCTCGTCGGTACGCACGACTTCGCGACCTTCGCGGCGAACGCGGGCTTCGACCGCGGGTCCACCGTGCGCACCATGCACGCGGCGCGCGTCGCGGCCGAAGGACCTCGTATCACCGTCTGGCTGGAGGCCGACGGGTTCCTCTACAAGATGGTCCGCACCGTCCTCCGCGCTCTCGCCCGCGTCGGCGAGGGGCGAGCCCGCCCCGACGACCTCGCGCACGCCCTCGCCGCCCGGGACCGCGCGGCGTCTCCGGGCGCCGCGCCGGCGTCGGGCCTGTACCTCGAGTCGGTGCGCTACGATCCGCCGCTCTTCGCCGAGGGGTGAGGCCGCTGGCCCGGGGCCTCCTCGGGACCGAGCCGGATCGCCCATCACCCGAAGGTCTGCCGCCGAGGTAGCCTTCTCCCCGTGGGGGCCGCCGACCAGGACAGCTACACGACCCTGGCCGCGCCGCTCCGGTACGAGCCGGAGAAGATCAAGGGCTCGCGCTTCATCGCGTGCGTCGGGCCCGCGCGGTCGGAGGAGGAGGCCAGGGCCTTCCTGGACTCGGTGCGCGCCGCCTTCGACGACGCGGGCCACCACTGCTTCGCCTGGCGCCTCGGCGCCGATGGTTCGGTGACGCGTTCGGGCGACGACGGCGAGCCCAGCGGATCGGCGGGCCGCCCGATCCTGCTCCAGCTCGAAGGGCACGGGGTGACGGACGCCGTGGCCGTGGTCGTGCGCTACTTCGGCGGCACGAAGCTCGGCGTCGGAGGCCTCATGCGCGCCTACGGCGGCTCCGCCGGCCAGGCCCTGGATCGCGCCGAACTCGCGGTCGTCCCGATCAGGCGGACCCTGCGCTGCACCCACGATTACGGCGACTCGGGCGCGATCGCCGGGGTGCTCTCCGCCCACGGTCTCGAGGCCGAGGGCGCCACGTACGGCTCCGAGGTGTCCTTCGTCATCCACGTCGCCCTGCGCGCCGAGGACGAGGTGAGGCGCGCCCTGGGGGACGCCTCGGCGGGCCGGGCACGGATCGAGCGCCTCCTCGACTGACGCGGTCCGCGCGCCCGCCACGCTCCCCGCGTCCAGCTCCGGGAGCCTCTTCGTCAAGTCGAGGTTCAGGGTGGCCTCGTCTCCTCGCATGCGGGCGCCGTGACCCTAGACTCCTCGCGCTGCGTCACCGCCGACTCACTCATCCCATCGCGCCATGCGCACCGCGCTCGCCCTCATCGCCGCCGTCCTCCTCTTCGCCGCTCCGGTCGAAGCGCAGAAGCTCGCGAGGAAGGACACGGAGGTCCCCACGGAGGGCTTCAAGTTCCGCTCCCTCGCTGGCTACGACGCCGTCCCTCCCGGCGGCCGCGACGGCGCCGAGGTCGCGAAGTTCGTGGACGGCGAGAACACCGTCATCGCCTACGCATTCGCCACGCCCGAGGTCGAGGAGGAGGGCGAGGAGGGCCGCTCTCGAGCCGGTGGGCGCCGCACGAAGATCGAGACGCGCCTGCGTCGCTACTCCGGTTTCCGGCGCGTCGAGGACTCCCCGACCGTCGACGAGGAGCACGACATCGACGGCTTCGACGCGCGCCAGCGCCGGTGGGAATGGGAGGTCGCCGGCGGCCGGAAGAAGCCCACGCCCGCCTTCGTCGAGGTGTGGAGCTTCCCGATGGCCCACGCCGACGTGCACCTCGTCTACTTCAGCCTCGAGGAGTTCAACCCCAAGTGGGGACGGACCATCGGCAAGTCGGGCAAGAGCTTCGAGGAGATCGAGCGCGCCGCTGACGACGGCGTCGACGGCAGCTCGAGGACCTACGAGGACCAGCTGAAGTTCGCCGAGAAGGAGGCGGCGAGGACGCCAGGATGGCGCGCCATCGGCACGCCGTCGAAGCGCTTCGTGATCCTGACGAACGCCGAGAAGCAGGCCTTCATCAAGGAGGTCATCAAGCGCCTCGAGATCTCACGCGACGTCTTCGAGGAGGACTTCCCCCCGCCGGCGGACTTCAAGGCCGTCTCGGTCGTCCGGATCTGCAAGGACCGCCAGGAGTTCCAGCGCTTCAGCGGAGCCGGGGGCGGCGTCGCCGGCTACTTCAGCCCGCGCTCGGTCGAGCTCGTCCTCTACGACGACGTCCAGACCGATCGGAACGCCACTTACGCGGTGGTCAGCCACGAAGCGTTCCACCAGTACTGTCACTTCCTCTTCGGACAGTCGGAGGCGCACCGCTGGTTCGACGAGGGCCAGGGCGACTACTACGGCGGGATCAAGATCACCGGCAAGAAAGCGAAGATCACCCCGAAGATGCCGGCCGGCCTGAATCGCCTCTCGATCATCCGCGAGATGGTGCGAACGAAGAAGTACGTCCCGCTCGAGAAGCACCTCAACTACAGCCACCGCGAGTGGCAGCGCCACGGCGTCCCCAGCTACGCGCAGTCGTGGTCGATCGTCTACATGCTCCGCCAGGGCATGGAGGGCAAGCTGCGCTCGAAGGTCTGGAGGAAGGAGTACGCGAACATCATCCCCGCGTACGTCGCGACCCTGAACCAGGGCTTCCGGGACCTCTACGACCAGATGCGGGAGGAGCGGCGCGCCCAGGCCGAGGAGGAGGGCCGAGAGCTCTCCGAGGAGGAGCTGGCGGTCAACCGCTTCATGGTCGACCCGCGGGCGAAGAAGAAGATCTGGGACGCCGCCATGGAGGCCTCGTGGGGTCAGATCGATCTCGACGAGTTCGAGGAGCGGTGGACGCTCTACGTGTCCAAGACGCTGAAGTGACGGGCGCCAGGCAGCGTCAGCAGATCAGGTACCGCGATCGGCCTCCCACGGCTTGCCCTGGCATCCCGCGGTTGCTCGACTCTCGTGTCGTGCGGGTCATCTTCCTCCTCCTGCTCGCCGCGGGCTGCACCGCGGCGCCGCCCGTGCGCGTCGAGGACGAGGCCTTCGACGTGCTGCAGCAGGTGCGCGCGGCCATCGGCGCGGACGCCCTCTTCCGCGCCCGGGACGGCATCACTCTGAGCGGCGTTCGAACGAGCGCAGCCGGCGCCTCGCGCCCGCTCTCGATCTCGAGCCGCCCATCCGGCGCGTTCCTCGAGTCCCTGGGCGGTGCCGCCACGTCCTCCCGCGGATTCGACGGCCGCGACGCGTGGGCACTCCGGTCGGATGGCGTCGTGCGGCACCTCTCGCTCGGATCGCGGGAGTACATGCTCGCCGATGGCTGGCTCCGCACCCACCTGTGGCTCGTCCCTGGCGCGGAGCGCTTCGACGTCCTCGTCGACGAGCCCTCGTCCTCGGCGGCGCGAATCGTCCTCCGGCTCACGCGCGACGAAGGGCGACTCAGCGCCTGCGTGGAGCTCGACCGGCTCACGATGCTGCCGGCCGCCTACGAGATCGCGCGCTTCGGACGGACCCGGCGCGTCGCCTTCGCGGACTGGACGAGCGCAGATCTCCCGACAGGCGCTCGATTCCCGCGCAGGATCGAGGAGCGGATCGACGGCGAGGTCGCCCAGATCGATCGATTCGAGAGCGCCACGAGGGGCACGGCCCGGACCTTCGCGGCTCCGATCTCCAGCGCGACGGGAGTCCGCTTCGATCCGACCGCAGCCGGCGAGGTCGCGACGCGCATCGACGAGGAGGGGCGTTATCTCGTGCGCGCCTCGGTGGACGGCGAGCCGATCGGATGGATGCTGTTGGACAGCGGCTTCGGCGCCCATGCCCTGCGCCGCGACGTCGCGGCGGCCCTGGGCCTCACGGCCTCGGGGGACGCCAGTCTCGCGGGAGTCGGCGGGAGCGGGGCGAGCGCATGGTGCCGCGCCAGCGCGCTGGGCGTCGGGCCCGTCACCGCGGACGGCCCGCGCTTCGCCCTGCTCGACGAGGCCCTCGGTGACGACGTCGCGGGGGTGCTCGGGGTGCCGCTCTTCGAGCGCGCGATCGTCTCCTTCGACGACCGCAGCGGCGCCGTGACCCTCCACGACCCCGCGCGCTTCCGCGGCGCAGACCTCGATTGGCAGCCTCTCGCGCGCGACGGGAGCGCCGCCTGCGTGCGCGGCCGGGTCCTCCGCGAGCGAGAGTGGACCGATCCCCTCTGGCTGCGGCTCGACACCGGCTCCGATGACACCCTGACCATCGCCCGGTGGGCGGTGAGCCGATACACGCTCGTCCCCGATCGAAGCCAGCTACGGCCGACAGGACTCGTGGGGCTGTTCGGCAGGGTCGAGGGCTGGCGTGCTCCGGTCGACGGCCTCGAGTACGGGGGCGCGTTCCTGCCCAGGACGGAGGTCTCGCTGCTGCGTGAGGACACCCCTGGACCTCTGTCCGATCCCTGGATCGCAGGCAACCTCGGCGTGGGCGCCCTGCGCGGCCGCCGCATCGTCCTCGACCTGACCAGGGACCGGGTGTCGATCTCCGCCGCCGATTGAGCGCCGAGGCCGGCCGCGTTCGACTCCAGGGCGGGATTGACGCATCGACGGAGCCGCGGCGGCGCGTACCCTCTCAGGCCGCGTCCGCGACGGCGCCACGCCAAGTGAAGGTCCTCTTCCTCTCCCAGCGCGTCCCCTATCCGCCCAACCGCGGGGACAAGATCACGACCTGGCGGATCGTCGAGAAGCTGGCGCGCGAGCACGAGCCGACCGTGATCGCCTTCGCCCACGACGACGCCGATCGCGAGGCCGCGCGCGTACTCCAGCAGGACAAGGGCATCCGGACGATCACCGTCGATCACGACGAGCGCGCGAAGAAGCTCGGCGCGCTCCCGCTCCTCTTCACGCGCAAGGCGCTGACCCTGGGCGTCTACGGCTCGAAGAAGCTCCAGCGGATCGTCGACGCGGAGCTCGGCGACGCGGATCTCGCCTACGCGTACTCCTCGTCCATGGGTGCTTTCCTGGAGGGTCGCGGTACGCCCTGGGTCATGCACTTCGCCGAGCTCGACTCCGACAAGTGGCGCCAGTACTCGGAGAAGCATCGGGCGCCGATGTCGCTCGTCTACCGCCGGGAGTGGCGGACCCTGCGCTCCTTCGAGCAGCGGATCGCCCACGACGCGCTGACGTCCGTCTTCTGCACGCCCCTCGAACAGCGCATCTTCGAGCGCGAGATCCCCGGCGCGCCGTCGATCGTCATGCGCAACGGCGTCGATCTCGCCCACTACGTGCCCGCTCCCGACCGCGCGGAGCCCGGCCACCTCGTCTTCATCGGCGTGATGGACTACTACCCCAACGTGGACGGGTGCCGCTGGTTCGCCGACGAGATCCTGCCCGCGGTCCGCCGCGCCGTCCCGGAGGCCCGCTTCACGATCGTGGGGTCCAAGCCGACCCCGGAGATCCTCGCTCTGGGCGAGCGAGAGGGCATCGAGGTGACGGGCTTCGTCGACGATCCGCGCGAGTACCTCGCTCGCGCAGCGGTGAGCGTGGCGCCTCTTCGGGTGGCGCGCGGGATCCAGAACAAGGTCCTGGAGGCGCTCGCGATGGGCCTGCCCACGGTCGGCACCACGAGCGCGACCCAGGGAGTCGAGGGGACGCCGGGCCGCGACTTCCTCCTGGCCGACGAGGCCGCCGGCTTCGCCGACCAGCTCATCGCGCTGCTGAAGGACCCCGCGCGCGCGCTTGCACTCGGCCGCGCCGGACGCGGACTGGTGGAGCGCACCTACGACTGGGAGGCCTGCCTCTCGCCCCTCGACGAGATCCTCGACGGCGTCGCGCGCTGAGCGACGTCAGGACGCGAGGCGGTTCGACAGATCGACGGCCGCTTCGCGGCTCGCATCGATCTGACCGACGGTCCAGTCCGGCTCGAGGCCGTACTCCACACGCGCTGACTCGATGAGGCGCTCGGCCTCGTCCTCGCCCGGGACCTCACGAGCAGGCGCCACCAGGCGAATCGCGGGGAGGACCTCCTGGTCACTCACGCCCACGCGATGATGCGCGCCGATGTTCGCCGACACGGCCGGAGGGAGACCCCAGTGCTCGGCGAGGCTGAGGCCCACCGAGGTGTGCGTGCTGCCGCAGATCTCCGCCTCGATGCTCTCGAGGTCGCGCGCGTCGCCGCCGTGCCAGGCTTCGAGGGCAGCGCCGTACCGGTCGCCGAGCTGCTTCGACAGCACGGGCACCGCGAGGTCCAGGAGCAGCGCTGACGTGAAAGCCTCGCCGGCACGGCCAGGATGCAGCCGCTCGGCGATGGCCCGCGCGAGGCCGGCGCGCTGGGCCGCGGTCAGCCAGAAGCGGCGCGGGTCGAAGGCACGCCCGGGCTCGGCGGGCAGCGCGGCCCGACACGCCACTGCGATGATGAGGGCCTCGAGCTGCGTGCGGCCCATGTAGTTGGCCGCGTGGCGCACGTCCTCGATGGACTGGCGCGGCCCGTAAGCCGCGCTGTTCACCGTCGCGAGCAGCTTGACCGTCAGCGCAGGATCCCAGCGAAGGGCCTCCGCGACCTCGTCGATGCTCGCATCCGCCCGGCGGACGACCTCGAGGATACGCGTGGTGAGCGCGGGGAAGGTGGGCGGCTCGACGCTGCCGAACACGGCCTCCAGCTGAGCTCGCGCGCGGAGCCGTCGGATCTTCGGGAGCATGTTCAGCGCTGTCCCTTGGAGAGCCCGTGGAAGATGAGCGTGAGGATGCCGCCCAGCATCACGTACCCGAGGATCACCTCGATCATCACCGCCACCTGGCCGGCGACCGAGGTGGGCACCGCGTCGCCGAAACCGAGGGTGGTGAGCGTCACGACGCTCAGGTAGACGGGTGAGAGCCAGGTCTCGTGGGGACCGAAGTCCATCCCGACCAGCGCGTAGATGAAGGCGAAGACGGCGGCGAGAACGACGCAGCAGGCTGCCAGGCGCCCGACGCTGCGACCGCAGTCGCTGGTGAGATGCCAGATACGGTAGACGAGCTCGTGTCGACGGCTCTGGGCGCGGAACTCCTCGATGAAGTTCTCCTCGCCGATGTGCGCGATCAAGAGCAGCGCGCCGTGGGGATCGGCGCCCTCGACGCGTGTCCGGCTCCAGCGCGCCGCTCGATAGCCGCGGATCGAGGAGAGCGTCGCGCCGGAGAGATCCGTGCGCGAGAAGCTCGCGCCGTCCACGGTCGAGTCGCTCAGGTCCGCGCCCACGAGCCGCGCGCCGTCGAACGTCGCGCCGTCGAGTGTGGCTCCGACGAGGCGCGCCCCGCCGAGGGACGCCGCCGTGAGGTCCGCGCCCGCGAGCGTCGCGCCGGACAGGATCGCCCCGTCGAGGCGCGCGCCCTGCAACCGGGCGCTCGAGAGATCAGCCCCGCCGAGGCAGGCGTCGCCGAGCTGCGCGTCGATCAGGTCCGCGCCCGCGAGCTTCGCGCCCGTCAGGTCCGCGCCGGCGGCCCGGACCCGGGCGAGGGATGCGCCGGAGAGGTCCGCGCCTGCGAGGCGCGCGCCGCGCAGGTCGGCGAGCGCGAGGTCGAGTCCGGAGAAGTCGACGCCAGCGAGGTCCGCGCCCTTGAGATCGATGGTCCCGTCGGTCGAGAGGCCCCGCCCGACGGCCAACAACTCGGCGGCGATCCGCTCGGGCAGCGGCCCCGGAGCCGCGGTGGTCGGGAACGAGGTCGGTGCGGAGTGCAGGGAGGTCATGATCGGAGGTCGGGCGTCTCGGCCTCGGGGAAGGGGGCGCGAGAACACGGGCCCGCTCCCTCCCCTATCGAGAGCCACGCCACCGGGCCTTGATGGCGACGGGCCCAGTAATGGGCGTTCCGCACCCGGATGCCCGTCACCCCACGGAGTCCGGCCCGTGTTCAAGGCCATGAAAGCCCCTGCTGCGGGCCTGGAGCACCCTTCCTGGCGTCTGGACCCTCTCCTCGCCGCCTACGCCACCACCGCCTCGGCTCTCCTGATCGGAGCGGCGCGTTGCCTCCCCTGGCCACCGGAGAGCCCCGTCTGGTGGGCCCTCGAGGCCCATCCAGGGAGGGGGACCGCGGCCCTCGCGCTCGTTCTCACGGCCGTCGCTCCGACGTCCTCGTGGTCACGAGGGCTGGATCCGGCCCCGAAGATGGCCCATCGAAGGCTCGAGAGCCCCCCCGAGGGGTCCAGAGGGACCCCCGATGGTCTATGATCTCGCCCTCGAGGGGCCCGCTTGCAACCGGGCCCCTCCCGCGTTCACCGGTGGCAACGCCGGTCCGGGACCCGCTCCGCAATCGACCCGAAACGCTCATCAGAACGGGCGAATCCCGCAGGCGTACCCACGAACCGAGCCTCCTCTCCGTAGAGCGAGCCCACGTCTCACTCTCCCCCAACACACACCGCCGCCGCGCCGAGCGTGCGAGTGGCGGCCGTCCTCGGCGAAGCGAGCACGAGCCGTCACGGCGCCGTCCATGGCGCGCGCTGCACCCTCCCTGCCACCGCCACTCGTCGCGGTCCCGTCGGAGCCCACACCACCCCGCCCAACGAACATGTCCAAGACCAAGGACACAGCGCCTCAGATCCTCAACGGCCCGAGGGAGACGCGACGCTTCGGCCGCGCCCTGATCATCGACATCGCCGCGCCGCAGCTCGGCCTCGTCGTCGAGCGGGGGAGCAACCTCCCTCGCGCTTCCGTGGTCGTGACGACCTGCGCGCGCGAGATCATCGCCCTGTCCAAGGAGGGCATCAAGGTCGAGTCGATCATCGTGATCGGGAGCGAGGTCGACCCCGCCGAGCACCCCGACCTCCGCGAGATCACAGAGAACCTGCGCGCGCTGCGCGACAAGTGGTTCTCGCGCGCGAAGCTGCTGGTGCTGACCCAGACGCGTGACCTCTCGTCGTACTCGCTGCGCGCGACGCTCGCGATGTACAACGCGGTGCATCTCGAGTTCGACTGGGGCACGTCGAAGATGTGGACCGCGACGACCGGCAAGAAGGGTCCTGAGTTCACGCAGTTCGTCGACGACTGCCATCACTTCGACCACCTCGTGCTCGAGACCTCGCTGTTCCGCGCGCCGCAGGACAACACGACGGCGTCGGAGATCACGCACATGGCGAAGAAGATCGCCGAGATCAAGCCGCAGGAGGTCGTGGTCATGCACCACACCGGCTCGGTCACGGGCAAGACCGGCGCGAAGGCGGCGACGAAGACCCAGCGCGACAAGATCGTCGAGACCCTCGCGGAGGCGACCGGGCTCTCGGTCCACCCCGAGGATCACGAGGTGATCCTCCCGTGAGCGACGCGGGGGCGCGCCCCTCCGCGCGCCTCGAGGCGGTCACCCAGCGATTCGGCGGCGTCCTCGCCGTCGACGACCTGTCCCTCGAGGTACGCAGCGGAGAAGTGCTCGGCCTCGTCGGGCCGAACGGCGCGGGGAAGACGACGACGGTTCGCATCCTCACCGGCCTGCTGGAGCCCACGGCCGGGAGGGTCGAGATCGCTGGAAAGGACGTCAGCGCGGATCCCCTCGCCGCGCGCAGGCACCTGGGCTACGTGCCCGACGGCGCCCCGCTCTACCCGAACCTCTCTCCGCGCCAGCACCTGATGCTGGTGGGCCGTCTGCACGGCGACGACGACGCGAAGACGGAGGCCGAGGCCGTCCGCCTGCTCGAACACCTGGACCTCGCGGGACGGATCGACGATCCGGTCGGGACGTTCTCTCGCGGGATGCGCCAGAAGACGGCTCTGGCCTGCGCGCTCCTCCCGCGGCCCGAGCTCCTCGTCCTCGACGAGCCCCTCGGCGGTCTCGACGCCCCGAGCGCGGCGACGCTGAAGGCAGTCCTCCGCGGCTGGGCGGACCGGGGCGGAGCCGTGCTCTACACGTCCCACCTGCTCGACGTGGTGGAGCGCGTCTGCGACCGCGTCGCGGTGCTCTCATCCGCTCGGCTCCGGGCGGTCGGGCCGCTGGACGAGCTCCGGGCGGAAGCCGGCCACGACGGCAGCCTCGAAGAGGTCTTCGGCGCCCTCGCCGCCACCGAGGACCCCGAGGCCCGTGCGCGCGCGATCCTCGGGCCGCCGGAGCCGCACGGCACCTGAGTCCGGCGAAGCGTCAGTCCTCCTCGCGCCTCACGACCTCGACGGGCTGGAAGGTCTCGTCGACGGCGACCATCGTGACCTCCGCCTCGGTCACGTACTCGTGGATCCCCTCGCCGAAGCGCCGGCAGGCCCACACCGCGACCTTGACCTTGATCGAGGTCCGGCCGATGCGGAGCGTCTCGGTGAAGAACGACACGAGATCGCCGACCTGCACCGGTCGCTTGAAGTCGACCTTGTCCATCGACACGGTGACCACCATGCCCGCGTGGTGGCGGTGGGCCTCGGTCGCGGCCGCGAGGTCGATCTCCGAGAGGATCACGCCACCGAAGATGGTCCCGACCGCGTTGGTGTCGCGGGGCATCATCACCCGCTTGATGGCGGGGATCTCGTCTGCGGGGAAGGCGTCGGCGGAGAGGGTCATGCGTGGTCTTCGAGGCTGGCGCGCGCCCAGTTGCTGATGCGCGCGCGGAGGTCGTCGAGCTTGTCGGTGAAGAAGTGGTCGACGCCCTCGACCTCCTCGACGTGGAAACGCTCGAGGAGGGCGGGCATCTGGCCGCGAAGGACGTCGAGGGTTCCGAAGGTGTCGTCGCCCGCCATGAAGATCGCGCCGGGCTGCTGGACCTCGAGGGCTCGCGAGCAGTCGTAGGCGATCACCGGGAGCGCCACGAGGACGACTCGCTCGATCCGCGGGTCCCGGACCGCGAGGCCCACGGCCGTGCGGGAGCCGAAGGAGAACCCGCCGGCCCACAGGGGGGTGCCGGGCGCCTGTTCGGCGAGGAAGGTCAGCGCGGCCGCGAGATCCTCCTCCTCGGCCCCCTCGCCGTCGTGGACGCCTTCGCTGCCGCCGACGCCGCGGAAGTTGAAGCGGAGGACCGCGAGGCCCGCGTCGTACAGACCGCGAGCGGCGCGGTGCACCACGTTGTTCCGCATGGTCCCCCCGTGGAGGGGATGCGGGTGGCAGAAGACCGCGGCGGCGGCGGGCGTCGCGCCGCCGTCGGGGAGCCAGAGCTCTCCCTCGAGGCGTCCGACGGGACCGGGGATCTGGACCTTCTGGGTGGCCATGGGGGCATTATGGTGCTCCTCCGGTCCGCTCCATCCCCGCGGCGCTGACTTCTCCGAGCCCGCCGCCGAACGATCGACCGCTCGCCATGTCCTCACCCCGCCGCGTCGCAGCCATGGTCCGCGCCCAGCTCTCGGGCGAGGTCCTCGGGGAGCGGACGCCGGTCGCCGCGCTCGCGATGCAGGTGGTGGTGGCGGGGCTGCTCTGCGCCCTGGTCCGCGAGGAGTGCGGCGCGCTCGGCTACGCGCTCGTGGCGTTCTCCATCCCCCTGGCCCTGACAGCGGTGCCGCTCCTGGGTGAGCTCGGGCCCCTGCTCCAGGCGGACCGCGCCGCCGAGTGGATCGGCGCGCTCCCCGTACGACCGCGTGAGCTGAGAGCAGCGCGGGTCGCGACCCTGCTCTGCATCGTGGGGATGCTGGCGCTCGCGTCCCTCGTCCCCGCCGCGGCGCTCGCGCCGTCCGAGTTCGGCCTCGGCGCACGGGCCGCGCTCGTCGGCCTCGGTCTGCTCCTGACCTGGGCATCGTCCGCCGCGCTCCTCGCCCTCCAGAGTCTGCTCGCGCGGCTCGGGGAGGGAGCGTCGGTGCTCCTCCAGACCGGAGTCTTCCTCGGGGTGCTCGTGGGCCTGCTCGGCGGACTCGGCCGTCTGTCGTCGCTCGCCGCCCTCGACGGCTCCGAGCCAGGCCTGCGCCTGCTCCCCCAGGCGTGGTTCGCCGCGCCGCTGGCGGGGACCTGGGAGGGAGCGCCCGACACCGAGGCCCTCCTCCTCGCCGGCGCGAGCGTCGCGCTCGCAGTCCTCGTCCTCAGCATCGCGCCGTTCCCCGACGCTCCGGTCGCCCGCTCGACCCGCTCGGCCCTCTCCACCGTCCTCCTCCCCCTGCGTCTCCTCGCCGAGCGGGTGTGGGTGCGCCCGGAGGAGCGCGGGAGCTTCGCCTTCGTGCACGAGGCGCTCCCCGCGGAGCGTGACTTCGTCCTGCGCACCTACCCCCTCGTCGCCGCGCCGCTGCTCTTCCTCGTCCTCGGCGCCGATCCCACCAAGCTGGAGGGCGAGGGGCTCTACGCGCTCCTGCTCTTCGCGCCTGCGGCGTACCTGCCGTTCGTGCTCATGCACGTCCCCACGACGCGCACGCCCGAAGCGCGCTGGGTGGTCGACACGGCGCCCGTGGGCACGATCGCCGAGGACGGAGGCGCCGCGAAGGCCGTGGCCGTCAGGCTCCTCGCGCCGCTCTACCTCGGCGTGGGAGGCCTCGTCTGGGTCGTCGCCGGGCAGGAGCTCTGCCTGAGGCTCTGGCCCCTCGCCGCGGCCGTGGGACTGGTCGTCCTGCGGATCCTCTACGCGAAGGGGATCGGACGGCCGCTGTCGACCCGGACCCAGGACCTCGCCAGCGCCTGGAGCGACGGGCTCGGAGGCGCCGTCCTCGGGCTCTCGGTGGCGCTGACGGTCCTGGCCGTGGCCGCCTGGCGACTCCTGCCAGGCGCCTGGATCGGCTGGGCCCTCCTCGGCGCCGTCATGGCTGCCGAGGTCGCCGGCGCGCGACGACGCTGAAGGGCCACGAGGCATGCACCTCGCCACCTTCGGCGCGCGCGCATCCGAGTCTCCCCGCGCGCGCGGCCCGGTCAGATCTCCGGGTAGTCCTCGACCGTTCGCTCGCAGACCTCGTCGCCCGTGTGCTTCACGCCCATCGGGTCGATCACGAGCATCGATACCGGCCCCTCGTCGGCGCGCGGTCGATGACGAACGCCGGCGGGGACCACGAGCACCTGCCCCGGCCCGATCCGGCGACTCGGCCCACCTTCGAGGTCCATGGTCAGCACGCCCGTGAGCGGGATGAAGACCTCGTCGTGGTCCGCGTGATCGTGCCAGACGAACTCGCCCTCCACCTTCGCGAGGAGGAGCTGGTGGCCGTCGAAGCGCGCGATGCGGTGCGGGGTCCACAGGGCGTCGAAGGAGGCGAGCTTGTCGTCGAGGTCGAGGACCTCGGGGGCGTCGTGTTCGTTCATGGCGTCGTCGCGGGTGCGTGTCCGAGCGCACCCACCCTATCCTCTCACCTAGGATGGACGGCGAACAGGACGACGCGGGCGCGCCGCGCTGGATCGACATCGGCGCGAACCTCACCAGCAACCAGTTCAAAGGAGACCTCAACGAGGTGATCGCGCGAGCGGAGGCCGCGGGCGTCACGCGCATGGTGGTCACCGGCACGGACGCTGCGGGGAGCGCCGAGGCCCTGAAGCTCGCGAGCAGCATGCAGGGGCTCTGGTGCACGGCGGGCGTCCACCCCCACCACGCCAGCGGGATGTCACCTGCTGTCCTCGCCGAGCTCGACGCCCTGACCGCGCGGCCCGAGGTGGTCGCGGTCGGTGAGTGCGGGCTCGACTTCAACCGCGACTACAGCCCGCGCGAGGACCAGATCACCGCGTTCGAGCGCCAGCTCGCCCTGGGCGCGCGGTCGGGGCTCCCGATGTTCCTGCACCAGCGGGACGCCCACGACGTCTTCCTCGGGATGCTGCGCGACGCTTGGCCGGACCTGAGGGCCGGCGCTGTCGTGCACTGCTTCACGGAGGGGCCCCGGGAGGCGGAGGACTACCTGGACCTCGGCTGCCACCTCGGCGTGACGGGCTGGGTCTGCGACGAGCGCAGGGGGGACGCCCTGCGCGCGGCCGTTCCCTCGATCCCCGGAGACCGGCTGATGCTCGAGACCGACGCGCCCTACCTCCTGCCGCGCACGATCGAGCCGCGTCCTGCGACGCGCCGCAACGAGCCGATGCACATGGCCTGGGTCGGCCGCGCCGTGGCGGAGCTGCGGGGCGAGTCGATCGAGGAGGTCGCGAAGCGTGCGTGGATCACGACCAGCGCCTTCTTCGACCTGGAGGCCTCCGGCTGAACGCCGGGCGGGTTCAGCGTCCGACGACCTCGTTGAACGCCGGCTCGAGGCCGGTCAGACCGGCGCTCCTCGCGTAGGCGAGGGCCTCCTCCACGCTCTTCCCGTCGATCTCGTGGGCGGCGATCCCGAGCAGGGCGCCGACGCGGTTGCTGCTCCCGCAGTAGAGGACCGTCGGACCCTCGGCGTCCTCGAGGATCCCGCGCAGCTCTCGCGCGCTCTCCGAGGTCACGCCAGCGGCGCCCGCGATGGGGAGCCGCTGGAAGGAGACGCCCGCCGTGGCGGCGTGCGCCTCTTCCCAACCGGCGCCGTTCTCGGCCGCGACGCGCAGGGAGATGAAGGTCTTGAACCCCGCGGCGTGGAGCGCGTCCATCTGCTCGGGGCTGATCTGACCCGCGCAGAGCAGGCCAGCGTCGGGGACCGAGGCGTAGGGGACGCCCAGGGCGTTGATGTCGATCTCGGGCATGGCGGCGGATGCAGAGGTGTCCTCTGCGAATTCAGGGGGAGCGGGTGTGCAGCAGGAGGCCGCGATGGACGCGAGCGTGACCGCGACGAGTCGGAGGCGCATGGTGTTCGTGGACTCAGGAGAGATCCGGGAAGGCCTCCCGCAGGTCGAGGGGGAGATCACTGACGACCTCGACGGCCTCCCCTCTCCTCGGCGAGGTGAAGACCAGTCGGTGACTGTGCAGCGCGTGACGATCGACGATGAGGCGCTCGCGGTCAACGTCCGTCAGCTCGCCCGCGGCGGCGCGCAGGAAGATCGTGTTGTCCGGGCCGTAGAGCTTGTCCCCCACCAGCGGGGCGCCGAGCGCGGCCATGTGGACCCGGATCTGGTGCTGACGGCCCGTGTGGAGCCGCAGCTTCACGAGCGTGAACCCACCGGCGACCTCGAGCACGCGCCAGTCGGTCCGGCAGGGGAGACCGTCGGCGGCCGTCGTCATCTCCAGCTCGATGGGCGAGGTCGTCGAGAGCCGGATCGGCGCGTCGATCGACCCCTCGGCCTCCGGCGGTTCGCCGTCCAGGATCGCGAGGTAGTCCTTCTCGACCTCGCGGTCCTCGAACTGCGTGGACAGCGCGGCGTGGGTCTCGGGCCGCTTCGAGACGAGGACGACACCGCTGGTCTCCCGGTCGAGCCGGTGACAGAGCCGCGGCAGCATCTCCCCGGCCTCGATCTCCGCCTTGAAGCGCTTGTGCACCCTCTGGATCAGCGTGTCCGTCATGTGACGGCCGCTGGGGTGGATCGCGACGAGGGGCGGTTTGTCCACCGCGAGGCAGTCCACCTCCTCGTGGAGGACGTCGAGCTCGTCGGTCGTCTCACCGAGGAGGAGGGTTCGGTACTCCTCCGGGATCCGCACGACCACCTGACTGCCGTGGAGGAGCTTCGCGCCGGGGCGCTTCTCGACGCGCAGCGCGCCGGTCCCGGCAGGCGCTTCGGGTCGCGCGGCATCCACCGACACGTAACCGTCCTTGACGAGGGTCTGGATCGACGACCGCGAGCGCCACTTCAAGTGGTGGCTCAGGAAGTGGTCGAGCCGCATGGTGAAACCCTTCGCCTTCACCCGGAAGGTGCTCGCGTCGACCGTGAAGCGCGCGTCCGTCGGCGCCTCGGTCAGATCGCGGTCCTTCTCGAAGATGCCCATGTGCGAGGGGTGCGGCGCGCGGAGTCCGAAGGCGCGCGCAGGTCGGGACAAAGAAGAGGCGAGCGCCGCCGCGTCCGGCGTCGCTCGCCCGTTGATTGCGGTGTCCGGAGGAGGCTCACCCCCCGATCGGCACCGGAACGCGCACGCGCGCTCGGATCAGGAGCGGGGCGCGCCGCCCGGGCGGCGCCGGCGACGACGGTTCGGGTCGTTCTTGCGGGTCGCCTTCTGCACGGTGCGCAGACGCTCGCGGCGCTCGCGGCGACGGCGATCGGAGCGCTTCTCGTGCCAGGTGTTGGCCTTCGCGAGGCGGAAGATGCCGCTGTAGTTGCACTGGCGCTTGAAGCGGCGGAGAGCCGCCTCGAGCGACTCGTTGGAACGGACGGAGACCTTGATCAACGGACTGGCTGGTGGTGTGTTCGGTGATGGACGCTCGGCGCGGGGCGGGCCGGCCGCCGGGGCCGGCCGCGGCGCGTGGGGAGGCGCCGGGCGCTGATTTGGGGCCGAGTAGGGTACGGGTGCACCCGGCAGGTGGCAACCGGGCCCGGCCCTGAGAAACGGGCCCTCCGGGCTCGGGGAGCGCGAAGCGGCGGCGGAGCCGGGCCCCCGAGCTGCCGCAGGGCCCCGCGTGGACCTATCATCGGGCCCGTGGGACGGAGGCAGGAGGTCGACCGGCCGGCGCGAGGCCGGCGTGAGGAGCCCGAGCGCGGCGCGGGTGCTCCCCGGGGTCAGCATCCTCCAGGCGCCGAGGAGCGCCCCGCAGCGGGCCCCGAGGTCTTCCAGGGCACCGTCGAGACCATCACCTACCACGACCCACGGACCCTCTTCGGGGTCCTGCGCCTCGACCCTGATCCGGGCTTCAAGGCCCCGGAGACGGGCTCGCTGTTCGCGCCGGGCCGCGTCACGGCCGTGGGCAAGGTCGCCGACCCCTCCGAGGGCGTCCGCCTCCGCCTGACCGGGCGCTGGGGCCGCCACCCCAGCCACGGCGCCCAGTTCGAGTTCGAGCTGGCCGAGCCCCTCCCCCCCGCGACCGAGGAGGGCCTCGTCCGGTACCTCTCGTCCAAGGCCTTCGAGGGCGTGGGTCCCACGCTCGCCCGCCGGATCGTCGACAAGCTCGGAGAGGACGCCCTCGAACGGATCGCCGGGGACCCCTCGGCCCTCGACGGGATCAAGGGCCTGAGGCCGGAGACGGCGGAGACCCTGGCCCAGGCGGTCGTGGAGCGCGCCTCCACTCACCGCGTCTTCGCCTTCCTCTCCCAGCTCGGGCTCGGGCCGCTCACCGGGCAGGCCGTCGCCTCGAGGCTCGGTCCGGACTGCGAGGACCGGATCCACGCCGACCCCTTCGTCCTCGCGACGGTGCCCACCGTCGGCTTCCTGACCGCGGATCGGGTGGCCAAGCGCCTCGGAGTCGCGCCGGACGACCCGCGCCGGCTTCGCGCGGTGACCCGCCACGTCCTCGAACGAGCCCAGGACGACGGTCACGTGCTGCTCCCCCTCGGCGAGATGCTCGAGCGATCAGCCGCCGCCCTCGAAGGAGCCGCGCCGCGCGAGGCCTTCGTCCGCGCCCTCGACGAGATGGAGGACGGTCTCCACGTCGTGATCGACCGCGAGATCGACGGGGAGGCACCGCCCCTCGACGAGGATCCCACGGACGCCCTCGAGGGCACGGGGCGTTTCTCCGCCCACCTTCCGTGCTACCTGCCCCAGCACCACGGTCACGAGGTGAAGCTCGCGCGCGGGCTGGCGCGTCTGCTCGGCGCTCCCGCGAAGGCGCTCGCCACCGCCGAGGACCTCGCGCGCAACGAGGAAGCCGCGGGCGTGGAGCTGCACGCGGACCAGCGCAGCGCGGTGCTCGAACTCCTCCGCCGCCCCGTGGCGCTGCTCACCGGCGGCCCCGGCGTCGGCAAGACCACGATCGTGCGCTTCGTCGCGAACATGGCGGAGGCGGCTGGACTCGCGGTGACCCTGGCGGCCCCCACGGGCCGCGCCGCCAAACGCATGTCCGAGGCCACCGGCCGCCCCGCGAGCACGATCCACCGCATGCTCAAGGTCGACCCCGCGACGGGCGGCTTCGAGCACGGCCGCGAGAAGCCCCTGTCGGGCGGCATGCTGATCGTGGACGAGGTGTCGATGCTCGACCACGCCCTCGCGCGCCGCCTCGTGGACGCGGTCGAGGCCCCCACCCGGCTCGTGATGGTCGGTGACCCCGACCAGCTCCCCTCGGTCGGGCCGGGCAACGTCCTCGGCGACCTCCTGCTCTCCGGCCGCGTTCCGACCGCCCGCCTGACCCGGGTCTTCCGCCAGTCGAGCAAGAGCCTGATCGTCACGAACGCTCACCGCGTGCTGACCGGCACGCTGCCCGAGCTCCCGGCTGCGGGCGTCCGCGACGCCGACTTCTACTTCTTCCCGGTCGAGGAGGGCCCCGAAGCGCTCGCGAAGCGCCTCGTCGACGTCGTGACCCAGCGCATCCCGCGCACCTTCGACCTCGACTGGTCCGAGGACGTCCAGATCCTGGCGCCGATGTACAAGGGCCCGGCGGGCGTCGACGCCCTGAACGACGCCCTCCGGGAGGCCATGACGGCCGAGCACGGGAAAGGCGGCCGCGAGGTGCTCTTCGGCGAGCAGCGCTGGCGGACGGGCGACCGGGTCGTCCAGACCCGCAACGACTACGAGCGCGAGGTCTTCAACGGCGATCTCGGTCGGATCACGGCCATCGCCTCCGACGGCACCTGCACGGTGCGCTTCCCCGATCGCGACGTGGTCTACGAGAAGGGCGCGCTGGCGGACCTGCGCCCGGCCTTCGCGATGACCGTGCATCGCAGCCAGGGCGGTGAGTTCCCGGCGATCGTCTTCCCTCTCACGATGCAGCACGCGCACATGCTGCAGCGCAACCTCTTCTACACCGCCGTGACGCGGGCCAAGCGACTGGTCGTCCTCGTCGGTGAGCGGCGCGCGCTCCAGCGCGCGGTCGAGTCACAGAGCCACGCGGG
>PKCK01000123.1 GCA_002862085.1 Planctomycetota bacterium | reverse complement strand
GTGCAGCTTGACCGTCTCGCCGATCTGGTTCCCCACGGTGAACACGGGGTTCAGAGCCGTCATCGGCTCCTGGAAGATCATCGCGATGTCGTTCCCGCGGATCTCGCGCAGCCGCTCCTCCTCCGCTCCGATGAGCTCCTCGCCGCGGAAGCGGATGGACCCGCCCTCGAAGCGACCCGGGGGCATCGGCAGGAGCTGGAGGATGGAGAGCGCGGTGACGCTCTTGCCCGATCCCGACTCCCCCACCACACCCAGGGTCTCCCCCGGGCGGATCGCGTAGGACACGCCGTCCACGGCCTTCGCCACGCCCTCGTCGGTGTGGAAGTACGTCTTCAGCCCCTCGATCTCGAGCAGCCACTCACCCTGATCACTCATCGATCACCACCGCACGCGAGGAGGGAGACTCGGAGGGCCCCGAGACGGCGCAGCTCGAAGAAGTCATCGTCCGCCTCACGCCTTCATCTTGGGGTCCATGGCGTCGCGGATCGCGTCGCCGACGAGGTTGTAGCACGTCACCGTGATGAAGATCGCGAGGCCGGGGAAGACCTGGATCCACCAGTTCTGAGGGTTGCGCGACTCGTTCACCACCCCGCCCCAGGAGGCGTCGGGCTCCTTGATCCCGAGGCCGAGGAAGGACACCGCCGACTCGGTCAGGATGCCAGCGGCGACCGAGAACGCCGCCGCCACGAGCACGGGCGACATGGCGTTGGGCAGGACGTGCCGGAAGATCGTGCGCCGCGAGCTGAAGCCCAGGGCGCGCGAGGCGATCACGAACTCCTGGTCGCGCAGGCGCATGAACTCGCCGCGCACCAGGCGCGCGACGCCCGTCCAGCGCACGACGGCGATCACGATCACGATGGCGAACATCGGCGGGATCGTCCCGGGAGGCGTGAAGGCGAGGGCGAGGAGGATCAGGAAGAGCGCGGGGATCGACTGGAGGATCTCGATGCCGCGCATGATCACGTCGTCGACGAGCCCGCCGAAGAAGCCCGCGATGGAGCCGATCACGACGCCGATGATCGTGAGCAGCAGCGCCGAGAGGATGCCCACGGAGAGGCTCGTGCGAGCGCCCCAGACCATCCTCGTGAGCACGTCCCGGCCGCTCTCGTCGGTGCCGAGCGCATGGCGCCAGGGATGGTTGAGCGGAAGCTCCGCGGCTCGGATCTCCACCGGCTTCGACTCCGCGGTGACGCCGGTCACGTCGTCCTCGTAGCTCTCGAGGTGCACGGGGCGGCCCGTCTCGGGGTCGCGCTCCGCGGCGCGGCGCCAGGTGGGCGGTCGGAACTTCTCGTCCTCGTGCAGCTCGGCGTAGCCGTACGGGATCAGCGCCCATCCCACGAGGCCCGCGCTCGCTTGCTCGGCGCTCTCCTCCGCCCCCTCGGGCGTCACCAGCGAGGCGCTCGTCTCGCCCGCGGCGAGGAGCGCGATCGAGCCGGAGGTGATCCCCGCCTTGTAGTCGACCGTGCCGAAGTCCTCGACGGCGCCGAAGCGGGCGTACCACCCGCCGGCGACGAGGCCCGCGAGGGCGAGGCAGGTGACGAGCTTCACGCGCCGCGCGCTTCGGATCCGGTCCCGGTCGCCCCGGAGGAGGACGCCGTTGACGAGCCGGTTCCAGACCGGCCACAGCGTCCAGATCGTCCAGAGCGCCATCAGCAGGATCTCCCAGGCGGCGAGCGACTCGAGCAGCGGGAACTTACGCGTGGCGATGAGCTCGATCCCGCCGCGATCCGGCCGCTTGGGATCCATGGGCTTGAGGTCCTTGCCGATCGCGCGAGCCGCGGTCTTCGCGTCCCCGAGCAGGCGCGCAGCCCCCTCGTCGTCGCCCGACTCGAGCGCCTCGATCCCCCCCCGGAAGGCCGCCAGGTACACGTCGAGCGGCGCGCCCTGCTCCTCGGTGATCATCGAGCGCATCGTCGCCACGCGCAGCTCCGCGGCCGCGAGCTCCGTGCGCGCCTTGGAGACCCGATCGGGGGGCGAGACGCCCGCCGAGTCCGCGATCGAGGCGGCGTAGGCCTCGTCACTCATCTCGACCACCTTCAGCGCCTCGCTGACCATCGGGCGCACGCGCGTCGCCTTCTTGAACCCGCCGATGTCGACGGAGTCGACGTAGTAGGGCCTGTCGTTGGCGATCAGCGGCGCGAAGGCTGCGACGCCGTAGAGCAGCGTCAGGACCACGACCCCCACCTTGAAGAGGGCGCGCTTGCCGAGCTGCTCGAAGACGATGTCCCAGTAGTCCTTCGAGTACTGGGAGCCGAACTCGGGCTGCTCCGCGGACTCCAGGCGGCTGAAGTCGAGCTTGGGCATCCTGGAACCGGCCATCAGGAGAGACGGATCCTCGGGTCCACGAGCGAGTAGGCGATGTCGCTCAGCAGGATGCCGAACTGGGTCATGATCCCCACGAAGAGGGTCGTCGCCATGATCACGTTGAAGTCGCGGCGCAGGAGTCCTTCATAGGCGTACTTGCCCATCCCGGGGATGTCGAAGATGTACTCCACGATGAGCGCGCCGCCGACGAGGATCGGCAGGATCGACGCGAGCAGCGTCAGCACCGGGATCATCGAGTTCCGCAGGGCGTGCTTGTAGACGACGGTGTCGTCCGAGAGCCCTTTCGCCTTCGCGGTGCGGATGTAGTCCTGTCGGATGACCTCGAGCATGCCCGCTCGCATCTGGCGCGAGAGGTACGCGAGGCTGCCGTAGGTCAGGGTCACGACCGGAAGGATGCAGTGCAGCGCCACGTCCCAGACCTTCCCGGCAGCCGAATAGGTCTCGAAGTCCTTCGAGTACAAGCCGACCACCGGCAGGACGCTGAACCCCGTGGCGCCGAAGATGAGCACGAGCATCAGGCCGGCCCAGAACGTGGGGACCGAGTAGAGGACGAAGAGGCCGAAGGTCAGCCCGCCGTCGACCGCCGTCCCCTGGCGGCGCACCGAGAAGATGCCGAGCGGGAGGGCCAGCAGGTAGGCGAGCAGCGTGGAGACCAGCGCCAGCGGCACGGTCACCTTCAGGCGGCGGCCGATCTCCTCGGAGACGCTCACCTTGCTCTCGTACTCCTTGCCGAGGTCGAGGAAGTAGAGGAGTCCGTCGTAGGGCTTTTCACCGGTGTTCTGGGTCCGGCTCGCGCCGCCCTCGGTGTAGTACCAGGCGAACCAGCGCTTCATGCGGTGACGCTCGCCGTCGCGCTCGACCAGCGCGGGCTCGAGCTCGAGGGAGTGCCCGGTCACCTCGGAGAGCACCGCGTCGAGGCGGCCGATGACCTCCACCTCGGCGGGGCCCGCGAGGCGCTGCTCGAAGAGGCTCTGGAAGACCCTCGCGAGCGCCTTCTCGCCGGCCGCTTCGGAGGACCGCGCGAAGGAGATCAGCTCGGCCTGGGCCCCGTCGCGGACCGCGGCGTCGAGGGACGCGTTCTGGACCTTGCCGACCCAGATGTCCAGCTGATCGCGCTCCTCCTCGGTCGTGACGTAGAGATGCTCGATGGCGACGGGCCGGCCCTCGGCGATCTCGCCCGGCTCCGCGCCGGCCTCGCCGCTTCCAGGGACCTCGACCATCTCCACCTTGCGTTCGGTGCGCGGGGACGAGAACCACGGATGGCCGTCGGCGTTCAGGTTGAACGGGCCGACGTAGTCGAGGAACTGGACGATGAAGTTCCGATCGAGGCCGTTGTCGCGGCGGAACTTGTCGTAGCGAGACTCGTCGTCGCCGCCCGCGCCCATGCTCGCGTTCGACTGGTCCCCCACCGCGATGAGCGCCGGATCCCCCGGCGCGAGGTGGTAGAGAGAGAAGATGACCAGCGCGATCCCGAGCGTCGTCGGGACCATGAGCAGCAGGCGTCTGAGGATGAAGGCCAGCACGTCGGGCAGGGGAGGGACCCGGCGGTCGCCGATGAGGAACTCGACGGCCGCCGCTGGATCGCGCGCACGGAGCGCACGGGCGGGGGGAAGGGGTCGGCGCGGGGGCGCGCGGCGCGGTGAGCATCATCCGCGAGCGCCCCGCGCCCGGGGCCCATTATTTCTTCAGAGCAGGGCGCGTGCCCGGGACGCTCGGATCCACGTAGTACCAGTCGCGCAGCACGTAGCCAGGGTCGATCGGCGTGTGCTTGATACCCCGGATCTTCAGGTTGGCCGCGTACTTGCGCGGGACGTTGTACATGAACAGATAGGGCTGCAACGCGTAGATCTTGGCGTGGAAGTCCTTCCAGATGGCGAAGCGCTTGTCGCGGTCCACCTCCGTCTGGATCCGGGCGATGAGCTCGTCGACCTCGGCGTCCTGGAGGCCCGAGTTGTTGCTCGACTTGCGCTCGTACTCGCCCCACTTCGAGCCCCACAGCTGCTCGGGATCGGACTCCAGCTCGGGGATCCAGGCCAGGTTGCAGCCCTGGAACTCGCGCGTCTTGATGCGCTCGAGGAAGGTCGCCCACTCCATCGTCTCGAGGTTGATCTTGATGCCGAGGTCCGCCACCGCCTCCTGGAGAGCGCGACCGAAGATCTTCGACGCGTCGTTGCCGCCGGGGTAGAGGAACTCGATCTCGAGCTTCACCCCGTCCTTGTCCGCGATGCCGTCGTCGTCCCGGTCGTACCAGCCCGCGTCCTCGAGGATCTCGAGCGCCAGGTCGGGGTCGTACTCGAGGGGCTCGACGTCGTGGTTGTACGCCGGGGAGATGTACGGGACCGGCCCGGTCACGCGGTAGGCGAGGCCGTTGTACTGGTTGGTCAGGTACGAATCGAAGTCGAACGCGTGGCAGATCGCCTTGCGCACGGCGATGTCCTTGAGCGCGGGGTCGTACAGGTTCCAGCCGGTGTAGCCGTAGAAGCCCGTGTAGAAGTGACCCTTGAAGAACGTGTCCGTGAAGGTCTCCGTCAGGGTCTGGCCTTCGAAGTAGTCCTCCGACTTGACCCGGCCGAAGTAGTCGAGCTCGCCGTTGAGCAGGGCGTTCATCGAGCCCTGGTCGTCCTGGATGTAACGCCAGCGGATCCCGTCGAAGTAGCCCGCGTTCGAGAGATCGAAGTAGGCCGGCTGCCCCTTCTCGTCCACGAAGCGCTTCGCGTCGACCCACTGCTGGTTCCAGTCGACGATCTGGTACGGCCCCAGCCCCACCCACAGCTTGTTGTGGGGATTGTCGTTGATGTGCTCGGCCTGCTTCGCCGCCGACGCGTTCTCGTCGTGGTCGGGGTTGTCCGGGTCCGTGAGGTCGTAGATGTGCGAGGGCAGCAGCGTCAGGCTCGTGCCCAGCCCCCCGAGCGCGAAGGCGTCCTGCTTGTCGCTGAAGAAGCGCACCGTGAGGTCGTCGACGATCTCGCAGGTCGGGAACTTGACGAACTGGAAGCGCTTCTCGTCGCAGTCGACGCCGGCGTTCTGATAGATGCTCCACGAGAAGTGGACGTCGCGCGCGTCGAGGGTCTGTCCCGCCATCTTCGGGTGGGCCTTCGGGTCGTGGATCCGGGACGTGTGCCAGACCACGTCGTCGCGCAGCTCGAAGGTGAAGACCGAGCCGCGCTCGACCCGCTCGACGGAGGACTCGGGGATCGTGACCGCCTTCTCGAGGGCGCTCTTCCTGGAGCGCGGCGTCACCGTGACTCCCGACTCGCCCACGGAGGCGTCGCCGTAGAGCGCGCGGACGACCCTGGGCCCGTCGCCGCCGTCACGGCGCACGACGGTCGCCTCGATCTCACCCGTGACCTTCGGCGCGTCGGCTGCGAGGATCACGAGGTCCTCGACCACGAACTTCCGGGCCGTGCTGGGCACGTACTCCGTGGACCACCAGTCCTGGAGGAGGAGCATCTCGTGGCACTCGTAGAGGAAGTTCCGCGTGTAGGCGGAGTTCTCCACGGCGTAGTTGGTGCTCTCGGGGAGGGACGGGATGTGGATGATCGCCCGGCCGCCGTAGAGCGGCTTCGCGCCGTCGCCCTTGTCCGGGTGGAACTCGTCCAGGACCGCGGCCCGGACCGGGCTCTTGTCGTCGTCTCCGGTCGCTCCCTCTCCGCCGGCGGCGGCGAGGGGCGTCAGGAGGCCGAGGGCGAGGGCGCCCACGCGCGCGGCGTGGGGACTGGGGATGGGCAGGGTCTGGAGCATGGATTCCGTGAGTGCGCCTGGGATGGACCGCGGAGCGAGCACCGCGGGGGCTCAGTCTACTGGGGCGCGGCGCCGTGGTTGCGCTCCGGCTCCCCGCCCCCGCCCGCGGTTGAAGTCGAGTAAGGGCATGCCCTTGAGGCAACGGGGGAGGGGGTCGCGATCCGTACACTCCGGGGGCGCGACGGAGCGAACTCACAGCACCAGCGAGGCCGTCCGCTCCCCTCTCCCATCCCTGGCCGACGAGCCCATGGCCCTCCAACGAGTCCTGCGCCAGTTCCTGCCCGTGCTCCTGCTCGGGGCGGTCCTCGGCGCCGCGGTGTACGCCACCCGAGGCGCCCGCCTCGAACCCGCCGACTTCGTCTTCAACAACGGCACCGAGGTCCAGACCCTCGATCCGGCGACCGTCACCGGCGTCCCCGAGGGACGGGCGATCCGGATGGTCTACGAGGGCCTGCTCGTGTCTCATCCTGAGACACTTGCGCCCCTGCCGGGCATGGCGGAGCGCTGGGAGGTGTCCGAGGACCGCCTCAGCTACACCTTCCACCTGCGACGAAACGCCCTCTGGTCCAACGGGGACACGGTCGACGCTGACGACTTCATGTGGTCCTTCGAGCGCTTCCTCGACCCGAGGACGGCCGCGGAGTACGCGTACATGCTCTGGTACGTGACGGGCGCGAGGGCCTTCACCACGGAGGTCGAGGACGGCCGTCCGCGGAACTCCTTCGACACCGTGGGGATCGAGCGGCTCGACCGCTGGACCCTGCGCTTCCAGCTCGAGGCGCCCTGCCCGTTCTTCCTCGAGCTGATGGCCTTCTACCCGATGTTCCCGGTGTGCCGCCGCGCCATCGAGGACATGCAGGCGCGCTTCCCCGACACCTGGGAGAAGGAGTGGCTGCGCCCCGAGAACATCGTCTGCAACGGCCCCTACACGGTGAAGTTCCGGAGGGTGAACGACCGCATCCGCTTCGAGAAGAACCCGCGCTACTGGGACGCCGACAGCGTCGCCTTCGAGACCGTCGACATGCTCGCGGCCGAGTCGTACACGACCTCGCTCAACCTCTACCTGACCGGCGAGTGCCACTGGATCGACGTGCCGCCGGCCAACGTCATCCAGGAACTGCGCAGCCGCGAGGACTTCGACCCCATCCCCTACCTCGGGACCTATTTCTACAGGGTCAACGTCACCCGGGCGCCGATGGACGACAAGCGGGTTCGCCGCGCCCTCGCGCTGACGATCCCGCGCGAGGACATCGTCGAGACCATCACCAAGGCCGGCCAGGTCCCGGCTTACACGTTGGTGCCTCCGGGAATCGCCGGCTACGGCGGCGCGAGCATGCCGCGCAACGCCACGTTCGAGGAGGACCTCGCCGAGGCGCGGCGCCTGATCGAGGACGCGGGCTACGGTCCGGGTGGGAAGGAGTTCCCCACCGTCGAGATCCACTACAACACGTCGGACGCGCACCGTGACATCGCCGAGGTCATCGCCGACGGGTGGGCCAAGCACCTCGGCATCCGCGCCAAGCTGGCGAACCAGGAGTGGAAGGTCTACCTCGACACCCAGTCGAACCTCGGCTACGACGTCTCACGCTCGGCGTGGATCGGTGACTACGCCGACCCGAACACCTTCATCGACCTGTTCGTCACCGGCGGTGACAACAACAAGACCGGGTGGGGCGATCCGCGCTACGACGCGCTCGTGCAAGCGGCGAACCTGGAGGCGGACCCCGTGAAGCGCTTCGAGCTCATGAGCGAGGCCGAGGCGGTGCTCATGGAGGAGCTGCCGATCCTCCCGATCTACTACTACGTCACCCAGTCGACCTACAGCCCGCGCCTCGGGGGCTACTTCGCCAACGTGAAGGACGAGCACTTCCCGAAGTTCTGGTACTGGATGGACGACGAGGAGCTCGCCGCCAAGCGCGCGAGCTACCCCGCGGAGAACTTCGAGCGAGTGAAGACCTCGGGCCCGCCGAAGGGGCTCTACCCCCCGGCCGATCCGCGCTCGAGGACCGACTCCAAGGCGGGCAAGCGCAAGGTCGTGCGGACGACGGAGGGCGACTGATGCTGCGCTTCCTCTTCCGCCGGCTGGTCTGGCTCGCGATCACCCTCCTCGTGGTCATGAGCGTGTCGTTCTTCCTGATGAAGAACGTCCCGGGCGGCCCGTTCGACGGTGAGCGCAAGCTCGACGCCCAGATCGAGGCCAACATCCAGAAGAAGTACCACCTGGACTGGCCGCTCTGGCGCCAGTTCGCGCACTACGTCGGCCCTTTCAATCTCGACGACGAGCGCGCGCTGCTCGCCTCCGGGGACGGCGGTCTCGTCCTGTGGCGGAGCGAGCTCGCAGAGGGCGAGCCGACGACCGCCTTCGGGGGAGTGCTCGCCGGGGACTTCGGCCCCTCCTTCCGCTACAAGGACTTCACCGTCAACGACATCCTCGCCCAGAGCCTGCCGATCTCGATGCTGCTCGGCGTGCTGTCGATGATGTTCGCGATCGCCCTCGGGGTCAGCGCCGGCATCGCCTCGGCCCTGCGGCCCGGCTCGGGCATCGATCTGTCGCTCCGGCTCGCAGCGACGGCGGGCATCGCGCTGCCGAACTTCGTCATCGCCAGCTTCCTGGTGATCGTGCTCGTCTTCATGCTCCCCCTGCTCCCCGTGGCGGGCTGGGGCACGATCAGGCACATGCTCCTGCCCGGCTTCTGCCTCGGCCTCGTCTTCGCCGCGTACATCGCGCGCCTGACCCGCACGGGCATGCTCGAGACCCTGAGCGCCGACTACATACGGACAGCTCACGCCAAGGGGCTGAGCTCGCGGACCGTGGTCATGCGCCACGCGCTGAAAGGCGGGCTCCTGCCGGTGGTGTCGTACCTGGGTCCCGCGACCGCGGGCATCCTCACGGGGAGCCTCGTCATCGAGCGCATCTTCTTCATCCCTGGCACGGGCTCGCACTTCATCAACGCCGCCACCAACCGCGACTACACGCTCGCGATGGGCGTCACGATCCTCTTCACCGTGCTCGTGTACGTCCTGAACACCGTGGTGGACATGGCCTACACGCTGCTCGATCCGCGCATCGATCTGGAGGACGAGTGATGGCGCCCACGGACATCGAAGGCAGCTCTCGCTGGGCCCTCGACGA
Organism: Planctomycetota bacterium; assembly: GCA_002862085.1. GTDB lineage: Bacteria > Planctomycetota > UBA1135 > UBA1135 > Saltatorellus. The sequence goes on along the minus strand of PKCK01000123.1, from coordinate 18,628 downwards.
GGCGGAGGCCAAGCGTCTTCAGAAGGAGGCCCGGCAGTTCAAGGGCGAGAGCCTCTGGACCGACGCGCGCCGCCGTCTGCGCCGGAACCGCACCGCGTCCTTCGCGATGTGGTTCCTGGTGATGTTCGGCGGCACCTCCGTGCTCGCGCCGCTGCTGCCGCTCCCCTCCCCCAAGGCGCTGTCGCTGCGCGACGATGCCGCGCCGCCCGAGTGGCCCTGGGCGGAGCCGGCTCCTCTGCCCAAGCCCCCGGCGAAGGGCACCGCCGCGACGAAGGCCACGCGGAACCTGTGGAACAACGGCTGGCGCCACCGGACCACGCTCGTCGTCGACGCGGCCGACACGGCCGCCCTCGAACGCGCTGCCTCCTGGGCCGCCGACCTCACGGGCCGCGCCCCGGTCGTCGAGGTCCACGCCGCCGGGAGCGGCGGCCTCGAGGGCTACCTCTCGGTCCCGATGCTGCGCGACGATGTCCCCCGGGTGGACTACGCGGAGCTCTCGGATGGTGGGAGCGTGAACACCTGGGACGTCGCTGCTTCCGAGGGGCGGGACGCCTTCTCCGTCATCAGCCTCTCGCTGATCGACGCCGAAGGAGAGAGCTTCGACCCCGCGCTGGTCTCCGCCGCTCAGGCGGATGTCCGCGGCAGGCGCCTCCGCGTCCTTCTCTCCCGCGCCACCTCCGTGGAGGGCCGCGCCGCCTGGCTCGTGGAGGCGGAGCTGCGAAATGGACTCGCGCATCCCGTGGACGTGATCCTCGTCGGCGGCCGCATCGTGTCCGAGGGACCCGGTCTGACCGACGCCGCGCGCTCGGGCGAGCAGTCGGCGCGCGCGAGGCTCTCCGAGGGCATCGAGCACGCGGACCTCGGACGCCGCGCCGCCGCCTCCCTCGCCGCGGCGCCCATCGACGGGGTGCGCTACGCGGGCACCAGCTACGAGGACGGCTACTGGCCCTTCACGGGCCTCGTGGGCGCGCTCGACGATCTGCTCATCGAGGCGCGCATCGCGATCTTCGGCTCCTGGCAAACCGGCAACTGGATGGGCACCGACTCCAAGGGCCGCGATCTCATGAGCCGGATCGTATGGGGCAGCCGCACCTCGATCCTGGTGGCGCTGATCGCCTCGGCCTGCTCCCTGCTCATCGGCGTGCTCTACGGAGCCTTCAGCGGCTTCGTGGGTGGACGCGTCGACAACCTGATGATGCGGATCGTCGACATCCTGTACTCGATCCCCTTCATCTTCGTGGTCATCTTCCTGATCACGATGGTCCAGGGACTCGCCGAGGCGCGCCCCGACCTCGAGATCGACCGCGAGCTCGTCTTCTTCCTCGTGATCGGCGCCATCTACTGGCTCACGATGGCGCGCGTGGTGCGCGGGCAGGTGCTCTCGCTCAAGAACACCGAGTTCATCGAGGCGGCGCGCGTCATGGGCGCTTCGACCCTGCGGATCCTGCTCACCCACGTGGTCCCCAACGTGCTCTCGATCGTCATCGTGTACCTGACCCTCACGATCCCCGCGATCATGCTCTTCGAGGCGTTCTTGAGCTTCCTGGGCCTCGGGGTCGAGCCGCCGAAGGTCTCCTGGGGCCTGCTCGCGGTGGACGGCACCCAGGTCATCAACCCGATCAAGAGCTACTGGTGGCTCGTGGTCTTCCCCGCCCTCGCCATGGGCAGCACGCTGCTCGCGCTCAACGTCCTCGGCGACGGCCTGCGCGATGCCCTGGACCCGAAGATGCGAGGGAGGAGCTGATGGCGCTCCTGGACGTCAGGAACCTCCGGGTTCGCTTCGAGACCCACCACGGCGTCGTGCGCGCCGTGGACGGGGTCAGTTTCTCCCTGGAGGAGGGAGAGACCCTCGGTCTCGTCGGCGAGTCCGGATCGGGCAAGTCCGTGACCAACCTCTCGCTGATGGGGCTCGTCCCCCAGCCGCCGGGGGTCGTCGAGGCCGACGCCCTGACCCTCGAGGGCCGCTCGATCCTGGAGATGTCGGACGAGGAGCTCCGCCGCGTACGCGGCAACGAGGTGTCGATGATCTTCCAGGATCCGATGACCTCCCTGAACCCGCTCCTGACCATCGGCCGGCAGCTCACCGAGGTCCTCGAGGTCCACGAGCGCGTCACCCGCAGGGAGGCCCGCCGCCGCGCGGCGAAGGGGCTCGACGACGTGGGGATCCCCGAGCCGGAGAAGCGCCTGGATCAGTACCCCCACGAACTCTCCGGGGGAATGCGTCAGCGCGTGATGATCGCCATGGGGCTGCTCTGCAGCCCCAAGGTCCTGCTCGCGGACGAGCCGACGACCGCCCTCGACGTCACGATCCAGGCCCAGATCCTCGAGCTGATGAAGTCGCTCCAGGAGAGCCACGGGACGGCGATCGTCCTGGTGACCCACGACCTCGGCGTCGTCGCCGGGATGAGCGACCGCGTCAACGTGATGTACGCAGGGAAGCTGGTCGAGACGGCCTCCGCCGAGGCGCTCTTCGAGTCGCCGCGCCATCCCTACACAGCGGGCCTGCTCGGCTCGGTGCCCCGGCTCACCGGCGACACCGGCGCGGCCCTCGACTCGATCCCCGGCTCGCCGCCCGACCTCGCCGCGCTCCCGGGCGGGTGCGCGTTCCGGCCCCGCTGCGGCCAAGCCATCGACCGATGCGCGTCGGAGGTCCCCCCGCTCCACGTCCTGGGCTCCAGCTCCTCCCCCCGCCGCACCGCGTGCTTCGAGCACGCGCGCCTGGGGGGCGCCGCCGCGCAGGGAGGTGACGCCTGATGACCAGCCCGCTCCTCCAGGTCCGCGACCTGCACAAGCACTTCCCCGTCGGCTCGAAGGGCCTCTTCGGCCGCCCCGCGCAGATGCTCCGCGCCGTGGACGGCATCAGCTTCGACGTCCACCCCGGCGAGACCCTCGGTCTCGTGGGTGAGTCGGGATGCGGCAAGAGCACCTGCGCGCGCACCATCGTCGGCCTGCACGAGCCGACCGCCGGCACCGTCATGTACGAAGGCGCCGAGATCAGCGGCCTCTCGCGCAAGGAGCGCGCGCCGTACCGGCGGAAGATCCAGATGATCTTCCAGGACCCCTACGCCTCCCTGGATCCGCGCCAGACCGTCGCGTCCATCCTCGCGGAGCCGCTGAAGATCCACTACCTCGCGAAGCCGCGAGAGCGCCGCCTGCACGCGATGCAGCTCCTGGACGCCGTGGGCCTGAACCCACGGCACATCCACCGCTTCCCCCACGAGTTCTCCGGCGGCCAGCGCCAGCGGATCGGCGTCGCGAGAGCGCTCGCCATGGAGCCCGACCTGATCATCTGCGACGAGCCCGTCAGCGCGCTCGACGTCTCGATCCAGGCCCAGGTGGTCAACCTGCTCGAGGAGCTCCAGGAACGCTTCGGACTCTCCTATCTCTTCATCGCCCACGACCTCGCGGTGGTCCGTCACATCTGCGACCGCATCGCCGTGATGTACCTGGGCAAGATCGTCGAGATCGCGGAGCGCGACGAGCTCTTCGAGAACCCGCAGCACCCCTACACCCGAGCGCTCCTCTCGGCGGTGCCGCACCCCGATCCGAAGATCGAGCGCACGCGCGAACGCATCGTGCTGGAGGGCGACGTACCCAGCCCGCTCGATCCTCCCAGCGGCTGCCGCTTCCACCCGCGCTGCGTCGAGCGCGGGCGGGTGACCGGGGACCGCTGCGTGCACGAGGAGCCCGCCCTGGGCGCGCGCAGCGCCTGCCACCTCCCGGAGTCCGCCGACGCGCCGTCCCCTGCAGCGCACACCTAGTCCTCGCGGCATCCGCGGAGCGCTGCACGCGCCATCCGGTCAGCGGGCGTCCGGGCCCCCGGAGCCGTTCGCCCGCAGGAGCGTCAGCGCGCCCGGCTCGAGTCGAAGCTCGACCGACGCCGCGCGCCCCATGGGGTCCCCGTCGAGCTGCCAGGGGAACGACGGACCTCCCTGCGTCCGGACGGTCACGCACCTGGCCTCGCCGGTCCGCGCCGCCCACCGCGGCGGCGTCAACCGCAGCTGCGCCGCCACGAGCGACGCGGCCGTCGCCCAGGGCGCACCGCGCTCGCGCAGCTGATACCCGAGGACGCCGTCGTCCGCCGCCGCGCCAGGCACCATCTCCATCCCCTTCCCGTAGGTGCAGACGTTCGACGCGACCAGTGCCGCTGCGCTCGGCGACGCCTCGACTCCGTCGATCTCCACGGCGAAGCGCGCTGGCCGCGGTCGCACCATCTCCGACGCCGCGATGCAGCCGTAGAGCGTGTCGGCGCTGTGCCGGTACCAGCGCGCACCGAAGCTGCCAGCGACCGAGCGCGCGCGATCGACTCGCTCGGCCACCGCTGCGTCGTAGCCGAAACCGGCCATGGCGAGGAAGAGTTCCTCCTCGCTCCCCCCCTCCGCCCTGGCCCAGCCCACGTCGATGCGCCACTCCTCGGCGCGATCGAGACCCCGCGCCGCAGCCACCGGGTCCAGGGGGAGCCCGGCCTCCCTGGCCACGACGTTCCCGGTGCCGAGGGGAAGGACGCCGAGCGCCACGCGCCCCGCCTCACCGGAGGCCAGGAGTCCCGCCGCCGCCTCTCGAAGCGACCCGTCACCTCCGAGGGCCAGGAGCCGATCGACGTCCTCGGCGAGCGCCGCGCTCATCTCCGCGATGTGCCCCGCGCGCTTCGATCGCCCCTCGCGCACCTGGTGCCCGGCGCTTTCGAGCAACGCGATCGCTTCGGCTGCGGCGGTCGCCGCGCGGCCGCGTCCGGCGATCGGGTTGTAGAGCAGGGCGTAGCGCACGTCCCACGTAGCTTACCGGCGCGGGCGATCGGCCCCGTCCGCCAGCGTCCTGCGACCTGCTGCGCGCCACGACAGGGCACGGCGCGCTCCCCACTCGGGGTGGCGCGCCGCACTGTCGAAGGTCGCGGCTCACACGAGCAGCGACGCTGCCCCCTGGGCTCATGTCCCCCCGGGGGTCGTCCCACCGTAGGCGGCCCCGCGAATCTCGCCAGGGGGCAAGGGGCCGCGCGCGATGGAAGGAGCCGCTCGCACCAGCGCGCTGGCCCCGCACTCCGCGGCCGCCAGAACACGACTTCCTCCGAAGCGCCTGCGCGAGCGGGCTTTCCGGTCTCCGGGCCAGGCTCCGACTCGAGTCGAAGCCGCCCGACGGCGATCAGGGTGCGATCCCGATCGCGTCGAACTCCGCGAGGACCCGCCGGGCCACGATCGAGTATCCAGCCGCGTTGGGGTGGTAGCGGTCCCCCTTCACGAACAGCGACGACGGGGCGCCTTCCTCGCGGGCAGCCGCGCGGAACTCCTCGGCGAGATCGAAGAAGGGCAGGCCGAGGCCTCTGCACTCCGCGGCGAGGCGCTCGATCGGCCCGCGATCGTAGTCGTCGATCAAGACCTGGCTCTCGTAGGGGAACAGGAACACCACGACCGGCGCGCCGTACTCCGCCGCGAGCTCGCGGATGCCCGTCAGGTAGCCGCGCTCGCGGTCCCAGACCGCATCGTCGACGGGGACCGCGGCCGCCGCGCGAGCCGTGGCCTCCGAAGCCGCGATGTCCTTGGCCTGGTTCATCTCGTAGTACGCCGCGCGCGCGAAGCGATAGAGCGCGAGGCGTCCCATCCCGTCGCGGAGCCACTTGGGCAGGAGCCGGCGCGGGCCGCGCTGCTTGAAGACCTTCTCGTCGACGGACCGCAGTGAGTTCGGGAAGTCGTTGATGTTGTAGCCGAGCGCGACGACGTCGGGTTGCAGGTCGGCGATGTGCTGCTCGAGATGCGCGAGGTAGACCCGACCGTGGGCGCCGTTGATCCCGAGGTTGAAGACGAGCGACGCGGGCGCGCGCTCGCGCAGCAGCCCCTCCAGCTGCCTCGGCCAGCTGTCGGCCTCGAGGACGCCCTTGCCGAAGGTGCACGAGTCCCCCACGCACGCGACCCTGAACTCACCCTCCGCGCCGGTGACCTCGCGGTCCGGCCCGCGAAAGCCGCGCTCGTCGATGTCGCACCAGGTCGCGTCCCAGCGGCCCACGAAACCTGCCCGGTGGCGATAGTGACCGTCGACCTCCGAGTCCACGTAGGGGTTGCGATCGACGAAGCTGAACGGGCCGGGCTCCGCAGCGCGCGCCACGAGCTCGGCGGCGACCCCGGCGAGGGCGAGGGTCACCACGGAGATGGTGAGCTTCTTGAGGAGGAGGCGGACGCGCATGGAGACGGGTCGGGCGGCGGGACCCTGGCGGGCGAGCCTCGTGGCTCGAGCGGCCCTCGTCAACAAGGGGCCCGTGATGATCCGGCGCCGCCGCGCAGATCCGGGATTCGTCCCCGCGATGCTGGGCGCGCGGGCCGCGAACCGTCAACATGGCGCGGTCATGCGCTTCCTCAAGGAGAACTGGCTCTGGATCGTCGTGCCGCTCGTCCTCTTCGTCGCGGCCGTCGCGGCGATCGTGCTGTCCACCGGCGGCGCAGGTGAGCAGCCCTACTCGTTCCGCTGACCGCGGCCCGATCCCGGCGCTCGCCCGAGCCCTCCTCTCCGCCGCCGACGCGCTGCGGGAGCGCTGGCGCGCCGGTCGCTGCCCTCGCGGCGCCTCGGCCAGGGGCGGGTCGAGCCGAAGGACGAGGTGACCCCGTCGACGCCCGATCCCTTCAGGGGGCGGACGAGCTCGATCGCCTTCGACGGTTCGGGGGCGCCGGGCAGCGCCAGAGAAGGACGAGCCCGCGGTCGTCCGCGTGCAGCGCCGGCGGCGGCGCTCGGAGGTCCGGCGGGGACGAGGCCGGCGCGGTCGGGCTCTCCCCCCCCCTCCTTCACCGACGCAGGAGGCGAGACGCCCGCCAGGCGCAGAGCAGCACGGCGGCTCCGTAACCGACTCTCCACACCATCGCGTCGTCCGTCGGCTCGAAGGAGTGGAGGAAGCCGAGGGCGCAGTACAGACCGAGCGCCACGAAGAGCAGACCGGTGATGAGCTTCATCGCTCCAGTCTGCACGAACGGGCGCGGTTTCCCGAGGGCCGTCGAGCTCGAAGGCGCGGGCGCGCGACCGGGCCTCAGTCGAGCCCGAGGAAGCCTCGCAGGAGCGTCTCCGGGCGCGCGACGATCGCGCGGTCGCCGCGCACCGCGATGGGCCGCTGCAGGAGCGTCGGGGCCTCCACCATGCGCGCCACGAGCGCGTCGCCGTCGACATCCGTCCCGATCCCGAGAGCCTCCGCCTCCTTCGGGCGGAGGACGTCGCGGGGGCCGACGCCGAGCAGGGCGAGCACCTCCCGGAGCTCGTCGGCACCGAGCGGCTCCTCACGGTACTCGCGGTAGCGGAAGGGCACTCCGGCCTCCTCGAGCAGGGCGACCGCCCTGCCGCAGGTGCCTCACGTGCCGGTGCAGATCAGGATCAGCTCGGTGTCGGTCATGGCGCGGAGCGGACTCCGCCGCTCCGCCCGATGATACCGCTCGGGAACGGCCGCCTCAGCGCCCGATCCGCAGGCCGCACCACGCCGCCGCCAGGGCCAGCGCGACGTTGGCCAGCACCGAGCCGGCGGCCTTGCCCAGGTGCTCCTGCTCCAGGAGCTGCACCGTCTCGACCCCGAACGTGGAGAAGGTCGTCAGCGCGCCGAGCAGTCCGGCCGCGACGAGGTGCTTGTGCATCGGGTCGACCGCCTCCCGCGAGAGGAGCGCTGCGACGAGGCCGAGGACGAAGCTGCCCGCGACATTGACGATCAGCGTGGCGAAGGGGAAGGCGCCGCCCGCGGCGCCGGGACCGCCCACGAGGACCGTGACGAGATGACGGAGCACCGCCCCCACCGCGCCACCGGCGCCGACCAGGAGCAGCTCGCGCAGCATCACTTGCCCACGAGGAAGTGGCACACGTCCCCTTCCTGCATGACGTAGTCGCGGCCCTCGGTGCGCAGGCGACCGGCCGCGCGGATGCTCGCCTCCGTGCCGTGCTCGGAGAGATCCGGGACCGAGTAGACCTCGGCACGGATGAAGCCCTTCTCGAAGTCGGTGTGGATCACGCCAGCCGCCTGAGGCGCCTTGGTCCCCGCGGGCACGGTCCAGGCGCGGATCTCCTTCTCGCCCGCCGTGTAGTAGGTCTGGAGGCCGAGGAGCTTGTAGGTCGCCTGGATCAGACGATCGAGGCCGAGCTCCGTGATACCCAGGTCCTCCATGAAGACCTCGCGGTCTCCCTCGTCCATGTTGCGCAGCTCGGACTCGATGTCACCGCAGATGGGGATCCACTCGGAGCCCGTCTCCGCGGCGCGCTTCGCGACGGCCTGGGCGAAGTCCGACGCGCCCTGGAGGTCGTCGTCGGCGACGTTCGCGACGTAGAGCATGCGCTTGGTGGTCATCAGGCAGAGCGGCTTCAAGAGCTCGCGCTCGCGATCCGACCACTCGTGCGTGCGCAGGATCTCCTCGGCCTCGATGAGCTCCTTGGCCTTGGTGTAGACCTCCTTCATCTCCAGCGAGTCCTTGTCGCCCGAGCGGGCCTTCTTGGAGACACGCTCGATGGCCCGATCGACGGTGTCGAGGTCCGCGAGCGCCAGCTCGAGCTCGATCACCTCGATGTCCTTGATCGGGTCGACGGGGTCCTCGCGCACGACCTTCGAGCCGCCGAAGCAGCGCACGACGTGCATGATCGCGTCCGTCTCCTTGATGTTGGAGAGGAACTTGTTGCCCAGCCCCTCTCCCTTCGACGCGCCCGCGATCAGCCCCGCGATGTCGACGATCTTGACCGAGGCGGGGATGACCTTGTCGGTGGTGATGTGCTCGTGGATCCGCTCGAGGTTGGGGTCCGGCACGGCGGCCACGGCCACGTTGGGCTCGATGGTGCAGAAGGGGAAGTTACCCTCCTGCGCCCCGGCCGCGGTGAGGGCGTTGAAGAGGGTGCTCTTGCCCACGTTGGGCAGACCCACGATTCCACAGGCGACGCTCATCTCGTTGCTCCCGCTGCCCGCTCAGGCCAGCGCCAGGCAGTCGATCTCGACCAGCACGTCCTTCGGCAGGCGCGCGACCTCGACGCAGGCCCGCGCCGGGGGCTCCATGCCCTCGAACCACCTGCCGTAGACCTCGTTCACCGCGCCGAAGTCGTCCATGCTCTTCAGGAAGATCGTGCAGCGCACGGCCTTGTCGAAGCCCGAGCCCGCGGCGTCGAGCACCGCGGCGAGGTTCTTCATGACGCGCTCGGTCTGCGCCGTCACGTCGCCCTCGATGACCGTCATGGACTCGGGATCCAGGGCCACCTGGCCGGAGCAGTGCACGAAGCCGCCGGCCACGATGGCCTGGTTGTAGGGGCCGATGGCGCCGGGAGCGCCAGGGGTCGAGACGACCTTTCGATCGGACATGTCGAGCGACGGCGTCAGCCGCCGAAGCGGCCCGCGAGCGCGGAGACGACCGCGGGCGGGACGAAGGGTGAGATGTCCCCGCCCAGGCGCGCGATCTGGCGCACGAGGGTGCTGGAGACGTGGGCGTGTTCCGAGGAGGAGAGCAGCATGACCGTGTCCAGCTGCGCGTCCATGGCACGGTTCGTCAGGGCCAGCTGCCGCTCGTACTCGAGATCGGCGGCGCTCCGGATGCCGCGGACGACCGCGGTCGCGCCGAGACTGCGCGCGCCGTCGACGAGCAGCCCGTCGAGGACGACGACGTCGACGTGCCCGAGGTCACGCGTGACCTCTTCGAGCAGGGCCACCCGCTCCTCGACCGTGAGGATGTGCCGCTTGTCGTGATGCGCGGCCACGGCGATCGTCAGGTGATCGAAGAGGCGCGCCGCGCGCTCGACGAGATCGACGTGCCCGCTGGTGACGGGATCGAAGGTGCCGGGGAAGATGGCGTGGCGGCGGTCCGAGGTGGTCATGGGGCGCGTTCGGGGGCGAAGAGTGTAGCCCGCTGATGGCGCGGGCGTGCCGCGCCGCGCCAGTCCAGGAGGGGCCGCGCGCGATTCCTCCCGAACGCCGCCCGAGCCGGAACCCGGGCCGCTGGGAACGCGCGCTCCTCCACCCGCGGCGGCGCGCGTCCGGACCCCTCCGCGCGTCCCCGGGTGCGGAATCGGCCACCGCCCGATCGTCCCCCGCCCGCGAGCTGCACGGCCAATGGCACCGAGGTGACCAGCCGGCGAGGGCCCCTCCGCGAACCTGGAGGGAGACGCCGAGGAGGGAGTCGACGCGCGGATGGAGCGCGGCGGCGCCGGGAGCCGAGAGCTGCGCCGATCGCCATCGCGGCGAGCGAACCGGCAGGCCCCTCCAGCCGGGCTCCGACTCCGTGAGGGGCCCGCGCCTCACGGGCCGAGAGGGCGTGGAGGCCGCCTCGGCCATCGGGGATCCGCTCGATCTCGCCCCGAGTCAGGCCGCGTCAGCGAGTCCCGGCTCTGGGCTCGCGGCGGTGCCGCCGCGGGACGCGGTGGTCCTGATGGCAGAGCGCCGGGTCCCAGGCGGGCCCAATCTGATTAGATGGCAGGGCGGGAACCGACTCCCGCGGGGGCGCGTCGAAGCTGCGGTGCCCCTCGAAGGCCTGGGGATCTCCCCGCCCCACACTCCCATGCACAAGCTCTTCCGCTCTCGGCTCTCGGCGGGCCTCGCGCCGCTCCTCTTCCTCGGCGTGACCGCCGGCGCCGCCGCCCACGAGGACGACCCGAAGGTTCGCGACCGCGTCCCGGCTCACCCGGGGACGGGGTTCCTCGAGGGCGTCGCGCGGAGCGCCGGCGCCGGCTCGAACGCCGCGGCTCTCGGCTTCCCCGCGCAGGGCGCCGAGCTCCATTCATGGCTGACGATCGGTGACATGGGCGGCCTCCGGAACGAGAGCGGCAACGACTGCTGGGGGTACGTCTCGCCTTCGGGGCGCGAGTACGCGCTCATGGGCACGTCGCTCGCCACCGTCGTCGTCGAGGTCACCGACCCCGGCAACGCGACGGTGATCGCGCGCCTCGACGGGCCGAACAGCCTCTGGCGCGACATCAAGGTCTACCAGGACCACTGCTACGCGGTCAGCGAGGGCGGACAGGGGATCCAGGTCTTCGACATGAGCCAGGTGGACAGCGGGGTCGTGACCCTCGTCAACACCATCGACGGCCAGGGCTCGTCGGCCACGCACAACGTCGCGATCGACGAGGTGAGCGGCTTCCTCTATCGCTGCGGCGGGAGCGGGAACGGCCTGCGCATCTACAGCCTGCAGGACCCGGCGCAGCCCCAGTACGTGGGCCAGTGGGGCAACCGCTACGTGCACGACGCCCAGATCGTCACCTACACATCCGGCCCCTTCGCCGGAAGGCAGGTCGCGTTCTGCTGCGGCGGCTTCAACAACGGCTACGGCGACACGGGGCTCACGATCCTCGACGTCACCAACAAGTCGAACATCCGCACGATGAGCCAGGTCTCGTACCCCGGCCGCGAGTACAGCCACCAGGGCTGGCTCTCGGTGGATCGCACGCGCTTCTACCTCGGCGACGAGCTGGACGAGCGGGGGGGCGTCGACCTCCAGACGACGCGCGTGATCGACGTGTCCGACCTGAACAACGCGACCTTCACCGGGGCGTTCACGACGGACATCAGGTGCATCAGCCACAACATGTACGAGCACGACGGGCTGCTCTACCAGGCCAACTACACCTCGGGCGTGCGCGTGTTCGACGTCGCGACGGACCCCGACGACCCCGAGGAGATCGCGTTCCTCGACACGGCGCCCACGCGTGACACGGCGTCCTTCCACGGATGCTGGAACGTCTATCCGTTCCTCCCGAGCGGGACGATCCTCGCGAGCGACCTCGAGCGCGGCCTCTTCGTCATGAGCTTCGACGCCCTGCGCCTCGACGCCGCTCAGGCTGCGCCAGAGCTCGTCCCCGGGACCGGGACGAGCTTCCAGGTCGACATCTCCGAGTACACGGCGGGGACCCTGGATCCCTCGAGCCCGTCGCTCGAGATCCGCGCCCTCGGCATCGAGCGTTCCTTCCCCCTCGTCCCCACCGCGGTGCCCGGCCGCTTCGAGGGCCGGATCTCCGGTTTCCCCTGCGCGACCGAGGTCCAGTGGTGGGTCAGCGCGTCGACCACGAACGGGGTGGAGAGCACCTTCCCTGCGAGGGCCCCGGTGGAGCCGGTCATCGCCTTCGCTGGCGACGCGGCCAGCGTGCTCCGACGTGACGACATGGAGAGCGAGGCGGGGTGGAGCCGCGACGTGGCCGGGGACACCGCGCCGCGCGGTCTGTGGGTGCGCGCGATCCCCCTGGAGACCGGCGCCAACCCCGGGTACGACGGCTCCCCCGACGGGAAGTTCTGCTGGTTCACCGGCCAGTCCCCCGTCCCCGACAACAACACCTACCAGGACGTCGACGCCGGGCGCACGACGCTCCTGACGCCGCTCCTCGACCTCTCGGGACTGAACGAGCCGCGCATCGAGTACCGCCGCTGGTTCCACACCTCGTGGAACGGTCCCCAGGACGACGTCTTCGACGTGGAGATCTCGAACGACGGCGGCCAGAGCTGGCAGCTCCTCGAGCGGGTCGGGCCCACCGGCCCCGAGACCCGGGGCGGCTGGATCCGCGCCTCCTTCCGGGTGCGCGAGCACGTCCTCCCCACGAACCAGGTCCGGCTCCGCTTCATCGCCTCGGACACGGGCGGGCCCACGATCGTCGAGGCGGCGATCGACGAGTTCATCGTCCGTGACGTGGGCTGCGGAGCGCCCCTCGGGAGCGCCTACTGCCAGGCCAATCCGAACTCCACGGGCGAAACAGGCGAGCTCGTCGCGGTCGGCTCCGACGATGTCGCCGTGAACGACCTGACGCTGCTCGCCCGGCGCCTGCCGCCCGGCGAGTTCGGCTTCTTCATCGCCTCCACCGGTCAGGACTTCGTCACGAACGTCGCGGGCGGCGAGGGCAACCTCTGCGTGGGCCCGTCCCTCGGACGCTTCCTGGACCAGATCGGCACGGCGAGCCCCGCGGGGACGCTGCGCCTCGACGTGGACCTCAGCTCCATCACCACCGCCAACGGCCCGGTGGCCGGGCAGCCCGGCGACACCTGGAACTTCCAGGCCTGGCACCGCGACGTGAACCCGTCGGCGACCTCGAACCTCACGCAGGGCCTGGAGATCACGCTCCGATGACCGACGCCTCGTTCTCGAGGATGGGCTCCCTCCCCGCGGGCCCGCCGGACGCTCCCGCGGTCGTCGCCTTCCTGACCCGTTCCCTCGGCTACCGCTACCGCTGGGCCACGGACGGCATGGCCGAGGAGACCCTCGCCTTCCGACCCGTCGAGGGCTCCATGGACATGGCGGAGCTCATGGGACACCTGTGCGACCTCGCCTGGTGGATGCGTCTGACCCTGACGGGCGTGATGGCCCCGAGGCCGGAGCCAGGGGTCGAAGGCCTGCGCGCCGCGACCATGGCCCACCTCGAGGTCGTCGCCGACGCGTTCGCGGCCATGACGCCCGCCGAGCTCGAAGCCCTCCGCATCAGCCCGCCCGGGACGGAGGAGGAGTTCCCTCTCTCCAACGTGATCCACGGCCCCCTCGCGGACTTCCTGACCCACGTCGGCCAGGTCACGAGCTGGCGCCGGATCGCCGGAGACCTCGCGCCCGCGGCGCCCGTCTTCTTCGGCGGGCCGCCGGCCTGATCCGCCGCGCGATCGAGAGCTCATCCTCCGCGCCGCGCGAGGTCGCCGTCGAACCAGGAGCTCGCGGATTTTCGTGAACGAGTCGAAGGGGTTCGGCCAACAGGAGGAGTGGACGCTGCGTTCGGACAGCGCGTCCCTTCCCCATGGCCTCCCTCATCAAAACTGCATTCGCGCTCCTGGGCCTCTTCGCCCTGCTCGCCGGCGCGTGGACGGTCCACGCCCGGCCCCCCCTCGACGCCGATCCGGGGACCGAGACCGTTCCCGCGCGTCCTGTCATCGAGGTGGAGCCGACAAGCGGCGCAGTTGCAGCCGCTGACGACATCGAAGTGGCCCGCGCGGCCCTCGCGGCGCGGACGGAGGGGCTCGCCACGGTCTAGGTCCTCCCCGATTCCGAGCGCGGGGCCTCGCGTTTGCTCGTGATCCCCCACCAGGGCGCGGACCTGGCCCGAATCCAGCGGCTCTGCATCGACGCACGAGTGGCCTGCAGCGCGACGGCACAAGTCGGGCGGCTCACCCCTTGCGGAGGTGAGCCGCCCATGAGTCGCGAGCGGTGATCCGCCGGGACACTTCGCACGGAAGGCCGTCCTCGTGCCTCTTGCGCGCGGATCTTTCGAGACCCGCTTTCAGGAGCGATCTGTACGCCGCTCCACCTCGGAGAAGAGGTAGAGCATCTCACGAGCGATCTGCGCACAGCGCTCGTCGTAGGCAGCCGCTTCCCGCTCCGTCCCGTCGGAGGCCTTGGGGTCCACGTAAGGGAGCGCCACCCGCAGCTGCGCGCCGGGAACGAATGGGCACGCCTCGTCTGCGGACTGGCACGTCATGACCGCGACGAAGTTCGCGGAGGGATTCGCGTCGTCGCTGAACACCTTGGACCAGCAGCGCATCCCGTCGCCCTGGCCGTCCTCGACCACGTAGACGGGGTTCTCGCCGTCGACATCGAGCTCGATCGCCAGCCCGGCGCGCTGCATCGCAGCCACTGCGCGAGGATTGAACGCCGTCGCCTCCGTGCCGCCGGAGAAGGTCTGCACCGCGCCAAGGCCGTGACGGCGCGCGGCGCACTGGGCCCAGATCTGCGCCATGTGACTGCGGCGCGAGTTGTGCGTGCAGATGAATGTCATGGGGAGCTCCTGACCTCGGCGCAGCCAGTTCGCGAGCTCCTCCGAGAGCGCGTCGAGATCCGTCCGGCGCTCGGTATCGATGGCGCTGAACTCGGACACGCGCTCCTCGATGTAGGCGGCGAGCGCGACCTCCGGCTCCGCCTCGGCTTCGATCCGAGACGAGCCGCCGTTCGTCTGGCAGGAGGGGAACAGTACGAGCGCCGTCGTGATGGCGATCCGTGAGGGTTTCATGGTCATGTCAGCGTCTCCAGAGGTGGGCCGATGGGTGTTCAGCAACAGTCCCCGTCTCGCAGCCGGCGCTCGTCGAGATCGAGCTGGTCCGAGCCCGCGAGCATCTCGTCGATCGCGTGCCAGAGGAGCGCCTCCGGCGCGGCGCGGCGGCAGTGCAGCCAGCGCCCCTCCTTCCGGACCGCCACGAGACCGGCGTCGCGCAGGAGCCGGACGTGTCGGGAGACGGTGGACGCGTCGAGACCGAGGAGGTCGACGAGGTGGCAGACGCAGAGTTCGCGCTCGCGGAGAGCGGCGAGCACGCGAAGCCGGCCGAGATCGGCGAGTCCGCGACCGACGCGGCGGACGGCCTCGAGATCTCCACCGCGCGCGAGAGCTGACGTGGTCATATGCGCAAGCATACATAGATCATCGCGAACGTCACCGATCTCCCCGCGGCCCGTCTGAAGCTCTGTGACTTCGACAGGACCCATTTCCGGCTGGGCGGGAGGGGTGCTCCTCGGGGTGGGCGTTGCGCTCGTCCCCCACGGCGAGGCCGGGCCGCTCGTGCTCGGGACGGGCCTCGCCATGGTGCTGACACGCACTCGCGGGCGCCCGCACGCCCGCGAGTGGGGCTTGAGCCTGCTCCTGGCCTTGCTCGCCGCGGGGCGAGCAGCCGACGCGCTTCGGCCGGTCGCACCGGAGGGGGGTCTGCTCCAGGCCCGGGTCACGAGCCCATGGCGAACGCGAGGTGGTCTGTCCCTCGACTCGGGAGGCCGCGGCGTGCGCCTCGCGGTCGAGCCCGACGCCCTGTGGCCGGGCGACGAGGTCGTTCTCCATCAGCCCCGCCCGGGCAGGCGCGCGGCGGCGCCGCCCGAGTTCGCTGCCTCGTCGGTCGGCTCGGTGCAGCAGGCGCCCGAGCTGAGCGCGCTGCCCGAGGACATCGTGCGGACGAGGTGCGGGGAACAGGCCGGCGCCGGAGTTATCCGCCGGCTCCGCGAGCGCGGGCTCGGCGCCTGCGCGCGCCACCCCGATCCGGACACCGCTGGGCTGCTCGCTGCGCTCCTGTTCGGCGACACGTCTCGACTGCCCCGCGGCCTCGCCGATCTCTTCACGCGGACCGGGACGCGCCACCTCCTCGCCCTCTCCGGACTGCACGTCGCGCTGCTCGCGGTGCTGCTCGGTCTCCCCCTCGCCCGCGCGATGGCGGGGATCGCGACGCTCGCGCTGCGCGTCATGGGCGCGCGCCGCAGCGTTGGACCCGCGGTGCCGCTGGCGCTCCTCGCGGCGGTCTTCGTCCCCCTGTCCGGCGCTGGCGCTCCGGCGAGCCGCGCCGCGCTCGCGCTGGCCTGCGCGGCGCTCGCACCGCGTCTCCCGGCGCCTCGCCGGCCCAGGGCCCTGGACCTCCTCGGACTGGCGCTCGTGATCGAAGTGCTCGTGGACCCGCTCGCGCCGGCTCGGCCCGGGGTCCAGCTCTCCTACCTCGCCACGGCTGCGCTCGTCGCAGTGGCGCCCGCCGCGGCTCCGCGGATCGCCGCCGTGCTCCCCGGCCTCCGCGAGCCGGCCCCCATCCGAGGGAGCGGAAGGCCACGCTGGCCCCTCCCGCGCGCGCTCCACCTCACGGTCGTGCGCGTCCTCGGGCTCGGCACCGGCGCCTCGGTCGTGGCGACGATCGCGACCCTGCCGGTGATCTGGTCCGTGTTCGGTGAAGCCTCCTGGGCCGGGATCTTCCTCACCACCCTCGCGATGCCGGCGGTGACCGCGCTCATCGCGGGCGGGTGGGCCTGGATCGCTGTTCCGGGTCTCTTCCCGACCGAGGTCCTCACGTGGTGCACCCGCGGGCTGATCGCACTGCACACGGCGGCCGACCACCTCCCCGGGACTCCGCTGGTCCTCCCCGCTCGACCGCTCTGGGCGATCGCGGCTGCGAGCGGCCTCGCGATCGCGGCGCTGCGCGCGGGGGACGGACGCGCCGGCAGGCTGGCCGCCCTCGCCTTCGGCCTCCTCATCGCGCCGCTCCCGATCGGCGAGGCCCGTCCGCCTCGCGCCCTCGAGGTGCACGTGATGGACGTCGGAGACGGCACGGCGATCGTGGCCCGCGCGCCGGGAGTGTCGCCGCTCCTCGTCGACGCCGGATCCCGGGACCGCGCCGCCGTCGCGCGGGCGGCGGTCGGGCCTCTGCTCCGCGCCCTCGACGCCGGACCGATCAGGATCGTGCTGACCCACGATCACGCCGATCACGCGCGCGACCTGCCCTGGCTCGCCCGCCGCTTCGGCGCCGCGCGGTGGATCGGTCCCCGACCCGCGGTCGACGGCGGCCGATCCCTGGGCCCGCCGCCGTGGCGCGGGGCCACACTCGCCGGCTCCGTCGAGCGCGCGGCGACGGCCGACGGGCTGAGAGTCATCGCGGGTGGGGTCTTCGCCGGGAACGAGGGGTCCCTCGTCGCGGAGCTGACCTGTCCCACCACCGGCGAGAAGGTCGTGCTCTCCGGGGACGCGGAGGCCCACGGACTCGAGCAGCTCCTCGCGCCGGGCGGGTTGAGCCCCGGTCCGATCGCGGCCCTCCTGCTGCCGCATCACGGGTCCCGCTCGCCCCACCTGGGCCGGCTCCTCGATCACCTCGCCCCCAGGGAGGTCTGGGTCAGCGCCTCCGGAGTGCCGCGCGCGGCCGCGATGGAGTGCGAGCGGCGAGGCATCGGGCTGCGGGTCACCGGTGTCGACGGCGCCTGGACCTGGAGAGCGAGCTCGAATCGCCCTGGAGACCGCTCGCCGACGGCCTCCGCGGATTGAGGCGGGCGAAATCGTGACGAGCGGGCCGCGCCCTGATACTTCCGTGCGGCGGCGCGCCCCTTCAGCGCCCCATCGCACGAAGCTGCACCCCCATGACGCTGACCCTCGCCCTCTCCGCGATCCTCGCGGCAACCTGCCAGGCCCCGGCCCAGGCCGCGCCGCCGCTCGAAGCGAACCTCTCGACCGCGCCGGCGTCAGGCGTCCGTACGCAGGAGCCCCAGGACACACCCGCGAGACCGCGCAGGCAGAAGGCGTCGCGGCACGTCATCCTCCTCCACGGTGGAGGTGTCGTCCGCGGCCTCGCGCGCCCGACCGCCGACGGTGGCTACGAGGTCAAGCACGACGGCAGCTGGCGCCCCATCCCCGCCGAGAGGATCGAACGCGCGAGCCTGGAGGCGAGGCTCTTGAGGGAGCACAAGCGACGCGTCGCCGACGATGACGTCTCGGCCGCCGACAAGGTCCAGGGTGCCCTCGACAGCGGACTCCTGAGGGAGGCCTTCGTCCTCGGCGACGCGCTCCTCGATGAGGAGGCCCGGGACCTCGATCTCCGCGGCGTCTGCGCACGCGCGGCGAGGCGGCTCGGCGGCCTGCCGGAACGAGGCGCCGAGGGCGAGTTCGACGCGCTGCGTCGCCTCGGCGCGACCGCGGGGCCGATGATGCGGGAGGGCCTCGTCGAACGGATCGCCACCGCCGCGCCCCGCGCGTCCCTCCTGGAGGGATTCCGAGAGGACCTGCGCTCGCGGAGCACCGGAGGTCGATCCTTCGCGCTCTTCTGCATGGGACGGCTCTTCCCGGGTGAGGATCCACGCGCCGTCCTGCTGCACGCGATCTACGACCCCTCCTCGGGCGTGCGCCGGACCGCGGGCCGAGCGATCGGAGACCTCGGCCCGGCGGCCGTCGGCGGACCGCTCGTGAAGGGGCTGTACGCGAAGACCCCTCGGATCAGGGTGCGCGCGGCCGAGGCGCTCGG
>PKCK01000078.1 GCA_002862085.1 Planctomycetota bacterium | reverse complement strand
GGCGACGACGCCATGGGCCCCGAGGCGCCGCCGGCGGACGAGGGCGAGGAGACCCCCGACCCGACGGGGAACGATCGCGGGGCGCTCGAGGCCGAGGCCGCATCCCTCAACGCCGCGCTGGAGGGCTGGGCGTTCGCGCTCCCGAGCTGGAAGTCCGGGCCCTTCCGCATGCGAATGGACGGCCTCCTCCAGCCGATCGAGGAGCCCGAGACGGCGCCGGAGCCCGCGGCCGAAGCGGCTCCGTCAGGGGAAGACGGCGGCCTCTGATCCGGCCGCTCCGCGTGGGGCCCCGGCCTTCCTCCGAGCCCGCTCCGGCTGCGACGACGCATGCGGGGCGGGCTCGGTTCGATCCGCGCTGACGCTCCGGCGACGTCCGCGGTCGAGAACGAGGCGAATCCACGGGCGTCCGATCCCTCGCGTCGTCACCCTCTTCGCCCCTTGTCCCCCCGCAGCGCCTCTCCGACCCCCGCCAGGACCGAGGTGGACCTCCGGCGCGTGACGGCGCTCTGGTGGCCGCTCGCGGCGAGCTGGGTCCTCATGGCGCTGGAGCCCAACATCGTCATCGCGGCGGTGTCGAGACTCGCCGAGAGCAAGACCCACCTCGGCGCGTGGAGCTCGGTGGTCTTCCCCGTGAGCCTCGTGGTCGAAGGCCCGATCATCATGATGCTCGCGGCCTCCACGCGGCTGTCGAGCGACTGGGACCGCTACCGACGGGTGATGCGCTACGGGACCGCGCTCGGGCTCGGGCTGACCGCCCTGCATGCTGCGGTCGCCTTCACGCCGCTTTACTGGTGGGTCGCGGAGGACGTCATGGGCTCCTCCGCCGAGGTCGCGGCCGCGGGCCGGCTCGGCCTCCAGCTGATGCTCCCCTGGACCTTCGCCATCGGATACCGCCGCACCTGCCAGGGCACGCTCATCCGCTTCGAGCGCAGCAAAGCCGTCAGCCAGGGCACCGCGCTGCGGCTCCTCGTCACCGGGAGTGTCCTCTTCCTGCTCGTGAAGACGAGGTGGCTCTCGGGAACAGCCACAGCGGCCCTCGGCGTCTCCTCCGGCGTGACGGTCGAGGCCGTCTACGCCGGATGGAAGGTGCGCGAGGTTCATCCCCTCCTGCGGGAGGCAGAGCCCGACGAGCCGCTCACCCTCGGCGCCTTCGCGCGCTTCTACGGTCCCCTCGCCGTGACGCCGCTCATCACCCTGCTCATCCAGCCCATCGGGGCCGCGGCGATGAACCGGATGCCGCGCAGCCTCGACTCCGTGGCCGCCTGGGGCCCCGTCCACGGACTCACTTTCATCGCGCGGAGCGTCGGGATGGCCTTCAACGAGGTCGTCGTGACCCTCGTCGCCCTCGGGGGGGGCGCGGCCGCGCTGAGACGCTTCGGCCTTCTCCTGGGCGCCGGCACCAGCGCGATCGTCGGACTCATGTGGGCCACGCCGCTCGCGGAGGCCTGGTTCGGCACCGCCCAGGGCATCCCCGCCGACATCGTGCCGCTCGCGCGCCTGGGCGTCGGCCTCTCGGTGATCATGCCCGCGTACCAGGTCGCGCAGAGCTGGTTCCAGGGCCTGCTCGTTCACGCGAAGTCGACGCGGCCGATCACCGAGGCGGTCCTGCTCTACTTCGCCGTCGCGGGCCTCCTCCTGCACCTCGGCACCTCCCACGCCGCCACCTGGTCCATGGCCGGGATCGTCTGGGCGCTGCTCTCCTTCGTCGCGGCCGGCATCTGCCAGACGGCGTGGCTCTGGCTGCGCAGCCGTGACGCGGCAGCGGACGTGGAGGCGAGCTGATCAGCCCGCCTTGCGGGCGAAGAACTTCATCACTCCGGACCGACCCGCGAGCTTGAAGAGCAGGTTCACCGGCGCGGTCGCCAGAAGCAGGTGGTTGTAGTACCACGTGCGGCCGTGGGTGATCCTGGGGTTCGCCGCGAGGTCCGGCGTCTTGCGCTGGAGCCAGTTCTGGATCGACAGGGTGAGATGGTTGCTCGAGAGCTCCTGGTTGGTCCGCACGTCCTGGAAGCCGGCGCGCTCGAGCAGCGCCGTCAGGCTCCCGGGCTCGAACTGGAAGGTGTGCCGCGGGACGTGGTTGCCGCCCCAGTAGCGCCCGAAGACCTTGCGGTCCACCGAACGGAAGTTCGGGACCTCTCCGATCAGAGCACCGCCTGGCTTGAGCAGCCGGAGCGCCTTCTCCACCTCGACCCCCGGATCCAGGGTGTGCTCGAGGTAGTTGTTCATGAACACCGCGTCGTAGGTGTCCGGCTCACCCGGGTAGTCCGGGAAGATCCCCTGGAAGCAGTTCACCCCCTTCGAACGCGCGAGCTCGACCGCCGTCTCGTTGAAGTCGATCCCGTCGATGCGGGAGGGCTCCAGGAAGGACATCCGCCGCAGGTACTCACCGCTCCCGCACCCGACGTCCAGGAGCGCCGCCCCGCGCGGGATCACCTTGGCGATCTTCTTCTTGAAGAGCCCGTCCTTGACGTCGAACAGCAGCTTGTAGAGACGGCCCTTCTCCGCCGTGGTGCGGTACCCGTGGTAGTCCACGTCGTACGCCTCGACGAGGTCCTCCACCGTGGGGAAGGGCTCGAGCTGGAGCAGCCCGCACGAGGCACACCTGCGGTAGGCCCACTCGCCCTCGACGCCGTACTCCCAGTCCTTCACCCTCTCGACGACCAGGGTGTGCTCGGTCGCACCGCACACGCGGCACGTGGAGCTTGCAACGATCATGTGCTCGCGGGAGCCTCGGCTGCCGCGTGCCAGGGGAGCTCGCGGAACCAGTGCACCAGGAGGCCGAGATAGCCGCCCTCGAAGAGTTCGTAGACACCCTGGTGGGTCTCGGCGTCCTCGACGAGCTCGGGCGCCAGCCGCTCGTGCAGCGAGCCGAGCCGAGCGTAGGGCACCCAGGGGAAGAGGTGGTGCTCGGCGTGGTAGTGGAACCCGTACATCCCGAGCGTCCCCGTCTGCCACGGCTTGCCGGTGATCGTCCGCAGGACGTAGTCCCGATCGGGCGATCCGTGCTCGCAGAAGGAGCGCGTCGCCTTGATGAACTTCGCGACCGTCCCGAGGGGCAGGACGTAGAAGCCCACGTAGAAGGCGAGCCCCGCCGGCCACCCGAAGATCCCGAGGTACGCCGACGCGATGGCGAGCTGCACGAGCGCGAGGCCCGCGAGATCACGCATCGGTGCGCGCTGTTTCTCCTGGACGCGCCCGGACGCCTCGTCACCGGAGCGAAGGTTCTTCGTGAGCAGCTGCCGGGCTGCTGCGAGGCCGGAGGCCATCAGTGCAAGCCGGCCGACGAGCTCCCAGCGAGTGCGCGGGAACCGACCGTAGGTCACGAAGTCCGGGTCCGAGGTCGGGTCGCCGCCCTTCAGATGATGCTGCAGGTGCACCTTGCGGTACTGCATCGTGAAGAACGTCGGATAGCCGAGCAGGAGCAGCGAGAGCACGTCGCTGTGGCGCGAACCGAAGTTCTGATGGACCGCTTCGTGGAAGCCGTTGCTCAGGGAGGCCTGACACCAGCCGACGAGCACGAAGACCGCCGCGGCTGCCGCCGCGGTGACCCAGGCGCTGCCGGAGCTCATCGCCGCGTCGAGTCCGAACAGACCGCCGACCAGGAGTCCCCACAGCATCGCCGTGAGGACGAGGGCGCGGTCCTGCCCGCCCTGGTAAGCGGGGTACTCGGCTTTGGTGAGGGAGGTCATCGGGTCTTTCCCGTCGGCACGACGCGCGAACGATATCACGCTCTTCTCGAAGAAGAGCGCCAGCCCATGCGACCCTTCGACGCGCGCGCCCCCTCGACTTTGCACGAGGCGACCGAACGCCTCGCTCGGGGGCTCCTATCGGGACACGGCCTCGAAGGAGACGATCGCCTCGCGCACGGCCTCCATCGCGCCGTTGGGGACGGCCAGGGTCATGCTGTAGTGCGAGAGCCTCCAGCTGTCGCCGACCCGGCGGAGCACCCCGGTCCCGCGGACGCTCCCGTACTTCTGGCTGGTGAGCTTCTCGTCGAACCAGGCGATCTCCGAGTTGAGCCCGAGCATCACGTGACGATCGGACGGGTCGAAGGTCCAGCCCTGGTAGGGCGGGGCGAAGTAGGTGTCGACGTAGGCCGTGAAGCTCTCGAGGTCCCAGCGCTCGTCCGGGTCCGTCCCCAGGAACACCGCGTCCGGCGCGAAGTGACCCAGGTAACGATCGCGGTCGGCGACCGACGCGGCCTGATGCCAGTCGTCCACGACGCGATTCGCCTCCTCGCGGAGCTGGGTCTGCGTCGGGGGCGCCAGGGCCTCCTCCTCCACCGCCGTGGTCCCCTCCTCGACGTCGGTCGGCGCAGCGCCCGCCGCAGGCCCACCGGACGCGGACGCCGCCATCTCGCTCGACGCGGCAGGAGGAGCGGGATCCGAGGAGGCCGTCCGATCCGCCGCGCCCGTCGAGACGCAGCCGATTGTCAGCAGAGGGAGCAGCGCGAGGGAGGCGCGGCGCAGGGCCGCGGAGGGGGCGCGGTTGATCATGACTCCCGGATCGTAGCCAGCTGGGTCTCGCGACGGATGCCGCCAGGCTTACTCTCTCCCCATGGAACCCGCCGCCGCGAAGCTCCGCACCGCACCGGTCCGCTCGGTCGCGTTCCCGCTGCGCCACATCCTGCTCGCGGCGCTCGCAGCGGCCTGCGGCGGCCACGCCCCCTCTCCCGATGCGGATCCGGTCCTCCGCCCGGTCCTCGACGTGGAGACGAGCGAGACCGCCGCGGTGCGGCTCCAGCAGGACCTCACCAGCCTCGTCCTCGAGCCGCTCGTCCGCGGACAGCTCGAACGAGCCGCGCGCGGCCTCGCCCCCGCCGGGGAGTTCGCCGCCCGCCTGCACGAGCCCGGGGCCCCTGGCGCCGCCGGACCGATCACCTGGACGCCTCTCTCCGCGGACGCGGAATCCGTCCTCCGAGACCCCACCGAGTTCCTCGCGGACCTGTTCGCCCTCGCGCCGCTGGACGGGATCCCTGCGCGGGTCGAGTGCGAGCTGGAGCGCTTCCAGCTGGACGCGGATGCCGGGGCCCGTCGAGCGACGGGGCGCGTGCGTATCCGCTGGGCGGGCGACTCGCTCAGGGGCACGCCACCTCGCGTGGACCTCACCCTGCGCGCCGAGATCGAGGCCGTTCGAACGGACGCCGACGCCGACTGGCGCCTGCGCCGGTTCACGCCGCTCGAGGAGCGGCCCGGCGAGCGACTCGCGGCCGCGGCGGCGTCCTTCCGCGACCGGACCTCCGAGGTCGGCCTCACCTTCGCGCGCTCCCCGGAGAACAGGGAGCTCTTCCAGGCCTTCGTGGACCGTCAGCTGACGCTCACCCTGGGTGGCCTCTCCGTCATCGACTGGAACCGCGACGACCGGCCGGACCTGATCGCCACCCGGGCCGGCGAGAGCAGCCTCCTCTTCCTCAACGACGGCGCCGGCGGCTTCGTCCCCGAGCCGCTCCCCATCGAGGATGCGGCCGAGCTCCCGGCGTTCGTGCTCGCCATCGACCTCGACGGGGACGGCCTCGACGAGCTGGTGGCCGGCGAGGCGAGCCTCTACGAGGGAGACCGGGCGTACGCCGGTCTCTGGACGCGTACAGGCGCGGCGGCGGGGACCTGGCGACACGTCCCTCGGGCCTTCGCGATGCCGAACGAGGTGGGCCTGCGCCGCCTCGCCGTCCAGACCGTCGCCCCCATCGACGTCGAGGGAGACGGCGACCTCGATCTCTTCTTCGCCGTGTACGGGAGCGCCCGCTCGCACGGCCCCGGCTTCAACATGATCGACGCGAACGACGGCGCCGACAACCACCTCTTCATCAACCAGGGCGACCTCGAGTTCACCGAGGAGAGCGATGCGCGCGGCATCAGCGGGACGCGCTACAGCTACATCGCCATGGTCTTCGACGCGGACCATGACGGCGACGACGACCTCTTCGAGGGGAACGACTTCGGCCTCAACGTCCTCTGGCGCAACGAGGGCGGCCGCTTCGTGGCGGACGAATCGCTCGGCTTCGACGGCGTGAGCGCGAACACGATGGGCGCCTCCCTGGCCGACCTCGACGCCGACGGCCGGTGGGATCTCTACGTCTCGAACATGTCGTCCGAGGAGGGCATGCGCATGGGCCCCCTCGCCGCGGGCCTCGACGCGCGAGCTCGAGAGGTCGTCGACGTGATCGCCCACGGCAACGTGCTCTACAGCCAGGGCGCTCCGGAGGAGAGGTGGGACGAGCGCGCGCGTCGCCTGGGGATCCACGAGGGCGAGTGGGCCTGGGGCTGCCAGTTCTTCGAGCCGTTCGCGGACGGCACTCTCGGCCTGGTGGTCACCAACGGCTTCACGTCCCACCGCGATCGCTCCATGCGCGACTGGGAGTCGTACAACTGGAGGCAGGTCATCGAGGACGCCCGCGCCATCCAGGAGGGTCGGCCGTCCTCGGACGCGAACGCCGACGCCCCGCGCTTCCGGGGGTCCTTCAACGGCTACGAGCGAGACCGCCTCTTCGTCCCGACGGACGGGACCGCGCCCGACCGGCCGTGGGTGGACGCCGGCTGGCTCGCGGGCCTCGACGACGACCACGACGGGCGCGCCGTGGTCCCCATCGACGCTGACGGTGACGGGGATCAGGACCTCGCGCTCTGGACCCTCGGCGGCCTCGTCTATCGCGAGAACACCGCCCCCGCTTCGGCCTGGACCCGCCTGCGACTGCTCGAGGAGGACGGCTCGCCGGCCCTCGGCGCGCGGGTCACGGTGACCCACGCCGGCCGGCGGCTCGCCCGGCGGGTGGCCCTCGTCGAGGGCTTCCAGTCCCAGGTGTCGACGGACGTCCACGTCGGCCTCGGAGGCCCTCCAGCGGAGCAGGTCGACGCCATCGAGGTGCGCTGGAAGGACGGCACCCTCCAGCGTTCGGAGGCGGTCGAGGCCCAGCGCCTCGTCATCATCAGGCGCGGGCAGGAGTCGCCCGAGGTGCGCGACCTGCCGCGCTGGAGCGCCCCGTCCGATCCCGGCGGCCGGCCCGCGAGAGCCTGGGTGAGCGACCTCGTCCGCGTCACCCGCACGCCGTCCGCGCTCTCGCTGCCGCCCGGCACGCCCATGGTCGTCCGGGTGCACGCCGACCCGCCGCCGGCGCCGCCGCTGGGCGCGACCGTCGACGGGAGCCCGGGCGTCAGCTTCGTCGGCGTGCGCGTGGTCGATGCGTACCTGCGGACCGGCGACCCCGCCGAGGGAGACCTCGACGGGCGCTCCGCGGTGCTCCTCGAACCGGAGCTGTTCGCCGAGGCCCTCGGCGCCGGTCCGACGGCGACGATCGTGACGAGGGACGACGGCGCCCCCCTGCGGATCTTCCGCGGCCCCACCCGCCCCGCCGACGTCCAGGCGTTCTGCGAACTCGGCCGACACGAGCCTGCGCACAGGCACCTGCTGCTGGAACACGGACGCCTCGCCGTCGAGGAGGCCCGGTACCGGGACGGCGCCGCCCTCTTCGAGCGCGCGACACGCGACGACGCCACCCTGCGCGCCCAGCACGCCTACGCGTTCGAGGGCCTCGGCCGCGCCTACGTGCTGCTCGGACGCCTCGATCTCGCCGAGAGCGCCTATCGCCGCGCCGTTGGACTCGACCCCGACTACGCCGCAGGCTGGTTCAACCTGGCGGCCACGTTCTCGCAGCAGGGACGCTTCGCCGAGGCCCTCCCGGCGCTCGCCGAGGTCCGCCGGATCGAGGGCGACACGCGCCGCGTCCTGGGCTCACTCGCGGAGGCGCGCAGCGGCGACGGAGACCTGGAAGGAGCGTCCGCCGCCGCCGAGCAGTGGCTCCGCAGCGCGCCCGCGGACGTCGCGATGCTCATCCTCGCCGGGAAGCTCCGCGCGCGACGGAGCGACTGGGAGGCGGCGATCCCGCTCCTCGAGCGGGCGGCACGGATCGACCCAGGCAACGCGGAGGCGCGCGCCGCCCTCACCGAAGCGCGTCGCCGGCGCTGAGGCGGGCCAGCGAGATGACCCGGCGCCGCCTCGCGCCGCCGGTGCGTTCCGCGCGCTGGACCGGCGTCAGGCGAGCTCGCCCCGTCTCGGCGAGCGGGAGGGGTAGAGCAACAGCAGCACCGCGAGGCAAGCGAGGCTCGCGTACATGGGAACGCTGAAGAGCTTGGTGTAGTCCATCACCTTGTCCGGACCGGTGGCCCAGGCCCCCACGACGGCCGTGGCCAGGTAACTCCCGACGATGATCCCGATGCCCACGATCACGAGGTTGAAGAGGTTCTGGGCGCTGGCGCGGACGTCGGGGCTCGTCTCCTCGTCCACGACCATGAAGGCCACGAAGATGAAGCAGCCGAAGCACAGACCGTGGAGCGCGAGCCCCGAGAGGATCGCTGCGTAGGACTCGAAGTACGCGAAGAGCGCCATCCGACCCGCGTAGGCGGCGAGCCCGACGGCCAGGAGCGTCTTGCGGGAGGTCTGCCGCGCCACGAGCGGGATGAGCCCCAGCACGAGGATCTCGCTCATCTGCCCGATCGTCATCAGCCCCCCGCCCCCGACGCCGAAGATCCGGTCGATCCAGCCGGTGGAGCCCTGCCCCAGCTCCGTCAGGAAATCGGCCGTGTACACGAAGTAGAACTGGTGGATGCAGCTCACCGGTACGGCGATGAGGAAGAGCGTCAGCAGGGGCTGGTAGCGCACCTCACCCAGGGCCTCGAAGGTCGCGTTCCGCTCCTTGGCCTCGGACGAGGGCGGAGTGTGCGGAAGCGTGAAGCAGAACAGCCCCATGACCACGCCGAGGAGCGCGCTCAGCCGGAAGGCGTCCGCCCTGCCCGCGTCGAGGGCCGCCTTGATGTCCCCGTCCGACGCGTCGACGAGCGTGTGCTCGTGCAGGAGCCACTGGCCGACCGCGATCCCCGCAGCGATCCAGCCGATGGTTCCCCAGAGGCGGACCCTCCCGAAGTCACGGTCCCGGTCGGGCAGATGCGCGAAGCTCAAAGAGTTGGTGAGCGCGAGCGTCGGCGCATAGACCAGCCCGTACACGAGGCTGAGGATCAGGAACCCCTCGAAGCTCGCCGTCTCGCTCAGCATCCAGACGAGACCAGCGCCGGCGAGGTGGCTGAAGCCGAGGAATCGCTCGGTCGCGAACTTGCGGTCAGCGAACTGCCCGGCCAGGAACGGTCCGACGATCGCTCCCACCGCGCCCGCGGAGAGGCAGAGCCCGCACTGCTTGAGCGAGAAGCCGCGATGCCCCAGCAGGAACGGGTAGAGGATCGGCATCCAGGCCCCCCAGATCGCGTACTGGAGGAACATCATCAGGGACAGCCGCGCGTTCAGTGCGCCGGAGAGCGGGGGGGCTTCGCTGCTGCTCATGGGGGATCCCGGCGCGCGGGCCGGCGTCGTCTTGGGGAGGGAGCGGTGTGTGGAGGGGATCGAGGCGCGGCGAGCGCGCGGCCGTCACTCCTCGCTGAAGGCGGAGTCGAAGGCGCGGCCCGCCGGCTCGAAGTCGAGGCGCTTGAGGAACGCGGCGGACTCGGCGGCGCCGTGCTCGCGATCCATCCCGGAGTCCTCCCACTCGACGGAGAGCGGCCCGCGGTACTCGAGGCGGTTGAGGCGACGGATGATCTCCTCGAAGTCCACGCTGCCGCGTCCGACGCTGCGGAAGTCCCAGTAGCGCCCGGCGGCGCCGAAGTTCGTGTGACCGCCGAAGACACCCGCCTCGGCGAGCTCGTCCGACCACCACACGTCCTTCATGTGGCAGTTGTGCACCCGGTCGCCGAACTCGTCGAGGAAGGCGAGGTAGTCCACGCCCTGATAGCCGAAGTGACTCGGGTCGTAGTTGAAGCCGAAGGCCGGGTGGCCGTCGATGGCGGCGAGGGCGCGCCGGGTCGAGGCGATGTCGAATGCGATCTCCGTGGGATGCACCTCGAGGGCGAAGAGGACGTCCTCCTGCTCGAAGACGTCGAGGATCGGCTTCCACGCCGCGGCGAACTCCTCGAAGCCCGCGTCGATGGCCTCGGGGGGGACCGGCGGGAACGAGTAGAGCAGGTGCCAGATCGGCGAGCCGGTGAAGCCGTTGACGACGGCCTTCCCGGGACGCGAGAGGCGGGACTTGATCCGATCCGGTGCGGCGTCGAAGAAGCGGCGCGACGCGCGCGCCGTGTCCTTGAGCTCCTGCGCGGCGCGCGCGCGCACGCCGTCGGGGTCCCCGTCACCCCAGATCTCCGGGGGCAGGATCGACTGGTGGCGCTCGTCGATCCGGTCGCAGACAGCCTGCCCGACGAGGTGGGTCGAGATCGCGAAGCAGTCCATCCCCTGCGCTTCGAGGAGCGCCCATAGCTTGGTGCAGTAATCATCCTCGCGGAGGGCGCGGCCGACCTCGAAGTGGTCGCCCCAGCAGGCGAGCTCCACGCCGTCGAAGCCCATGGCTTTCACCTTCGGGAGGAGGGACTCGAGCGGGAGGTCGGCCCACTGGCCGGTGAACAGGCAGATGGAACGGGTCATGGTGTCGGTCTCGCCGGGGCTCGCTTCTGCGCGGATGGCCGTCGCCGGAGTGCGACGGATCGGGAAGAGCCGCGGTCCCGCCATGTTAGCGGCACCGCGGCTCTTCCTCGCGGGGCCATTCGAAGAGGCCCGCGCGCGGCCGGGTCAGCGACAGAAGGTGACCGCGAGCGCGTCCGAGGTGTTCGAGGTCGCCCCGGGGTTGTTGTCCCGATACCACAGCTGGAAGTTCCAGGTCTCCAGCTCGACGAAGGACTGCGCCTGCGGCAGCGCGTCGAAGTCGGGGAAGATCGTGATCTCCCCCGCCGGCCCGCTGTTGGTGACGGCGTCGAAGTAGCGATAACACGGCTCACCGAGGCAGAGATCGCCCTGACTGCCTCCGAAGCCGGGAACGAACGCCTGGATCCGCGACATGATCAACAGACCGAAGGTGTTCACCGGAAGACCCGTGACCTGCAGCCCCATGTCCGCGGTAGTGACGCTCGTCGATCCCACGACCGCCATGTCGGCACCGACGCCGGTGGAGTTCACGACGCCCGGGCAGATGTCCTCCACGCGTCCGTCCGCGCTGACGGCGCTGACGAGGAGCGAGACGCCCCCGTCGAGGCTGATCCCGTCGAGACCCGCCGACAGCAGCAGGTTCGCCGTCCCGCCCGGCGGCAGGAGCGTCGGCAGGTCGAACGGGAGATCGTCGAAGGCGAAGGGGAACGGACTCGGGATGGACTGGCTGAACGACTCCGACGCGCTGCCGCCCAGGAGGCTCTCGCAGTCAGCGCGGTCGACCGTCACCACCAGCGGCAGGACGACGGGGACCGGACCGACCGGCGTCACACCCCCGCCGAAGATCGGCCCTGCCTCGAGGTCGAAGCTCAGCCCGACAGGCACCGTGACGGCGATGTCGAACTGACCGAACTGAGCCCCGGGGAGCGCGGTCCCGGCGGCCGCTCCGTTCTGCTCGAAGCGGACGTTGTCGATCGTCACGTCACCGAAGGGGATCGTCAGCGGGATCCCACCGAGGAACAGCGAGGCGGGATCGAAGGTCCGGAACGTCTCGAACTCGAGGGTGAGGCCGACCCCCGCGAGATTCGGACCGCCGCTCAGATCGAGAGTGAGGCCCTCCACCGAAGCCGTTCCGACCTCGGGATCGAGCGAGAGCGTGAAGGCCCCACCGAGGGCACCGCCGAGATCGAGCCCGAGGGCGAGACCGAGGGAGAGCGAGGCACTCTGGTTCGTCCCGTCGTCCCCGAAGACGCCGCGCTGGGTCCGGGTCCCGCCGGGGTTCGCCGCTGGATCGAAGACGCCGCGCAGGTCGCCGGTGAGATCGAACCCAACGGCGGTGTTCAGCTGGAGGCTGCTCGTCTGGGAATCGAGCGTGTAGTCGAGCGTGGTCTGTGCCACGGCCGGAGTCGCTACGAGCGGAAGGAGGAGCGTGGAGAGTCGCGTCATCGGTTCGGTGGGGAGAGAGATCTACGGGCCCCTTGGGCCCCGCGAGCGCGAGAGCACGTAGGAGGGTAACGGTGTAGGCGGGTCGACCGCGCCCGGGAGCTGCCCGCTGATCCCGGATCGGTCCAGACGTGCGTGCGGTGCGGCGCCTAACGCAGCTCGGCGAGGTCGACCGCCGCGCCGCGACGGGCCGCCTCGAGCGCTCCCTCGAGGACGACCTGGGTCTCGAACGCGTCCGCGAAGTCCGGCAGCGGCACCCGCGGGGTCCCTCCACCGAGGGCCACGCAGATGTCCGCGACCATGTTGGTGAAGCCGTGCTCGTAACCGATCACGTGGGCGTCCGGCCACCACGCCGCGGCGTAGGGGTGATGCTCGGCGTCCGTGCACATGATCCGGCGCCAGCCGCGGGTCCGTCCGCTCTCGGTCGCGTCGACGAACTCAAGAACGTTCATGTCCTCGAAGTCGAAGCGCACCGAGCCCTTCGTGCCGTTGATCTCGAGCGTGTTGCGGTTGAGGTGTCCCTGCGCCAGGCGCGAGGCCTCGAAGGAGGCCGTCGCGCCCCCGCTGAAGGTCGCGAGGAAGCTGACGACGTCGTCGACCGTGGAGGCCGCCATCGATCCGTCAGCGGCACGTCGTTCGGTGACGAACGTCTTCTCGATTGCACCGTGCACGCGCGCGACCTCCTCTCCGGTCACGAAGCGCGCCATGTCGACGATGTGCGCGTTCAGATCGCCGTGGGCGCCGGAGCCCGCGCGCTCCTTGTCGAAGCGCCAGAGCATGGGGACGTCCGGCCCCCCCCAGCTCTGCAGGTAGGTCCCTCTGACGTGCAGGACCTCTCCGATCCGCCCTTCACGCACGAGCTCGTGCATCAGAGCGACGGCCGGGCAGCGGCGGTAGTTGAACCACACGAAGGTCTTGCCCGCCGCCGCGGCGGCGGCGTCACGCATGCGGCGCGCGGCGTCCAGGGTCGCCGAGAGCGGCTTCTCGCACGCGACGTGCTTGCCGGCCTCGAGAGCAGCCACCGCCGGCCCCTCGTGGACGTCGTTCGGCGTCCCGATGTCGACGAGGTCGATTCCCGAATCGGCCGCGCAGACCGCCGCCCAGTCCGTGGACGCGTGCTGCCAGCCCCATCGCTCCCTGAACTCCTCGAGCGACGCGGCATCTCGTCCGACGACAGTGTGCTGGCGCGGGTCGACGGGGAGGTCGAAGAATCGAGGGGCCTGGCGCCACGCGTTCGAGTGGGCGCGGCCCATGAAGCGCTGGCCGATCAGGGCGACTTGAAGGGGGGTGGCGTCTTGGGTCATGTCTGGGCGTTGGCTGTTCGAGGAGCGACCGAGGGTAAGGTCCAGGCCCGACGGTTTCGGCGGATCTGGCTCATCCAGGGGGTCGGTTCCTTACGATCTCGAAGAGGATGCCCGACCGGCGAGGAGGGGCAGGCGCAATGGACACCAAGGAGATCCTCAAGTTCGTTCTCGTGATCGGCGCCCTTCCCTGGGCCCTTCCGTTCATGAAGGCGCTCTCGCGTGACCTGCTCCGCGCCTTCGAGGAGGACGGCGGCCTCCTCGGCGACCCTCCCTCGCAGAAGCAGCTGGAGGAGATCCAGCTTCGCAAGGCGGAGCGGCCGGATCCCCTGGTGAGCGAGCCGCTGGCCCACGTGCGCGACGCCGACGAGGCGCGCGACAGGCGCTGATCACGCCGGAACGCCCGCGCCGGGCCTGGGTCCTTCGGACACCCCCCGCAGCCATCACGACGTGAGCCCTCGCCTCGCCATCGATTACACCCCTGGCCCAGGGCACGCCCCGGGCCTCGGGCGGTACGTGCGAGAGCTCGTTCGCGCGCTCGTCCGCCTGGAGGACACGCCGCCCCTTCGTCTCGTCGAGGTGGGCCGGGGACCCGCTCCGATGGAGGGCGCTCCGCTCGCGCTCGAGGGCCCCGAGGTTCTCGCCGCCTTCGAGCGCACGCGACTCCGGCTGCCCCGCCGAGCCCTCGCGATCACGGCGGGGCTCGGCGACCTCGCCGGCCGGCGCGCGCTCGGTGGCGCGGCGCTGCTCCACAGGACGACCCTCGAGCTGCCCGGTCCGCGGGAGCGGGACGGACACCTCCGGATTCCCCACACGATCGCCGTCGCTGAGTTCCCCGCGCCCGGCTCGGCCGCGGACGAGGTGCTCGCAGCCCGCTGCCGCGCGGCTCGTGGGGTCGTCGTCTTCAGCGCCGACGCCGCGGCGCGCGTCGCGTCACGCTACGGCGTCGTCGCGAACCAGGTCCCCGTGGGCTGCGATCACTGGGTCCGCGAAGCCTCGAGCGCCCCGGTCCCGCCGCGTTCCACCCGGGACGTGCTCGTGCTCGGCGCGGTCCGCTCGTCGCGCAGGCCTCTGGATGTCCTGCGGGCCTTCGAGGCACTGCGCGCCTCCGGGGAGATCGCCCGGCTCCTCTGGGTCGGCCGTCCTGGAGATCTCGCGCAGAGCTTCCGCGGGGCGCTCTCGACGTCCAGGTTCGCCGGCGACGTCCGCTGGATCGAGGCGCCCGACGAGCGGCGGATGGCGCGCTGCGTGTCCGGCGCCAGCGCGCTCCTGCACCTCGCGGACGACGAGACCACCCCCGTCACGCCGCTCGAGGCTTCGCGTGCAGGCCTGCCCGTCGTGGCGAGTCGGCTGCCTGCCTTCGAGGAGGCACTCGGTTCGAGCGTCCTCTGGGTCGATGCGACGGAGCCCCGTGAGATCGCCGAGGCACTCCGGACGGCGATCTCGAACCGCGACCAGGTCGGGGCTCGCGTCGAGCGCGCCGCTCCGTACACGTGGGAGGCGTGCGCGCGCGCACACCTGCGACTCTGGGAACCTATGCTTCTGAGGGGCGCAGGGGCCTGAACTCAGCGCCCCGCGGTCCCTCCTCACGTCGATCGAATCGCCTCCGAGGCCTTCCCGGGCGACAAGCCCCCCTCCGCTATGACACTCCGCCCCACACGCATCGCTGCCACGCTCGCCGGGCTGACCGGCGCCGCCTTCCTCGTCGCCGCTGCGAGCCCGCAGCCGACCACCGTGGCGCCCCAGGAAGGCGCCGAGGCCGCGCCGGCGGCCGCCGACGAGGAGGCCGACCCGCTCCACGAGAGCATGGAGGCCATGCAGCGAAACCTGAAGGCGCTCCGCAAGCTCATGCGGGATCCCGCGAAGAAGGACGAGGCCCTCGCCGCGGTCCACGAGATGGAGGCCGCCGTCCTCGTCGGCCTCGCGCATGTCCCCGAACCCATCGAGAAGCTCGAGGGCTCGGCGCTCATCGCCCATGACGTCGCGTACAAGCGCCTCATGGCCTCCGTGTACACGACGCTCCTCGACATGGAGATCGCGCTCGACGAAGGCGACGCCGATGCCCTGAAGACCCTCTACCGCGCGCTCGGCGGTCAGAAGAAGGAGGGACATCAGACCTACATCGACGGCAAGTGACGGTCCCCCCGTTCCATCTCGCGATCCGCGTCGACGACCTCGTCGAGGCGGAGCGCTTCTACGCCGGGACCCTCGATGCGGGCATCGGCCGCCGCGGGGACCGGTGGATCGACTTCGACCTCTGTGGCCATCAGGTCGTGGCGCACCTCGACGAGTCCATGGAGGCCGAGCGCGAAGCCACCAACCCCGTGGACGGGGACCAGGTTCCCGTCCCCCACTTCGGAGTCGTCCTCTCGATGGACGAGTGGCGCGCGCTACGCGATCGCCTCTCGGCGTCGGGGGTGGACTTCGTCATCGCGCCGCGCACCCGCTTCGAGGGCGAGCCTGGCGAGCAGGGGACGTTCTTCCTGCGCGACCCCGCCGGGAACGCGCTCGAGTTCAAGGGCTTCAGGGACATGGGCCGGCTCTTCGCGAGCTGATCCCGACAGGGGGTACGCCCGCGACGAGGGGCCCGCCCACGTGTTGCTCCCGTCCGAGCCACTGCGCCCACGGAAAGCGAGCGAAGGTGCGCAGTCGAGGCCGCCCGTGAGCTCACCGGTCTCGCGCGCGAGGAGCTCGCCGAACCGGCCAGCCTCCTCCACGACGCGCTGGCTCGCGCCGGGGACATCGCCACCGGCTGAACACGCCTGCGGGCTATGGACGACGCGAGCTCGCGCCGACCCGGCGTCACAGAGAACCGCGCCCTCGACGGGCCTCTTCGGTTCTTCGGCCGCCGCGCGCCATCGACCCCCGACATCGGACCCTGCATCGCGCCCCCCGTCCGCACGCGGATCCGGCGCGGACCCCGCCCCATCCGCAGGAGGGCCCTCAACGACACCCGCTCGGAGCGGTCCGCTGGGCGGATGGGGTGGGTAATGGGACTTGAACCCACGACCTCCGGAACCACAATCCGGCGCTCTAACCAACTGAGCTATACCCACCATGCTCCGCCTTCATAGAGGGCCCTGGGGGCCTGCCTGGAGGGCGACGCGAGACGGACGTGAGCCGAGAAGCTCTCGATCCGGGCCGAAGAGAATCGTCCTCGCCGCCGGAGATGTCAAGCTCAGGCACGGGATCCGATGACGTCCTCCTCCACACCGCCGCCGCCCCCCGAGAGCGAACCTCCCGGAACCTCCACCGCCGGGAGTTCCGGGGACCAGCCCAGCTACGGGAACATGTCCGAGCACCACTGGTCCCGCACCAGAGGTGAGCGGAACCGCGAGGCGATCGACTACTACCGCGAGCGGTCCCAGGCGCCCGGCGTCGCCGAGGGCGGTGACGCCCGGAACTTCTTCTGCATGGAGTGCGACGGGGTCATCCCCTGGGACGATTTCAAGGGCGACTCGTGCCCCCACTGCGGCGCGAAGATCGACGGATCCGTGCGCCGCTACTTCAACTGGGTCGAGATCGACCGCACACCGAAGGCCGATCGCACCGCCGCTCTGCTCGCGACGGGCATCGCGGTCCTCGTCATCGCGGCGCTCGGGGCGGTGTTGGCGCTCGTGATTCTGTGATGGAGGATCGCTTCGCCCGGCAGACGCGCTTCGGTCCCCTCGGCGCCGAAGGCCAGGACGCCCTCGGCCGGAGCACGGCGCTGATCGTCGGCTGCGGCGCCCTCGGCGGCGTCGTGGCTCAGTGGCTTTGCCGCGCCGGCGTCGGCAGGCTGCTGCTCGTGGACCGCGACATCGTCGAGGAGACCAACCTGCCCAGGCAGGTGCTGTTCACAGCTGCCCACGCGGCGGCGGGAACGCCGAAGGCGCACGCCACCGCCGAGACCCTCGCCGCGGTCGGTGGGCCCACCGAGCTCGTGCCTCACGCACGACACCTCGACGGCCCCCTCCTCGCGGAGCTGGCGTCGGAGGCGGATCTGATCCTCGATGGCACCGACAACATGGCGACGCGGTACCTCGTGAACGATCACGCCGTCGCGACCGGAACGCCCTGGATCTACGGCGGCGTCGTCTCGGGGGGCGGGATCGTCCTGCCGGTGCTGCCGGGACAGCAGGGACCCTGCCTGCGCTGCCTCTTTCGTGATCCTCCGCCGCCGGGGACCCTCCCGACGTGCGACACCGCCGGGGTCATCGGTCCAGCGGTGGGTGCCGTCGCGTCCATGGAGGCGGGGCTCGCGCTCAGGATCCTCGCGGGCCGGGAGCCGGTGGAGCCCGGCCTCGTCGAACTCGACGCCTGGAACGGCACCGCGCGTCGCCTCGCGGTCCCACGCGACCCGGGTTGCCCCTGCTGTGGCGACCGCGAGTTCCCTTTCCTCGAGGACGCGGAGGTGACCGAGGCGGTCTCGCTCTGCGGCCGGAACACGGTGCAGGTGCTTCCTCCAGCCGGCGCGCCGCGGCCCGACGTGGACGCGCTGGCGGAGAACCTCGGGCGTGCCGGGACCGAGGTCCTTAGGGTGGGTCCCCTCGCTCGCTTCGAGAGCGACGGCTGCCGGTTCACGCTCTTCCCCGACGGCCGCACCCTCGTCGAGGGCACCGACGACACCGGACGCGCACAGGCGCTCGTGGCGCGCTGGATCGGGGCGTGACCCACGCGTCCAGAGGACCCCGGGCCATCCTGCTCTGCGCTGGCGCCTCGTCGCGCCTCGGAGAGCCCAAGGCGCTCGCGGAGCTCGGCGGGCAGAGCGTGCTCGCGCGGCTCCTGACGGCTGCCCGGGCCGTCGACCGCGAACCGCTCGTGATCACCGGGAAGGACCACGCGGTCATCGCTGCGGCCGCGCGCGACCTCGGCTGCCTCGCCATCAGGAACGAACGCTGGGCCGAGGGCCGCACCGGGAGCGTCCTGACCGGATCAGCAGCGAGAGCCGGGGAGGATCTGCTCGTCATGCCCGCGGACGTCCCGCTCGTGACCGGTGACACGGTGCGCGCGCTCGCGTCGTCGTGGCTCGAAGCCGGCGCCCCCCCGCGGGGCTGGCTGGCGCCGAGGGTCGTCGATCGAGGGGGGCGGGTCCTCTTCGGCCATCCGGTCCTCATCGGGCGTGACCTCTGCGCTCACGAACTCCCGGGGCTGCCGCCGGACGCGGGGCTCAAGACGCTCCGAGGCCTCGCTGAACCGCTCCTCTCCCGGGAGGTCACGGACGCTGCGATCCTCGACGACCTCGATACGCCGGCCGATCTGGAGGCCCTGAGAGCGCGCTTCAGGGGCTGAAAGCCAGCCACCGAACGGGAGTGGCGTCACCGGGAAGAAATTTCCGGTGCGACGGGCCCGGGAGGCGGGCCGTTCGCGGTCGTGGGGCTTCAGGCCCCGCGCGTGTGGGGTCGAAGATCTCCGGGTGGGTTTTCACGCGGACCCGCCGCCCCCCCATGCGCTGGAACACCTCCGTCCATCCCGAAAGGGACCTGACCGCACCCGCGCAACGCGGGAGGGATCGCCGATGAGCTTCCAGGGAGACGTCCGGGGCATCGGACTCGCAGAGCTGCTGCAGGGCCTGTCGCGAGGCCGCAAGGAGGGCGTCCTCACGCTGAGTGCGCGCGGCGGACACCGGTCGGTCCTGGGCATGGAGGAGGGCCGGGCGTGGCTGCTCCCCGATCCCGACGAGGACGGCGAGACCTGGCGCGCCCGGGCCCGCAGCGCATGGCCCGACGATCCGGCTGTCACGGGCGACGCCGCCCGTCTGGGCCAGATCGCTCGGGCGGCGCGCCTCGAGACCCTCTACGCGCTCCTCGATGGAGGCGGCGTGCACTTCCGGTTCGACCCCGGGACGCTGCCCAGCCGCGAGACCCGGCTGGAGGACGAGAGCCACCCGGAGACGGAGATCCACTGCGAGGCGGCCCAGGTCGAATACCTGCTCCTCGACTACGCGCGCATCGCGGACGAGTTCGAGCTGGCGGGCGAGCCGAAGCTCGTGGACGCTGAGCTGATCCCCTGTCTCCAGCGACCGGACGCGCTCGGGGAGCTCCCCGCGGGCATGCTCCAGGAGATCGACGGCAACTCCAGCCTGGTCGAGATCGCCGACCGTCTCGGATGGCCCGTCCGGCAGGCACAGCTCGCCGCGATGGCCGCGCTCACGAGCGGAGGCCTCCGATCGGCTCACCCGATCGAGGTCCTGCGGGCCGCCCTCAACGAACTCGAACACGAGCGCTTCGATCGCGCAGCGTCCCGTCTGACCCTCTGGTGCCGCCAGGCCCCCCCCGGGCCCTTGAACCCGCAAGACGCGGATGCGCTGACCGAGGAGTGGCGCGCGGGCCGCCTGACCTCGGCGCTGCGCCGGATGGAGATGGCCGAGGTACGCTGCCTCCTGCGCCGCCTCGACGCGACCTTCCAGAGCGCGGCCCGGTCCATCGCCCACTGGACCGAGGCGCTGCGCATCCGACCCGGCGATCGTATTTGCAAGCTCCGCCTCGCGGCCCTCCAGCTCAGGGACCCCGGGAGCGCCGCGGATCTGGACGTGCGCAGGATCCTCGATCTCGCGCGCGAGCTGCGCGAGCAGGGTTCGGCGGCTCGCAGCGGCCCGGCCTTCGCGATCGCCGCGCATCTTCAGCCCGACTCGTTCGCCCTGCGCCTCGAGATCGGCATGGGGCTCGTCCAGGCGGCTCGCGTCGAAGAGGGCGCTCCCTGGGTGCTCTCCGCGTGCACCGACCTCCTGGCCCAGGGCCACCCCGATCGCGTCCTCGGCCCCCTCAGGATGCTCATCGAACAGGATTCGCGGAACCAGGACGCTCGCGAGCTCCTGGCGCGCGCGAAGCGACGATCCCGGGCCACCCGGAGTCTCCGCCGCAACGCCGCGATCGCCGCGTCGCTGCTCACGCTCGCGGGCACCGGCGCGGTCGTGAAGGTCACGCTCGACAGGGAGCGTGACCAGGAACTCACCGCGATTCGCGGGCTGCTGACCGATCCCGCGGGCGGTCTGGCCCAGCTCGACGCTCGGTTCCCTGGCGACGAGTCGCCCGAGATCAGCGCGCTGCGACGCGAGCTCGAGGAGCGGCTGCGCAGGAGCGAGATCGCCCTGCGCACCTCCTGGCTCGACAGCTTTCGCCGAGCGCAGCTCGAGGCGCAGGAGGGCGACATCGAAGAGGCCCTCACTCTCGTCTCCACGCTCCCGGCGCCGCCGCGCCTCCGACTCGTCAGCGCCTCGTGGCCGGACGTCAGCGACGTCCTCATGACCATCCCCAACCGGCTCCAGCAGGACGTGGAGTCCTTCGGTCCCCCCTCCAACCAGGTGGCCCAGCAGCTCGTCGTCGAGGCTCGAGTTCGGCAGCGGTGCGAGGATATCCGGAAGAAGCTCTGCAGCGATGACCTGGCCCACGTCGACGCTCGCGACCTCCTCGCCGCGATCGATCGAGTCGACGCGCTCATCGTCGCGCGCGCCTCGGAGAGGTCGGTCGCGCGGCTGGAGAGCGAGCGCAGGGAAGCGCAGGCAGAGAACGACAAGCGCCTCGCGCTCGCGCGGGACGCCTTCGAGCGGTCGAACTTCGAGCGCGCGCTCCGGCACTACGAGCTCATCCTCCAGAACGACCCGACGGGGAAGCTCCAGGCGGTCCTGAGCAACGAGATCACAGAGGCACGGACCAAGCGGGACGCGGTCCAGAACGCACGGAAGGCGGCCTCCGCCGGTCACCACGACGAGGCGCACGAGATCCTGGAGGAGGCCTTCGAGGAGTCCGTGCGCGTCATGCTCCCCTTCCAGGTGCGCACGACGCCGCCCGGGGTCACCGTGAGCTTGACGCAGCAGGGCACCGATCAGTCGATCGAGCACACGACGCCGTTCACCGTGGAGGGCACCTTCCAGGATCTGTGGCTCCTGCAGTTCAGCCTCGACGGCTTCGATCGACGCACGCTCGCGATCCAAGGGCCCCAGGACATCGATCTCGTCCTGTCGAGGACACCGCGCCTGTGCTCCAAGACCGACGGCCGCGTCGACGCGCCCCCCACCCCGATCGGCCCCCGCGC
The DNA here is from genome assembly GCA_002862085.1 of Planctomycetota bacterium. GTDB lineage: Bacteria > Planctomycetota > UBA1135 > UBA1135 > Saltatorellus. The sequence goes on along the minus strand of PKCK01000078.1, from coordinate 7,800 downwards.
GGCCGGGGAGTACCTCGTCTGCGATCGAAACGGCAACCTGCGCCGCATCGGCTGGGGAAACGAGGAGCGATGGACACGGAGCGTCAGGACGCTCTCGGGAGTCGCGAGACGACCGCTCCCGCTCCCCTCGCGCGAGGACCGGATGCTCTTCGTCACGGAGACCGGCGCGGCCTGGATCGTCGACGCCGATGACGGCCACCTCGAGGGTCCCTGGGAGCTCGGCGAGCCGCCGGCCCTCGGACCCGTTGCCGTCGGTGACGAGATCCACGCTCAGCTGCGGGGAGGGGCGCTCGCGCGCTGGAGCACGAGCCTGCGGCCGACGCTCGAGCCCGCCGGGCAGAGGCCGCACCTCGAGTCGAGCCTGCGGGGCGGCGACGCGGGCCTCTTCACGGTGTTGCGCCCCGACGGATCGCGCGACCCCGTCCTCGACGCGAGGGTTCACGACTCCACCTGGAGCGTGCGCGTCGGCGAGACCCACTTCCAGGTCAGCTCGACCTCCGAGGACGCCCAGGCGTTCCTGATCGCCCGCAGCGGCGAGTGGAGCTACGTCGCCTGGGAGGCGCCCGTCGTCCCGGGCGAGGATCCCGCCCTGTGGATCTCCGACGGCGCCGGCCTGCGCGCCTTCATGCCACCGGGATCGCGCCGCACCGTGACCGGGACGGGAGATGAGCGGTAAGCCGCGACGTCACCCCGTACCATCCGGTGCCATGGCCGCACCCGCCGCTCCTCCCCGCCGCCTCCTCGGACCCGTCCTGCTGCTGGCCGTGACGGCGGTCGCAGCGGCCTGGGCGGCCCGGCGAGACCAGGGTCTGGCCACGACCGGCGCCGGCTGGCGCGAGGTCTCCTCCGCTGGCTTCTTGCTCGCGGCGGAGACCGAGCGCGCGCGCTGGCGAGAGCTCTCCATCGGGCGAGACGCCGAGCTCGCGCGCCTGGTGACCTCGCTCGACGAAGACCCTCGAACCGCGACCCGCGCCGCCGTCCTCCTCGGGCTCATCGCTCGGGACCTGCCCGAGGAGAGCGAGGACCGGCGCGCGATCAGCGACGGTCTGATGGCCCGGCTCGAGGCGCGGATCCCCCCGCCCAGTCGAGGGGAGACGGGCGTCGACCTCGTCGCAGCGCGCGCGCTCGGCGAGCTGCTCGCGGGAGACGGCGCGTCCGCCGGCGCCCTCGAGCTGCTCGTGGAGCTCGCCTCCGGGGATCGGCCACATCCAGACCTCGCGACCCGCGTCGCCTGCGCCGCGGCCGCTCTCGAGGCCAGGCGCGACGGTCGCGTCGCTCCGTTCCTGCTCGCCGTCCTCCGCGCCGAGACGCCCGATCAGGCTCTGAGCCCGCGCACGTGGCCGCGCATCACGACGCTCGCCTGGGTGAAGACGCGCGCCGCACGAGCCCTGAGCGCAGCGGTCGAGACGACGCCGCGCTTCAGACCGGACGGGCCGTGGGCCGATCAGGCCGCCGAGGCACGGCGCCTCGAAGAGCTCGCTGAGCGCGCCGGTCTCCTCAGCCGCTGAATTTGCGCGCGGCGCTCCCCCTCCACAGCCGAACCCGGACGCGGCTCGAACCCGCGCGGACGCTGCTCACCAGGACCTCCGAGCCGACCGATCGATGATCACCTCACCCCGCCTCAAGACGACCCCCATCATTCTCGCCCTCTGTTCCGTGGCGGCCTGTGCGAGCCTCCCGGGCGAGTCGCCGACCAGCGCATCCACAGCGGGCGCCCAGGACAACGGCTCCGCGCCGGACCAGGCCAGCATCGAGGAGATGATGGCCGCGGCCGCCGACTTCACGCAGCCAGGCCCGGAGCACGAGTTCCTGGGGATGCTCGTCGGCGACTACGAGGTCACGGCGCAGGTGACCCTGATGGGCCCGGACGCGCCCAGGACAGCCGGGCACGCCGAGATCCGCTGGCTCGTCGAGGGGCGGTTCATCCAGAACACCTGGTCCGGCGAGCTCATGGGTATGCAGGGGCTGAACATCGTGTTCACCGGCTACGACCGGCTGAAGAAGAGCTTCGTCTGGACGGGCCTCGGGGATTTCGACACGGCCATGAACCGCGCCGAGGGCGACCTCACGCCGGACGGCAGCGCGCTCATCATGTACGGGACGCTCGACGAGTACCTCACCGGCGAGCACGACAAGATGGTCAAGTACGTCCAGCGCTACCGGGGCGAGACCGATGACGACGGGCGCCTCACGAGCATCGATGGCATCACGCTCGAGGTTCACGACCTCGCCATGGGCGAGACCGGGACCAAGGTCATGGAGTTCGTGTACACGCGAACCAGGTGAGCCGCGCGAACGGAGCCCTCTTCAGGGCCGGATCCGCGTCATCATGCGCGGGAACGGGCTCGTCTCGCGGATGTGCTCGACGCCGGTGATCCACCTGACGAGGCGTTCGAGCCCGAGGCCGAAGCCGCCGTGGGGCACGGAGCCGAAACGGCGCAGGTCGAGGTACCACTCGAACTCCTCCATGGGCAGCTCGTGCTTCGCGATCGCGTCCAGCAGGACCTGGAGGTTCTCCTCACGCTGACTGCCGCCGATCAGCTCGCCCGCGCCCTCGGGGCCGATGATGTCCATCGCGAGCACGCGCGTCGGGTCGTCCGGCGCCTCCTTCATGTAGAAGGCCTTCACCGCCTTGGGGTAGTGGGTGATGACCAGCGGCTGCTCGTGCTGGGAGGCGAGGAACTCCTCGTGGGGCGCGCCGAAGTCGTCCCCCTCGATGAATTCGATCTCCGGGTTCTCGAGGAGCATCTTCGAGGCGTCGTCGTACGTGATCCGAGGGAATCCGCCCTTCACCGCCTCCAGCTTCGAGATGTCGCGCTCGAGCACGTCGAGCTCGGTCCGGCGCCGCTCGAGGACCTCGCCAACGACGGAGACCATCATGTCCTCGGCGAGCTGGATGACGTCCTCGAGCTCGGCGTAGGCGACCTCCGGCTCCAGCATCCAGAACTCCGTGAGGTGCCGGCGCGTCTTGCTCTTCTCCGCCCGGAAGGTGGGCCCGAAGGTGTACACCTTGCCGAAGGCCATCGCCGACGCCTCGGCGTAGAGCTGGCCCGACTGGGTGAGGTACGCCTTCTCGTCGAAGTAGTCGACCTCGAACAAGGTGCTGGTGCCCTCGCAGGCCGACGGCGTGAAGATCGGGGAGTCGATGCAGACGAAGCCCCGCTCGTCGAAGAAGCGTCGCAGCGCGAACATGATGGCGCTGCGCACCCGCATGATCGCCCACTGGCGACGGGAGCGCAGCCACAGGTGCCTGCGTGAGAGGAGGAAATCGGCGCCGTGTTCCTTCGGAGAGATCGGGAACTCCTCGGTCGACTGCATGACACGGCCGCCGCAGACCGACACCTCGAAGCCGCCGGGAGCGCGCTCGTCTTCGCGCACCTCGCCGCTCAGGACGATGCTGGACTCCTGGCTCGCGCCCCCGATCTCCTCGAAGAGCTCGTCGCCCACCTGGTTCTTCTTCAGCACGCACTGGCAGAAACCGCTGCCGTCCCTGAGCGTCACGAAGTGCAGCTTCCCCTTCGAGGTCCGGTTGTGGACCCACCCGCGGAGCTCGACGGTCTGACCGGCGAAGCGGCCGAGGTCCTCGATCGTTGCGACGGGGTGAGAAGTTCCGGACATGGCGGGTGGATCTCGGTGGGAGCCGCTCGGCGCGGCGGAGGTCAGGGAAACAGACGGTGTGCAGGGCGGAGCTCGACATCGACGATGACCCCGTCATCGAGGGTCGCCCGTCCCTTGTGGACGGTTCCGCCGCGGCGCGCCTCGACGACGATCTCGCCGATGAAGGCGTGCTCGGCCTCGAGCTCGGCGGTCGGAGTCACGATCTCGATCGCCTCGTAGCCGAGGGCGGCGAGGTGAGCGCGCACGCGCTGGATCAAACGCGCCGGGCTCTCGGGGCCGCCGGCCACGCCGGGTACGCCCGCTGCCGAGAGAGCCGCCTCGATCGCCCGCGTCTGATCGCGCTGATGCTGCGAGAGAGTCGCGAGCGCCTCCTGGAGGGTCGCCCGGAGCTCCTCCGCCTGCGCGGCGGCCGCGCCCTCCGGTGAGCCCCCGATCCGGTCGGCGAGCGTGACGAGCGAACGATCCATCCGGCCCGAGGACTCCTCCAGCGCCACCCGCAGCGCGACGAGCGCGACGCGCTGGCGATCAGCGGCCGCGGAAGCAGCCCCCTCCGCCTCGTCCGCGGCCGAGAGGCGCTTCTCGAGCAGCCGCTGGATCGAGTCCAGCTTCGCCAGGACCAGGAAGGCGGCGATGGAGAGCCAGACCAGCAGGAACACGCCCACCGACACCATCGCGATGTCGAATGCGCTGTCCGGCGGCGCCTTGAGGGACTCGAAGGGAAGATGCGTGTTCTCGAACACGGTGCCCGGCTCCCCGCTCTGGCCCGCGGCGGCCGGGGCCGCGGCCAGGGTCGCTGCGGCGCCCCACGCCCCGCGGGAGAGTGCGGCGAGGGACCTGGCGGGGTTCGAGGAGCGGAGGATCTTCACGGGCGTCCGGGGTCGGGAGTGCGGAACGATACCAGAGCGGGGAGCCCGTTCGATCGGTCGCGGGGCGGGAGGCTCCCTCCTCTCTCCTCCACCGCGACGATGGCCGGGCGAGGCGCTAGGTCCAGGGGGCCCGCGCCCCATAGGATCGTGGGCATGCTCCGGATCGTCTCGGTCGCCATCTTCGCTGCCCTCGCGGCCGCGCTCTTCCTCATGCCAGGGGTCAGCCCGGCCCGACTGGCCACGAAGCAGATCGCGGAGCTCGTCCGCGAAGAGGCTGACCGACTCACCGATACCGGTCAGCCGCTGACCGATGCGAGAGGCGGCCCCGTCCGCGCCCCTCTCTGGAAGATCCTGGTGGAAGCGGGACAGGCGAACGAGCCCGATCCGGACGCCGGGGAGGACCCTGTCCTGAAGATCGGGGGCGCGCGCTTCGTCGTGGATCCGGAGGTCTTCCAGGAGGGAGAGGTCCGGGACCCCAACTGGGACTTCGAGGCAGTGCGCTCGATCCAGCGCGTGCTCCGCGCGGTCCTCGCCGAGGAGGAGGTCCCGGTTCGCATCGCCGCCTACAAGAAGCCGGATCCAGAAGGCTTCGACCTGATGCTCGGCGTCACGAAGGATTCGCTCATGCTGCGCGTCGAGAGGCAGGGTGTCCCGATCGCGAAGGTCGTGCGCCCGTGGAGTCCAATCACGCCGCGCTCGCTCCTGCCGCCCCTGGTCGCGATCTTCCTGGCGATCCTGCTACGACGGCCAGTGGTCGCGCTCTTCGCTGGCGTCTGGGCGGGCGCTGCACTCGTGAAGGCACCGGCCTGCGCCGAACTCGGAAGCTCCATCGGGTCCGGCGCGGAACTCGGGGCGGCCATCGGGGCGGGCGCCGTCGACGTGTTCGCGACCTACCTACGGGGCCAGCTCTTCGAACGGGCGCGCATCGAGATCATCCTCTTCGTGGTCTTCATGCTCGCCATGGTCGGGGTGATCACGAAGGCCGGCGGGATCCGCGGGATGATGAACGGGATCGCGAGCCTTGCGCAGGACGCGAGGAAGACTCAGATCGCCACGTGGTTCATGGGCCTCTCCGTCTTCTTCGACGACTACGCGAACACGATCCTCGTCGGCTCCACCATGCGGCCGCTCGCCGACCGGTTCCGCATCGCGCGGGAGAAGCTCGCGTACATCGTCGACAGCACGGCGGCCCCGGTCGCGGGAGTCTCGATCCTCTCCACGTGGATCGCCTTCGAGGTCAGCACGTTCAGCGCCCAGCTCCCCGATGCGGGCATGGCGCCCAGCGACGGCTACGCGGTCTTCATCCAGACCCTTCCCTATCGCTTCTACTGCTGGTTCACGCTGCTCTTCGTCGCCTTCGTGGTCTTCAGCGGGCGGGACTTCGGCCCGATGCTCGCCGCGGAGCGGCGCGCCCGCGCCGGGCAGCTCCTCCGCGAGGGGGCCACCCCCCTCGTGGGCAAAGCGGCGACCGAGCTCGAGGCGGACGAGAGCGTGCGCCCGTTCGCGAGCACCGCGCTCATCCCTCTCTCGATCTTCATCCTCACGACCCTCGGGATGATCATCTTCACCGGGAGCCAGTCCATCGGGCTCCTCGTCCCCGCCGACGGGTTCCCCTACCTGAGCACCGGCAGTGCTCCCGGCGGCTTCATCGAGACCGCCACCGGCATCCTCTACGGCGGCAGCGGCACCACGCCGCTGATGTGGGGCGCCATCGCGGGATTCGTGGTGGCCACGGTGATCGCCCTGGTACGCAGGCTCCCGGTGGTTCAGATCCTCGGCGCGGCCCTGAACAGCCTGCGCGCCATGGGCGTGGCGCTCCTGATCCTCTATCTCGCCTGGATGGTGGGAGCGGTCTGCGACGATCTCGGAACGGCCGAGTACCTCTCGGCGACGCTCTACACGAAGACGTCCTACATCGTCCTCCCGGTGGCGCTCTTCCTCCTCTCCGGACTGATCGCCTTCTCCACCGGGTCCTCGTGGAGCACCATGACGATCCTCCTCCCGCTGGTGGTCGGGCTCGCCTACGACATCGGCTTCGCAGGCTCCCCGGGGGACGGGGACGAGGCCGCCCGCGCGTTCGGCCTCTTCATCATGATCGTCTCGATCGGCGCGGTCCTCGAGGGCGCGATCTTCGGCGATCACTGCTCGCCGATCTCGGACACGACGGTGATGTCCTCGATCGCCTGCGCGTCGGATCACGTCGATCACGTCCGGACCCAGGCCCCCTACGCCTTGCTCACCATGGGCGTCTCGGTCCTCGTGGGCTACTTCCCGGTGGTGGTCTTCGAGACCTCCCCGTGGATCTCGCTCCTCGCAGGCGCCGCGGTGCTCTGGATCGTGCTGCAGGTTCGGGGCAAGCGCGCCGACGCTCCGGTGGCGCCCGAGGCCAGGTGAGCGCCGAGCGCCGCGAATGAGACAGGTCCAGAGCCCTCCGCCCCGAGAGGACGCGTCGCCCACCCGGGGCTTCGGCGCGCGGCTCGCGCTGGGCGTGTTCATCGGCCTGCTGGTCTACGCCGTGCTCGCCGCGTGGGCCGACGTCGATGGGCTCCGCGCGGCGCTGGAGCAGATCCCCCTCTGGGCTCCCGCGGCCGCGTGTGCGCTCTCCCTCGCGAACTACCTCGTGCGCTTCCCCCGCTGGCAGCGCTACCTCCGACTGATCGGGAGCGACGTCCGAGGAGCCGACTCCCTGCGGATCTACCTCGCTGGCCTCAGCCTGACCGTGTCCCCTGGCAAGGTCGGAGAGGCGCTGAAGTCCTGGCTGCTCCGTGAGGTCGACGGGACGCCGCTGTCGAGGAGCGCGCCGATCGTTCTCGCCGAGAGGGTCACCGACCTCTTCGGGTTCATCGTCCTCATCGCCGTGACCGCTGGAACCAGCGAGCACCTGGGGATCGCGCTCTTCACCGCTCTCCTCGCCGCCGGCGTCGTCCTCCTCGTGGCGACCCGGCGTGGCGCAGGGGTCGCCCTCGCGCTCGCTGGCTGGCTCCCCGGCCTCAGGTCGAGGACGGGCGAACTCGCCGCGACCCTCGATTCCGCGCGCGCGCTCCTCCGCCCCGGAGAACTCCCCCTCGCGGTGCTCCTCGCGACGCTCGGGTGGGGCCTGGAGTGCGTCGGCTGCTGGATCATCGTCACGGCGGCGCTCCCCGAGAGCGCGGTCGCAACTCCCGCGCTCGGCCTCGTGGACGTGACCTACGCCTTCGCGCTGGCGGCCGTCGCGGGAGCGGTCTTCGTGATCTCCCCGGGAGGCCTCGGCGTGACCGAGGGGCTCCTCACCGGCCTGCTCTCCCGGGGATACGCGGCAGCGGGCCTCGCTGTCGGC
>PKCK01000051.1 GCA_002862085.1 Planctomycetota bacterium | reverse complement strand
GCCTCCGCCGCCAGGGCCGCCGTCGGTCCCTCGCCTCTCACCGCGAACGATCCCGCCGATCCTCCACGGGCTCCGTGGACGCATGAGCGCGGCGCAGCCGCCGCGCGCGCGAATTCGTGCCGTGAGAGCGCGCGAAGACGCACGAGGGACCCATGATCAGAGGCCGTGAGACTCCGGAACGTGTTCCTCTTCGCGGTCGCGCTGGCCGCGACCGGCCTGAGCGCCATCTCCCTGGCGCGCGTGGCTGCCTCCCGCTCGACGGCGCCTGCCACGGCGCGCGCGGGCGTCTTCGTGGGCCGCATCGCGGCCCGCGACTGCACCGCGATCGACCCCGGGGACGGCACGAGGCTCGTGCTGACGAAGCTCACCCTGCGCGGCACGCCGCTTGCTTCCCTCGGGGGCGATGGCCCGCCGCCGCCCGAAGAAGAGCTCGAGGTGTGGTTCCGCGGCGGCATCGTCTCCGAGGACCTCGGATCGTTCGTCGCCGACGCTCCCGCGCGGCACGAGACGAGGGTGGGACGCTGGGCCGTCGTCGTGCACGGACGGAGCGAGGAGCTGGGGATCCTGGAGGACGGCTCCGTGCTCGCGGGCGAGGCTCTCCAGGGGGGCCGCGCCGGTCTGTTCACGGCCTTCGTCGCCACTGGTGGAGAGCTCATCGTTCAGGGACGGCCCGGGGCACGGATCGATCGGAACGTGCCGGCGAGCGCCCTTCGGAGCATGATCCTCACCGACCAGCGCTGACGACCTCGGCCCGACGGCCCGCAACCTGTACCGATCGCCCTTGACCGCCCTCCAGGACCCCGCCCCCGACGCAGCCCCCGCGCCGCGCTGGCTGGCGCCTCTGCTCTGGCTCCTCACGGCCGCGGCGGCCCTCGTGGTCTTCGCCCCGGGGCTCGAGGGGTCCTTCGTCTACGACGACCTGCGCCTCGTGGCGCGAGCGCCCGCCTCGCAGTCCGTCGGCGCTGCCTTCGAGCGCTTCCTCGAACCGCTCTACGCCTTCGAGGACCCGGGGGCCGACGTGCAGCGCGGCCTCTGGCGACCGCTCACGTCGACGACGTTCGCGCTCGGCCGCACCCTCGGCGGGGGCGAGCCCTTCGCCTACCACCTGATCTCCCTCGCGCTCCACCTCGTCGCCACGTGGCTGCTCATGCGGCTCTGCGCGCTCCTCCTGGTCACGCGGTCGGGCGTGAGCGCGACCCGCGCCGCGCTGTGCGCGGGCGTCGCCGGGCTCGTCTTCGCCTTGCACCCCGCGCAGGTGGAGTCGGTGGCCTGGATCTCCGCGGTCAACGACCCTCTCTGGGTCTCGCTGGGGCTCGGAGCGCTCCTCGCCCACGAGCGGGCGGCCCTCGACGGGCGCGCTTCGATCGTCGCAGGCCTGCTCACGCTGGCAGCGCTCCTCGCGAAGGAGCACGCCCTCGTCATCCCCCCGCTCGCGGTCGCGCTCGACCTGACGGCGCGGCGGCGCCCGACGCTCGCCAGGCTCGTCTTCTTCGGGGGGGCCCTGCTCCTCTGGTACGGACTGCGCGTGGCGGCCTTCGGCGAGGCCGACGCCGGCCTCTTCCGACCCGCGGGGGACTACGGCCTCACGGCCGGCCGCGAGGTCAGCCTGCGTCTCGAGCTCCTCGGGGGCTTCCTGCAGAACACCCTGCTCCCGCTGGATCCGGCCGTGTTCCGTCCGCTGCGACCCGAGCTGCCCGAGGGATCGGGGGTCGTGTGGACCGCGCTCCTCTGGATCGGCGGCTGGCTGGTTGCGCTCCTCTGGGCCGCGCGCGCGCGGCGTGGCGCCCTGCTCGCCGGGCTCTGTGGCTTCGGCGTGGTGGTGCTGCCCTTCATCGTCACCCCGGAGACCGCGGGGCGCTTCCCGCTCTCGGACCGCTACGTCTACCTCGGGGTCGGGTGGCTCGCCCTCGGCGCCGCGGCGACGGTCGGGCGTCTCCGATCCCCTGCTCCCCTCGTCGGACTCGGGGTCCTCGCCGCGGCCGGATGTGGCTGGATCGCACGCGGCCACGTGCCGACCTTCGCCGGCGACATCGCCTTCAACGCCGCGGCCGTCGAGGACGCGCCGAGGGATCCGAACGTGCGCTGGGGCGCCAGCAACGCGTTCTTCCGGAGCTACGCGAGGACGCGCGACGTGGACGACCTGATGGAGGCGTACATCCATTGTCTGAACTCGCTGCGCGCCGGACAGATCTACCGCGACGGGACCTTCGAGGACGATCCCGACCAGCCCCTGAACGTGCGGATGGGGATGCTCGAGGCCCTCATCAACGACACCCCGCCGGAGGACCGACGGCCCGACCCGACGGTGTTCGTCACCCTCGACGATCGCTACCAGGCGACCCTCGCGCAGGTCGGCTGCCTCGCGCTGCTCGCCGAGGTGACGGAGGACGCGGACCTCGAATACGCCCTCCAGGTCGCCACGCAGGCGAAGCGCGTCTGGGGCGAGGCCGCGGGGCTCAATTTCTGGAGCGCCTGGGTCCACAAGAAGAACGGTCGCCTCGAGGAGGCGCGGGCCGCGGCGGGCCGCGCGATCACCGCGGACCCCACGCACGTCGACGCGCGAGGCCTGCTCGCGGACGTCCTCAGCCTCACCGGCGACCGGAGCGGCGCCGCGCTCCTGGCGAAGGAGAACCTCGACTACGCGCCGGGGGACGTCCCGCGCCTCGTCCAGCACGCCGGGCTCGCGATCGACGCGGGACGACTCGAGGAGGCCCAGGAGTCCGTGGACCGCGCCATCGAACTCAGCGGCGGCGAGGACCCCTCGGCGCTGATCGCCCGCGCGTCCCTCGAGATCGTCCGCCGCCGCGGCAGCAACGCGGTGGAGTGGGCGGACCGGGCGCTGCGCCTCGATCCCGAGAACGGCTACGCCCATCGGGCGCGCGGCCAGGGGCTGCTGCTCACCCAGGACTTCGACGAGGCGACCTCGGCCTTCGGCGAGGCGGCGCGCCTGATCCCCGACGACTACGCCTCCCACTACCAGCTCGGCTCCCTCCTCCTCTCCGCGCGGCCGGGCCCGGACGCGGCCGACGAGGAGCGCCGCATCTGGCGCGAGACGGTCGTGCCGATCCTCGTCCGGGCCTACTTCCTCGCGCCCATGCGTGGGACCGAGCAGCTCGCCATCCAGGACGTGCTCGAGGAGCTCATCGGGGGCAGCGCGGACGAGGCGTTCAACCTGGGTATGGGGCTGAAGACCCAGGGGCGCGAGGCGCTCTCGCTGTACTGGATGCGGCGCGCGGTGGAGCTCAGCGGCGAGTGGTCCGAACAGACGCGCGTGCGCAAGCTCGCGATCGTGCACGCGGAGCTCGGACTCTCCTACAGCAAGCTCGGCCGCTTCGAGGAGGCGCGGGCGGAGTTCACCGCCGCGGCCGGCTTCGACCCCGACGACTTCGGGATCCAGTTCGAGCTGGCCAACAGCGCGTGGGCGCTCGGCGACACCTTCGGGGCTCTACCCCACTACCGGCGAGCCCTCGAGCTGTTCGATTCCTCGTCCGTCCGACCCGAGATGCGCGAGGCCGTCCGCGGCAGCATCGTCGGGCGAATGCGCCAGATCGAGAGCGAGGAGATCGCTGGCCCGCAGCCGCCGGGGAAGTAGCGCGAACAGCTCACGTGGAAGGAGTCCGGATCCGGCCCGCCTCGGCTAGTCTCGGGGCATGAGACTCTCCTTCCGTTCTGCCACTCTCCTCCTCGTCGCGGCCCCGGCCTTCGCTCAGGGCTCCGACGACTGCGCCTCTGCCACCGCGATCACGGGCAACGGCCCGTTCTCCTGCGACACGACCACGGCGACCACCGACGGGCTCGCCGATCCCGTCTGCGACTTCTTCGGCAACCAGGACATCTTCGGCGACGTCTGGTTCAGCTGGACCGCGAACCAGAGCGGGCCGCACACGGTCAACCTGTGCAGCCTGCTCGGTGACGACTCCAAGGCGGCGGTCTACGACGGCGGCTGCGGTACGGCGGTCACCTGGTGCAACGACGACGCCTGCGGGCTGAAGTCCCAGGTCTCCTTCGGCGCGACCCAGGGTCAGACCTACCTGATCCGCATCGGCAACTACGCCGACGGCAGCACCACGCCCGTCTTCGGCGACTTCACGATCGACTACGCAGGACCGACCCTGAACCCGGCCACGGGCAACTACTACCAGGTCATCACGGAGAACCTGTCCTGGAACGGCGCGAGCGCCGCCGCGGAGGCGACCCTGTTCAACGGGACCCCGGGCCACCTGGTCACCATCACCGATCAGGCCGAGCTCGACTGGATCCTCGCGAACCTCAACTTCGACCGTCCGTGGATCGGCCTCTTCCACAACACCCAGGCGCCCGGCTACTCCGAGCCGGCGACGGGCTGGGAGTGGGTCACCGGTGAGACCTCCAGCTTCTTCAACTGGGCGCCTGGCGAGCCCAACGACACCTCGGCGAGCGGCGGACCGGAGAACTACTGCGAGATGTTCGGCACCGGCGTCTGGAACGACGCCGAGGACTTCCACGGCCCCACGTTCGAGTACATCGTCGAGTGGGAGGGAGGCAGCATCGGCACGAACTACTGCCAGGCCAACCCGAACACGACCGGCGCCACCGGCACCATCTCCGCGTCCGGTTCGGCCTCGGCAGCCACCGACAACTTCACGCTGACCGCCGGGTCACTGCCCACCCAGCAGTTCGGCATCTTCATCACCTCGCGCAACCCAGGCTTCGTCCCGAACGCCGGCGGAACCAGCAACGGCAACCTCTGCCTCGGCGGCGCCATCGGCCGTTTCTTCCTGCCGAGCCAGATCGGGAGCACCGGGACGACCGGCGAGTTCTCGCTGCAGCTGCCCCTGACGATGTTCCCCCAGGGCGCCGGCGTCGTCGCCGTCCTGCCCGGCGAGACCTGGTACTTCCAGGCCTGGCACCGTGAGGGCACGGGCGCCGGGTCGAACTTCACCGACGGCCTCGAGGTGACCTTCAACTGAGCCGCGCCCCGGCCTGGAACGGGAGCGGGGACCCTGCGCCGCGCGCGGGGTCCCCGCTCTCGTGAGGGGGGGGAGCCGGTCCTCAGTCGAGCCCGAGGAGTCGCGTCACGGTCTGGACGTGCCGGCCGACGCCCTCCTCGATCTCCCTGACCTCGATCCGTTCGTCGTCGGTGTGGGCGAGTTCGATCGAGCCCGGCCCCATGAGCAGCGGCGTGCCGAAGCGGGTGAGGTGCGGCGCGTCGGTGCCGAAGGGCACCAGACTCGCATCCTCACCCTCGGGGACGTGGAAACGTACGGGGCCGTACTGCTCGCGACCCTCGAGCAGCTCCACGTGGGGGCCGAGCGAGCGCTCGATGCGCGCCCGGACGACCTCGGGATCCTCGACGGCGCGCACGAGGATCTCGGCCCGCGCCTCCGGAGCGACGACGTTCGGAGCGTGTCCCCCATGGATCGTGCCGACGTTGATGGAGCCCTCGCCGAGCATGTCGTCCGTCCCCCAGGTGTCCGTGACGAGGCGCGCGCAGCACCCCACGAGCTCGTGCACCGCGGACGGGCCGGCGGGTGTCGCGCTGTGGCCGGCGACGCCGTGACCGACGAGCTCCGCGAGGAAGATCCCCTTGTGGCCGCTGATGAAGCGGTTGCCCGTGGGCTCCCCCACGATCGTGTACTCCGGCGACCACGCGTCGCGCAGGGCGGGCTCGGCCGCGAGCCGCTCGTTGGCGAACGCCGCGCCGGCGCTGTCGACCTCCTCACCGACCGTGAGCAGGAACCCGAGGCGCCGCTCGCCGCGGGCCATCAGCTCCTCGGCGGCGAGCAGCATCGCGAGCGCCTGACCCTTGGCGTCGCACGCGCCGCGGCCGTACACGGTCCCCCCTTCGATCCGCGGCGGGATGAACGGCGGCACCGTGTCGAGGTGCGTACAGAACACGACGCTCGGCGCATCGGCGCGGGCGAGGACGTTGTAGCGGCCCTCGTCCACGCGCTGGAGCTCGACCGCGAAGCCGCGGGCCTCGAGCGCGGACGCCGCGGCCCGCGCGAAGTCCTCCTCGCCGCCGGTCACGGACTCGACGGCGATCCAGTCGGCGAGCGTCCGCGCCATCCCGCTCCGGTCGAGGATGCTCATGCCTTCAGCGGCCTGCCCGGCTGCGGCATCAGGCCCGCCTCGATGTCTTCCTCGATCTCGGGCACCTTGAGCACCTTGACCACGGCGACCTCGTCGCACTTGTGGAACTTCGGACAGTTGAGGCAGTCGTTGAAGACCTTGTGCGGCAGCGAGCCGTGGTCCACGACCTCGAAGCCGAGCTTCTCGAAGAAGCCCGTGACGTAGGTGAGCGCCATGACGCGGCGCAGACCGAGCTCCTCGGCCTGATCGATCAGGGCCTCGGCGATCTTCTTCCCCAGCCCGAGCCCCTGGAACCGCGGCTCCACCGCGATCGAACGGATCTCGGCGATGTCGGTCCAGATGATCGCCAGAGCCCCGCAGCCGGCGAACTCACCGTCGACGAGCACGACGATGAAGTCGCGCAGCTTCTCGACGATCGACGCCGGCGAGCGCGGGAGCATCGCGCCCTGCGCGGCGAGCTCGTTGACGAGCTCCATGATCGGCGTGATGTCACCGATCGCGGCGGCGCGCATCTCGATCTTCCTGATCGCTTCCACGGACATGTTTGTCGACGCTCAGGCGCCGTTGAGCCTCGTTCGCCACCGCGCCACCTCGGCGCGGACCTGGTCGGGAGCGGTGCCCCCGAGGACGTCCCGGCGCGAGAGAATACGGTCCACCGACAGGGCCGCGGCGAGATCGACGCGGTCGAGCTCGGGGAGGAGCTCCGCGCGCGCCGCGTCGGAGAGCTCCGTGAGGGTCACGCCGTCGGCCAATGCGCGCTCCACGGTGACTCCCACGCGCTCGTGGGCGTCGCGGAAGGGCACGCCCCGCTCGCAGAGCAGGTCGGCGAGGTCCGTCGCGTCGAGGAAACCCTCCGCGTTGGCGGCCCGGGCGCGGACCACGTCCACCTCGACGTCGCGAGCGCAGAGCGCGGCCACCTCGAGGCAGGTCACCGTCGTGTCCAGGGCGTCGAAGAGGGCCTCCTTGTCCTCCTGCAGGTCCTTGTTGTAGGCGAGGGGCAGCCCCTTGGTGACCGTGACGAGCGCCGACAGGTCCCCGTGCACGCGCCCGACCTTGCCCCGGAGCAGCTCGAGGGCGTCGGGGTTGCGCTTCTGGGGCATCAGGCTCGAGCCGGTCGACACGGTGTCGCCGAAGCGCAGCACGCCGGCCTCCTGGCTGGCCTGGAAGATCCAGTCCTCGGCCAGGCGCGAGAGGTGCAGCATCGTCGTCGTGCAGGCGAAGACGAACTCGAGGGCGTGGTCCCGGTCGCTGACACCGTCGAGGCTGTTGCGCGTCGCCGCGGCGAAGCCGAGGTCGGCAGCGAGGGCCTCGCGGTCCAGCGCGAAGGGCGCCCCCGCGAGCGCGCCCGAGCCCAGCGGGCAGGCGTCCATGCGCTTCGCCGCGTCGGCGATCCGGCCCCGGTCCCGCTCGAGCATGTGCGCGTAGGCGAGGCACTGGTGCCCGAAGGTCACGGGCTGGGCCCGCTGCAGGTGCGTGTAGCCGGGGATGGCGGTGTCCGCGTGCTCGGCCGCCAGGTCGACGAGCGCGCTCTGGAGATCGGCCGCGGCCGCGTCGAGGCGCTCGGCCCAGGCGCGCAGGTGCAGCTTGAGATCGGTCGCGACCTGGTCGTTGCGGGAGCGGCCCGTATGGAGCTTCTTGCCGAGGTCCCCCACGCGCTTCACGAGCTCCGCCTCCACGAAGGAGTGCACGTCCTCCGCGTCGGAGGTCTCGATGCCGGAGCTCCCGCCGGCGATGAGCTCGTGGATCTCCCCGAGCGCCGCCACGATGGACGTCACCTCCTCCGCCGCGAGCACGCCCGCCGCGCCGATGGCCTTCGCCCACGCCACGCTCCCGCGCACGTCCTCGAGGGCCATGCGGCGGTCGAAGGGCAGGCTCTGGTTCAGCCCCTCGAAGATCGGGTGCAGCTGGCCCTGGAAGCGTCCCCCCCAGAGCGCGGCCGTGGCCTCGTCCTTGGTCTCGGTCGTCACTGTTCCCGCTCCGCCGCCGCGGCGACCGTCCCGGGGAGCCCGAAGAGGCGGACGAAGCCCTCGCTGTCCTGGGGCTCGTAGCCGGCCCCCATCGTGAAGGACGCGAGATCGTCCCGGTACAGCGAGCGATCCGCCGAGACCTGACGTGAGGTGGCGCTGCCCTTGTAGAGCTCGACCGTGACCTCACCACTGGCGCTTCCCATGGCCTCGGTGAAGAGGGCGTCCATGGCGCGGCGCTTGGGGTGGAACCACTGGCCGTTGTAGACGAGGCGCGCGTACTCGGGCGCCATGCGCTCCATCAGGTCGAGGGTGTCCCGCTCGACGGTGACGCTCCGCAGGGTCCGCAGGGCCTCGTAGAGGATCGTCCCGCCCGGCGTCTCGTAGAGCCCACGGGACTTCATCCCGACCAGGCGGTTCTCGATGATGTCGACCCGGCCCACGCCGTGACGGGCCCCGCGCTCGTTGAGGGTCTCGACCATCTCGACCGGGCCCAGCGCGGCGCCGTTCACCGAGACCGGCACGCCCGACTCGAAGCGCAGGGTCACGATCTCGCCCTCGTCGGGCGCGGCCTTCGGATCGGTCGTCCAGGTCCACGCGTCCGCGGGGGGCGCGCTGCCGACGTCCTCGATCGCGCCGCCCTCGTGGCTGATGTGCCAGAGGTTGCGGTCGCGGCTGTAGATCTTCTCCTTGGTCGCGGTGATCGGGATGCCGGCGTTGTTCGCGTAGTCGATCGCGTCCTCGCGGCTCTTGATCTCCCAGTTCCGCCAGGGCGCGATGACCTCGAGGCCGGGGTCGAAGGCGCGGTAGCCGAGCTCGAAGCGAACCTGGTCGTTGCCCTTGCCGGTGCACCCGTGGGCCACGGCCGTGGCGCCGACCTCGTGGGCGTACTCCACCTGGGCGCGGGCCAGGATCGGGCGGGCCAGGCTGGTGCCGAGCAGGTAGCGGCCCTCGTACACCGCGAGCGCCTTGAGCGCCGGCCAGATCGTCTCGGAGACGAAGGCCTCGCGCAGGTCCGCGACCTTGCAGGAGGCGGCGCCGCTGGCGGCGGCCTTCTCCTCGAGGCCGACGAGCTCCTCGGCGCCCTGGCCGACGTCGCCGGCCATGCAGTGGACCTCCCAGCCACGCTCCTTGAGCCACGGGATGATGATCGAGGTGTCGAGGCCGCCGGAGTAGGCGAGCACGACCTTCTTCTGCGCGGTGTTGACCATCAGACGAGTCCTCCGTCGAAGGCGTCAGCGGGACCCAGGAGCAGCGCGAGGACGGCCTTCTGGGCGTGGAGCCGGTTCTCTGCGATGTCGAAGACGATGGAGCGCGGGCCGTCGATGACGCCGCGGCTGACCTCGTGGCCGCGGTGGGCCGGCAGGCAGTGCATGAAGGACGAGCCGTCCTTGGTCGCGTCCATGACGTCCTCCGTGATGGAGTAGTCGCTGAAGACGGCGGCGCGCTCCTCGGTCTCCTCCTCCTGGCCCATGCTGGCCCACACGTCGGTGTAGACGGCGTCCGCGAGGTGCACGGACTCCATGAGGTTCGAGGAGAGCGTGATGCTGCCGCCGGTCTCGTCGGCCGCGGCCTCGCAGACCGCGGTCACCTCGGCGTCGGGCTCGTAGCCTCCGGGCGTGCAGACGACCATGTTCATCCCGAGCTTGGTCGCCGCCGTCATCAGCGAGTGGCAGGTGTTGTTGCCGTCGCCGACGTAGACGAGCTTGCGGCCCTTCACGTCGCCCCAGCGCTCCACGAGCGTCATCGTGTCCGCGAGCGCCTGGCAGGGGTGCAGGTGATCGCTCAGGCCGTTGATCACGGGAACGTCGGCGGTGTCGGCGAGCTCGAGGATCGTCCGGTGCCGGTAGGTCCGCGCCACGATGCCATGGGTCCAGCGCTCGAGGTTCCGCGCCATGTCGCGCACCGACTCCCGCGTGCCCATGCGGGCCGCGCTCGACAGGTCCAGGAACACGGCGCTCCCGCCGAGGTCCTGCATCCCGATGTCGAAGGTGAAGCGCGTGCGCAGGGACTCCTTCTCGAAGACCATCGACAGGCGCTTGCCGCGGAGCAGGTCCGCGTAGTCGGCGCTGTCACGCTTGATCGAGCGCGCGACGTCGATGATGTGCGCGATCGCCTTCGGCGACAGGCTGGCGAGGGAAACGAGGTCGCCGGCCGACGCGAGGTCGGTCATCGGCGCGGCTGCAGGTGCTGCTGCGATGGACATCAGACGAGTGAGGGGAGGGTGGAGAGGACGCCGTCGACGCGTTCGAGGCCCAGCTCGAGGTCGTCGTCGGTGAGCACGTAGGGCGGGAGGAAGCGCAGGACGTCGCCCGCGGCGGTGCAGGCGAGGACGCCCGCGTCGAAGAGGCCGGACACGGCGGTGGCGGCGTGGCCGGGGATCACGAGGCCCTGCATGAGCCCGCGGCCGCGGCGGCAGAAGACGGCGCCGTGGCGCTCTGCCATGGCGTCGAGGGCTTCCGCGAGCCGGTCGCCGAGCTCTCCGACCCGCGCCTGCAGGCCGGCGTCGAGCTCGTCGAGCACGGCGAGGCCCGCGCGCGCCGCGAACGGGCCGCCGCCGAAGGTCGAGCCGTGGTCGCCGGGGACGAGGGCGGTGGCCGCCTCGCCGCGCGCGAGGCACGCGCCGATGGGCAGGCCCGCGCCGATGGGCTTGGCGAGGGTGACGACGTCCGGCGTCACGCCCGCGGCCTCGGCCGCGAGGAACGTCCCGGTGCGTCCGCCGCCGGACTGGACCTCGTCGTGGATCAGGATCGTGCCGGTGGCCTCGGTGAGCTCGCGGGCGGCGCGCAGGAAGCGCGGGCAGAGCTCGCGCAGCCCCCCCTCCCCCTGGATGGGCTCGAGGATGAGCGCGGCAGGCTCCGCCTCGAGGGCAGCGCCGAGGGCGTCGAAGTCGCCGGGGTCCACGAAGGTGGCCTCGAGCATCCCCCCGAAGGGCTCCCGGTACGCCGCGTTCGAGGTCACCGAGAGGCTGCCGAAGGTCCGGCCGTGGAAGCCGCCGTGGAGCGCCACGAGCCCCTGGCGGTGCGGCCTCCCCCGCAGCACCTGGACCTTGCGCGCCAGCTTGAGCGCGGCCTCGTTGGCCTCCGAGCCGGAGTTGGCGAAGAAGACCGCGTCCATGTCGGTGCGTTCGCAGAGCCGCCAGCTCAGCTCCTCGCCGGGACCGTGCCGGTACAGGTTCGACACGTGCCCGAGTCCGCCAGCCTGCTCGGCGAGGGCCGCCGCGAGCCGCGGATGGCCGTGGCCGAGGCAGGCGGCGCCGATGCCGCTGATCAGGTCGAGGTAGCGCTTGCCGTCCCCGTCCGTCACCCACGCGCCCGCGCCGCTCGCGAAGAGCGGGGCCGCGCGCCGGTAGGTGCCCATGGTCCGATCGAGGACCTCCGTCGGCTCGAGCAGCTCAGACATGGACCGCCTCCTCGCTGCCCGCGGCGCCCGCGACGAAGAGGGTCCCGCCGCCCGCGAGGGCTGACTCGATCGGGTCGGAGGCGAGACCGCTCGCCATGCGCACCGTCGCCTCGGGGAGACGCCGCGCGGCGTCGAGGGCCGCCTGGACCTTGGGCAGCATCCCGCCGGTGACGACCTCGCGACCCACGAGCTGCTCCGCCGCCGCGCCGTCGATGCTCGAGATCGGCGCGCCGCCGTCCAGCACCGCGGCGACGTCCGAGAGGAAGAGCACCGCGGTCGCGCAGAACGCCTCCGCGATCGGCGCCACCGCGTCGTCCGCGTTGACGTTGAGGAACTGCCCCTGCGCGTGCGCGACCGTCGCGACCACGGGCACGTACCCCTGACCACACAGCGCCTCGAGGAGCCCGGCGTTCACCGCCGTCACACGCCCCACCTGCTCGAGGGCGGGGTCGAGGATCTCGGCGGTCATGAGTCGATCGTCGACGCCCGAGAGCCCGAGCGCCGACACGCCCTGATCCACGAGCGCGGCCGTGAGCTCGGCGTTCACCTCGCCGCGCAGACCCTGGACCACGGCCCGCGCCGTCGCGGCGTCGGTCACCCGCAGCCCCCGGATCCGGCGCGCCTCCAGACCGAGTGACCCCATCAGACGGCTGACCTGGGCGCCGCCGCCGTGGACCACGACGACCTGCGCTCCGGCCTCACGGGCCGCCGCCACGGCCGCCGCGAAGCGCGAGCGCGCCCCGGCGTCGTCGAGGATGGCACCCCCGACCTTCACGACGATCCGGCGGCTCATAGGAGCCCCCGCGTCTCGTCGAGCCCGAGGGCCACGTTCATGTTCTGCACCGCCTGTCCGGCCGCCCCCTTCACGAGGTTGTCGATGGCCGAGGTGACGACGACCTGGCCGAAGGCGTCCGCTGCGGTGACGTGGCAGTGGTTCGTCCCCATGACGTCCTGGGTCCGCGGCTGGTCGGCCGTGACGTGGACGAAGGGCTCCGCGTCGTAGGCGGCGCGCAGCGCTTCGAGGACCTCGGCGGCTCCCACTCCGGGCGAGGGGTCGACGTACGCGGTGACCAGCATGCCCCGGAACATCGGGAGCAGGTGCGGGACGAAGGTCAGCGAGCCATCGAAGCTCTCCGGGAGGCGCGAGGCGATCTCCGGCGCGTGACGGTGCGTGCCGACGCCGTACGCCTTGCAGCTCTCGTTGACGTTCCCGTAGAGCGTGGTCTCGGTCGGTGACTTCCCGGCCCCGGAGACGCCGCTCTTCGCGTCGAGGACGACCCTCGTACCGGGCGCCACGAGGCCGGCGTTCATCACGGGCAGCAGCCCGAGCAGCGACGCCGTCGGATAGCAGCCGGGGTTGGCGATGAGGCGCGCGCCCGCGAGCTGGCCGCGCTCGTGTTCGGTGAGCCCGTAGCGGGCCGCGTCGCACAGCTCCGGCGCGAGGTGCGCGGTGCCGTAGGCGGCCTCGAAAGCCGCCGCGTCGTCGAAGCGCAGGTCACCGGACAGATCGATCACCGTCGCGCCGCCGCTCAGCGCCGCGCTCACGATCGGAGCGCCGATCCCGTGGGGGAGGCAGCTGAAGACGACGCCGCCGTGACCGCCGACGAGATCGAGGTCCAGGGGGAGCACCTCGTACCGGCCGCGGGCGTCGAGGGGGCGCGGCGCGCCGCCCTCGCGCGCGGACATGAGGGTGACCTCCCCCACGCCCGGGTGGCGGGCGAGCAGGTCGTTGACCTCGGCCCCGGCGTAGCCGGTGGCGCCGATCACGAGGGCGGCCGTCACCGATCCGCTCCCCCCGCGTGCCGGCCGAAGTCGAGGGCGAGCTGCGCGGCGGCGGCGCTCGAGGGCGTGACCACCATGATCGTGTCGTCCCCCGCGATGGTTCCGACGATCGCCTCCGGGCCGTGAGCGTCGAGGACGACGCCGAGAGGCGACGCCCCGCCCGGCGGGGTGCGCAGGACGACCAGGTTCTGAGCCGGCGTCGCGGCGCGGAGCCACTGACGCAGGCCCCGGATGAGGGGATCGGCCGACGCGGCGGCCACGGAGTACCCACCAGGCCCCTTCACGGCCCCGAGCTCACGCAGATCCCGGGAGAGAGTGGCCTGAGTGACGGAGACACCTCGGCCAGCGAGGGCGTCCACGAGGGCCTGCTGGCTGGTTCCGAGGCCCTCCTGGATGAGCTCCACCACGAGCGCACGGCGCTCCTGGGGAGAGATCGACTGCATGGACTTCATGTGCGGGGCGCATGTTTATGCAGGCTTTCGTGAATGGTCAACCCCCCCAGATCCGCTTTTTTCCATCCTCAACGGCCCTTACGAACTCGCGACGTGAATAGAGACAGGGCCTGCAGAGCCACTCGAGGCCTCGAGGGTCCCCCCCCGGCCATCGCTGGCGGTCGGCGGCACTCACCGATGCACCGGTGGCAACGCCGCCCGCGCTTCGCGGCGAGGCGTGGAGGCGACCCCGCTCCCTGGTCGGACGGATGGAACGATCAGGGCGCGAACCCCGCTTCGCTCGAGGCCCTGGCGAGCGCGCCCCGCCACCGGCTCAGTCGCGCTCGTCGAGCCACGCCATCTGGATGGCCTCGAGGATCCCCTCGCTGGACGCCTTCGGATCGCCGACGAAGCCGGGGAGCGCGCACACCCACGCGTGCAGGTCGGTGAAGCGCACGGTGAGCGGGTCCACTTCGGGCCTCGCCTCCCACAGGCGGTAGCCGATCTCGTGGCAGTCGCTCCAGTCGATCTCGTCAGGGTCGGGCATGGGCGGAGAGTAACCTCCGAACCATGAAGCGCTCCTTCGCCATCGCATCGCTCGCCGTGATCTCGTGCGCCTGCGCGTCGCGCGCTCCTGCACCGCTGACGACCTCGCTCGTGGGCGCGCCCCTCGCCGCTCCCGAGCTCGGCGCGCTGTCCGAACGCTGGCTCCAGCTCGAGATCGACGCGGCGAAGGCGAAGTGGGACCTCGCCCCCTCCGAGACGAGCGCGATCTGGGTGGGCCGGCGCCTCGCCTACAAGTCGATGTTCCCCGAGGCGATCGCCTGGTACGAGGACGCCATCGAGACCTACCCGGAGAGCTACCGGCTACGGCGCCACGTCGGGCACCGGATGCTCACCCTGCGCCGGATCGACGCCGCGGTGGAGACCCTCACCGCCGCGCGTGAGCTGGCGGCGCAACACCCGAATCGGCTCGAGCCGGACGGCGCGCCGGGCCCCAGCGGCGAGCCGCGCAGCACGACCCATGGCAACATCGACTACCACCTCGCGCTCGCGCATTATCTGCGCGGCGAGTTCGATCGCGCGGCCGAGCTCTGGTCGCTCTGCCTGACGCGCTGGTCGCGCAACGACGACTCACGCGTCGCCGCGATGCACTGGCTCTACACCAGCCTCGTGCGCGCGGGCCGCGCCGGGGAGGCGATCCGCGTCCTCGAGACCCCCATCGATCCCGATGACGTCATCGAGAACTTCGCCTACCACGAGCTCGTGGAGCTCTACCGGGGGGACCTGCCGCTCGCGGACCTGATGGCGCGCGACGAGCGCAGCGCCGCCCTCGATTACGGGATCGCGCGGCACCTGCTGGCCCGTGGGGACACCGAGCGTGGCAACACCATGCTCGACGATCTCCTGCTCCGCGAGGGGTGGGCCGCCTTCGGCGTCCTCGCGGCGGAGGCCGACGTCGCGCGCCGGGACGGCGTGTCCGCGGCGCCCGAGTGACCTCCCCCGAAGGCGCTTCTCCTCGGCGACGCGCGGCTCAGTCGCGCACGTAGGTTCGTCGCACCTGCGCGTCCACGGCGCGCAGGGCGTCGGCGACCTGGGGCCCCATGGGCTCGTCGGTCGCGAGCGTGCGATCCACGCTCCAGGGCCCGAGTCCGTACCCGTCCCCACGGACGCGCAGGATGAGCCCGACCTCGTCGCCGTAGACCTCGACGTGGAACCCGCGGCCATGACGCTCACGGAGCTGTTCCTTGATCCCGATCGCGAGCAGATCGCAGGCGTCGTACCAGCTGGTCGAGCCCGCCCGGGGCGGCGTGGCGACGGCGAACTGCTGCTCGATCTCGTGGTAGGTGACGATGACTTGCATGGTGCTCCCGATGATCGACAGGACCCGGCCGCGCCTTGACCGAGGACCGCCGAGGGCCCCGGGAGGCCCCGAGGAGGCCTCCTCGGGGCACCTTCGAGGGCCTCGCCGCCGTAGACTCCCGCCGCGATGTCGCTCCTCGTCCTCGACAACATCAAGAAGCACTTCGGCGCCCAGGAGGTCCTGCGCGGCGCCACCTTCTCGATCGACCCCGGTCAGAAGATCGGCATCGTGGGCCGCAACGGCGGCGGGAAGACGACGCTCTTCCGGATGATCGCCCGGGAGGAGCAGCCCGACTGGGGCGAGGTCCGGGTCCGCAAGAACGCGAGGCTGGGGGTCGTGCCGCAGCGGCCGAAGTTCGATCCTGGTCAGACCGCGCGCGAGTACGTGACGAGCGGGCTCGACGATCTCTTCGAGACGATCGGCCGCTACGAGGCCTGCGCCCTCGAGATGGGCGAGGCGGAGGGCGAAACGCTCGAGCGGCTCATGGCCGAGCACGACCGACTCGGCACCCGCATCGAGGAGCTCGGCGGCTGGGACACCGAGCGAAAGGTCGAGACGGTCCTCTCGGGCATCGGTCTCCCGGAGACGCACTGGGACCGCGAAGCCGCCGTCCTGTCAGGAGGCGAGAAGAACCGCGTGGCCCTCGCGCGCGAGCTGATCGGCGGCCACGACCTGCTGCTGCTCGACGAGCCCACGAACCACCTCGACCTCGAGGGGATCGAGTGGCTCGAGCGCTACCTGAAGGACCTCCCGACCGGCGTGCTGATCGTCAGCCACGACCGGCGTCTGCTCACCAACTGCATCAACCGCATCGTCGAGCTCGAGCGCGGCCAGCTGGTGGCGTACTCCGGCAACTATCCCAAGTACCTCCAGCTCAAGGCCGAGAAGTTCGAGGCCGAGTTCCGCGCCTGGGAGCAGCAGCAGGAGATGCTCCGCAAGGAGGACGCCTTCATCAAGAAGCACATGGGCAGCCAGCGGACGGCCGAGGCCAAGGGCCGGGCGAAGAAGCTGAGCCACGTGGAGCGGCTCGAGAAGCCGCACCACGACGTGCGTCGTCCCTTCATCAAGCCCCCCGAAGCGGCCCGAGGCGGCGAGCGCGTCCTCCACACCGAGAAGCTCTCCGGCGGCTATGGAGAGAACGTCCTGCTGCGCGAGGTCGAGATCCGCATCGGCCGCGGCGAGCGCGTGGGCATCGTGGGGCCGAACGGCGCGGGCAAGTCGACCCTGATGAAGATGCTCGCCGGCAAGCTCCAGCCCCTCGGCGGGCAGGTCGTCCGGGGCCACGGCGCGATCTGCGCCTACTACGATCAGGACACCAGCCACCTCCGGGACGACCACACCCCCCTCGAGGAGGTCCGGCGCCACTATCCGGAGATGACCGACCAGGAGATCCGCGATCACCTGGCGAAGTTCCTGTTCCGCGGCGA
Source organism: Planctomycetota bacterium (assembly GCA_002862085.1). GTDB lineage: Bacteria > Planctomycetota > UBA1135 > UBA1135 > Saltatorellus. The sequence continues at coordinate 12,639 of PKCK01000051.1, read as the reverse complement.
CGAGGTCGAGAAGACCATCCGGACACTCTCCGGCGGCGAGCGCGCGCGGCTCTCCCTCTCTCTCCTCGTCCTGACCCGGCCCAGCTGGTTCGCCCTCGACGAGCCCACCAACCACCTCGATCTCGCGAGTCGTACCGCCCTCGAGGAGATGCTCAGCGCCTTCCAGGGCGCGATCGTCTGCATCAGCCACGACCGCGAGTTCCTCGATGGGCTGTGCCACAAGACGATCGAGGTCTCCGAGGAGGGCGTCTTCGAGTTCGACGGCAACTACTCGGCGTGGCGCGCTGACAAGATCGCGCGGCATGAGGCGGCGACCGAGGCCAGAGCCGCGAAGGAGGCGGCGGCCAGGAAGGCGGCGCGCCAGCGCGAGGAGGCCGAGAAGCGCGAGGAAGGCCGCGCGGGGAAGAGGAAGGGGAGCGGCGGCGGACCGGGGAGGGGGAAGAGCCCGAAGAACCCCTACATGTTCGAGAAGCTCGAGAAGCGCATCATGGAGCTCGAGTCCGAGCTCGAGGAGCTGAACTCCGCGCTCGCGACCGAGGAGGTCTACTCCGACTCCGAGCGTCTGAAGGAGACGCAGTTCCGCATCGCAGAGGTCGAGGCGGAGCTCGAGATCTCCAACGAGGAGTGGGCGTCCTGGGAGACGGCCTGAGGAGCCAGGAGGCTCGCCAGGACCCTGAGCGCGACCGGCCCGGCGGCGTCGACGGCGAGACCCGACGGGAGACCCTGGTGAAGAGCGAAGGCGTCGATGCCCGCCCCGTGCTCGATCAGTCGTTGCCTGCGCTTCGGACGACCCGGCGGATCCTGAACGTCGCCGTCGCCTCCCCGCGACCCTCGAGGGCCTCGAGCTCCACGTCCTCCTCGAATCGGCGCGCGAGCCCTCTCAGCAACCCGATCACCATGGGCGTGAGCCCGACGCGTTCGCTCGTGTAGTGGAGCAGCCACTCGCCATCGTCCACGTCTTCGAGGGCGAAGCTCGCCGGGATCAGACCCGGCATCGACGTCCCGACGCGCATGTGGAGTACGTCGAGGTTGCCGAGGAACTCCGGGAGGGTGTCTCCCATCATGCGGAGCGTGTCGCGGTAGCCGGCCTCCATGGTGTAGGTGGTCCAGTAGTCACCGAAAGCCTCGAGCACCTGTTCGGGTGAGAGGCCGAGCTCCGCTGACGCAGCGTCGACGAGTCTGTAGGTGATCTCGTCGTCGTAGGTGTCCATGGACACGAAGTGAGCGCCTGTCCAACCCGCTTGCTCCTTGATGCGCGCCCAAGCGCTGTCGCCGAACTGCTGGCGTACGAGGCCCTCGATCGCTTTGTTCACGAGTCCGTACATTGGTCTTCGTAGAAAATTGAGGCTACAGGGGCGAGCCGAAGTCTCGCAATGATGAGCGAGCGGGAGGAAGCACGCCAGTACCGCGGAGCGGACCGGGGCCCACAGAACGAAGGCGACTCACGCGGGATCCGTGGATCGAACAGTGGCGACTCCGCTCACGGGCCGAAGCGGAAGGAAGCCTCTTTCACTCTTCGCCCAAAAATTAACGCGGCTCACCGGGCTCCAGCTCGGTGTTGGCACCCGCGGTACGTTCGATGCCCTCGCGCACCTCGCCCTCCGGGCGCAGGCTGGACCCAGCGCTCCGGCATCGGATGTGATTCGCGCTCCGCCGGGGGTCCCCGCCGAGGTCGCTGCGAGGAGTTCTCCCTCTCCCCGCGAGGCGCTGGCCGCTGGACATCCGTCGGCGGCGCGGCCGGCGGGACCGCCGCCGGCGATCGGGGACGGTCCCACCGGGGCAGAGCACCCGAGCACGAACCGGATTCCAGCGGGGAGGGCGAGCTTCCGACCCATCACGTGCCCTTCCGGATCAAGCGTTCTCGACCATCCGGACCCCGGCGCACCGCACCCCGTTACGCTCGCTGCCATGCAGACCTTCCTCGACGCCATCCGGGCCGCCATCGCAGCGGAGACCGGGCTCGAAGACCCCAAGCTCGGCCGGCCGCGGGACCCCCGACACGGGGACTCCGCGTTCCCCTGCTTCGAGTACGCCAAGGGCAAGGGCGAGCCGCCCCCCAAGGTCGCTGCCGAGCTCGAGACCGCGCTCAACGCGCGCCTCGAGGGCATCACGGCGAAGGCCGCCGGCCCCTTCCTCAACTTCACCGTCGACCGCGCGCGCCTCGGCGAGACCATCCTCGGCGAGATCGCCGCTGGCGGGGCGTGCTACGGGACGAGCCGCGAGGGTGAGGGGCGCACGATCGTCATCGACTTCTCCTCCCCCAACATCGCCAAGCCGATGTCGGTCGGCCACCTGCGCTCCACGGTGATCGGCGCATCGATCCAGCGCCTGCACGAGGCGCTCGGCTACCGCACCGTGGGCATCAACCACATCGGCGACTGGGGCAGCCAGTTCGGCAAGCTCGTGGCCGCGGTCGATCGCTACGGAGACACGGTCGACCTCGAGGGCGACCCCATCCCGAGCCTGCTCGCCCTCTACGTGCGCTACCACGAGGAGGAAGAGTCCGACCCCGGTCTCGTCGAGGAAGCGCGCGAAGCCTTCCGCGAGCTCGAGTCGGGCGTCGACGGCCCCGTTCGCCAGACCTGGAGGAAACTGACCGAGCTCTCCCTCGTCGAGTTCCAGAAGATCTACGACCGTCTCGGCGTCAGCTTCGACCTCGTTCGCGGCGAGGCGTTCTACGAGCCGCACCTGGCAAGTGCCGTCGACCGTGTCGTCGACGCCGGCGTGACGGAGGAGTCCGAGGGCGCGCTGGTCGTCGACCTCTCGGGCTTCGGCAAGATCCCACCCTGCCTGCTACGCAAGACGGACGGCACGACGCTCTACGCGACCCGTGACCTCGCGGCGGTCTTCCACCGCCAGGAGGAATTCGCCTTCGATCGCTGCCTCTACGTGGTCGGCGCGGACCAGCGCTTGCACTTCCGCCAGCTCAAGCACGTGCTCGACCGGATGGGCCTCGACTGGGAGCCGAAGGTGGAGCACGTGGACTTCGGGATGATGCGCCTGCCCGAGGGCAAGATGAGCACGCGCAAGGGCCGCGTGGTCTTCCTCGACGACGTTCTCAACGACGCCGTCGCCGAGGCCGCGCGGGTCATCGCGGAGAAGAACCCGGACCTCGTCGACCCAGGCGCCGTGGCCGAGATGGTCGGCGTCGGCGCAGTGGTCTTCAACGACCTCAAGCGCGAGCGCGTCAAGGACATCGACTTCCGCCTCGAGGAGGTCCTCTCCTTCGAGGGCGACACCGGCCCCTACGTGCAGTACACCCACGCCCGCCTCGCCTCCATCGAGCGCAAGGCCGGCGAGATCGAGGCCGCGCCCGACTGGGAAGTGCTCGAGGGCGCCGCGCCGATCCTCGTGAGCATGGGCCGCTTCGGCGAAGTCGTCCGCAGCGCGGCCGCGCGGGCCGAGCCCTCCGAGGTCACCACCTACGTCCTTTCTCTCGCCCGGGAGGTGAACTCCTGGGTCGCCCGCGAGCGCGTGCTGGGCCAGGAGCCGGGCGTGACCGCGGCCCGCCTCGCCCTCGCGCGTGGCGCCCGCCAGGTGATCGGGAACGCCCTGACTCTCCTGGGCGTCGGCGCGCCGACCGAGATGTGACCAGCGGCCGCGGCGCGAGCGCGCGGCCCTCCCTCGCTCGACGTCCCTCCGGCAGCAGTCTTCTTCTGTCGGATTTCGCGACAGCGGCCGCGGGACCTCCCCGCGATCGGCCCGGAACTTGAGCCGTCTCACCGAATTCCGGGGTCGCGGTTCAAGTCGAGTCGCAAGAGCGCCGAAGACGCCTCTGCGAGCCGGTGTCCCCGGAGGGATGCTCGGCTCGTGGAGGAGTGACTTGATCGAGCGATTCATCCGCGACGTGGCTGACTTCCCCAAAGAGGGGATCGTCTTCAAGGACATCACCCCTCTGCTCTCCAGCCCGGAGGGGCTGAAGGCCGCGATCGAGGGGATCGCAGCCTTCGTGGACCCGAGCGACTACGACCTCGTGTGCGGGATCGAGTCGCGCGGCTTCATCTTCGGCACCGCCCTCGCCCATCACCTGGGCAAGGGCTTCATCCCGGTGCGCAAGCCCGGGAAGCTGCCGTGGAAGACCGAGTCCGAGTCCTACGACCTGGAGTACGGAACCGACACCGTCGAGATCCACCTTGATGCCTGCGACAGCGGCGGACGGGTCCTGATGGTCGACGACCTGCTCGCCACGGGCGGGACCATGGAGGCTGCGAACAAGCTCGTGAGGAAGATCGGTGGGGAGCCGGTCGCGAGCGTGTTCGTCATCGAGCTGGGTTTCCTCGAGGGGAGAGCCAGACTCGACGTCCCGGTTCACGCGCTGCACGTCGTGTGATCCGGACCCACGCAGGAGCTCAAGCCCCGTCCGTCCAGGACCGCGCCGCGCGGCCCGCACGGCACAAGTCACGGTGAAGAAGTCGTCCTCCAAGAAGGCTGCCTCCAAGGCGCCGGCGAAGGCCTCCGCGAACAAGACCGTCTCTCGCAAGACCGTTTCGAAGAAGGCCAACGCGAAGGGACAGGTGAGCCCCGCTGGCCCGGCGAAGAAGACGGCCGCGGCGAAGCCCGCCGCCAACCGTCGTACGATCAACCGCAAGACGGTCTCCAAGAAGGCCGCCGCGCGGAAGGCCGCCGTCCCGGTCGAGGAGCTCCCGACCGAGGAGATCTGGGCCCACTACCAGAAGGCCCGCAAGAAGGCCGACGCGCAGGCGGTCGAGCACATCAGGAACATCCTGATGGAGCGTCACTTCCCCCTCGTGAAGTACATCGCGGAGCGCCTCCTCCAGACGCTCCCGAAGTCCATCGAGCTCGACGACCTTGTCAGCGCGGGCCTCTTCGGCCTCATGGACGCCATCCGCGGCTTCGACCCCGACCGCGGCATCAAGTTCAAGACCTACTGCACCACGAGGATCCGGGGCTCGATCCTCGACCAGCTGCGCAGCCAGGACTGGGTCCCGCGCCTCGTGCGCCTGAAAGCCAGCCGCATCGACAAGGCCCTCCAGCGCTTGACCGGCCTCTACGGCCGCGAGCCCACGCACTCCGAGCTCGCGAAAGAGCTGGAGATGGACCACCAGGAGCTCTCCAAGGAGCTCCAGGGTGCCAGCGCCAAGGCGATGTACTCCCTCTCCGACAAGTGGGAGGACCGCGACGACGACAGCTCCATGGAGAAGGTCGACGTCCTCGAGGACAAGAAGTCCATCGACCCCCTCGGCGTCCTCAACCGCGAGGACATGATGGGTTTCCTGACCCGCTCCCTGACCCACAAGGAGCAGTTCATCATCGAGCAGTACTACCAGGTCGGCCACACGATGCGCGAGATCGGCGAGATGCTGAACCTCACCGAGAGCCGCGTCTGCCAGATCCACAGCAACGTCATGGGGCGCCTGAAGAGCCTCTTCGGCACCAAGCAGAACACCATGCTCATGTGAGCCAACGGCTCGGGCCTCAGCGCGCCCGAGCAGCCCGACTTCCAGAGCAGGAGCCCCCCCGGCCCCCCGGCACCCTCGCTCGCCACCCGACCCTCGCGGTCCTTCCCCCCTTGCCTCGGAGAGGGCGGTGCGCTCCCCGGCGCGCCGCCCTCTCCGCATGGGGGGCCGCGCCGCGATGACCCCCCTCAGCCCCGCCAGGGGAGCACCCACGGGCGCTCCTCGTCCCAGCCCACGACGCGTCGCGCGCCGAAGGCGAGGTCCTCGCCGTAGACCGCGCCGAGCACGTCTGGCCGAAGCACCTCGTGCACCGATCCGCTCGCGCGCACCTCTCCCTGGTCGATGAGGATCACGCGGGTGGCGAACTGGCTCGCGAGGTTGAGATCGTGGGTGACGACCAGCGCCGCGCGCCCCAGGCAGCCCATGCCGGCGATGAGCTCGAAGACCTGCAGCTGGTGGCGCGGGTCGAGGGAGTTGGTCGGCTCGTCCACGAGCACGACCCGCGGCTCCTGGGCGAGGGCGCGGGCCACGAGGGCGCGCTGGCGCTGGCCGCCGGAGAGCTCGTCGAGGGAGCGCTCCCCCAGGCCGACGAGGTCCGCGTCGGAGAGGGCCGCGGCGACAGCCGCGCGGTCCTCGAGGCTCGGGCCCCGCAGGAAGCGCGAGCGCGAGTAGCGCCCCTGGCCGACGAACTCCTCGACGGTGAGCGAGGGCAGCGCGAAGAGGGCCTGGGGCACGAGCGCGAGGCGCCGGGCGCGCTCCTTGGCAGGGATCGAGCGGACGGGTTCACCGCCCAGTCGTACGTCCCCCACCGCCGGCCGCTCGAGTCCCGCGAGCAGACGCAGGAGCGTGCTCTTGCCCGCGCCGTTCGGCCCGATCACGCAGACGACCTCGCCCGCGTCGAGGGCCAGATCGACCCCGCGCACCACGTCCTCGCTCCCGCCTTCGTAGCGGAAGCGGAGGTCCTTGCCCTCCAGCAACGTGTCGCTGTTCACCACGTGGACACCTCCCGCCGCCGGCGCAGCAGCATCGCGAGGAAGAAGGGCCCGCCCACCAGTGAGAGCACGATGCCCGGGCTCATGTGGCGCGGGCCGAGCAGGCCGATGTTGATCGTCTCCGCGCCGAGCAGGAACACCGCGCCGCCGAGGGCCGCGAAGGGCAGCAGCACGCCGTGCCGCGCCCCGAGGGCGAGCCGGACGACGTGCGGGACGACGAGGCCCACGAAGGCGATCTGACCCGCGACCGCCACCGCTGACGCCGCCGCGATCGACGCGGCCGCGAGCGCGATCAGCTTGGTGCGGCCCACCGCGACGCCCAGGGACGACGCGGTGTCCTCACCCCCGGCGACGAGGTCGAGCTCGCGCGCGACGAAGGGCACCGCGGCAATCGCCGCGCCGAGGCCGGCCGCCGCGATCCAGAGCTGCTCGGGAGTCCGCTCGTCGAGCTTGCCGAAGAGCCACGCGAACATCGCCTGGGCGAACTCCCACTTCTCGCGCAGGAGCACGTCCTGGATCGCCGCGAGCGCGCCGCCGAGGCACGCGTTGATCGCGACGCCCACCAGCAGGAGCGTCGGCACCGAGATGCGACCGCCGCGGCTCGCCAGCGCCGTCACGAAGAGCGCCACCGAGAGCGCGCCACCGAACGCCAGCGAGGTGATCAGGAGCGGCGCGTTCTCCGCAGCGGCGCGCAGCGCGCCGGCGCCGTCGCTCTCCTGGATCTCGAGGATCTCGCCCCCCGCGATGAGGATCGCGACGACCGCCCCGAGGGACGCGCCTGAGCTGACGCCGATGAGTCCGGGCGAGGCGAGCTCGTTGCGGAAGAGGCCCTGCAGCAGCGCGCCGGAGAGCGCCAGCGCCGCGCCCACGAGCACGGCGGCGAGGCCGTCCACGAGGCGGCCCTCGGCGACCAGCTGGATCGTGGGCGCGAGCGGTTCGGCGACGCCGAGCCAACCGCCGATCGCGCGCGCGGCGCTCGCGACGGACAGATCGAAGCTCGACTCGATGCCGTTCTGTACGCGGAGCAGGAGCAGCGACGCGCAGAGGAGCGCGATGAGCGCGGCCGCGACCACGAGGCCCGCGCGGGATCGTCTCGCCCCGCTCACGCCGCGCCCTCCGCCTCATCGCCGTCGCCGCGGCCCTCCGCGGGCCCGCTCTGGAGCGCGGCCGCGTCGCGCCGGGCCGCGTGGCGCAGGCAGCGATCGACGAAGACCGTCGCCGCCCGCGGGTACGAGGGCCAGTAGGGACGGAAGTGCAGGGCGAGCAGCGCGTCACCGCGCGCGCCCACGTCCGGCGGCCCGCTGAGGGTGCGGTACTCCGCGCGCACCGACGGTACGAGGCCGCGCACCAGCCAGCGCCGCTGTGCATAGCCGCGGAGCCGCGCGCCCGCGGGGCCGGTCGGCCCGTCCTCCGCGAGCTCCACCTCCACGTGCCCGCGGGGGAGCGTGCCCGCGACCGCCACCGCGTGACCGGAGAGCACGCCGAGGAACGGGTGGAAGCTGCCCGAGAGGGTGCGCATCCCCTCGGTCAGGAACGCGAGTCCGCCGCCGCCTGCGATCGTCGGCGCGCCGGACTCGATGAGACGGCGCAGGGCCGCGCGCACGCCCGCGGCTTCCGCGAGCCGCGCCGAGTACGCCTCCACCAGACCGTCGCCGATGATGAGACCGTCGAGGACGTCGGACTCCACGTCGCCGTCGCCGCGCGGGTCGAAGCCTGGGGCGCCGCCGTCGTCGAAGGCGGGGATCGGGACCAGCTGCGCGCCTGCCGCCTCGAACTGCGCGAGGGACTCCTCGTCGTACAGGTCGAAGCACTCGTCGAGCACGACGCCGATGCGCGCCCGGGCGTGGCGCCGCTGGTGGCGCACCGCCGGAGGCAGGGACGGCGCGCGGCGCGCATGGGAGAGGAGCACGGCGAGGTCGTCGCTCGCGAGCCGCATGCCGCCCGGGCCCAGCGGCGGGGTGAGCAGCACTTCTTCCGCGCCCGCGGCGAGCCCATCGCCGACGCGTCCCTCCGCGCACTCCGCGGCGAGCACGAGCGGGCGGCCGTCGCGCCCGGCCTCGACGCGCTCGAGACGCCGCAGGGCCTTGCGGACGACCGACACTGCCTCGCGTCCGCGCGCGAGGTCGGCGCAGAGCACGGACGGCGCGTCGAGCCCGCGCGCGAGGTCGAAGAGCCCGGCCCCGAGGAGGTCCTCGTCGGAGAGGGATTCGGGCGCGACGACGAGGCACAGATCGCTCCCCTCGCTGACCCGCGCGACGATGCGCTGGAGCACCGGGACCGGCATCAGCCGCGCGTCGACGCGATGCACCGCGCGCCCGGTGACCTCGGCCAGCCGCGCCACGCGCTCGGTCCCGGGCTGGTCGCGGTCCGAGCCCGCGACCACGGCGCAGACCTCGAGGCCGGCCGCCGTCGCCGCGCGGGCCACGTCGACGGCCCGCTCGGCGGCGAAGGCCGGCCCATCGGCCACACCGCGCCCGCCCGGGAGCGGCCCGGCGGCGACGAGGAGGAGGCGCGGAATCGTGCGGGTCATGGGGCCTTGGGCAGCGCATGCTAGGTGCACCGGCCCCGGTCCCGATGCGAATCCCGCTGCTGATCCTCTTCCTCCTCAACGTCGCCGCAGCCGTCCTCGTCCTCGGCGGCCGCGACGGCCCGGCGATCAGCGAGTCGTCGGCCGTCGCGCCCCGCTCCGCCGCCGGACCGGCGCGGATCATCCCCTGCTCCGCGGCGGCCGCTGACTGGGTCGCCCTGCTGGTCCCGCCGGAGCGCGTCGCGGCCCTGCCGGAGCAGGTCGCGCGCTACTCGATCATCGGGGACGCCGAGGCCTGGTCGGACACACCGCGCTTCGCCGCCGTCGAGACCGAGTCCCTCCTCGCCCGCAGCCCGGACCTCGTCCTCGTCTCCCGGTTCACGACGCCCGCAACCGTCGACCGCATCAGGGAGGCGGGACTGGAGGTCGTCGTGGTCGTCGAGCCCGGTTCCTGGGAGGGCATCCTCGAGGCGGGCGAGCTGGTTGCGGAGGCCACGGGCGCCCTCGACGCCTGGCCCGAGGTGGCCGCCTCCCTGGAGGCGCGGCGGGAGGCCCTCGTCGCCCTCCACTCCGACCCCGCGCCCCGCGTCCTCCCCTACGGCAACTACGGCACCGAGAACTTCACCTCGGGCGCCGGCGCCACGATCGACCTCGCCCTTCGGCTGGCGGGCTGCGTCAACCACGCCGCCACCCTCGGCATCGAGGGCCCGGGCTCGATCTCGGTGGAGCAGATCCTCGCCGAACCCTTCGACTGGTTCCTGATGGGCGGCGACGGCTCCGACAACCCCTCGACCCGGGCCGTGAGGGCCAACGAACGGCTGGCGGGGCTCGCGCCGGTGCGAGGAGAGCGTTTCATCGTGCTCCCGCCCGACCTCTACTCCTCGGGCTCCCACACGATCCTCGACGCCGCGGAGGCCATCGTCGCCTCCCTCGCGCGAGATTGATCCTGTCGCACCGCGGCCGAAGGCGCGGGCGGACGGGCTGCGGCGCAGCCCGAGGCCGACTCCCCCAGAGCCCCGGCGCACCGAGGCAGCCCGCCACCGGATTCGACCGGCGGCGAGCGCTGACCCTCAGCCCACGTCCTCGCGTGAGTAGAGGTCCTCGTAGCGGACGATGTCGTCCTCACCGAGGTACGAACCGCTCTGCACCTCGATCAGGTGCAGGTCGACCTTGCCCGGGTTCTCGAGGCGATGGACCGCGCCGAGGGGAACGTAGATCGACTCGTTCTCGCTCAGGAGGCTCACGTCGTCCCCCACCGTGACCGACGCGGAGCCCTGGACCACGACCCAGTGCTCGGCGCGGTGGAAGTGGGACTGCAGCGAGAGCTTCGCTCCGGGACGCACCATGATGCGTTTGACCTGGAAGCGGCCGCCGACGGACAGGGTCTCGTACCAGCCCCAGGGGCGGTGGCAGCGCGGGAAGGAGGTCGCCTGGTCGACGCTCTCGCCCTTCAGATCGTCCACGGCGATCTTGACGTCCTGGGTGCGGTCCATCGCGGTCACGAGGACGGCATCGCGCATGGCCACGACGGCCACGTCCTCGACGCCGATCGCCACCACCTGGAGCTCGTCCGACTCGGAGCGGATGAGCGAATTCTTGCAGTCGTAGGTCCGCACGGCGCCGTGCGTGGCCACGCCGTGCTCGTCGCGTTCACCCTCGCGCCAGACGGCGTCCCAGGCGCCGAGGTCCGACCATGGCGAGGTGAGCTGAACCACCGACAGGTTGTCGGCGCGCTCCATGATCGCGTAGTCGATGGAGATGTCGTCCGCCGCCGCGAAGGCCTCTCGACCGAGGCGCGAGAAGCCGAGGTCGCGCACGGCGCCCTTCACCGCCGCCGCCACGGTGCTGCTCATCTGGGGCGCGAGGGCCTCGACGACGGTGAGCAGGTCGGCGACGCGGAACTGGAAGATCCCCGCGCTCCAGAGGTGTCTGCCGCTCGCAGCGAGGCGCTCGGCGACCTCCGCAGGGGGCTTCTCGATGTAGCGCTCGAGGTCGTGGGCGCCGCCCGCCGAGAGATCGGCGGAGTCCACGGGCTCCAGGTAGCCGTAACCGGTCTCGACGCGGTCGGGCTGGACGCCGAAGGTCACGATCCGGCCGCGCGCGGCGGCCTCGGAGGCAGCGCCGACGGCGTGCTTGAACGCGGTGTCGTCGGCGATCAGCTGGTCCGACGGACAGACGAGGAGCTGCGCCTCGGGATCGTCGGAGGTACCGACGAGATGGGCTGCCGCGAGGATCGCCGGGCAGGTGTTGCGCGGCATCGGCTCGACGAGGACGCGCGCGTCGTCGACGCCGATGGCCGCGAGCTGGTCCGGCACGATGAAGCGGAAGTCGTCGCTCGTGACGATGATCGGCGCGGCGAAGCCCGGGCCGGTGACGCGGCGGACCGCACGCTGGAAGAGAGTGCCGCCCTCGATCAGCGTCGAGAACTGCTTGGGGTAGCTCTTCCTGGAGACGGGCCAGAGTCGCGTTCCGGAACCACCGGCGAGAATGACCGGATGAATCATGGGGGTGTCACTCCTCCGCGGCGATCGGGGGTGCGTTCAGGGGGGCTGGGGCGGACTGGCCGCGACAGCACATGGACAGTGTCGGCCGTTGACGAGCGCTACCCCGCAGATCAATTGTCGTCTCCTGGGACCGGAGGCACGCAGGATCGGATCGATACTGCAAAACGAGGCGCACCTCAGCGCAGCTCGCGGCGCAGCACCGCGCACTCGACCCGGGTGTCTCGTCCCTGGATCGAGGCCAGCTCGAAGAGCTCGAGGGCGCGCTGCGGATCGCGCGGGACGCCGCGGCCGTCGCGGACCAGCTCGGCGAGCAGGAACAGCACGTCGCCGTCCTCCTCCTCCTCCGAACAGGCCTCGAGCAGGCGCACGGCGGCCTCCTCGTCCCGCGGCAGCTCCGAGGATCCCTCGAGGAGCTGGGTGGCGAGCCACTTCGCGGCGTGGGCGTTGCCCTGGGCCGCGGCCTCCTCGAGGAGCCTCCGCCCCCGCGTCGGATCGTGGGGGACGCCCTCGCCGTCCATGGCCGCGAAGCCGAGGTTGGCGACGGCGTAGGCGTCGCCCTGGCCGGCGGCCTGCTCGTAGAGCTCGATGGCGCGCTCGCGGTCGGCCTCGACGTGGCGGCCGTACCAGTGGAGCACGCCGAGGTAGGTCAGCGCCGGCGGATGGCCGCGATCGGCGGCCGCACGCATCCAGCCCAGGCCAGCCTCCACGTCGCGAGGCAGGCCGGGCCCGTCGATCAAGCGGTCCGCGAGGTCGTGAGCGACCTCGGGGTCGTCGGCAGCGAGCTCTTCGAGCCGCGCTCGCCCGCCCTCGGGATCGGGCTCGCAGCCGGTGCCGTCGATGAGGGCGAAGGCCAGCCAGACGATCGAGCCCCGGTGGCCGAGGCCCGCCGCGCGGGATCGCAGCTCGTGGGCGCGCGCAGGATCTTGCTTCACGCCCTCGCCGTTCTGATAGCAGATCGCCAGGTTCGCGATCGCGGTCGGGTCCTCCTGCTCGGCGGCGCGGCGGTACCAGCGCAGCATCGCCTTGAAGTCGCGCGGGACGCCCTCGCCGAAGCGGTGGCGATAGCCGAGCGTCACCATGGCCGCGGAGTCCCCCGCCTCGGCCGCGACCGTGGCCCAGCGCAGGCTCTCGGCTTCGTCGGCCTCTGCGTCCTCGAGGACCTCGGAGAGCAGCCCGGCGCAGTCGGCGTCGCCGTGGCG